>CACHDI010000004.1 GCA_902578545.1 uncultured Alphaproteobacteria bacterium
GATTATTATTGACGAATTTAAAAAATTTCTTAAAAGGTAGTAATCAAATAAAAACTACCTACCATGAGTATTATTAAATTATGACTATTCACAAAACATTTAGTATAAAACCATCTGAAATAAAGAAAAAATGGTTGGTTATTGATGCTGATGGTCTAGTTTTAGGTAGATTAGCTTCTCTAATTGCTAAGTACTTGAGAGGTAAGCATAAACCTAGCTACACGCCACACATGGATATGGGTGATAATGTTATAGTAGTTAATGCTGAAAAGGTTGAATTAACTGGTAAAAAAAGAGAAGATAAAACATATTACTGGCATACAGGTTATCCTGGTGGCATAAAATCCAGAAAAGCTTCTGATATACTTGACGGTAAATTCCCCGAAAGAGTTTTAATGAAGGCAGTTAAAAGAATGTTGCCAAAGGGACCACTAGCAAAACGTCAACTTACAAACCTTAGAGTATATAATGGTAATTCTCATCCACATGAAGCTCAAGATCCATCTCCAATCAATGTAAAAGAAATGAATTTTAAAAATGTTAAGAGAAATTAAAATATGACAGAAGAAAAAAAATCTCTAGAGGATTTAAAAGAACTTAAAGAAAAAGATGCAGTTACAGATATAGAAACTTCAGAGGTTAAAGAGACTGTTTCATCAAAAGATGATCTGGGACGATCCTATGCTACTGGGAAAAGAAAAGATGCTGTGGCTAGAGTTTGGATAAAAAAAGGTGCTGGTGTTATACTAGTTAATGGAAAAGATATGGGTAAGTATTTTGCAAGGCCAGTATTACAAATGCTTGTAAACCAACCTTTTTCTGTTGCGAAAGTAGAGGGTGAATTTGATATTAAAGCAACCGTTAAGGGTGGAGGTTTATCGGGTCAAGCAGGTGCATTAAAGCACGGAATTTCCAAGGCTCTTAGTTTATATGAGCCAACTTTACGACCACTATTAAAAAATGCAGGTTTTATTACAAGAGATAGTAGAGTGGTTGAAAGAAAGAAATATGGTAAACCTAAAGCAAGAAGAAGTTTCCAATTTTCTAAGCGTTAGAAATATAACAAATTTAATCCAACATAATAAACAATATGAAAAATCAAGAACTTGCTTTTAGAAAAAGTGAAGGTAACAAATGGTTTTTACGTAATTTAAAAAAATTAGAAGAGAATTCTATAGAAATATCATTACTCTGTAATTGGTTGATGCCATTTCAAAATGACATAAATAATATTTTAGAAATAGGGTCTGGTGCTGGAAATAAATTGGCTCAATTATGCTGGCAGCTTAATGCTTCAGGTCAAGGAGTAGATCCTAGTAAAACTGCTGTAGATTTTGCAAATAAAAAATATAACCAAAAATGTAGTTATACCGTCGCTACTGCAGATGATTTATCTTTTTTTAAAAATAAATTTGATTTAGTTCATTTTGGATTTTGTTTATATCTTGTCTCAAGAAATAAAATTAATGAAGTAATCAAACAGGCAGATCAGCTTCTAAAATCAGGTAAGTTTTTGTCTATAATTGATTTTGATCCTCATAACTCTTACGAAAATGAATATTCTCATTTCAAGGGATTAAAGAGTTATAAAGAAAATTACTACAAAATGTTTTGTGATTTAGGTAATTATAGTGTTGTAAACAAATTTTCTTACTCTGAAAAAAGTTTTTGTTTTTCAAAAAATGAAAATGACCGAATTAGTTTGGTCCTCTTATTTAAAGAAAATAAATAAATATTTCATTGTTTATACTAATAAATGGTTTTCATTTTGTTTTTTTAATTCAAAAATTTCTCTATATTTTTGAATTTCTTTAAGAGGTCCCATTGTTTTGTACTTATTGTCTGACAATTTTACTGTTGGTTTTCCATTTGCAGATGTTGCTTTGCAAACAATAGAGAATGGATCTAATGTAGAGTTATTTGACAATCCCCTAAAATCATTGGTTAAAAGTGTTCCCCATCCAAATCCTACCTTGATTTCATTAGAAAATCTTTTGTGCAAGTAAATTATTTTTTCAGTATCTAAAGCATCTGAAAATATCAAAAGTTTCTTTTTTATATCTTCTCCCTTTTTTTTCCACCAATTAATTGCAAGTTCTGCATTTTTTTCTAGATCTCCTGAATCTATCCTTATTCCCGTCCATGAAGCTAACCACTTTGGGGATTTTTTAAAAAAATTTTCTAATCCATAAGTATCAGGTAAAATAACTCTTAAATTACCATCATGCTCTTTGTGCCATTTTTCTAAAACATCATATTGAGCTTTTTTTAAGTCTTTTTCATCTTTTGACAGAGCTGAATAAATCATAGGAAGCTCATGAGCATTTGTTCCAATAGCTTCTAAATCTCTTCTCATTGCAATTAAGCAGTTAGAGGTGCCTATAAATCTCTTATCTAAACCTTCAATCATTGCTTGAATGCACCAATCCTGCCATAAAAAACTATGTCTTCTCCTTGTTCCAAAGTCTGCAATTCTAATATCATCATAAGCTTTTAATTTTTCAATTTTTTCCCATAATTTTGTCATTGCTCTAGCGTATAAAATTTGTAAATCAAAACGACCCATATTTTTCAATATAGCTCTAGACCTTAATTCGGTAATAACAGATAAAACTGGTACTTCCCAAAACATGACTTCTGGCCATAAACCTTTGAACTTGATTTCAAATTGATCTCCTTTTTTCTCTAGGTGATAATCTGGTAATTTTAATTTTTCTAACCAGTTAATAAATTCTGGTTTAAAAATGGCGTGTTTTCCATAAAAGGAATTTCCTCTAAGCCAAGTACTTTCTCCTCTACTTAAGGATAATTTCTTTATGTTATCAAGTTGTTCTCTTAATTCCTGTTCATCAATTAATTTAGTTAGGGGTATCTTATTTGATCTATTGATAACTGAAAATTCAACAGTTACATTTGGTGAGTTTCTTAATACAAATTGGGCCATCAAAAGTTTATAAAAGTCAATATCTAGTAAAGATCTGACTATCGGATCAATTTTCCAATTATGATTATAAACTCTTGATGCAATATCAATCATAATTACCTAAAATTATTTTTGTCATACAAAAAAATACATAATTAAGATATACTTATATTTTCTTTTAAATAATATAAAAGATTTTTACTAGATGTAATTTTCATTTCTTCAATTAGAAATTTTATTTAACTTTTTTCTAAATAATTTACCTATTTGAATTGGTCACGCATTGAATTAAATATTGACTTCATTCTAGGATCCGTCTCACAATTTGCTGTAAGTGTAATTTCTTTTTTCGCTTTAAAAAAATCACCATTATATATGTAATCTGGGTATTTGGGTGAGATAGCTAGTCTGATCATATCATTTTCGTAAAGTTTGATCCTTGCAAGGTTATTAGAAAAGTTAAATATTCTTTTTGTTTTTTGATGAATAACAACAAAAGCATCAGATAATATAGAACATTCATTGTTAAGAGTTACTTTGGCAATAATCAATTCAGGTTTTTTAAATCCATCTTTCAAATTTTGCCAATTTGAAACTATGATAAGTATCATGATTAGGGAAATTACTATTAAAAAAAAGAATTGTTTAATTTTTGTATTCCTTTAACCAAAAATATGATCAGCCATAAGCTATAACATATTTCTTATATATGCTATATCTTGAATTTTTTAATCTATTATTATAAATTTGGTTATCATTTAAATAGAATATTATTAAAAAGTCTTTTTTTAATTGTAGGTTTTGAAGTGAAAAAAGAAGTAGCTAGAGATATTTCGTATGCAAGTTCTGCAAAAAGTAAAGCAGGAAGGGCAGTTATTAGATCGATTGAAAATATGACTGGAAGACTTAGTCTTATTAAGAAAGCAAAGAATTATGAAAATGAAGTAGCTCTAGGAAGAGATTTTTGGGAAGTAATACTTGAAAAGTATAAAATTAGTTTAAACATAATGGATGGATCGCTTGATAATATACCAAAAAAAGGTCCAGTGGTTGTAGTGGCAAACCATCCATATGGAATATTAGATGGTTTGTTATTAGGTCATATATTATCAACTACAAGAAAAGATTTTAGAATTTTAGCGCATAGAATTTTTAAAAAAGCTAAAGATCTTGATGATATTATTTTACCTATAAATTTTGACGAGACAAGAGAAGGCATTTCTAAAAATATAGAAACACGAAAAAAAGCTATAAATTATCTAATTAATGGTGGATGTGTTGGTATTTTTCCAGGAGGAACTGTTTCTACTTCCTTAAAACCATTCGGAAAAGCTATGGATCCAAGTTGGAGAAAGTTTACAGCAAGATTAATAGCAAAATCAGAAGCTAAAGTTATTCCTATATACTTTAAAGGAAGTAATAGTCGTATTTTTCAAATTGCAAGCCATTTACATTATAATTTAAGAATGGCACTTCTTATCAACGAATTTGGTAAAAGAACAAATGATAAAGTTTCGGTTGTTATTGGTAAAGCTTTTGATACTAAAGATATTAATAAATTTAAAGATAATGCAGATGATTTAATGCAATTTTTAAGAACCGAAACATATAAATTATCACCTGATCAAAATAAGAATTATGATGAAGGATTTGATTTTGACGCATAATTTAATATCTTCAATTTAAAAAGGAATACAATTTGTTTAAAGTAGCTATTCTTGGTGCTAGTGGCTATACTGGACTTGAGCTAGTAAGACTTATTTCTATGCACCCCAAATTTGAAATAGAGTACCTTTCTGGTGATTCAAAGTCAGGAATGAAATTTGGTGATGTTTATCCTGGGTTGCAATATTTAAAATTACCTAATTTATTATCAGTTTCAGAGATTAATTATGAAGAAATCGATGCTGTATTCTGCGCATTACCACACACTAAAAGTGCAAACATAATCAATAATTTACCAACAAATATTAAAGTAATAGACTTATCTGCGGATTTTCGGCTTAACTCTTCAGTTGATTATAAAAAGTGGTATGGGGTGGATCATCCTTGTCCAGAAATGCTAGTTAAGTTTATTTACGGATTAACTGAATTTTATAGAAGTGATATTAAAATTTCTAATCTTGTGGCTTGCACAGGATGTAATTCAGCAGCAGGATTATATCCTATTCTCCCTTTAGTCTCCAATGCAGTCATTGATTTTGACAATATTATTATTAATCTTGCAACCGGAGTATCTGGAGCTGGTAGAAAAGCTTCTGAATCAATTATTCATAGTGAAGTATCTGAAGGATTTTCTCCTTATAATATAAAAAAACACAGACATCTTGCAGAATTTGATCAAGAATTATTTAATTTTTCAGGAAAAAATATAAGAATAACTTTCACACCTCATTTGTTACCTCAAAATCGAGGTATTTTAGCAACAATTTATGTCAAAGGTAACTTAAATAAAATTTATGACACACTATATAAAAAATACGAAAATGAAAAGTTTATAAATGTCATGCCATTGAATACTTTAATATCTACTAAAGATGTCCGCGGATCAAATTTTTGTAATATATCAGTTTGCGAGTCTAGTAGTCCTGATACTGTAATTTTATTTTCTACATTAGATAATTTAATTAAGGGATCTTCAGGTCAAGCAATACAAAATGCTAATTTAATGTTCAATTTGGATGAATCTCTAGGTCTTTTAACCCCTCCAATTTATCCCTGATTGGCTATGATTTCAAAAAAGAAACAAAGAATAAGATGGCTTATTTTGGCTATTTTTATGATTGCTACAGCTTCATTGATCATAGGTTTTTCTTTGAAGGACGGTATTGAATATTATAAATCACCCACTCAAGTTTTGAGTTCTGATATATCTGAAAAGATCAAATTCAGGTTAGGTGGTCTGGTTGAAGACTCGAGTTTAGTCAAGTCTTCTGGAAAAAAAATTTCCTTTAATATTACTGATAACCAGAACTCAATTCCAACCTCATTTGAGGGAATATTGCCTGATTTATTTGCTGAAAACCAGGGTGTAATTGCATCAGGTAAATATATAAATGGAGTTTTTGTCGCAGAAGAAATACTTGCCAAACATGATGAAAGTTATTTACCAAAAGAGGTAATTGATATTTTAAAACAGGACGGTCTTTATGTTGAGCCTGAAAAATAATAGATAATTTTATGATAATTGAAATAGGACATTTATCTTTATTATTAGCTTTAACCCTCTCAAGCATAACCTTGCTGACATCATCATTAGGTTATATTAATAGATGGGAAAATTTTGAAAGACTAACATTTAATCTTTCTTCTGTAATTTTTGTTTTTCTTTTAATTTCTTTTTCTTCTCTTGTTTATGGTTTTTTAATTTCTGATTTTTCTTTAATTATTGTTTTGCAAAATTCACATACTTTAAAGCCATTATTGTATAAAATTACCGGGACATGGGGTAATCATGAAGGCTCATTACTATTATGGGTTTTGTTACTTTCTTTTTTTGGTGCTTTAATATCTTGGTTCGGAAAACATTTAGATAATTCATTTAAAAATGTGGCTATCGGAGTGCAAACCAGCATCTTATTTCTTTTTTTATGTTTTTTAATCTTTACTTCAAATCCTTTTGAAAGGACTGATTTGTTTTTCAATGAAGGAAAGGGTTTGAATCCTATTCTACAGGACCCTGGATTAGCATTTCATCCCCCTTTTTTATATTTAGGTTATGTAGGTTTATCAGTAGCATTTAGTTTTTCTGTTGCAGCTCTTATTATTGGAAAAATTGACTCGGTTTGGGCAAGATGGGTAAGGCCTTGGACTTTAGTTGCTTGGATTTTTTTAACAATTGGAATAGCACTTGGTAGTTGGTGGGCTTATTATGAGTTAGGTTGGGGTGGTTGGTGGTTTTGGGATCCCGTTGAAAATGCTTCATTCATGCCTTGGCTTACTTCAGTTGCTCTGCTTCATTCTGCTCTTGTTACAGAAAAAAGGGACACTCTAAAAAACTGGACCATTTTACTGGCAATTATTGCCTTTTCGTTCTCATTAATAGGAACATTTATAGTTCGTTCCGGAATACTAACTTCAGTTCATTCCTTTGCCAATGATCCTACAAGAGGAGTTTGGCTTTTATTTATGATATCTTTAATTGTAGGAGTAGCTTTAGTTTTATTTTCTTTAAGAGCTTCTGAATTATCCAAAAACGTTACATTTTCATTAATTAGCCGTGAAAGTGCACTTATATCTAACAATCTACTTTTAATGGTATCAACTGTTGTAGTTTTCATAGGAACTTTATGGCCATTATTGATTGAAACCTTAATTGGTGAGAAAATATCGGTGGGTGCTCCTTTTTTCAATAAAGCCTTTACACCTTTCATGGTATTGCTAGCTATGATTTTACCCCTAGGAGCAGTTCTACCTTGGCGTAAATCCTTTAATTCAAATTATTTAATCGTTTTATTGCCAATTTTCGTATTTTCGATATTTGTTGGAATTATTGTGTTTGAGATGCAGCAAAAAAATAATCTAATAGCTCCTATTGGGATCGTTTTGTCTGTATGGGTTATTTTTGGAGCATGGAGTGAATTCTTCGTTAAGAATAGGATATTTTCAACAAATTACAGTCTTGCTTTGTACCGAATTTTACACATGCGTGCATCCGATTGGGGTAAAATAATTGCACATTCTGGTTTTGGTATAATTATTTTTGGAATATCAAGTATAACAGCTTGGGAAATTGAAGATATAAGGGTTGTGAAAATAGGGGATACATATTCTGCTGGATCCTATAAATTTACCCTAAATAATGTTATCAATAAAAATGGTCCAAATTATGTATCAACAATGGGTCTTTTGGATGTTTTAGACAAAAATAATAATTTTATAACAACGTTAAAACCTGAAAAAAGATTTTTCCCAACTCAATCTATTACTACTACAGAAGCAGCTATTGATAACGGTTTAACCAGAGATATATATATAGTATTGGGATCAGAACAAAATAAATCTGAATGGGTCATTAGGACTTATATAAAGCCTTTTGTGAATTGGATATGGCTTGGTGCGTTTATTTTATCATTAGGAGGTATCTTAAGTATTGTTGATAAAAAATTAAGGATTGGGATAGCATCAAGAAAAGAACATTTAATTTAATTTTATGAAAAAGTTTTTATTGTTTATATTTTTGTTTTTTTGTCCGGTAGTTTCATTAGCCGTAGAACCAGATGAAATTTTAGAAAATCAAATTTTAGAAGAGAGAGCTAGGCTAATTTCAAAAGATCTTAGATGTTTAGTATGTCAAAATGAAAATATTGATAGTTCTAATGCAGAGCTCGCAAAAGATTTAAGGGTATTGGTAAGAGAAAGAATTCTTCTTGGTGATACAAATAAACAAGTAAAAGATTTTATAGTTAAACGTTATGGTGAATATGTTTTATTAAATCCAACATTTTCTGGTTCAACTATATTTTTATGGATATCTGGGCCAATTCTTTTTATTATTTCAGTATTGATGATTACTTTTAGAGTTTATTTTAATAGACCTAAAAGAGATGAAATCTCAAAAAAACATTCTGCTAAAGACTTAAAAAAGTTAGAAGCATTCATTAAAAAATAAAAAATTACATTTTTTTTATTTTTTTATCAAGTATAACTTTAATATTGTTAAGTGTTATAAGTTGATGATTTTACTTTCTAACTTACCCAAAATTAAATTATCGCAATTAGACGGTAAAATAGATTTTTATGATATAAACAAATATAAAAATACAAATTCTAAACATTTTAATGAAATTAAATTTTTTGATTTTTTAGAAGAAATAGGGAATTTGAGTCCTTATCTGCAAAGAATATCTAAAAGTGAAACACAGTGGCTTCATAGAATTAAAGAAAAGTATTTGAATGACATTATAAATGAATTAATTCTTGATGTTCGAGCTTTTAATTTAGATGATTTAGTCAGAGAGTGTAGATTGATTAAGAGGCGAATTTTCTTAATTACATCAATATTTGATATTTCAGGTTATTTGTCATTAGATCACGTCTCACTAATTTTAACGTATGTAGCTGATTTTATTTTATCAGTATTATCTAAATCTATAATTTATGAAAAAGAATATCATAGTGTTTTAGATAATAAAAATATAAATCATTCTGTAAGTTTTTTCATTCTTGCTATGGGTAAAATGGGTTCATATGAACTTAATTATTCATCTGACATTGATATTATTCTTTTTAATACTTTTGATAATAAAAAGATTGATGATCAGTTTGAAGCTAAACAAAAAATCATAAAAAAATTCAGAAAACTTGTGCGTATTTTAACAGATACATCAACTGGGGATTTCATATATAGAGTTGACCTAAGGTTAAGACCTGATCCTTCCTCTACATCTATTGTAACAGATACAAATTTTGCCGAAAGTTATTATCAAAACTTGGGTCGTACTTGGGAAAGAATGGCTTTTATCAAAGCTAGGCCAGTAAGTGGAAATATACTTAAGGGAAAAGAGTTTCTGAGTAACATTTCTTCCTTTATTTGGAGAAATCATTTTGATTATGCAGCTATTGATGATGTAAAAAACTTAAGAGAAAAGATGAAATTAAATTCCAATCATTTAAAATCATTTAATTTAAGTGGTTATAATATTAAAATTGGCCTTGGTGGAATTAGAGATATCGAGCTTTTTACTCAAACCTACCAGTTAGTAGTAGCTGGTAGACAACAAGAATTAAGAGGAGCAAACACTCTTTTAATACTAAAAAAGCTTAAAGAATTTGGCTGGCTTGATAATCGATCATTTGAAACTTTAGTGGATTCTTATATTTTTTTACGTACTACAGAAAATCGATTACAAATTATTAATAATACCCAAACACAAAGTTTGCCTAATGAAAAATCTATAAAATTTAAACAATTAGCCTCACTCATGGGTTTCAATGACTGTATAAACTTCAGGGATCTATTATTAAATAAATTAAAAGCAGTAAAAAATCTAACCGATGATTTTTTTTCTAATTTGAAATTTAGAAAAGTACAGAATAAAACATCTTTTCATGTAAGCTCTTTGAATAATAGAACAAACAAATTTGATAGAAAATCAAATATTGACAATTCTCTTCATAGTGAAATTAATTCTTTAAAAAACAACCAGATTTTTAAAAATCTTAGTACCTTAAGATCATTCAATGCTCTAATACCAATATTTATTAAAGAAATAAAACAATTTGATAATCAAACTCAATTAATTAGGAAATTAGAAGTTTTTTTTAAAAATATATCAACTGGATCACAGCTTTTTCCACTTTTAGAAAATAACCCAACACTGGTGAAAACTTTATTAATTATTTTAAATAGTTCAAATTTAATTTCTCAAAAATTATCATATAATGTTGAATTACTTGATTTGTTAGTATCCAAAAAATTTCTGGAATATATTTCTTCAAAAGACATATTGGCTAAGGAGCTGAAATTAAGATTAAAATATAACAGTGATTTTGAATTTATTATAAATGAGTTAAGAAGATTTGTTAAAGAAAGAAAATTTCAGATTAGTATACATTTAATGTTAGGCAAAATTAATTGTTTTAATGCTTCAAAATATTTTTCGGATACTGCAGAAATTTGTCTAGAAATCTTATTACCTGTAGTTAAGAAAAATTTAAAAACACGTTATGGATATCCTGTGAATCATTTACCATGTGTTTTAGGTATGGGAAAATTAGGTTCTAGTGAAATGAATTTTTTTTCTGATCTTGATCTCATATTAATTTATGATCCATTTGTGAAATATAAAATAAAAAATCAAAATTATAATTCTTTAGAAAAATATTTTGCTAGATTTACTCAAGCTCTTGTATCTGCATTCACTTCTTTAACCCAAGAAGGAAAATTATATAATGTTGATATGAGACTTCGGCCATCAGGCAGAAAAGGACCCGTTGCTACATCAATAAGTTCATTTTTAAATTATCAAATAAATAAAGCATGGGTTTGGGAACATATGGCACTATCAAGAGCTAGGATAATTACGGGTGATACTAAGACAAAAAGTAAATTAAATAAAATATTGTTTCAAATTTTTGATAATAAAACTTTTTCCCAAAATGAGATAAAAAAACAAACTCTAAATATGCGTCTGACTTTACAAAAAAATTATAGTAAAGAATTTAATCCACCAGATATAAAATATGGTAGAGGAGGATTTCAAGAGTTAGAACTTCTTGTACAGATGGGAATGCTCTTAATGAATATTGGTTATAAAAAAAATCATCAATCTCCAAAAAAATTAATTGTGTTATTGTTCAGAGCTAGCTTTTTAAATGAAGATGAGTTTAAAGAAATATCTCTAATTTATGACTTATTTTTTAACTATCAGCAAGTAATTTGTATTATGTCTGAAAAGATAGATAATAAAGAAATTTTATCAAATCATGGATTACAATATTTGTTTGAAAACTTTTGTAAATCAATTAACTATGAAAAAGGTAAAAATTTAAATGATCTATATCTTTTACTTAAGCAGAAATCTAAATATATTGGCAATTTATTTGATAAAAAATTAAAATAGTACACGACTATGGATTATGATCCTAAACAACTTATAAGTGAGTCATTTAAAATCAATGGTATTAGTGATGAAGAATGTCGTTCAATTTTTTTTGGTTGGGTTTTAGATTTTGATTCAAGAATTGATATAAATCTCGCAATTAAAACTCTTCACGAAAAATATTCATTATCTAACCCCACGCATCCGATGACTAGTGTTCTTCTAGAGGGTCTGTCCGTTGGTTATCGTGCAAAAAGAAGAAAAAGAGATAAAAGAACACTAACCTAATTAATTTTTATTAAAAAATTAATTTCATAAAAAATTTTTAATTGTATTAAATTTAAGATACATTTCGAGATATGAGATTTATGATAATAAACATCACATTATTTCTCTTAATATTATTATTGAGTTTTGAAATTTCTTATGCCCATGTTTCGGAAAGAGCATTAACATTATTGCTGCCTACAGAAATTTATATTCCTTCTGGAATAGCTGTTTTAGTTTTAACTATTTTAATTACCTATATTTCACCAAAAGCATTTATTGGCAAACTCTTCAGAACTTATGAAATAATTTTTTTTAAACGTTTTAATTTTATCTCTTCAATTGATTTGAACTCAATTAAAGTTTTTATGAGTTTAATAAGTTTTTTTCTTTTAATTATTTTAATTGTCTTGGGTTTTACAGGTTCAAGAGATCCATTAGTTAACCCTCTTTCACTTTTCATTTGGTCAGTTTGGTTTTTAGTTATGCCTTTAGCTCAAATGATATTTGGAAACATATGGTCCTTTTTAAATCCTTGGTATGGTATTGGGAAGATTTTATTCAAAAATAATTTTTTTTTTAAATTAGACAATAATTTAACTCTATTAATACCCTCTTTGTTTTTTCTTCTTTTTTCATTATTCATGCTTGTCGATATAGCTCCTGATGATCCAGACAGGTTAGCTACTGTAGTATGTTTGTATTTTTTGTTGAATTTTTTTTGTATTTGGTTGTTTGGGATAGAATGGCTAAAAAAAGGGGAATGTTTTTCTGTTTTTTTTAGTATGTTATCAAAATTATCCTTGTTTTGGTTTGAAAATAGAAAAGCTTATTTTGGCTTTTTTGGATCTCAATTAACTCATATTAATTATTTACCACCTTTAACTGTTTTATTCTTAGCTATAATTTTAGCAACACTTTCATTTGATGGATTAAATGAAACTTTTTTTTGGTTTAAAATTATCAATATCAATCCACTAGAATTTCATGGTAGATCCTCTGTTATTTTTCAAAATTCAATTGGCTTATTAGCATTTGCAATTTTTTTATTTTTTATTTTTCTATTAACAATTTATTTAGGTCACAAATTTATCTATGAAGAAATTGAATTTAATAAAATAATAGGTATTAATTCTATAGCTTTATTGCCTATAGCAATTGCCTATCATATAGCTCACTACTTAACTACCTTTTTAGTTAATATTCAATATTTTTATAAAGTTCTTTCTGATCCTTTTAATAATGGATCAAATTACTTTGGTACGGGTAATTTTCATGTGACTACTAGTTTTTTTAATAGTATTGAAACTGTAAGAATAATTTGGTTAATTCAAGCGTTTGCTATTGTATTTGGACATGTAATTGCAGTTTTATTAGCTCATTCAATAAGTGAAAAATATTTAAAATCAAAATCATCGCTTCTTATTAGTCAATTCCCAATAAGTATTTTTATGATTTGTTACACTTTTTTGGGTTTATGGATACTTTCTACCCCTTCGGTAGGTTAAAAATACTTTATTATAACTAGACAAGAAATTATTTTTATATTTTATTTAGTGAATATCCTTTTTATAAATAAATGGAATCATGATATGAAAAAAAATTCTAAAAGTAATCTTTCCAGAAGAAAATTAATGAAAAGTATTGCTGCTGTAGGAAGTATTTCGGCTATGCCTGGTTTTGTAAACTATAGTCAGGCTTCAAGTTCTGCACCAATAAGAATAGGTTTCCAAGTTCATAGAACTGGGATAGGTGCAGCATATGGGCGATGGTACGATAGAACAACTCAAGCTGCTGTAAAAATTATTAATGATTCAGGTGGTATAAATGGTCGTCCTATAGAGATTATATCAGAAGATGATGGAACAGATCCCAAAAGAGGTGCTGAAGCTCTTGAAAAATTTGCTAATCAACACAATTGCGATGTTGCTTTTGGTACACTTTTTTCTCATGTTGTTATCGGTTCAGCTCCAAGAGCTGGTGAACTAAAATTACCGTATTTTGTTGTTTCTGAAGGTCATCATGTAGCATCAGGTATGCTAAATAGATATACACTTCAGCCAGGAATTACTGATGTAAAGAGTCAAGTACAAGCCATGGCACCTTTCGTGAAAAATAATTTAGGTAAAAAAGTAACTATGGTTTATCCAGATTTTGCTTTTGGTCATGATCATAGGGATTATTTTTCAGCAGCATTTGAATCCCAGGGTGGTGAAATAATTGCTAAAGTCCCAATTCCACCAACGGAATCCAGTTTTTCTAAATATTTCCCCAAAATACCTAGAGATACTGAAGTCTTATATCATGTTATGGTAGGTCCTGCAGTTTTAACATTTGTTAAGGAATTAGGAGAATTTTACGGTTCTAAAGGTCCTAAACTTTTTGGTTTTATCGATAGTGTTGAAGCTGTTGATTTAAACACTCCTGGGTTAGAATTTTTAGATGGGAGTTATTTTTGGGAGGGAAATCCTAGATATGCTCAAGATAATCAGACAGTTCATGATCAATTTTATAGAACTGCCGTAGGCGTTGATAAAAATGGTGCATCAGTTTCAGACCCTAAAGATGTTTCCACTTATGCACATATGTTTGGATGCTGGGAAACATTACACATAATTAAAAAAGGAATGGAAGTATCTGGATATTCAGATGTTAAAGATAGATCTAAATTAATAGAGGCCGTTGAAAGTATGAAAAATATGCCGTTGTCTCAAGCTCACCCACAAGGTGCTAAAATATTTAATGGAAAGACACATCAAACATTTGGTCATCAATATATTTCTAAAATGACTAATGGTAAACTAGTTCTTGCTCATACTACTTCTATTGAAGACACATTTTATCCTGATGAAGTTGATTATACTAAACAATCATTTTAGTGTAATAGTCAAAAATTAATATGGAATTAGGGCCTTATTTACTCTTTGCCTCTTTAGAAGGCTTAGTGCATGCAGCTGTTTTGTCACTTATAGCTTTGGGATTAAGTCTAGTATTTGGAGTTATGAGGATAGTAAATGTTGCCCATGGAGAGTTTTTCATGCTTGGTGCTATAATTACATGGTGGGTATCAAGCTTTGTTTCAGGTAACCCTGCTATTGGTTTTTTATTGGCTTTATTAGTAGTTCCCATTATTGTCGGAATGACTGCAGTTTTAAGTGATTGGTTGATTTTAAGGCATTTAAAATATGATCCTGAAGCAACAATAATAGCAACAATTGGAATTTTATACATTATACAACAATTTGCATTAATGACTTTTGGTCCCGATGCAAAACCAGTAGAACAACCATTTAATATAAGATTAGATTTATATTGGTTTGGTTTTTCAGCATATAAATTTTTTGTTATTTTTTCAGCAATAATACTTTTACTTGCTATATGGTTAGTAATGAGCAAAACGAAATTTGGACTTATTTTAAGAGCTACACAATTAGATAGCGAAACAGCTCAAGCATTCGGGATACCGATATCTAGGGTATATAATATTGTGTTTGGATTAGGAGCGGCTATAGCAGCCGTAGGAGCAATATTAATAGTACCAATTCAACAAGCTCACTATTTAATGGGTGGTGAGCCTTTGTTACTTGCATTTATTGTAGTAATCATTGGTGGTTTAGGAAGTCTGAAAGGTACGGTAGCTGCCGCTATATTAATTGGTATGAGTGATGGAATAATTTCTGTATTTTTTTCACCAAATATAGCAAAGATTTTAGCAACCTTATTAGTAGTAGTGGTATTAATAATAAAGCCAAATGGATTATTTGGAACAACTAAAACATGAGAAAAGATATAATTCTTCATCTAAGTGCCTTATTAATTCTTTTTTTGTTAGAAATATTAGGGATTTTTTCTGAATATCACCAAGGTAATTTTGCCAGGATATTAGTACTTGCAGCTTACGGTGTGGGTTATAACATTTTATTTGGTTACACAGGACTTTTGAGCTTGGGGCATGCTTTATTTTTCTCAGCAGGTCTTTATGCCTCAGGTCTTTCAATCTACCATTTAGATTATAACATTGAGCAATCATTATTCCTTGGTATCTGCATTTCTGCATTGATTTCTTTGATAATAGGTTTTCTTGCTTTAAGAACAATAGGCGTATCCTTTATGATAGTAACCTTAATGTTTTCTCAAATTGCTTATTTAAGTATTTTATATTTTGGTAGTATTACAAGAGGTGATGAAGGATTTGTTATTCAACAATCTAGTAGAGTTTTTCTTTCAATGGATTTATCTAATCCCAAAATCAGATATTATTCTGCTCTTTTAATTTTTTCCCTATGTATGTTGATTAATTTGTGGATAGCAAAAAGTCCATTTGGTAGAGTTTTAGTAGCAATTAGAGAAAATAGTGATCGAGCTCTTATGCTAGGCTATAATGTAAAATTGTATAAATTATTTTCCATAATAATTTCTGGAACTATTTCAGGCTTGGCAGGTGCATGTTATGGTATTTTATTTGGATATGTGGGTGCTAGTTTTGCTGCTGTTTCATATTCAATCTTCCCTCTTTTATGGGTCTTAATTGGAGGTGCAGGAACAGTTTTAGGACCACTGATAGGGGCAATTTTTATGTTTTATTTAATTGACTATGCAAGCGATATTACTGATGCCTATATGATAATTGTGGGTGTTGCTCTTCTATTTGTAACTTTATTTGCTAGACGTGGTATAATAGGAGAATTAAGATTTAGGTATTATAAATGGATATCTTAAATGATGAATTATTGTATACTGAAAATTTAAGTAAGAATTTTCAAGGTATTACTGCTGTAGATAAAGTAAACTTTAAGATAAATAAAAATGAGATTAGAGCTTTAATTGGCCCAAATGGGGCTGGGAAAACAACTTTTGTATCACTGCTTTGTGGAAGGATAAGAGCATCTAAAGGTAAAGTTTTTTTTAATGGATCAGATATTTCAAATCTTCCTGTTTATAAAAGGATTTCTAGTGGTATAGGATATACATTTCAAATTACTGCAATTTTTTCTAATTTAACCGTTTATGAAAATGTTGCTTTATCAATAAAAAATAGAAGAGATAAAGAAAAAAGAAGTATTATATTCGAAGTTTTAAATAAAGTTGGTCTTTTAGATAGAGTTTCCCAAAGAAGTGGTGACTTAAGTTATGGACATCAAAGGTTACTAGAATTAGCTATGGGAATGGCACAGAGACCAAAGTTATTAATTTTAGACGAACCTACACAAGGACTGTCAGATTTAGAAATTGAAAATTTCAAAAAGCTCATTAAAGATTTTTCTAAGACTATGACTGTTTTATTGATAGAACACAATATGGATGTTGTAATGTCAATTGCTGACAAAATAACAGTACTTCATTTTGGAAAAATTATTTCAGAGGGAGACAAACATTCAATACAGAGTGATCCTTTAGTTCAAAAAGCATACTTGGGGGATCAATGCTAGTCGTTGATAATTTAGTATCATATTATGCTAATATCAAAATTTTAAATGAAATTTCATTTAATTTAAATCAAGGTCAAGTTCTTTGTCTTCTCGGGAGAAATGGTGCTGGTAAAACAACTATTCTCAAATCAATTATGGGTTTGGTAGATCACACAAATGGATTAATATTGTTTAATGATGAAAAATTGTCAGGAGTTTCTGCGCACTTTATTCCCAAAAAAGGTATTGGATATGTTCCTCAAGGCAGAAGACTTTTTTCGGAATTAACTGTTGAAGAAAACTTAGAAATAGGTCTTTTAACAAGAAAAAAAGGAGAGAAAACTAAGGAAAAAATTCTTAATATGTTTCCAAAACTTAAAGAGAGAATTAACCAAATTTCTGGAACACTATCTGGAGGCGAGCAACAAATGCTCGCTTTAGCAAGAGCTCTCTGTATTGAGCCAAACTTATTACTTTTAGACGAACCTACCGAAGGATTACAACCATCAATGATATCTTTGATAAGAAATAGTATTTTAGAGCTTAAAAAACAAGGAGTGTCTATACTTCTTGTTGAGCAGAGAGTAGAGGCAATTTTACCAGTTGCAGATGAAGTAATAATTATTGAGAATGGTTCGAAGATATTTTCTGCATCTTCAAAAGAATTTAAAAACAAAGCAACATTAAAAAAAATATATGGTTTTATAGGATTATAAATTTATAAATCATTAGAGGTAATTAAATTAACACCTTTATTTTTCATATCATTAATCGCCATTTCGAGTGATCCGTCTAAGTCAATAGCTCGGCAAGCATCTTTTATCACATTTACTTCTAAATCTAAATTAACTCCGTCAATTGCTGAAAAATAAACACAAAAATCTAAAGCTAATCCACAAAGATAAATAGAATTTATTCCTCTTGCCTTAAGATATCCTCCTAGTCCAGTTGATGTTTTGTGATCATTATCAAAAAAAGCAGAATAACTATCTATTTCAGTTCTAAAACCTTTTCTAATGATTAAGTCTGTACTTTTTGTTATTAGTTTTGGATGAAATTCTGCCCCCTTTTTTCCTTGTATACAGTGATCTGGCCACAATACTTGAGTGCCGTAAAACATTTCAGTAGTTGAAAAAGGTAACTTGTCTAAGTGATTAGAAGCAAAAGATGTATGGTTAGGAGGATGCCAATCCTGAGTAGCAATTTTTACTCTAAATTTTTCTTGTAATTTATTAGCAACCTCTACAATTTCATTGCCTTCTCCTACCTCAAGAGCGCCACCTGGACAAAAATCATTCTGAATATCTATTAATATTAAAGCAGTATTATCCTTAAAAACTGTCATTTTAACCATCTAAAATTGATTATGCTTAAAGTATAAGTATATTTTGATATAAGAATCAAAAGAAAAAATGTAATTTAATTGTTACTATATATTTATTGGATTCAATAATGCAAAACGACAATATCAAATCAATGAAGTTGTACAACTTTATTGATAGGATTTATAATGAGTTAAGAGAATTAGGAAAAGCAAATAGTGGATCATTATCAGTAAATGAATTGTCTTCTTTTGATCAATTACATTATCACGGAACACAAGCTATTGATTTTGCGATAAAAAAATTAAACATTAATCACAAGTCAAAAATATTAGAAATTGGTTCTGGATTAGGTGGGCCAGCTAGATATTTAGCAAAAAAAACTGGTGCTAATATCACTGCAGTTGAACTTCAAGAAGATCATCATGATGCAGCTGTTTATCTTACAAAAAGATGCAATTTAGATAGTAAAGTTGAACACATATGTGGTGATTTTTTGCAATTAGAGTTTCCTAAAAATCATTATACGGTATTGGTTAGTTGGTTGGCTTTATATCATATTCCTAACAGAAAAAAATTGTTAAATAATTGTATAGATATATTAAAACCTGATGGTCATTTATATGTTGAAGATTTTGCATTTTTTAAACCATTTGATGATAATGAAAAAATAGAACTTTCAAATGATTTTTTTGCGAATTACTTAGTAAGTTTATCTCAATATGAGACAGATCTAAAAGAAGCTGGATTTTCTAAGATATTTATTGAAGATATGACTAGTAGTTGGAGTAAATTTACTAAAGATAGGTATAAAAACTATCAGGATAATATTGATAGACATACTAGAGTGCATAACGAAATTATAGTCCAAAACATGCTTTACTTTTATTCATTTGCAATGAGGTACTTAAGTGGAGGAAAGTTAGCAGGTATTAGAGCTTCTGCAAAAAAATAAGACTTTTAACAATCTCTTTATAATTTTTAATCATTATAAAATTTTAATTATTGAAATTTCTTGATATTTTAGTTTTTAGCAATTTCATCTATTATTCTAACCCAGCTTCGTGCACCTTTATAGAAGCTTTTTAAATTATATTTTTCATTAGGAGAATGAATATTATCATCATCAAGGGCAAATCCTACAAGTAAGGTATCCATATCTAATATATTCTTAAAGTGTTGAACTATTGGTATGGAACCGCCACCTCCTTCAAATATGGTTTTAGAGTTCCATTCATCTGAAAGGGCTTTTTGGGCTTTATTTATAATTTCGTCATTAAGTGGGAATTGAGTTGCTTTAGAACCTTTATGGTTGCTGAATTTTATTTCAAAATCTTCAGGTAAATCGTTCATCAGCTTTTTTCTAAAATTTAGCCTTATTTCCTCTGGGTTTTGATCTCCCACTAGTCTAAATGAAATTTTAGCATGAGCCTCTGATGGAATAACTGTTTTGAAGCCTTCTTCGATATAACCACCCCACATCCCATTAATTTCGCAGGTAGGTCTACCCCATAATCTTTCAAGTAATGAATAATTTTTTTCACCAAAAGATTTAGACATTCCCAAATTTTTTAAAAAGGTTTCTTCTGAGAAGCGAAGTTTTTTCCACTCTTTTTTTAACTCTTTAGAAACAGCCTCTACTCCATTATAAAAGTAAGGTATATCTACTTTTCCATTTTTATCATGTAAATTAGATAACAAATCGGACATTACTTTCAATGGATTGTTAACAACTCCACCATAAATACCAGAATGTAAATCTCGATTAGGCCCTTTTATGCTAATTTCTTCAGATAACATACCTCTTAAAGAACAAGTAATAGAGGGTGTTTTTTTATCCCACATGCCAGTGTCACATACTAAAGCATATTTACATTTTAACTCAGAGGTATTCTTTTTAAGAAATGGAACAAGAGATGGAGATGATGTTTCTTCTTCTCCTTCTAGAAGAATGGATAAATTAATAGGAAATGAATTATTTACATAATTTATTGCTCTACATGCTTCAATAAAGGTCATGAGTTGTCCTTTATCATCAGATGCTCCTCTAGCCACAATAACTTTCTCACCTGAAATTGATTTAATTTTAGGTTCAAAGGGATCATCTTCCCATTCTTTCAAAGGATCAACAGGTTGAACATCATAATGTCCATAAAATAAAAAGTCTCCTTTAGATTTGGTAGTGTGAGCAACAACCATAGGATTTCCTGTAGTTTCTCTTAATGAAGCATTAAAACCTATAGTATTTAGTTCATTTACAAGCCATTTCGCTGTAGAAATACAATCAATCTTGTATTTACTATTCGTAGATATCGATTTGAACTTAAGTAGTTCAGATAGTCTGGATACAGATTCATCCCTGGTTTGGTCCAACCTTTTTAGAGTTTTTTCTAAATTCATTTTCAATTAACTATTCTTTTTAAGGTTATGATTTTCTTGTAAATACAGGCTTCAATTCAGATGATAAAGAAGGGTTAAATTTATAGCGATCATAATTAAAATCCTTAATTTCAGAGTGATTTAGTATTTTATTTTTTAATATAAATCTAGCCATACTACCTCTAGCTTTCTTAGAAAAAAAACTAACATTTTTTAATGTATTATTTTTTTCTTCTAAAAATTGTGGATTAATAATATCGGCATTTATTATTTTAGTGTTTATAACTTTTGAATACTCTACGGATGCTAAATTTATAATTTTATTATATTTAGATTTTTCAAGATCCAAATTTAGGTTGTTTGAAACAATATCACTCCAATATTGGTATAAATTATGGCCTTTATCATTTTTTAAGTTACTTCCCATTTCCAGCCTATATGGTTGAATTAAATCGAGGGGGCGAAGTAAACCATATAAACCAGACAAAATTCTTAAGTGATTTTGAGAAAAATCTAAATCTAATTTAGAGAATTCCATTATATTCAAACCAGTGTAGGTATCACCATTAAAAGCAAATGCTGCAGCTTTAGTAGATATTTCAGTTGGATTATTTTTAAAACTTTGGAATCTTTGAAAATTTAAATCAGCTAATTTATCTGAAATTGACATTAACTGTTTTAACTCCGATTTACTTAATTTTGATGCTACATTAGCTAAATTTGTAGCGTCTTTTTGAAAAAGGGGCTTTGACAAATTATTTTCGATTTCTACTGGTGAAAAATCTAATTTTTTTGCTGGTGATATAACTAATAACATTTCTGTTAACCTTTATTTAATTAATTAGAAATCCATCCTCCACCTAGTACTCTTGAAGAATTTTGTTCATAAAATACGCAGGCTTGACCTGGTGCAATTGATTCTTCATGGTCCTTTAAAGTAACTAATCCATTTTTTTTATCTAAAGGATATATTTCAGCACTTTTAGGTGGTCTTGTTGATCTAACTTTTACATCTACTAAAAAACCATTTTTAGGGCAATCATTAAAATTTTCATGACCTAACCAATTTATATTATTAATTTTAAACTTTTCTCCAACTAGATCAGATTTATGACCAACAATTATTGAGTTTGATTTAACATCAATTTTAGTAACGTAAAGGGGACGAGTTGAAGATATGCCTAAACCTTTTCTTTGGCCTATTGTATAATTTGCGATACCTTTATGTGTACCTAATTTTTGTCCTTCTTTGTTATATATTGTTCCTTCTTTTATATACTCACTTGTTGTATTTTGTATAAAATCAAAATATTTACCTTTTGCAATAAAACAAATATCTTGACTATCAGGTTTATTAGCAACTTTAAGACCTAGATCTTCGGCTAAAGATCTAGTTGTTTCTTTTGATTTGTGATCCCCAAGTGGAAATCGCAAAAATTCTAACTGTTTGAGTGTAGTCGCAAATAAGAAATAACTTTGATCCTTTTTATTATCAAGTGCAGTATGTAATTCAATACCATTCAAGCCTAATTTTCTTCTAACATAATGACCTGTAGCCATGCAGTCTGCATTTAAATTTCTAGCTGCATCAAGCAGATTTGAAAATTTTACAGTTTCATTACAACGTATACATGGAACAGGAGTAAGTCCATTAACATAAGAATTTGTAAAATCATCAATTACATTTTTTTTAAATTCATCTTCATAATCAAATACATAATGAGGAAAATCAAAGTCTCTTGAAACTTTGATGGCATCGTTTATATCCAAACCTCCACAACATTTACCAGGTTTATTATTAGATACATTACCAGAATATAATTGCATTGTAATTCCGATAACATCATATCCTTCTGTTTTTAATTTTGCTGCTACAACAGAACTATCAACGCCACCAGACATTGCAACAACCACCCTTGTATTTTTTGGTTCTTTATTTATTCCTAATGAATTCATAATCAAAAAAAATGTTACAAATTTAAAGTTATGGTAAGTAATATCTTATAATTTAAATTACATATTGAGTTGTTAATTAAATCAATTATTGCAATTTGCAATGTTTAAAATATAAGAATATTAAAAAAATCAAAAATCTCCAGAAAAATATTGAAAAAATCAAAAGAAAAAGAAATTAAAAAGAAAATCATTATTCTTCAAAAGGAAATTGAAGCAGCTAAGATTGACTATTTTCAAAATGATGATCCATTACTTTCAGATAGTGAATATGACAGTCTAATAAAAAGATACAAAGAATTTAAAAAAGAGTACCCATCACTATTTTCTAATTATGATAAAACTCTTAATGTTGGAACAGTTGCATTATCGTCTTTTAATAAAGTAGAGCATTCTAAGCCATTACTTTCTTTAGCAAACGCTTTTAATTCTTCAGACGTTAAAAATTTCGATGAATCTATTAAGCGTTTTTTAGGCATGGACCTTTCGTCTGATATTGAATATGTTGCTGAACCCAAAATTGATGGGCTTTCTCTTTCAATTAGATATGAGAAAGGAAACTTAATTTTAGCATCTACACGAGGTGACGGTAAAATAGGTGAAGATGTAACACATAATGCAAAAACTATTTCAGAAATTCCACATTACATATCCTCTGCACCTGACATATTAGAAGTTAGAGGCGAGGTATATATATTAAAAAGTGACTTTGAGAAACTCAACCAATATCAACAGCTACAAAATCAAAAAACTTTTGCCAATCCAAGAAATGCTGCAGCTGGATCTTTACGTCAGTTAGATAGTAACATTACCAAAAAGAGACCACTTAAATTTTTTGCCTACACCTTGGGAGAAATTTCCAATAATCCCGTTGATAATCAAAAGGACTTAATAGATTTACTGAAAAAATATGGTTTCAAAACAACTCAAGATTTCTATTTATGTAAAAATTTTAATGAGTTGAATAGAGTTTATCTAAATTTCAATCAAATTAAGGCAAACCTGGATTATGATGTGGATGGTTTGGTTTATAAAGTAAATGATTTTAAGTTACAAAAAAGATTAGGTGCAAGATCAAGTTCCCCGAGATGGGCGATAGCTCACAAATTTAAACCTTTAGAAAGTTTTACTAAAATATTGTCAATAGAAATTCAGGTAGGTAGGACGGGTACACTTTCGCCTGTTGCAAAATTAGAGCCAGTAGAAATTGGAGGTGTCATTGTATCTAGTGCTACATTACATAATGAAGATTTTATAAAAGGTTTCGATAATAATGGTAATAAAATTAGAGGTGGAGTAGATATCAGAGTAGGTGATCTTGTTAGTGTTTATAGAGCAGGTGATGTTATACCAAAAATCAAGTCAGTAAGTCTTTCTGAAAGATCAATAAATTCAAAAGAGTACATTTTTCCAAAATATTGTCCTGACTGTGGAAATGAGGTGAAAAAGGAAAAAAATGAATCTTCCATAAGATGTCATGCAGGATTATCATGTAAATCTCAAGTTATTGAGAGACTGAAACATTTTGTTTCTAAGCAGGCCTTCTCCATTGAAGGATTTGCTGAAAAGCAGCTTCTTCAGCTTTATGATTTAGACTGGATAAAATCACCTACTGATATTTTTTATCTTGAAACAAAACATGGCCATAATTCTAAAATACCATTAAAAAATTTAGATAATTGGGGTGAAAAATCTGCTGATAATCTTTTTAAAGCGATTGAAAAAAGTAAAAAAATTCCTCTTAATAAATTCATTTTTTCACTAGGTATTCGTTATGTTGGTGAAGTAGTTGCTTCGATGCTTGCTAAATATTATATAGAGTGGGATATTTTTTATGATAAAATGAAAAATTTATCCCAAAAAAATAATTCAGCTCTTGATGAATTAGTCAATATAGACGGTATAGGTTTAAAGAGTGTACATGAATTAAAATTATTTTTTTCAAATAAAGTATCCCTCGAAATTACTTTAGAACTGCCAAAGTTAATAGAAATTGAAAAATATCAACAAAAAAATATCAGTTCCCCAATATCTGATATGAGTCTTGTGTTTACTGGTACATTAGAAACAATGTCTAGGTCGGAAGCTAAATCTATTGCCGAAAACATGGGTGCTAAAGTGTCATCCACTATTTCTTCTAATACAAATTTATTAATATCTGGTATATCATCTGGTTCAAAATTAAATCGAGCCAGAGACAAGGGTATAAAGGTTATAACAGAAAACGAATGGTTAGAATTAATTAAGAAATAATTCCTTTTATTATTGATATTTCATTAGAAAGCTTTTTATAAATGTTTAGACCTCAGTTTTTATTTCCGTTATTTGGAAAATTGGAAAATTTAAAAGGAATTGGCCCAAAATCAATTTTTAATTTACATAAACTGGGTATATTTAAACCTTTAGATTTCCTATATTCTTTTCCCTCAAATTTAAAAATTAGAAAACATCTAGAAATAGTTAATGATTTTAATGAGAATGAAACAGTCATATTAAAGATAAGAGTAATTAAGCATAATTTTAAAAATTTTAAAGGACCAATAAGTATTGAAGTAACCGATGGGTTTAATAAAATAAATTTAATTTTTTTTAATGCAAAAAATGATTGGATCAAAGGAAATTTACCTATTAATCAAGAACGATTTGTATCAGGAAAATTACAAAAATATAAAGATAATTTCCAAATTATTCATCCTGATTACATAGAGACAATTAATGATTTAGATAAAATTCCAGAAATTGAACCTATTTATTCTCTAACAAAAGGCATATCGCAAAAAGTATTCTTTAATTGTGTGAATCAAATTCTTCAATTATTGCCAAAATCAATTAATTCATATGAATGGGTCTGTAAAAAAAGACTCAACGCTATGAATTGGACAGATCATGCCAGTAGTTTAAAAAGAATACATTCTCCAAAAACAATAAATGACATATCTCTAAACTCTAATTTTAGATTAAGACTGGCTTATGATGAGCTATTAAGTCATCAATTGAGTTTGTTAATAGCAAGAAATTTCTCAAAAAAAAATAAAAAAAAAAGAAGAATTCCAACTCAAAGAATTTCCACTTTGATTAGGAAAAAATTACCTTTTTCTTTAACGAAATCTCAAGAATTATGTATTGCTGAAATTCAATCTGATTTATCGAAAACTGATAGAATGTACAGATTGATCCAAGGAGATGTTGGTTCGGGTAAAACATTAGTTGCATTATTTGCAATGATATTAGTTGCTGAAAATAGAGGTCAATCTGCCTTAATGGTTCCTACTGACATATTAGCTAATCAACATTTTGTAAATTTTCTTCAATATACAAAAGATGCTGGAATTAGCACTGTATTATTGACAGGTAAAATGAAAACTAAAGAGAAAAAAGAAACTCTAGAAATCATAAAATCAGGTAAAGCAGATTTAATCATTGGTACTCACGCACTTTTTCAAAAGGGGGTTCTATTTAAAAAACTTGAATTGGTTATTATCGATGAACAACATAAGTTTGGTGTAAAACAACGCCACGACCTTATACAAAAAGGTGAAAATTTAGATTTATTGGTAATGACAGCTACTCCAATTCCAAGAACATTAGAACTTGCAAACTATGGAGATATGGACATTTCGAGAATACTTGATAAACCATTGAATAGAAAAAAAATAGACACATCTATCATTTCTGAAAAAAAAATAGACAAACTCATTTCTAGGTTATTTGAAATTTGTAATAATGGAGCACAGGCATATTGGGTATGCCCATTAATAGAAGATGGTGAAAAATCTGAATTGGTAGCAATTGAAAAAAGGCTATCTATACTGAATAAATTTCTTCCAAATATCAAAATTGAAACTTTGCATGGTAAAATGTCAGAGGACCAAAAAAGTGACATAATGACGTCATTCAAGGCTGGAAGTATTCAAATTCTTTTGGCAACAACAGTTATTGAAGTAGGAATAGATGTGCCTAATGCAAATGTAATGATAATTGAAGCTGCAGAAAGGTTTGGATTAGCACAGTTACACCAATTAAGGGGAAGAGTCGGTAGGGGAGAAAAAAAATCAAATTGTATTTTAATTTACTCAAAAAATGTCAGCAATCAAGGTAAAGAAAGGTTGGAGGTCTTGAGAAAATTTGATAATGGATTTGATATTGCAGAAAAAGATTTATTAATGCGTGGTGGAGGAAATCCTATTGGACCACAGCAATCAGGTATCCCAAAGTTTAAAATCGCTAATTTAGAATTTGACAAAGATTTACTTTATTATGCACATGAGGATGCAAGTGAAATTATAAAAAATAATAGAAATCTTAAAGCTAAAGACGGAGAAAATATAAGAATTCTCTTACATCTGATGAATAAAGATAAGTCGCTGTCACTTCTTGAAACAGGATAAAATTCTTGCAGTATTTAAAAAAGAATGCTACTTGTAAAGAACAAAACAAGAACAAAAATTTATAACAGTATGTTTCATTATTTTTTAAACCTTCTGAAACTAGTTTTATTTGGTTCAGCTTACAGTATTTTTATTTTTATAATAAATTATTTGATATTTTTCATATTTCTAAATTTTTAAAAAGTTTTTTAATTTACTTTGAAAGCTTTTTTAGCAGCTTCTAGAACCAATAATATTGAATCATGCCTATTTTTAAACTCATATGCTGGTCTCAATAATTCATATTTCTCAAAGGGCTTAGAAGGTGTATCTCCATTATTTTCAAGCATATTTTTTACACTGAAAAATAATTTAGAAACAGAAGTATAATTTTGACCAATAGCATTTGATCCAAATATAGAGGCTGAAGCTTGGCCTAAAGCACATGCTTTGATTTCTTGCATATATTCTTTAATGATACCATTTTCAAAATTGATATATATTGACACTTTCGAACCGCATATTGGAGTTCTGAGACTAATTTCTTTTTCTGCATTATAAAGTTTTCCAACATTAGGTATTTCTGTTGCAAGCTTTAATATTTTTTCAGAGTAAAGTTTCATAGAGATTTAAAACAAAAAAGTTTATAATAATATTAAATAAATTTAGTTAATATATAAAACATGAAAAGAAATAAAACCAGACAAGTTGTCCTATAACTATATCTAGAATTTTGACTTTTTTATAATGTAATAAGATTAATATTAAAAAAATATTATTTAAATATATTTTTTATTGCTCAATTAATGATTTTATTTCATCCAAACTCATTCCTTTTTCTCTTAATTGATTTAAGCTCTCAGAATTTTTTGATTTTGATAACTTTTTTCCGTTTTGATCATTTATTAATTTATGATGATAAAAATTAGGAATTTTGAAGTTAAATAATTTTTGAAGCAAAACATGTATTGGGGTGTCATAAAAAAGGTCGTTTCCTCTAGTCACAAGTGATACGTTTTGATGAAAATCATCTATTGTAGATGCTAAATGATATGATGTTCTTATATCTCTTCTTGCTATTACAATATCACCAAGAGTTTGTTTGAACCACTGTAAATCAAATTGTTGAATACCTTTTTCACCATTTGGTCCCAAACCTTTTTCATTAAATGACAAAGTTGGACTACCAAGGTGATGGTTAATTTTATCAACATTAATTCTTATATTATTGCTCCAAATATCTAATTTTTTTTTCCTACATGTTCCTGGATAAGTTACTGTATTAGGATATTTAAAAGGTTTATCTAAAGCTAATAAAGCATTATTTATGTCTGATCGAGAACACTCACATCCATAAACTAAACCTCTATCGTTTAGGAAATTTATGTAATTTTTATAGATATAAATTCTATCTGATTGTACAAATACATCCTTTTCCCATTTAACTCCTAACCAATTAAGATCATAATAGATTTTATTATGAAAAATCTTTTTACATCTAATTAGATCTATATCTTCTATTCTCAATTTAAATAAACCATTACTGGTTTTAGCAAGTTGAAAAGCTAGTAATGCAGAATAAGCATGTCCTAAATGTAAAAAACCTGTTGGTGAAGGTGCAAACCTTGATATAATCATGATAAAAACAATAAGTATTAATTAGGTATCAAAAAAAGTTTATAGCTGATATCCAATTTGTCCAATCTTCTTTTGCTTTTGAAGTCAAGGCTACTTTTTTTATTTCTTTTTTTAATTTAGGCCCTTTAATTTTTGGTAATTCTTGAAATAAACCAAAATTAACATTCATAGGTTGAAATTCAACAAGTTCGTTTTTGAAAAGTAAATGATGATATAAACTTCCAATTGCAGTAGTGGGTGGGGGTATAATAGCTTTTTTATTTTTGATTTTCTGATCTATAAAATAAGAAACTAAAAGGCCAATTGCGGTACTTTCTACATAACCTTCAACTCCAGTAATTTGTCCAGCAAAATAAATATTGGGGGCATTTTTTAAACTCAATTCATTTGATAACAAGTGTGGTGTATTGATAAAAGTATTTCGATGGATACCACCTAGTCTTGCAAATTGAACATTTTCCATACCAGGAATTTTTTTAAATACCTCAACTTGTGAGGCATATTTCATTTTTGTTTGAAAACCAACCATGTTATATAATGTTTTTTCTTTGTTATCGGGTCTAAGCTGCACAACAGCGTGTGGCCTTTCATTATTTTTGTGTGGATTTCTTAACCCAACTGGTTTCATAGGCCCAAATCTAAGTGTTTCTATTCCACTTTCTGCCATAATTTCTATTGGTAAACATGATTGAAAATAAGGAGTATTTTTTTCCCAATCTTTAAAATCAATTTTAGAAGAAATAAGAATATCATCAATAAATTGTTTATATTGTATTTCATTTAGGGGGCAATTTAGATAAGCTTTTCTATCGTTTTCATCATTTCCTTTATCATACCTTGATTGAAACCAAGCTTTTTTCATATCTATACTTTCTAAATAAACAATAGGTGCAATAGCATCAAAAAAAGCAAGGTTTTCAGAATTAGTAATAGCAATTATTTGGTTGCTTAATTTATCGGACGTTAGTGGTCCGGTTGCAATTACTGTAGGATCTTTAAAATCTGTAATATTTTTAACTTCTTCCTTAAAAATTTTGATATTTTGATTTGAATATATCTTTTCAGTGATATCAGATGAAAATTTTTCACGGTCAATAGCTAATGCACCACCCGCGGGTACAGAGTTTAAATGTGCATTTTCTAAAATAAAACTATTTGCTTTGTTTAATTCCCATTTTAGTTGTCCTACTGCATTCTTTTCATGGTCACTTGACCTAAACGAATTTGAACAAACTAATTCAGCAAATTTATCTGTTTTATGTGCCTCGGTCTTTTTTTGTGGACGCATTTCATATAAATTTACACAATATCCTTTTTTAGATAATTGCCATGCTGTTTCACACCCTGCTAAACCAGCACCAACAACGTTTATATTATGAGAAGTCATAAGAAAATTTTTTTAAATAAGATATTTCTTTATGAACTTGGAGCATCTTCATCATTATTTTCAGCTATCAATGCAACAGATACAACTTTTTCTTCATTTGCTGTATCAAAAACCTTAACTCCAGAGGCAGTTCTTGACTGTCTTGAAATTCCAGATACTGGACACCTAATAGCTTTACCTGTTGAAGTCATTAGCATAATTTGGTCATCATCTTCTACTGGAAAAGCTGCAACGATTGTATCCTCTCTTTTTAAAAGATTAGCTGCTGTAATACCTTGTCCGCCTCTACCAGAAACTCTAAATTCAAGAGCAGATGATCTCTTGCCAAAACCTGATGACGTTAATGTAAGGATCCATTCTTCAGAAGCGGATAGTTCTGCATACCTGTCTTTTGAAATAGTAATCATTTGTTCACTATTATCAAATTGAGTTTCTTCAACACTTTCCTCACCTGTTATTGCTCTGCGCATTTTAAAATATGAATATCGTTCTTCTGAAGTAACTTTAACATGTCTTATAATTGCCATTGAAACTACAAAATCATTTTTGGAAAGTTTAATTCCTCTTACTCCGGTAGAATCTCTTCCTTTAAAAACTCTTACATCTGAAACAGCAAATCTAATAGCTTTTCCTTTAGATGAATTTAACAATACATCATCATTATCAGAGCATATTCTAACACCTACAAGATTAGTATTTTCGGGCAATTTCATTGCAATTTTTCCGTTAGATTGTACTTTTGTGAAATCAGAAAGGGCATTTCGACGTACACTTCCAGTTGAGGTTGCAAAAAATATCTGTAAGTCATCCCATGTTTCTTCTGGTGCATCAACCGGCATAATTGCTGCAACTGATTTACCTGAATTTATAGGTAAGATATTTATAATTGCTTTTCCTCTTGAGTTTCGCCCACCAATTGGAAGTCTCCAGGTCTTTATTTTATATACTATTCCGTCAGTTGAAAAAAATAGAAGTGGGGTGTGTGTATTTGCTACAAATAAATTTGTAACTACATCCTCGTCTTTAGGGTTCATTCCTTGTAAACCTTTACCACCACGATTTTGAGCTCTATATTCAGATAGAGAAGTTCTTTTGATGTATCCTCCAGCGGTGACACTAACAACCATATCGTCTTTTTCAATTAAATCTTCGTCTTCAGTATCCCCTTCAAAATCAATAATTTCTGATTGCCTTTCCTTCCCATATTTTTCTGAAATGGCTGTAAGCTCTTCATTTACTATATCCAGTATTTTTTCTCTAGATTCTAAAATTTCTAAATATGATTTTATATTTTTTGAAAGGTGAACTAATTCTTCTGTAATTTCTTTAATTCCTAAAGCAGTTAATCTTTGCAGCCTTAAATCTAAGATAGCTTTTGACTGATTTTCTGTTAAATTATATGTGCCATCATCATTAATTTTGTGTGATGGATCATCTATTAATTCTAAATATTCTATTATTTCCTGTGAAGGCCATCTTGTTTTCATAAGATTATTTTTGGCTTCTATTCCATCACTTGAATTTCTTATAAGATTTACAATTTTGTCAATATTAGAAACTGCTACTGCTAAACCACATAAGAGATGACTTCTATCTCTATTTTTTCTTAGATCAAATTCTGTTCTTTTTGTAACAATTTCAACTCGAAATTCTATAAATTCTTCCAAATACATTTTGAGGTTCAATTGTTCTGGTTTACCTTTATTAAGAGCTAATAAATTGCATCCAAAACTAGTTTGAAGAGGCGTAAACCTATACAACTGATTTAAGACTACTTCAGCGGTAGCGTCTCGTTTTAATTCTATTACTATACGAATACCAAACCTATCAGATTCATCTTGTATGTGTGAAATACCATCAATTTTTTTATTTTTTGCTAAATCAGCTATTTTTTCTATTAAATTTGATTTATTTACTTGATATGGAATTTCAGAAACAATGATAGCTGATCTATCCTGCCTTATGGTTTCTATATTTGTTTTTGCTCTTATTAGTATAGAGCCTTTTCCTTCTGCATAGGCTTTTCTTGCACCTCCATAACCAAGAATTAATCCACCAGTAGGAAAATCAGGTCCTGGAACAATTTGAAATAAATCTTCAAGACTACAATTGGGTTCATTAATTAATTTCTTTGTAGCTTGAATTAATTCTTTCAAGTTATGAGGAGGAATGTTTGTTGCCATTCCTACAGCAATACCACTTGCGCCATTCAAAAATAAATTTGGAAATTGAGCGGGTAATACATTAGGTTCAAGATCTTTTCCGTCATAATTATCTTGAAAATCTACGGTTTCTTTTTCTATATCTGTAAGTATATTATTTGTAATTGGTGCTAATTTTACTTCCGTATAACGCATTGCTGCAGCTGAATCACCATCTATCGATCCAAAGTTGCCTTGACCATCTATTAGTACTTCACCCATTGAAAATTGTTGAGCCATCCTTACTAAAGCATCATATATAGCGCTGTCACCGTGTGGGTGATATTTTCCCATTACGTCACCAACTGGTCTTGCAGACTTTCGATATGCCTTATCAGGAGTATTACCAGTTTCATGCATAGCATATAGGATTCTTCTATGGACAGGCTTAAGACCGTCTCTTAAATCAGGAATAGCTCGGCTTACTATAACACTCATAGCGTAATCTAAATAAGAATTACGCATTTCATCCTGGATTTTAATGCTTTCTAAGGAGTTTTTATCCTCTTTTGTATTAGAATTATCTTCCATAAAAACTTTTTAATTAATAGTGTTTGGATTTGAACTTTAAATAATATTAGGATTTTAATATTTTAGTATAATATGTTGTAATATGATAGTAAAATGTTTACTTGGTAGTAAATTTTTTGCTTTAGTTAGAACGGTATTTCATCATCAAAATCATCTACATTTGGACTTGCGCTATTTTCTTGAATTTCATCCATTTGATTATTACTTAAAGATCCATCTGAAACATTTGAATCTGTTCTATTGTCGATCAATGTAATCTCACCCTTATAAGGTCTAAGAACTACTTCAGTACTGTATCTATCTGAGCCTGAGTTATCTTGCCATTTTCTTGTTTCAAGTTGGCCTTCCAGATAAACTTTTGATCCTTTTTTTAAGAATCTCTCAGCTATGTTAACTAGGGGATCTGATAAAATTGAAATATTATGCCATTGGGTTCTTTCCTGTTTTTCTCCAGAATTTTTGTCTCTCCAAGATTCTGAAGTAGCAACTGAAAAATTACAAACTCGCCCACCATTTGGAAAGTTTCTAATTTCTGGATCTTTTCCTAAATTTCCCATTATAATAACCTTATTTACACTTCCTGCCATTTATTCCTCCATATAAAAAGTAAGACGAGGATAGAATTTTTTTAATTGAAATTAAACAATAAATTTTAAATTTATGTATTTAATTATTTTTATTTATGAATATGTACTTATTTACTCCTCATGTCTCTAATCCTATAAAGGAAGGCTTAATTTTATATGATTGATCAACAAAATATTGTTATTAATGGAGCTAGAGAACATAATTTAAAGTCAATAAGTGTATCGCTTCCACGAAATAAATTTATTATAATTACTGGATTATCAGGATCTGGGAAATCTAGTCTTGCTTTTGATACTATTTATGCTGAGGGACAAAGACGTTATGTAGAAAGTTTAAGTGCATATGCGAGACAATTTTTAGACACAATGCACAAACCTGATGTTGATCAAATAAGTGGTCTATCACCAGCGATAGCTATTGAACAAAAGACTACAAGTAAAAATCCGAGGTCAACTGTTGGGACAGTTACAGAAATTTATGATTACTTAAGATTATTATATGCAAGAGTGGGGGTGCCTTACAGTCCAGCTACTGGTCTTCCGATCAAAGCTCAACAACCTTCTGACATGGTTGATCAAATTATGGGTTTAGAAGAAAATGAAAAAATTTTCATTTTGGCTCCAATTGTTAGAGATAGAAAAGGAGAGTATAAGAAAGAGTTATTAGAGCTTCAAAAGAAAGGATTTCAAAGAGTAAAAATAGATGAAAAACTATATGAATTAGATGATTTACCAGTTTTAGATAAAAAATTAAGACATAATATTGAGGTTGTAGTAGACCGTTTGATTATTAAAGACGGCATTCAGACAAGACTATCTGACAGTATGAGGACAGCATTAGATTTGTCTGATGGTATTGCATATGTTGAAATATTGTCAGAAACTAAAAAAAACAATCGTATAGTTTTTTCAGAAAATTTTTCATGTCCTATATCTGGTTTTACGATTGCTGAGATTGAACCAAGGCTGTTTTCCTTTAATGCACCTATCGGAGCATGTAAAAAATGTGACGGTCTTGGTATTGAAGATTATTTTGATGAAAGTTTAATTGTACCGAATACTTCTTTAAGTTTATCAAAGGGTGCGATAGTGCCTTGGTCTAAATCTTTTTCACCCTATATTACTCAAACCTTGTTATCATTATCAAAAGCCTATAATTTTTCTTTAAGTACCCCATGGGATAAATTAGACCAAGAAATTCAAACTTTGTTTTTATATGGATCAAAAGGAAAAATAATAAAGTTTAGATATGATGACAATGGGAGAATTTATGATGTTAATAGGCCATTTGAAGGAATTATTCCTAATCTTGAAAGACGTAGTCGAGAAACAACTAGTAATTGGTTTAGGGATGAATTTGAGAGATATAAAAACGAGAGGCAGTGCGAAATCTGTAATGGATATAGATTAAATTCGGAAGCATTAGCTGTCAAAATAGATGGACTCCACATTGGTGAAATGGTGGAATTGTCAATAAAAGAACTTTTTATTAAATTTGAAACAATCGGTAGTAAATTGAGTAACCAGCAAAATAAAATTGCTGAATCTATTATTAAAGAAATTAAAGAGAGATTACAATTTTTAAAAAATGTTGGTTTAGACTATTTAACACTAAATAGAAAGTCTGGGACCCTTTCAGGAGGCGAGAGTCAAAGAATAAGATTAGCTAGCCAAATAGGTTCAGGATTAACTGGTGTATTATATGTTTTGGACGAGCCATCAATTGGATTGCACCAAAGAGACAATGAAAGATTATTAAAAACATTAAAGAACTTAAGGGATCAAGGTAATACTATAATAGTAGTTGAACACGATTTTGAGGCAATGATGGAGGCGGACCATATTGTAGATATTGGTCCTGGAGCAGGGGTCAATGGAGGTTTAGTAGTAGCAGAAGGTAATTCAAAAGATATAAGCAAATCACCAAAGTCAATTACTGGTAAATATTTATCAGGTGAAAAAAAAGTTGATATTCCTAAAGTAAGAAAAAAAGGTAATGGATTATTTTTAGAAATAATTGAGGCATCCGGAAATAATTTAAAAAACATAAGTGTTTCTTTTCCTTTAGGTACGTTTACTTGTGTAACTGGTGTATCAGGTGGAGGTAAGTCCACACTTGTAATAGAAACTTTGTTTAAAACTGTAAGCTCTAGAATAAACTCCTCCAGGACAATCCCTGCAAAATGCAAATATATCAATGGTATAGAGTATTTAGATAAAGTCATAGATATTGATCAGTCACCTATCGGAAGAACTCCTAGATCTAATCCGGCTACTTATACAGGTGCTTTTTCTCCCATAAGGGAATGGTTTTCTGGATTGCCGGAGTCTAGAGCAAGAGGCTATTCTCCAGGTAGATTTTCTTTTAATGTAAAAGGTGGTAGATGTGAGGCATGTAAAGGTGATGGTTTAATCAAAATTGAAATGCATTTTTTACCTGATGTTTATGTTACTTGTGAAAGTTGCAAAGGTAAAAGATACAATAGAGAAACATTAGAGATAAATTTTAAAGGAAAAAATATTTCTGATGTTTTAAATTTAACAGTAGATGAAGCTTTTGAGTTCTTTTCTGCTGTTCCTTCAATTAGAGATAAGATGAAAACATTAATTCAGGTAGGTCTTGGTTACATAAAAGTTGGTCAGCAAGCTACTACTTTATCAGGAGGTGAAGCTCAAAGAGTAAAATTATCAAAGGAATTGTCTAGAAGGTCTACCGGTAAAACACTGTATATTTTAGATGAACCTACTACAGGATTACATTTTGAAGATGTAAATAATTTACTCAAAGTTTTGCACATGCTTGTATCCCAAGGTAACACTGTGATTGTTATAGAGCATAATTTAGATGTTATAAAAACTGCTGATTATATTATAGATATTGGTCCAGAGGGAGGTGATCTAGGAGGTGAAATATTAGCTCATGGCACACCTGAAGAAGTTTCAAATAAAGAAGGAAGTTACACTGGTTCGTATCTGAAAAGAATTTTGTTTGATAATTTAATTAACGGCTGATATTTATAATCTATACATAATAGGAACTTAGATGAGAATTGGACTATACCCTGGAACTTTTGACCCATTAACCATGGGTCACTTAGATATAATAAGAAGAGCTGCATTTCTTGTTGACAAATTAGTAGTTGGAGTAGCTGTAAACAACTCAAAATCACCAATGTTTAGTTTACAGGAACGAGTTAAAATGATAAATGAAGAGATTAAAATTTTAGAAGCAGAATTTGGTATCCAGATAGTCACACATCCTTTTGAAAATTTACTCATTGAATGTGCAAAAGATGTAAAGGCAAACATTATCATAAGAGGTTTGAGAGCAGTATCTGATTTTGAGTACGAATTCCAAATGGTTGGTATGAACAGAGTTCTTTCAAGTGAAATAGAGACTGTTTTTTTAATGGCCGACAATTCTTTTCAATCTATTGCATCAAAATTAGTAAAAGAGATAGCGAGATTAGGTGGAGATACTAAAAAATTTGTACCAAATTCTGTATATAAAAGATTAAAAAAAATAAAAAAGTAATAAGCTACAACAGGTTAAAATTTTAAATAGGTTAAAAATGTCAAAAAAAACTCCTAAAGAACCTTCCCTTCATTTAAACCTTAAACATGGAAAAGTAATATGTAGATTATTCAGTGATATAGCGCCAAACCATGTGAAAAGAATAATTGAGTTAGTAGAAGATAAATCTTATGATAACGTTGTTTTCCATAGAGTTATAGAAGGTTTTATGGCTCAAACTGGTGATGTTCAATTTGGCAACAAATTACAAGGATTTTCAAAGGATCGCTGTGGCATGGGTGGTTCTAGTAAATCAAATTTAAAGCAAGAATTTAGCGATATTCCTTTTGACAAGGGTATTTTAGGGATGGCACGTTCTCAAGATCCAAATTCTGCAAATAGTCAATTTTTTATAATGCTCGAGGATGGCCATTTTCTTAATGGTAACTATACTGTTTTTGGAAAAGTTACTAGAGGAATGAATAACGTCCATAAAATTAAAAAAGGTAATGCTGAATTAAATGGTTCTGTTGATGATCCTGATGAAATAGTTACAGCTAAAATTAAATATTAACTTAACAAATTTGGAGGAGAAATTTGAGGTATTTACTTTCAATTTTATTATTTATATCTAGTTATTCTTTTTTATATCCAAAAACAATTATGCAAATTGAACTTTCTGGAAGTACAGAAGGGGTTATTCAAATTGAACTTTTGGAAAATGTTGCACCTGATCACGTCCAACAAATAATTAAATTAGTAAATAAAAAAAAATATGATGGTGTTGCTTTCCATAGGGTTATTGAAGGTTTTATGGCTCAAACAGGTGATGTTCAATTTGGTAACATATTAACAGGATATTCATCTGGTATGGTTGGTAGAGGAGGATCTGATTTTGACAATATAAAGGCTGAATTTAGCAATATACCTTTTGATAGAGGTATTGTTGGGATGGCGAGGGCTCAAGACCCAGATTCCGCCAATAGTCAATTTTTTATTATGTTTCAAGATGGGCACTTTTTAAATGGGAATTATACGGTTTTTGGAAAAGTTCTTTCAGGTATGGATATAGTAGATAAAATAAAAAAAGGTGATCCTAACAAAAATGGAATGATACAGAAAGATCCTGATTTCATGAATAAGGTTATTATACTAGAAAATTAATTTTCATATTTTAAATCAATTAACCATTAATTTTGAGTAATACATGTCGTTTCTTGCCTGCAGAAAGTTTTACAGGATTTTCAAAATCTTGTGATTTAAGACGATAATCTGGTGTTTTTATTAATTCATCATTAATTCTAGCCCCATTTTCAGAAATTAATCTTTTTGCTTCTTTTCCACTTTTAACAAGTCCTGACATTATAAAGAGTTGTATTATTCCAATATCGTTTTTTAAATCATTTTTATTAATAAATCTTGTTGGTAAATTTATATCAATTTCACCATATTTAAATACATTTTCAGCTGTTTTACTTGCTAAATAAGATGAAGCCTTGCCATGACATAATTCTGTAATTTTATTTGCTAATAAAATCTTTGCATCATTAATTAATGCCCCCTTCAAATTTCCATACTTTTTACAATCACTTAGAGGAATTTCAGTATAAAGTAGTAAAAATTTTTCTACATCTTCATCAGAGGTATTTCGCCAAAATTGCCAGAAATCATATGGAGAAAGTAATTCCGGTTTTAACCATATAGCTTGACCTTGAGATTTTCCCATTTTTTTACCATCTGAAGTTGTAATCAAGGGAGTAGTAAGCCCAAATGATTTTTCGCTGGTCAGTTTTCTTATAAGTTCAATTCCTGACACTATATTTCCCCATTGATCTGAACCACCAAATTGGATCAAACAATTATAATCTTTGTTTAAAATATAAAAATCATAAGCCTGAAGCAGCATATAATTAAATTCCAAGAAACTTAATGATTGTTCTCTGTCTAGTCTAGTTTTAACGGATTCAAATGAAAGCATTTTATTTATAGAAAAGTGTTTTCCATATTCTCTCAAGAAATCAAGATAATTAAGTTTTGGTAACCAATTAGAGTTATCTAACATAAGTGCTTTATTTTTATTAAGGTCATAATCAATGTAGTTTTTGAATATTGCTTTCAGTGACGACGTATTTTTTTTTATTTCACTTATATCAAGCAAAGGACGTTCTTCAGATCTGAATGAAGGGTCTCCAACCCTAGTTGTTCCTCCGCCAATGAGAGTAATAGGAATACCACCACATTTTTGAAACCATCTAAGCATCATTATATTCACTAGATGTCCTACATGTAGTGATTCAGCAGTAGCGTCATAACCAACATAAGCAGTTTTTGATTCATTATTAATTAATACTAAATCTAGCCCATTCAGGTCCGTACAATCATGAATGAAACCACGATCAAATAAAGTAGAAAGAAATTGAGATTTTAAGTTTTGATTTTGCATAAAATTAGCGAGTATTTTCTACTAGTCTTTTTTGAACATAATTTTGAGTAAAACTTAACATTTCTTCCATTCCAGGGTCAAAAAAGTGATTAGCGTTTTTGACAGTTTCGTGTGTTATTGTAATTCCTTTTTGTTGCTGTAATTTATTTACTAGTTCATTTACTTTAATACATGGAACTACTCTATCATTTTCACCATTTATTATTAATCCTGATGAAGGACAAGGAGCTAAAAATGAAAAATCATAGGTATTTGCAGGAGGGGATACAGCTATGAAACCTGTAACTTCTGGCCTTCTCATTAAGATTTGCATACCAATCCAAGCTCCAAAGGAAAATCCAACAACCCAGCAAGCCCTAGCATTAGGAACATTAGACTGTAAATAATCTAAGGCTGATGTGGCATCTGCTAATTCTCCAACACCTTGATCATATGTTCCTTCACTTTTTCCAACACCTCTAAAGTTAAACCTAAGACAAGAAAAACCCATTTTATAAAACAAATAATGAAGGTTATATACTACTTTATTATTCATAGTACCGCTATATTCAGGGTGTGGATGCAATATAATTGCAATTGGTGAATCAAGATTTCTTTGTGGGTGAAATCTTCCTTCTAAACGACCGTCAGGACCTTGAAATATAACCTCAGGCATTTTTTCTCCCTATTATTTTTCTAGCTTATTGACCATAGTATGTAAGTAACCTAGAATGGTTCTAAATTTTCTTCTTTATATTAACAATATTGAGTTAAGTGTTTATAATGTTTTAGTCAACTATTTAGGTAAATTTTGAAATGAAATTGAATACGCAAGGAAGATATGCATTAATTGCCCTAGTAGACTTGTCTTCTAGAAGTAGTTCTAAAAATATAAGTTTATCTTCGATTTCTGCTAGACAGAATATTTCATTACCTTATCTTGAACAATTGTTCTTAAAATTGAGAAAAGCAGGAATAGTAAAGTCCTTTAGAGGATCTTCTGGTGGTTATACAATTGCTAAATCACCTGACTTAATCAGGATTACTGAAATTTTAAAAGCAGTTGATCAAGATTTAGATCTTGGCTCTGAAAAAGGTTCAATCTTTAATAAATCTAAAACTAAAGAAGATATTTTATCAAGCAAAATGTGGGAACAATTATCCGCAAATATTTATGTTTTTTTGCATCAAATGAGATTATCTGATATTACTGCTGATCAGTTGAATCCATGTCCTGCAGTACCTAATTTTGTAACTATTTCTGATAATTAGTATGCAAAAGAGAATATATTTAGATTGGAACGCTTCAAGCCCACTGTCTAAAAACGCTTTTTTAGCGATGAAAAGTACATTTGCAAATTTTGCTAATCCATCTTCATCTCATTGTGAGGGTAGGGCCGCAAAGAAAGCTATAGAGAAAGCTCGAGACAAAATAGCAGAACTTATTGGTTTAAATACACGTTTTAATATTATTTTTACTTCTGGTGCTACAGAATCAGCTGCAATGGTTTTACATCATAAAAATTTAAATTGTGCACCAATTGAGCATGAATGTGTAAAAGTTTGGTCATGTTCAAACCTTGTTGTAAATGAAAATGGTAAAGTAATTATTGATGACCCACCAAATTCAACTTTGCAGTCAGCCAATTCAGAAACAGGTATTATTCAACAGATTCCTAATGGAATTTATTTTACTGATGCAGCACAAGCATTTGGAAAAATCTTTACAGATTTTTCTAAATTTGATTTTCAATTTTCATCAATATCTTCGCATAAAATTGGAGGACCAAAAGGTATAGGTGCTTTGATAGTAAAAGATATCAATAATTTAAATTCTTTTATTAAGGGTGGTGGACAGGAATTTGGTAAAAGATCAGGAACTGAAAATTTAATGAATATTCAGGGTTTTGCAAAATCTATTGAAGACAGAATTTTTGAAATTAATTCAGGGAAATGGGACGAAATCAAATCAAATCGAGATTATTTAGAAGAAATGATATTGAATGAAAGTTATGAGACCCTTGTTGTAGGCAAGAAAGTTAATAGATTGCCAAACACTAGTTTTTTTATTACACCTGGTTGGAAAAATGATCTGCAGGTTGCTACACTTGATTTAGAAGGTTTTTCTGTTTCGTCTGGAATGGCTTGTTCTAGTGGAAAAAAAATTAAAAATAATTCCTTATTAAGTATGGGCTATTCAAGTTCTGAAGCTGATTGTGCAATTAGAGTGTCTATAGGTGAAACAACAAAAAAAAAGGATTTAGAAAAATTTGTAAGTGTATGGTCTAGTTATAATAAAAAAAGATAATAAATAAGAATAAATCAACAATGAGTTTAATATGTCTGAACTAAAATTAGAAGCAAAACAAGGTATTGATCAACAAACGATTAATTCAGTAAAATCACTTGGTGAAAGTTATAAATATGGTTTTACTACTGATATTGATATGGAATATGCTCCAAAAGGACTTTCAGAGGAGATTGTCAAATTAATATCCAAAAAAAATGATGAACCTGATTGGATGCTAAACTGGAGGTTAGAAGCATACAAGCGTTGGGTTAAAATGGATGAACCAAATTGGCCTATGTTAAATTATAAAGGTATAGATTATAATGATCAGTATTACTATGCCAAACCGAAATCATTGGAAAAAAAACCTAAGTCACTAGATGAGGTAGAACCTGCCTTGTTAGAAACATATGCTAAACTTGGTATTCCTCTTAAAGAACAGGAATTCCTTGCTGGAGTGATAGGTGCTGAAAATAATATGGATACCAAACCAAAAAAGGTTGCAGTTGACGCTGTTTTTGATAGTGTTTCTGTTGGTACTACATTTAAAGATGAGCTAGAAAAATTAGGCATCATTTTTTGTTCAATATCTGAAGCCATAAAATTATACCCTGATTTGGTTAAAAAATATATTGGAACTGTTGTACCGAGAACTGACAACTATTTTGCCACTTTGAATTCTGCTGTTTTTTCAGACGGATCTTTTGTTTATATTCCTGAAGGTGTTAAATGCCCAATGGAACTTAGTACATATTTCAGAATTAATGCAGAAAATACTGGTCAATTTGAACGAACACTTATTATTGCTGATAAAAAATCTTATGTCAGTTACTTAGAAGGATGTACTGCTCCTATGAGAGATACCCATCAGCTGCATGCTGCTGTAGTTGAACTTGTTGTACTTGATGAAGCAAGTATTAAATATTCTACCGTTCAGAATTGGTATCCAGGTGATGAGAATGGTAAAGGTGGGATCTACAATTTTGTCACCAAAAGAGCAGATTGTCGTGGGGTAAACTCTAAAGTCATGTGGACACAGATAGAAACTGGTTCTGCGGTTACTTGGAAATATCCTTCTTGCATACTTAGAGGTGATAATAGTCAAGGGGAGTTTTATTCAGTAGCAATTGCAAACAACTATCAACAAGCCGATACTGGAACAAAAATGATCCATCTTGGCAAAGGTACTAGGAGTAGAATAGTTTCAAAAGGTATTTCTGCTGGTAAAGCACAGAATACTTATAGAGGATTAGTTAATATTCATCCTAAAGCTGCAAATAGTAGAAATTTCACACAATGTGATAGTTTGCTAATTGGAAATAAGTGTGGGGCTCATACTGTGCCATATATTGAAAATAAAAATAATTCGTCAAGAACAGAACATGAGGCAACCACTTCAAAAATAGACGATGATCAGTTGTTTTATTGCTTGCAAAGAGGAATTAATGAGGAAGATGCTGTTGCTCTTATTATTAATGGATTTTGCAAAGAGGTATTGCAAGCTTTACCAATGGAATTTGCTCTTGAAGCACAAAAATTAGTTGCTATCAGTTTAGAAGGATCAGTTGGTTAGTATGTTTGAAATTAAAGATTTACATGTAAATATTTCTGAAGTTGAAAAAAAAATTATTAGTGGCATAAACCTCAAAATTAATCCAGGAGAAGTCCATGCTATTATGGGACCAAATGGGTCTGGAAAGTCTACTTTATCGTATACTTTATCAGGTAAAGAAGGTTATGAAATTGAAAAAGGTGACATTGAGCTTGATGGTGAAAGCATATTAGATGATGAGCCTGACGAAAGAGCCGCAAAAGGTATTTTTCTGGCTTTTCAATATCCAATAGAAATTCCTGGGGTTGGTAACTTATCTTTTATAAGAACCGCATTAAACTCTCAAAGAAAATTTAATGGCAAAGACGAATTAAACCCAGCTGAATTTTTGAAAATTTTAAGAGAAAAAGCAGATTTTCTTAATGTAGATATGGAAATGCTAAAAAGGCCTCTAAATGTTGGCTTTTCGGGTGGAGAAAAGAAAAGGAATGAAATATTACAAATGGCTTTATTAGAACCACGTTTTTGCATCCTAGATGAAACAGATAGCGGTTTAGATGTTGATGCTATGAAACAAGTTTCTAAAGGTGTTAATTTTTTACGATCAGAAAATAGATCTTTTTTAATAATTACTCACTATCAGAGACTTTTGAATTACATAAAACCGGATTTTGTCCATATTATGGCTAAAGGTAAGATAATCAAAACTGGGGGACCAGAGTTAGCTTTAGAAGTTGAAAATCAGGGATATACTCATTTACTGAATTAATTTAATTTGTGAAATATCCTCAAGGTAAAAACATGGTTTTTGAAAATAAAAATAGTCATTGGATTGACGCTTACACTCGTAAATTTGAAGAATCATTTAAAAGTATAAATTTACTTGATAATAAAAAGGAATACTGGAGATTTGCTTCTCCTTTAATTTGGCACGATAAATTACCTATTAAAAAGTTTCAAGAAACAAGATCATCACAATCATTAAAATTTGATGTAACTAAGTATAGCTTTTTAAGGTTTAATGACGGTATTCTTGATACAGAGACCTTAAAAAAATTTATTAATGAAAATAAAAATATAGAGATATGTAGTTTCAAAGATATATTTTTAAAAAAAGATCATTGGAGTAGTTTGAAATTTAGCAAGGCTCAATTAAAAGCAGAAAAATCCTATGAAAGACCATTAGCATTATTTAATGGATTTAACGCTGGAGATGGTGTGTTCATTAAATTTAAAAAAGGTGTTAAGAAAAATTTACATATTATTTATGAGGGGAAAAACGAAAAAAATAATTGTATCAGAAACTTATTTGATTTGGAGGAAAACTCAGAAATAAAAGTTTTTGAACACTTTTATGGTAATTCAAAATACAATATTGTTTCTGAATTATTTGCAGCTGATAATTCTAAGTTAGAGCATTGTAAAATAATAAACCAAGATATATCTAATTCTGTAATTTATCATTTTTTTGGTAATTGTAAAAAAAATTCTAAAATCAAAACAGTTAATTTTTCTTTTAGTGATAACCCAGTTAGAAATGAAACAAATCTTTATTTAGAAGGTACTAATTGTGAAACAACAGTTGCTAGTATGGGTTTTGGAAAAAAAGAAACCTCTATTTGTGACAATACCGTTTTTATTTCTCATCAAGAAGAGTCTTGTAAAAGTCGCCAAATTATTAAAAATGCTTTAAAAAATGGTGCTAAAGCAATATTTCAAGGAAAGATTTTTGTTGATTCAAAAGCACAAAAAACTGATGGTTATCAAATGAGCAATGGTTTAATTTTATCTGATGATTGTGAATTTTTAGTTAAACCTGAATTAGAAATATATGCAGATGATGTGGTCTGTTCACATGGCTCAATTTCTGGAACATTAAACGAAGATCATTTGTTTTATCTAAGATCTAGGGGAATTCCTTTAATCGAGGCCCAAAAAAAATTAATTCAAGCTTTTTATTCTGAAATTTTGGATGAAGTTAGTGAGGATAACATAGTTTATTACATACAAAATCAAATTTCTGAAATGATAACTTTATAAAACTGTGCCAGATTCTACTAAAATTACATTAAAATATATTTTGCAGTCATTTATGACTAAAGGTTTTGTATCTGAAATTTTTTATGCATATACGGGATTAAAGAGATCATATAATACTCAATTATCAAATGGTATCAATGAGAGTAGGCTTTTGGCGTATTCTTTTTTTATTTCTTTAGTTCTATTTCTTCATAGATTACCAGACAAATTAACTCATAATCAAAAATTTAATACTAAAATTAGTCTTAATGATCAGATAGGTATTGATTTATTTGCTTCCCTTTTTTTTGTTCCAATATTTCTTTACATTATTGCTTTCTTCATTCATCTTTTATGGTTGCCATTTGGAAGTAAGGCTACTTATTTTGAAACTAGGTTAGCTTTTTTTTGGGCTACTATTATATCTAGTCCAGTTTTATTATCATTATCCCTTATCGAAGGTATCTATTATAGTTCCTGGTTGTCTTGGATCTTAAATTTTTTCTCTGTTGTTTTCTATTCATGGATTTTTTCATCAATTTTGTGTGCAGCCCATAAAATTCAATCAAATTTATATCTTTTTTTTCTCTTGATAATTATTTATTTAATTTTCTCTTATCTTAATATTCGTTAGTATTATGATTAATTTTAAATTGATATTGGACAGTATACTTTCCCCGAAATTAGTTTTTCAGAAAGTATTAAATTATGAAATTAAACCGTCTATATTGATAGAGGCAGTTCTTCTTATTTCTATTATCAATGCGTTATTTACATACACTTCCAATTATTTAATTTATTCAAATGGTCAACCTGATGAAAGTATTTTTATGCTTTATTATGAAAATATTTTAAAAAAACCTATTTTATTAGTTTTTTTAGAAGTCTTAAAAATTTTTATAATTACTAGTTTAGCTACGTTTATTGGTAAATTTTTCGGAGGGAAGGGCACATTTATAAATTTATTAAAGTGTGTGGCTTGGATTCATTATATTCTTTTATTTATCAATATTTTATTATTTGTTTTAATTATATTAAATATATATGTTGCTAGTTATTTAATAATGTTAACAAATATTTGGATTATTTGGGCTTTATCAGAGTGCGCTGCTAGAGCGCATGGTTTCAGTTCCACCTTTTTAGTATTTGTTACTGGTATCTTTGTTCTATTATTATTGATAGTTTTTTTGTTACAAATTTTAAATTCAAGTGATTTTATTTTAATAGAAAGAGTTGGCTCTAATGCTTGATATTGATAAAATAAGAAAGGATTTTCCAATTTTGGAAAAAAAAATTAGAGGAAAACCTCTATGTTATCTTGATAATGGTGCTTCTGCTCAAAAACCTCAGGTTGTTATCGAAGCCGTTAAGAATGGGTATGAAGATGAGTACGCTAATGTACACCGTGGTCTACATTTTCTATCAAATTTAGCAACAGAGAAGTTTGAAGCTGTGCGAGGTAAGATACAAAGTTTTTTAGGAGCTAAAAGTGAAAATGAAATTATTTTTACTTCAGGATCAACAGAAGGAATTAATCTAGTTGCATATGCTTGGGCTCAATATAATTTAAAAAAAAATGATGAAATACTTTTATCTATAGCTGAGCATCATTCAAATATTGTACCATGGCATTTTCTTAGAGAGAAAATTGGAGTTAATTTAAAATGGGTTGAGCCTCAAGAAGATGGTTCTATAAGTGCTGACGATGTTATTAATTCAATAAGTGACAATACAAAATTAATCGCAATTACTCAAATGTCAAACGTCTTGGGTAGTATTGTGGATGTAAAAAAAATATGTACGTCAGCCCAAAAAAAACAAATTACAACATTAGTAGATGGGTCACAATCCGTCGTACATATGCCAGTTAATGTATCTGAAATTTGTTGTGATTTTTTTGTTTTTACAGGACACAAACTATATGGCCCTTCAGCATCTGGTGCTCTTTATATCAACCAAACGAGATTTGATGAAATGCAACCTTTTATTGGTGGGGGCTCAATGATTAATTATGTTGGTAAAGAAAGTATAACATATAATAGAATCCCTCATAAATTTGAAGCAGGCACACCTGCTATCATTCCTATTATAGGGTTAGGAGCTGCTATAGATTTTATAAAATCTTTAGGGCATAAAAACATAACTGAGCATGAGAGTAAATTAGTTAATTATGCCAAAGAAAGTTTGTATGATTTAGATTTTCTAGATTTTCAAGGAAAAGCTATCAATAAAGGTGGTATTTTCTCTTTTACAATGAAAGAAAATAAGTTACATGCTCATGATATCGCTACTATTGTTGACCAAAAAGGTGTTGCAGTAAGAGCAGGTCACCATTGCGCCCAACCACTTTTAGACCATTTAGGTTTAAATGCTACATGTAGAGCATCATTGGCTTTATATAATAATGAAGAAGACATCGACCAATTAGTAGATGCACTAAAGTTCGCTTTTACCCTAATCGACTGATTTAGTTATCAGCATTAAGTCGATTTTCTTATTTAATATTTCATCTTCAAAAAGTGGTATTTTAACATATTCATTTCTTAACCATAAATTAGTAAAATCATCATAATGTTTTGATAAGAAATGACCACTTTGACCTGTAGGAATTGAAAAAAAGTTATTAGCATTATCAGAAAAGTCTATAATAATCCTTAGAGTACTTCCGTAATTTACATTATAATTGTTATTTGTAGAACTAATTGCTCTATTCATTGATAATGTATCGTCGCCTCCTGAGACCTCAAAAACTATATTCGTCAAATAAGAAATTATTGGATACTTCCCAAGTACTTTATCGGAGAAATAAGCTTTATGATAGTTACCCCAAAGCCATTTTTTTATATCTTGTCCATATTTATTGGCAATAGTAACTAATGCATTATCTAAGGCATTAGAGGATATTTCCTCACAAGTCTCTAATTTACTGGTTTGTTTTATATCACACCAAGCAGATGCACCATTTATATTTCTCAGCACCCTTTCAAGAAAATTAGAATTTACTGAATTAAACCAATTAACATTCTTACCAATTTCATCTTGCATTACCATTTTTTGAAATTGAGCAGCCCAAGTATAAAAAATTAGAGGTTGGGGTAAATATATCGACATTTCTCCATTCCATTCAGCTAATAAATCGATAGCTTCTTTACGGAGATTTAAAAACTTATTATCAATTTCTAAAACTTGTGAATACCACAGATCTTTTGCTAATAAAGGAATTAATATCCGGGCACTTGGTGATGTATTATCAATTTGAATTTCTTCAAAACTTTCTAAAGTATGATATTCTCTCTTTGCAAATAAGTTTTGCATTCTAAAAAATCTGTGGTTACTAACTAAATCATAGCTTATGTGCAGTGGGAATTCATTATTTGTTAGTTTATTATTTGTATTGTAAATTACACCATTATTTTGTATTTCAATTTCTGACAGTCGACTAAAATCTAGATTTTCTGTCCAATTCTTTGATTGAGAAAAACCTAGTGATGGTATAGCACCAAAATACAAAGGATTTTTTTGATCTCTATTAGGAATTTTTCCTGCACTAATAATTTGAACCTTATTTTTTTCTGCAAATAAAATATTGTAAGCTGGTACAATAAGGGAATCTAGAGATTTTTTTGCCTGTTTTATATCTGTAGATAACATGATATTCAATAATGATTCTATTGATTTATCATTTTTACTTAATCCAGTCCATTTTAAAGCTAAAGCAATTTTATCTGACTGTATTGATTTAATTCCATAGGCAGTAACAGGAAGAATTGGACCATTTTCTGATGATAATATTTTATGGGTGATTCCGGGTTTATCTTTTATTTCTATTAAAATATTTTTTGATTTAAATTCTTTAAATCCGTTTTTACTTTTATATTCATTATTATTTTTTGTATTTAAAACTTCTATTACTAAATCTTGATTATCTAATTTAGAGCTTGATATACCCCAGGAAAAATATTGAGATCTCCCATTAAATATTAATGGTATTCCTGGAATTGTTGCTCCAACTACTGGTCCAGTTTCTAGCACTAATTTTACAAGCATCCAATTTATGGGAATATCAAAATTTGTATGAAGATTATGACCAACCAGCGTATTGCCAGTAGCCGTTCTGGAACCAAGTGCAGCCCATGAATTTGAAGCATTACTTAATTTAGGTACTTGGCTATTGATATTTCTAGTGAAATTAATTTCAGATTGATTGTCTGAGTTGAAATTTTTGAAAATATTTTGTTTTGAAAAAAGGTTAATATTTAACAAGTCATTTATATTTTGAATTTTGGGCAAATCTGGATAAATATCTAGTAACCTATCATAGGAAATGCCTGCATTTAATAAATTTAATTTAATAACTTCATTTTTAGCACTTTTGTTATTTAGTAAATCTTGCAATTTTAGAATAGCCATACTGTCTGCTGGTGTCCAAGGTGATACTCTGGGTGGGAACATAAAAAGAATTGGCGAACCTCTACCTAATCCTTCTTTTTTTATATCTGAAAATCTTTTGTTAATACCTTTTGAATATGAAACTAGTATATTTTTTGTTTTTTTACTTAAGGAATTGAAGCTTTTTTGTGAATTATTATAAATATCAAGAGTTCTTATGAATTTATCTGTTTCTAGATAATCCTCACCAAAAATTTCAGATAACTTACCCTTTGCAGTTTTCCTTAACAAAATCATTTGCCATAATCTATCTTGTGCATGTACATAACCTAATGCATAGAAAGTATCTTCATTTGATTGACCAATAATATTTGGTATAGCATAGTCATTTCTTATTATTTTGACGTCCTTTTCAACAAAGGAGCTTGTTACAACTCTGTTATAATTTGGTATTGATTTAAATGTTAATAATGCAATAAATAAAATAAAAAATACTAAAACAATAATTGAGAAAATTATAAATATCTTTACAGGTTTTTTTAGCATAGTCTTTTAAAAGAGTTACTTGACCAGAATCTTAAAATAATTAAATGTAAAGATCTTTTAAATTTGGGAGTTAAATATGTCAAAGGTTGCTTTTATTGGATTGGGGGTAATGGGATACCCTATGGCTGGACACTTGTCAAAAAATTATACGACAACCGTTTTTAATAGAAATACAGAAAAATCAAATAAATGGATAAGTAACTATAATGGTAAAATGGAACTTTCAATTCCTAATACAGTAAAAGATGCTGATTTTGTTTTTTGCTGTGTTGGAAACGATAATGATTTATCCTCAATTCTTCTAGGTGAAAATGGTGTTATTAACTCTATGAAAAAAGGATCTATTTTAGTAGACCATACAACATGCTCTGCTAAAATTTCTAAAGAAATCTTTGCTATTGCAGAAAACAAGGGAATCCAATTTATGGATGCTCCTGTATCTGGAGGGCAAATCGGTGCAGAAAATGGTAAATTAACTATTATGTGTGGTGGAAATGAAAATACTTATAATTTGGTAGAACCTTTAATCTCCTGTTATTCAAAATTTTCATCACTGATGGGTCCTGTAGGGTCTGGTCAATTAACAAAAATGGTAAATCAAATATGTATAGCAGGATTAGTTCAGGGGCTTGCGGAAGGTTTAAATTTTTCAAAAAAAGCAAAATTAAATGGAAAAAAAGTTCTCGATGTAATTTCTAAAGGTGCTGCTGGTAGCTGGCAAATGGATAATCGTGGTGAAACTATGTTGAATGACGAATTTGACTTCGGTTTCGCTGTAGATTGGATGAGAAAAGACTTGAATATTTGCTTAGATGAAGCAAACAATAATAAAGCTAAATTACCAATAACAGCGCTTATAAATCAATTTTATTGTGATTTGCAAGATATGGGTGGTGGACGTTTTGATACCTCTAGTCTGATTAAGAGATTATAAATAATTCTATCACCTTATAAGTCTAGAATATTTTGCGCCCTCTAGAGAAGCTCCTGCAATAACACCTTTTTGTCCAAATACTATTGCATATATAGGCTTTGTTAAGGTATTGTTTGTAAAACCCAGTGATCCTCCTTTCTTTCTAAAAAAAACTTCAGCATCAGCTCCAATCTCCCAGCCGTCAGTTATGCGAAATGTTTTTAAAGCATCTTCTGTCATGAAAAAAATTACATGGCTATATTGCAAAGCTCCTATTTGATATCCATAAGAAGCTGATGCTACAGAATAGAAATCAACGGGAGCTCCGCCAATTTTTAAAACTCCTTCACCATAAGATCCGCCAAAAATAAATCCTGCTTTAGTTATTTTGGGGATAATTAAAGTACCGGCAGATTTTTCATAAATTGAATAAGAATCTGGAGCAATAGAAAATAAATTGTCTAATGCCTCATCTGCGTTTTCAATAATTATGTTACCTGTATTAGTGGAACTTCCTGTGGAACATCCAATAAGTGAATTTACAAAAAATGCAGAACTGCCAATAAGTAATAATCTTCTGCTTGAATTATTCATTTTTTTTCCTCAATTATTTTAATGTTTAAAAATTTGTTTAAGGTTTTGGTATCAATCTTACTAATAATTTTCTAAAAGTCCTTGTTAGTTAAAAGTTTTGCAATTTCATAGGCATAATATGTTAAAATTCCATTACATCCAGCTCTTTTAAAACAAGAGATGGTTTCAATCAAAATATTTTTTTTATCAAATATTCCATTTTTGATCCCTTGCGCAAGCATAGCATATTCACCAGATACTTGATAAGCAAAAGTAGGTACTTTAAATGTATCACTTATTTGCCTACATAAATCAAGGTAGGGCATTCCAGGTTTGACCATTACCATATCTGCGCCTTCTTTTAAATCTAAAGCCACATCTTTCAAAGCCTCATTGCTATTTAAATAATTTAATTGATAAGATTTTTTATCGCCTTTTAAATTACCAGAAGATCCAATTGCAGCTCTAAATGGACCATAAAATCCAGAAGAAAATTTAGCAGAATAACTTAGAATTAAAGTATTTTTAAAATTATTTTTTTCCAAATTTTCTCGAATTAATTTTACTCTACCATCCATCATATCCGATGGACCTAAAATATCAGCACCAGATTCTGCTTGAACTAGTGACTGCTTTATCAAAATCTCAAGTGTTTCATCATTTAAAATTTTATCACCTTTTACTAATCCATCGTGCCCTAAAGAATTATAAGGATCTAAAGCTACATCTAACATTATTCCAAGATCTGGAATTTTCTTTTTTAATAATCTTGTAGCTTTATTAACAAGATTTTCTGGATTGTATGACTCTTCACAGTTTTGAGTTTTTAGATTTGCAGGTGTTCTGGGGAACAAAGCAACGCATTTTATACCTAATTCAAAAGCTTCACTTGCTATTTCAATTAACTTATCAATTGTATAGCGATTAACTCCTGGAAGCTCATTAATTGGTTCAATCTTATCTTTCCCCTCTATTAAAAATATTGGCCATATCAAGTCATTGACTGATATATTATTTTCTGCGACAAGATCTCTAATCCAAAAGTTATTTCTTAATCTTCTTCCTCGATGGTTTGGAAAATCGGCCACATAGTTAAACATTGTTTTTATCCTTTAACAGAAAATTCGCCATAATTTAAATGCTAAAGTATTAAAAATATATTTCAAGTACTAGCTAAAATTGTACAATTTTAAATTTTCTAATTATTCTTATTAATGATAAATAAAAACATGCTTAAAATTGATAAGTCCAAAAAAAATGAAGCTTATGGAATACCTGTTGGTTTTGAAGGACATGTAATAAATAATATTTTATCTACCAACAAAAGAAATGTTATTTATTTAGCCAAAGATGATAAAGACGCTGAAATTATAAGAACCTCATTATTGTTTTTTAATTCAAAAACACAAATCTATAATTTTCCAGCATGGGATTGCTTACCTTACGATAGATCAGGTCCAAAACTTAAAATACAATCAGAACGATTATCATCATTAACAAAATTAATTTTAGATAGTAATGTAAAGAAGGTAATTATTGCTACAGTAAATGCTATTACTCAAAGAGTTATTCCCAGAATTAAACTTCAACAATTAAGTTTTGAATTAACTACTGGAAAATCGATAAATATTAAAGAATTAAAAAACTTTCTTGTAAATTCTGGATATATAGAGACTGGTAAAGTATTAGAACTTGGGGATTTTTCAATTAGGGGTGGAATTATAGATATATTTCCGGCCTCATTTGAAAATCCAATAAGATTGGACTTTTTTGGTGATTTTTTAGAGAACATGAGGTTTTTTCTTGTCGAAGATCAAAAAAGTATCCAAGAGAAATTAAGCAACCTTACTATTTTTGCAGTTAGAGAAGTATGTTTAAATCAATCTAATATAAATCTGTTTAAAAAAAATTATTTAAAAAATTTTGGCATACCAGATAAAACTGATTATCTCTATCATTCAATAATTTCTGGCCAAATCTTTCCAAGTTACGAACATTGGATACCCTTTTTTTATGAGTCAATGGATACTATTTTTGATTATGTACGTGATCCAATATTAATTATCCCATCTCATTTTCAAAACACACATGAAACAAGATCTAAGATTGTAGCGGAGTATTTCGAAACAAGAAAAAATGTTCAAAAAATAGGTTCTAAGTTTAATTCCACCTATAATCCTGTAGATAGTCAATTACTTTATATTAGTCCTTCAGAATGGGATAAAATTATTTCAAATCTTGATAAAATAAATTTTTTTGAGTTTCAAAATCCAAAAAAGGAAAACGGGATAGATTATAAAGGTGTAATATCCAAAAACTTCTCTGTTGAAAGACAAACTCATGGATTAGATCTATTTGAACATTTTGTTATTTATTTAAAAGAATTATTGAATAAGAATAATGTTATAGCAATTGCTGCATACTCTAATGCCTCAATGGAAAGATTAGAAAAAATTCTCAATGATTATGGATTGAGAAATATAAATAAATTTCAATCATGTAATTATAATCAAGAAAAAAATAATTTTGAATTTTTGCCAGCCAAAAAAAACTTAAATATAGGTGTTTTACCATTAGAGCATGGATTTTCAGTTCCTGGATTAGTAGTTATTTCAGAACAAGATATTCTAGGTAATAGGTTATATAGACAAAAAAAATATAATAAAAAAATCAAAAATCCATTACAAAATTTTTCAGAGATTAATATTGGTGATTTGGTAGTACATATTGATCATGGAATAGGTAAATATAAAGGATTTAAATCAATTTTTGCTAATAATATTCCTCATGACTGTTTGATTATAGAATATGCTGGAGGAGATAAATTATTTTTACCTATAGAAAATCTGAGTCTTCTCTCCAAATATGGTCAAGAAGTTGGTGAGGTTGATAAATTAGGAACCCTTTCTTGGCAACAAAAAAGATCAAAAGCCAAAGAGAGAATTAAAGAAATAGCTCATTCCTTAATTTCTATTGCTGCAAAAAGGTACTTAATAAAAGGAACAGTTCATAAAAAAGAATATTTTTCATGGAATAAGTTTTGTTCAGGGTTTCAATTTGAAGAAACTGAAGATCAAAATTCAGCAATTTCTGATATTCTCAAAGATCTTTCCTCAGGTTTGCCCATGGATCGTCTTATTTGTGGGGATGTTGGTTTTGGTAAAACTGAGATTGCATTAAGAGCCTCAATGATAGTTGCTAACGATGGTTATCAAGTTGTATTACTAACCCCTACAACTTTACTTGCTAGACAACATTATGAAACATTTAAAATGCGATTTAATAATTTCCCTTTTTTTATAGAAAAACTTACTCGTTTCGAAAGTTTAAAACTGAGAAAGAATATTATTTATAAATTAAAAAATGGAAAGATTGATATTATCATTGGCACACATGCTTTACTATCGTCTGATATTAATTTCAAAAAATTAGGATTACTTATAGTAGATGAGGAACAACATTTTGGGGTAACCCACAAAGAGACAATAAAAAAACTCAAGGCTAATGTTCATGTGTTAACCTTAACGGCAACACCAATTCCAAGAACACTACAATTAGCTTTTACGGGTGTAAGGGATCTTTCCATAATTAATACACCTCCAATTGATCGATTATTAGTTAGAACTTTTGTTATGGAGTTTGACGGGGTAGTAATTCGTGAAGCATTAATGAGGGAAAAAAGTAGGGGAGGACAGAGTTTTTTTGTAGTTCCAAGAATTTCCGATATGGATAATATTATTAGTTTTTTGGAAAATGAAGTTCCTGAAATAAATTTTAAAATTGCTCATGGTCAATTAGTTGGTAGCAATTTAGATAATGTTATTGAAGAATTTATAACTAATAAGATTGATTTGTTACTATCTACTTCAATAGTTGAAAGTGGTTTAGATTTTCCTAATGCTAATACCTTAATAGTTCACCGTGCTAATATGTTTGGTCTATCACAGCTTTATCAAATAAGGGGTAGGGTAGGTCGCTCAAAAATTAGAGCATATTGTTATTTAACCTATGAACAAAAAAATAAAATTACAAAACAAAGTGAAAAAAGATTAAAAATCCTTGCAAATATTAATTCATTAGGTCAAGGATTTTCTTTAGCAAGTCAAGATCTTGATATTCGTGGTGCTGGTAATATCTTAGGTGACGAACAATCTGGCGATATAAAAGAGGTGGGATTTGAACTTTACCAAAATATGTTAAAAGATGAAATCGATAAATTGAAAGAGAACCAGATAGAGGATAAAGAACAAGTTAATTCTTTTGTACCACAGCTTGATTTAAATGTACCAATGCTTATTCCAGAAATCTATGTTAAAGATCTTACAAGTAGATTAAGTTTATATAGAGAATTAGCTCTTTTAAAAAACGATGAGGAATTAAATGAATTTTCTGAGAGACTTGTTGATAGGTTTGGTTCACTACCTAACGAAGTAGAAATTCTTTTAAAAGTAACATCTATAAAAAATATGTGTATTTCAACAGGTATTGATTTGTTAAAAATTGGATACAATAGAATATTGATAGGTTTCCATGAAAATAAATTTTCAAATCCAAAAGCACTTATGGAATTCATTCAAAAAAATAAAAACTTTATAAAAGTAAAAGAAGATAAAATTGTCATAACAAAATCATTTAATAATGATCATAATAAATTAGATTTTATAAAAATATTGGTTAAAAATTTTTATAAATTAAAAAAAACGCCCTCCTGAGAGGGCGCTAGTTATTGAGGCAGGTTTCATACAGGCAAGAAACCTATCGAGCAGTATTTTATTATTATCTAACTTCAACTGTTGCGTAAAGGTAATAATTTAAATAATTGTCTTTATATACTTATTTTCTTTATAGGACTCTATATTTATGTATTAAATTATAATTGGGTACTTTATATAGATGTCTTAATTTTAATTAATTTCCAAATTTGGAAAGTTTTATAATCAATTACATGATTCGTATTAATCTTTTTTAATTAAATTGTTTTTTTCCTCATACTCTGGAACTACTAATCCAGCTGAAATCACTAACTTTGCGGCGTTTTCAACTGTCATGTTTAACATTATTACGTCTTTTCTAGGAACAAATAATAGAAATCCAGAAGTTGGATTAGGTGTGGTTGGAACAAATACTGTCAAAATTTCATCTTTATTAATTTTTTTTAATATTTCACCTTTAGTTACTGTAGAAACAAATGCTATTACCCAAAGGCCTTTTCTTGGATATTCCACCAAACAGGCACTCTTGAATGTTTGATCTGACTTTGTAAAAACTGTTTCAGCTATTTGTTTTACTGCATTATATATTGATCTAAATACGGGTGTTCTATCAACCAAACTTTCCCAAAATTTAATAAGTTGCCTTCCAAAGAAACCTTTAGTAACCATTCCTATAATTGTAGTAAATATAAGAAAAGTTAATACACCTAGTCCTGGAATATCTTTTCCTAAATATGTAGAGGGATTATATTTATTTGGCAACCAAGGTACCACTTTATCGTCTATAAAATTTATTGCGCCCCATAATAAATAAATAGTTAAAACTATGGGTGTTATTAAAACCAAACCAGTTAAAAAATTAGAACGTAATTTTTGAAATAAATTTTGATTTTTTTTTATTTTCATATTGGACCTGGTTAATTAATTATATTTAGTTACTATAGCATTTTTTTTTTTAATTATTAGTTTTTTATTTCTAAAACATACTTGAAATATTTTTTTTTTTAGTATATGTGGACAAAAAAAATTCACAGATGAGATGAAGATTATTTTTAATCTAACCGGTTGCTAGATTGCATTTCATCGAGGTTATAAACCGGAAAGGAAACGATTATGGCTTTGCCTGAATATACTTTAAAAGATCTGTTAGAGTCTGGTGTCCATTTTGGTCACCAAACTCACCGCTGGAACCCATTAATGCAAGAATACATATATGGTGTGAGGAATGGTATTCATATAATTGACTTGACCCAAACGTTTCAATTATTGGATGTTGCTTTAAATTATGTCCAAGATACTGTTTCTAAAGGAGGCTCGATACTTTTTGTTGGTACAAAAAGACAAGCTCAAAAGCCAATTTCAGAAGCTGCAGAAAGAAGTGCTCAGTATTACATGAATCATAGGTGGTTAGGAGGTACTCTTACTAATTGGAAAACAGTTTCAAATTCTATCTCAAGATTAAAAAAATTAGATGAGCAGCTATCTGACGGTGCCACAGGTCTTACAAAAAAAGAAAGACTTAATTTGGAAAGAGAACAGTCTAAGCTTAATGCTTCTTTAGGTGGTATCAGAGAAATGGGCGGTACCCCTGATTTATTATTTGTTATCGATACAAATAAAGAGGCTTTGGCGATACAGGAGGCAAAAAAGCTTGGAATTCCAGTTATTGCTATAATTGATACAAATTCTGATCCTTCTTATATAGATTATCCAATTCCTGGTAATGATGATGCTGCTAGATCAATTGGCTTATACTGTGACCTTGTTGCAAAAGCAGCGCTAGAAGGGATGACAAATCAACTTACCACAGCAGGTGTTGATATAGGTGCTTCCATAGATCCTCCGAATGAAGAAATTTTATCACACAATAATGAAAATAAAAATGATGAAAAAACAACAGCTGAAAATTTAGAATCTCCTAGTGGGGACCTTCCGAAAAAGGATAATATGGAGGATACTAAGAAAGAGACTACTAACTTAGTAGAAGATGATATTGTAGAAAAAAAAGAAAGCTTAGCTGTTGAAAATGAAAAAAATACTGATCTAGCTGAAAGTAAATCTGACAATGTTAAAAAAACTTCAGATCCTTCAGATAAATCAAGAAAAGAAACTTCTAGCGAAGTTGTAAAATCCACTAAATTATCTAAATCTACAAAAGTTGTAAAAAAAGAAGAAAAAGAAAAAAAGAATAAAACTAAATAATAATTAATTGAATAATTTTTAACTTTTATAAATTCTTAACATCATACTGATATTTCGTAATTTACGGCATTACTTTAAACTATTATTACTAAGGAGCGTCAAACATGGCAATAACCGCTAAAATGGTCAAAGATTTAAGAGATACAACTGGCGTTGGTATGATGGATGCTAAAAAAGCCTTAATTGAAACTAATGGTGATTTTGAAAATGCTACTGATTGGCTTAGACAAAAAGGTTTAGCAAAAGCACAAAAAAAATCTGGAAGAATTGCGGCTGAAGGTCTTATTGGTATAAAATATAGTAATAATTCAGCTATATTAATTGAAGCAAATTGTGAAACGGACTTTGTTGCAAGAAATGAAGAATTTCAGAATATGATCAATAATATATTGGATCATTCTAAAGGTAAAAATACCCTGAATGATATACTAAATACAAATATTGATGGTAGAAATGTAGATCAAATATTAATTGATAAGGTCTCATCAATTGGTGAAAATATTTCTATAAGAAGAATGAAAAAAATTTCTGGAAATAATATTGGATTTTATGTCCATAACTCTGTTTCTAGCAATCTTGGAAAAATAGTAGTTGCTGTTTCTTTGTCTAATAATGATGAAGCATTAGCTAAACAGATCGCTATGCATATCGCTGCATCAAATCCCGTTGCTCTTTCTGAAAAACAACTTCCTGATGAACTAATTGAAAGGGAAGAGAAATTATATTTTGAGCAAGTAAGAGAAAGTGGAAAGCCTGAAAATATTTTAGAAAATATTGTAAAAGGTAAGATGAAAAAGTTTATCAATGAAGTTACACTTTTAAATCAAAATTTTGTTATTGATCCCGATAATACTATTAGACAGGTTTTAAATAATAAAAATAATGATATTTTAGATTATGTAAGATTTGAAGTTGGTGAAGGTATTGAAAAAAACACTGAAGATTTTGCGGATGAAGTAATGAAAACTATTTCAAATTAAATTTTAAATTTCCATTGGAGGGATATAGTTATTAATTCTAAAGTAAAATATACCAGAGTTTTGATAAAAATTTCAGGCGAAACTTTAATGGGAGATTCTGAGTTTGGGTTAGATCCTCCAACAGTAGATTTAGTTGCAAAAGATATAATAAGTGTACATGAACTTGGTGTTGAAATTTGTCTCGTTATCGGTGGTGGAAACATATTTAGAGGTTTACAAGGAAGTGCCAAAGGAATGGAGCGAACAACAGCTGACTATATGGGCATGTTAGCTACTATAATGAATGCTCTTGCAATGCAATCAGCCCTAGAAAGTTATAATGTGAATACAAGAGTAATGTCAGCAATTTCAGTAGATCAAATCTGTGAACCATATATAAGAAGAAGAGCAGTAAGGCATCTTGAGAAAAAAAGAGTTTGTATTTTTGCCGCTGGTACAGGCAATCCTTATTTTACCACTGATACTGCTGCAACCCTTAGAGCAACTGAAATGAATTGTGGAGCAATATTTAAGGGTACAAATGTTGATGGTGTTTACGATATGGATCCAAAAACTAACAGAAATGCAATCAAATATGACAAAGTGACATATGACCAAATACTTCAAAAAAATTTAAAGGTAATGGACGCTTCTGCAGTTGCCCTAGCAAGAGATAATAAAATACCTATTGTAGTTTTTTCATTAAAAAACTTTGGAAACATGAAAGAAGTAATTCAAGGATTTGGTAAGTTTACGTTAGTATCACCTTCTGTTTAAAAATGGAATATAAAAATGAATGAAGAATTTGATTTAGAAAATATAAAGAAGAGAATGAACGGTGCTCTAGAATCTGTAAAAAATGATTTTAAATCTTTAAGAACTGGTAGAGCGTCATCTTCTATTTTAGATAATATTACTGTAGAAGTTTATGGTAGTAAATTGCCAATAAGCCAGTGTGCAACTATAAATATACCTGAGCCTAGGTTAATTACAATTAATGTTTGGGATAAAGAAAATATAAGTGCAATAGAAAAGTCGATTCAAAATTCAGGATTAGGTATAAATCCAGTAACTGAAGGTAATCTTTTACGTCTTCCATTACCTGAGCTTAATGAAGAAAGAAGAAAAGAAATATCAAAGTTAGCTGCGCAATTCGCTGAACAGGCTAGAGTTTCTGTAAGAAATGTAAGAAAAGATGGAATGGATAAAATTAAAAAACTAAAATCTGAAGGTATATCTGAAGATGATGAAAAGTTTTGGTCAGAAGAAGTCCAGAACTTAACTAATGATTTTATAAAACAAATCGATGAAATCTTAAAAATTAAACAGGATGATATTTTGAAAGTCTAATACTTTGTCAAACCTTATTGTTAGATTTATATCATCTATTATCATTTTAGCTTTAACTTTTTTGGCATTTAATATTGGTGGTAAACTTGTTTTAATTTTTTGTAGCATAATTATTTTTCTTTTATTTATTGAAGTCAACTTAGCTACATTATGCTTTCCAAAAAAAATTAATATATTTATTTCCCCAATATTTGGTTCCTTTACACCTTTTTTTATAAATGAGGGTATTTTTTTTTTAGTTATTAGTTTAATTATCTTATTGATAGATATGATTTACGAAAATCGTAAATATTTAAGAATGTTTGTTCATTCTTATGTGTTAATTTCTGTGTACTTTTTTCTTGAATTTATCTGTGAAATATCCGAAACATTGGACTTAACTAAACCATTATTTCTTTTATCAATAGTGATAGCCTCGGACATTGGAGGTTATATAGTTGGTAAATTATTTGGAAATATAAAAATCTCCCCAAATATCTCACCAAATAAAACAATTGAAGGTACTTTTGGATCTATTTTTTTTACTTTAATGATTTGGATTATATTTTTTCAGGGATTTGCATCTAATTTTATCATTGAGATAATTTATGTAGTTGTAATTAGTTTGTGTTCTCAGCTAGGAGATTTACTTGTAAGTTTTGGTAAAAGAAGATTAGCTATAAAAGATAGTAGTTACTTTATTCCTGGTCATGGAGGTGTATTTGACAGAATGGACTCTATTATTGGTGGTATTTTGGGATATAGTTTAATTTTATATATTGATTTTGGATTAAATTAATTATGAGTATATTATCATGAAAATTATAATTTTTGGTTCATCAGGGTCAATTGGGCAGAGTACACTTAGTTTATTAAGAATTTTAAAAAAGAATCTTGATTTTGAAATATTAGCAATTACTGGAAATGAAAATATTGATCAACTATGTAAAGATGCAATTGAATTTAAAGTTAAAAGAGTTGTTACAGCTAATGTCAAAAAGATTGACGAGTTAAAACAAAAACTATCATCACACGAAATTGAATTTTATGCTGGGGAAGAAGCAATTTTAGATACTGCAAGAATGGGTGCAGATTGGGTAATATCAGCAATTGTTGGTTTTCCAGGTGTTCCTCCAACATTAGAATCTGCAAAATTCTCTAAAATTGTAGCTATAGCGAATAAAGAATCATTAGTTTGTGCAGGAAAATTATTAATGGAAACTGCAAAAAAATTTCAAACTAAACTTTTGCCAGTTGATAGTGAACATAATGCTATTTTTCAATGTATAAATTGTGAAAATTTAAAAACAATTAAAAAAGTAATTTTAACTGCAAGTGGAGGCCCATTTCGAACCTTGAGTCTCAGTGAAATGGAAAATGTAACTGTTGAACAAGCAATAAATCATCCTACTTGGGATATGGGTAAAAGAATATCAATAGATAGTGCTTCTATGTTTAATAAAGCTCTAGAAATTATTGAAGCTAAACACTTTTTTGACTTAAATCCAAACCAAATAGAAGTTATTATTCATCCAGAATCAATTATTCATTCAATGGTAACATTTATAGATAATTCAACTTTAGCTCAATTATGCCCAAATGATATGAGACATGCTATTGCATATACTTTAAATTACCCTAAAAGAAGAAATATCCCTTTTAATGATTTGGACATTACTGAATTAAAGAAACTTTCATTCGAAAAAGTTGATGTAAATAAATTTCCCGCTATAAATTTAGCAAAAATGGTTTTAAAAACGTCTGGTAGCCTAGGAGTGGTATTTAATGCAGCTAAAGAAATAGCTTTGGATCGTTTTATCTTAAAAGATATAAAATTTTTAGATATGAGTAATTTAGTTGATAAAGTATTACATTTACCTGAAATGATGGAATATGAAAATAATTCATTAAATACAATTGATGAAATAAAATTATTAAATAAAAGAGCAAGAAATTTTGCTCAACAAATAAACTTTTAGGAAAGTTATTATTTTGGTCGAATTTTTTATAAGTGCTGTATCAAATATTTTTTATATATTTTTTGCTTTTTCATTAGTAATTTTTATACATGAATTTGGTCATTATTATATAGGAAAAAAATGTGGTATAGGGGTGCGTGAATTTAGTATTGGATTTGGCCCAAAATTATTTGGGTTTAGGGATAAATCTAATGTTGTTTGGAAAATTTGTATACTTCCTTTTGGTGGGTTTGTTAAATTTGAAGGAGATTTGGATCCTAGTTCATTATCTTCTAAAAATAATAATTTTTCAAAAAATACTAATCATTTTAATAATGCATCAGTAATATCCAGAGCTTTGACTGTTTCAGCAGGTCCAATAGCTAATTTTTTACTTTCAATTATTATATTCACTTCGATTATATTGGTTAATGGTATAGCTAGTGATAAACCAATAATAGGCAGTATAAACAATATTCCTTTTCAAGAATTAAAATTAAAGACTGGAGATTTAGTTTTAGAAATAAACGGTAAACCAATTAATTATTTTTCTGATATATTTGTAAAATATAACGAAATCAATAAAGATGAAGATATTGTCTTTTTAGTTAAAAGAAACGAAGAAATTATCAAATTTTTAGTTCCAAATTTATTTCAACCACTAATTAAAAGTATTGAACCTTTGTCTCCAGCCTCCGAAGCCGGCTTACTACCTGGTGATTTTATTTTAAAAGTCAATGACAATAATATACTAAGTTTCAATGAATTGAAAAAAATAGTTAATGCATCAAATGGTGCTTCCATAGAATTAGATGTATACAGGAATGGTACTATTTTCAAAAGTATTTTATCTCCAGAAAAACGACCAATTGAAAATCAGGACGGTAGTTTTTCAGAAACTCTGAGGATTGGTATTATTGGTGGGTTTGCTTTGGAACCACAAAAAATTACACCTAATCCTTTAAATGCTATACAATTTGGTTTTTTAGCAACATATAGAGTTATTAGCGGTTCACTTAGAGGATTATTTGAGATGATAAATGGATCTATTAGTGCAAAACACGTATCTGGACCGATTGGTATTGCTCATGCCATATCAGATGTATCTAAAAACGGTTTTATATCTTTTTTAAGTCTTGTTGGTCTTATCTCAACTGGTATTGGAATTATTAACCTTTTCCCACTGCCTATATTGGACGGAGGTCACTTATTATTATTACTTTATGAGAAAGTTTTTTCAAAAAAACCATCTCCTAATTTTATGCAATTTTTCACTTTTGTTGGTATTTTTTTACTTTTAAGTTTAATGATATTTGCAACATATAATGATTTATTGCGTATTATTTTGTAATTTTTTGTTATATAAATATAAATTATGTTTGAGGAAAATTAAATATGTTTCATAAATCACTTTTGAAAATGATATTTTGCAATACAATCACTGTTTTTTTTCTAATATCACCAAATTTTGCTCTTTCTCAGTTTAACATAAAAGAAATCATAGTTTCAGGAAACAGCGAAGTTTCTGCTGAAACAATAATTGCCATTTCTGGTCTCTCAAAATCAAATAATATGTCAGCAAATTCAATAAATGAAGGCTTTCGTAGACTTAGTGACTCTGGGCTTTTTCAAAATGTTGTTCTTAATCCTGTAGGAAATCGTCTTATAATCTCTGTAATTGAAAATCCCATTATCAGTAATGTTGATTTTGAAGGTAATAAAATCTTTAAAGACCAGTTTTTATTTTCTATCATTTCAAGTCAGACAAGAACACCTTTTAGTAAAGGTATTATTGATGAAGATATTCGTAAAATTTTGCAAATTTATAGAGAAAAAGGCAGATTTAAAGCAACAATAGTTCCTCAAAAAGTTCTTTTAAAAGAAGGTGGTATAGGGTTGATCTTTTCAATTAATGAAGGACCAAGGACTGAAATAAAATCGATAAATTTTATTGGAAACAAAGAATTTAATGATTCTAGACTAAGGTCAGTGATAGAGTCTTCACAAAAGAGTTTATTTTCATTCATTTCTACAAGTGATGATTATTCTGAACTACGTCAAGAAAACGATAGAAAACTTTTAGAAGAATTCTACAGTGATAAAGGGTTTGCTAATGCTAAAGTCAAAAGTTCTGTAGGAACATTATCTGATGATGGTAAAAGCTTTAATATAACTTACACTATATTTGAAGGTAATAGGACTTCAATATCTGAAGTAAAATTTGAGAATAAAATTTCAACCTTAGATCTTTCTGATATTAGGTATCTAGTTAAAACAAAAAAAGGTGATTTATATGTAGGATCAGAAATTGAAAAAATTAGAAAATCATTGGAAAAAAAAGTTATTAATTTGGGCTTTCCTTTTGCAAAGGTTTCATTAAAAAAAATTAATATTAATGAAAAACAATCAGTCGATATAATTTTTATGATTTTTAATGGTCCAAGTCTTTATGTAGAAAGAATTGATATTAAGGGCAATAATCAAACCCTTGATAAAGTAATAAGAAGAGAGTTTTCTATTTCAGAAGGTGATGCATTTAACCCAGCCTTGATTAGAAAATCTGAAGAAAAACTAAGAGCATTAGGTTTTTTTAAAAACTTGTCTGTATCAGTTTTACCAGGTAGTTCTTCTGATAAAGCTGTTGTAACTGTAGATGTAGAAGAGGCACCAACTGGATCTTTAAATTTTGGAGCAGGTTACTCTACAGATACTGAGCTTTCAGGTACTATATCTCTTTCAGAAAGAAATTTTTTGGGAAAGGGACAACGATTATTGTTTGAAGTTCTAACATCTGAAAGTAATAAAAGCATCAAATTTGGATTTACTGAACCGGCCCTATTAAATCGGGATCTCTCTGCAAGTATTGATCTTACTTACCTAGATTTAGAGCCTCGACAATCATCTTTTACTTCAAATGAAAGTTCGATAAGAACTGGTTTTGGGTTTAAATTGGGCAATGATACTAGACTTATTACTTCATTAAAAATTTTAGAAGAAAAAATTTCGGTACCTATCTCCTCTAACTCCTTAATTCTAAAAGAAGACCAAGGTAAAATATCAAAATCTGAATTGTCTTTTGATTATTTAATTGATGGAAGAGATTCTATTATCAAACCTAAAAATGGATTTCTTTTAAGATCAGATATTACTATTTCTGGTTTAGGTTCAAGAAATTCATATATAAAAGGTTCTGCAAGAGGAAAAATTTATAATTCATTTTTTGATGATCTCATTACCGTAACTGGTGAATTAGAAGGTGGTTTTATGAAAATGCAAAATGGATTTTCTAGAACAGTTGATAGATTTTCTTTAGGTGGGAGGAGTTTAAGAGGATTTCAATATGGTCAAATTGGTCCCAGAGAAGGTGATGAACCCCTAGGTGGTGAAAATTATGCGGTTAGTAGAATTGAAGCTAATTTTCCTATTGGCTTACCAAAAGAGTTAGGATTTTACGGCGGAATATTTGCTGAGGCTGGATCCTTATGGGGGTTAAATTATGATAAAGAAAAAATAGAAATTGATGCTAATGACTTAAAAAGTGTTGATAGTCAAATTAGAAGTTCAGTTGGTTTTACACTTTACTGGTCAACTCCAATTGGTCCACTACAATTTAATTGGGCAAAACCACAGCAGTATTTGTCTGGGGTAGATAAGACTGAAAATTTTAGTTTCAATATAGCTTCTCAATTTTAGGATGTTTAAAACTACTGAGACAAACTTTATTAAATATTTACTTAATATACTCATAATATTTTTTTTATTTCCGTCTCTTTCTGTAAGTCAAACTAAAAATATACCATTAGAAAGTAATAGAGAAAATTTAAAACGAAGCGTTTTAGTTATATCACATGAAAAAATTTTTAATGATACGAATTTAGGTAAAGCGATCTTTAAAAAATTTAAAGATAAAGAAACAATTTTGTTAATCGATGCTGAAAGAATAGAAAAATTATTTATTGAAGAAGAAAAAGAACTTACTTTGAGCAGACCAAATTTAGATACTAGCGAATTTTTAAACTTAGCTAATGATTTTGATAAAAGAGTAGAGTTAGAGAGGGTAAATCAGAGAAATAAAGAGGCTGTAATTAATGAAAATTTAAAAAAATGGAAAAAAATTTTTTTTAATACCTTTATGATACCTATCATTCAAGATTTTATGAAAATTTATGAGGCCTCAATTGTTATTGATATAGATAGCAATGCATTCAAATTGGTTATTTTTGATTCAAGAATAAATATTACAGATGGTGTGATAAAACGGATGAACAATTTGTATAAAAATATTGACGAATTGATGCTAAAAATAACTTCATAATCAATTATTAAAATAGAGATTAATGAAATGACAATAACTGAACATACAGCTAATTTTGAAGAAATAAAAAGATTAATACCACACAGGTATCCATTTTTATTAATTGATAAAGTAGAAAATATTATAATTGGAAAATCTGCATTGGGTATAAAAAATGTTACTGTGAATGAACCCTATTTCCAAGGACATTTTCCTTCAAAACCTATTATGCCAGGAGTTCTTATCGTAGAGGCTATGGCACAAACGGCAGCAATTTTAGTTTCAAAAACAATAAAAATTGTCGATCATGATTTTTTAGTATATTTCATGACAATAAATAATGCAAAATTTAGAAAATTAGTTCAACCAGGAGATGTTTTAAAACTCAAAGTTTTAGTGGAAAGAAATCGGGGTAATACTTGGAAATTTTCTGGGAATGCGTTTGTAGAAGAGAGTCTTGTCACAGAAGCAAATTTTACTGCTATGATGATTGAAAATTAAATAATTTGTGTATAAATGCCAATTCATAATTCAAGTATAATTCATTCAAATTCTTTAATTGAGGAAAACGCAATTATTGGAAAAAATTGTAAAATAGGTCCCTTTTGTTATGTTTCCTCAGACTGTGTTTTAGAAGATAACATTGAATTATTTAGTCATGTTTCAATTGTAGGTAGGACATTAATAGGAAAAAATACAAAAGTTTGGCCATTTGCTTCTATTGGGCATTATCCGCAAGATTTGAAATATAAAGGTGAAAATAATGAATTAATAATTGGTGCTGATAATAAAATTCGAGAGAGCGTTTCTATAAATCCAGGCACAAAGGGTGGGGGAGGTACTACCAAGATTGGAAATAATTGCTTATTTATGCTGGGTAGCCACATAGGTCATGATTGTCAATTAGGTGATGGGATTATTTTAGCAAATAACGCGGCATTAGCAGGTCATGTATCTTTAGGAGATAACGTAACTATTGGAGGATTATCTGGTGTTCATCAGTTTGTTAGAATAGGTGAAGGGGCTTTTATTGGTGCTCTTTCTATGGTTGCAAAGGATGTTATTCCTTTTGGAATGGTTTATGGTGAAAGAGCAAAATTAATGGGATTAAATTTAGTTGGGTTACGAAGGTCAGGTACAAATAATAAACAAATTAAAGAATTAAAATCAGTTTATGATAATATTTTTTTTGATCAAAAAACATTCAATAAAAAAATATCAAATATTGGTGACATAAATAATCCATTAGTGAAAAAATTAATAAACTTCCTTAATGCTGAAAAAGATAGGGCAATTTTAAGCCCAAAGTAATCAATGATAAAAACTATAGAAAACATTAAAGAAAAAAAAAATAGAATAGCGGTTATCTCGGGTGAAGGAAATCTTCCTAATAAAATAATAAAAGAATTAATTCTTAATAATATTGATCCTATTGCTTTTTTTCCTAAAAATTTTAATTTATCTCTTCCAAATAATGTAAAAAAAATAGCCTTTGATTTATATAACCTTGAAAGTTTGATTTATGCATTAAAAAGCAGAGCCGTCAAATACCTCATTTTTGCTGGTAAAATTACCAGATATAATGATTTTGATAATTCAAATAATTTGAAAAGTATTGATCTTATGAAAGATTATAAAATTGATTTACAAAATACCGATGATAAATTGTTGAGAAGTGTTGGTTATTTTTTTGAAAAACATGGTTTTGAGATTTTATCAGTACAAAATATACTGCCTAATTTTTTTTTGGAAAAAGGTGTTCCATCAAATAGAAAACCCTCTATACAGGACAGAAAAGATATAGAAAAGGCAATCAACATACATAATCTTATGTCAGAAGCTGATATAGGGCAATCTTTAGTTGTGGTGAATGGATTATGCATAGGATTAGAAACCCTTCCAGGAACTGATGCCATGATTGAATTTGTTAAAAATTTTAAGAGAAAAAATAATTTTTTTAAAAAACTTTCAGGTGGAATTTTATTTAAATGTTTAAAAAATAATCAAGATATACGGTTTGATTTCCCTGTGATTGGTGAAAATACTTTATTAAATATAAAAAGAGCAGAACTTAATGGTTTAGCTCTTGTTGAAAATAAACTAATTACTTTGAATAAAGATAAATTAATCAAAATTGCAAACAAATTAGATCTTTTTATTTCAATTGATTAATAACTTATTGGGTTGATTATGTATAAAATTTTAATAATTGCCGGGGAACCATCTGGTGATAATTTAGGATCAAAATTAATAAAAGAAATGAAAATTCAGTTTGATGAAGAAGTTGATCAAAAAAACTCCCAAAATAAAAAATTGCTTTTTCAAGGAATTGGTGGTCCTAAGATGCAAAATGAGGGATTTGTATGTCTTTATAAAATTGAAGAATTATCAATGATGGGTTTTTTTGATGTTTTTAAAAGTCTCCGAAAAATTTATTCAATAATTTTTGCTATAAGTAATTACACTAAAGCATGGAAACCAGATTTAATAATTACTATAGATAGTCCTGATTTCTGTTTTAGGTTAGTCAATAAAATAAGAAAAATTGATAAATTTGTACCAATTATTCATTATGTTGCTCCATCAGTTTGGGCCTGGAGACCAAAGAGAGCCAAACAAATGTCATTATTGTATGACAAAGTTTTAGCTCTTTTACCCTTTGAAAAACCATATTTTGAAAAATATGGATTAAGTTGTGATTTTGTAGGACACCCGATTTCTAAAGTAAGTATACCTTTGGATAGTGAAAGAGAAAACTTTTTTAAAACTATGGAGATTGATAATTCCAATAAAATTGTAACAATTTTGCCAGGTTCAAGAAAATCAGAAATAAAATCTTTGCTCCCAATTTATCTAAAATTAATAGAAAACTTAAGTATACAGTTTAATAATATTAGTTTTGTAATTCCAATTCCTGAAAATATAAGTAACTATATGAGACCAACATTAAATGATTACAAAACAAGGGTCAAAATTCTCTCAGAATCTAAAATGGGTGTTGATAAGTTTGATTCTTTTAAACTTTCGCTTTTTAAATTCTCAACTTTAGCAATTAACACTTCTGGATCAGTTTCATTAGAACTTGCAAGGACGGGTACTCCAATGGTTTCAATTTATAAATGTGGTTGGTTGTTTGAAAAAATAATCAAATCTTTTGTAAAGCTTAAATCAGCAAATCTAATCAATATCATTCTTAAAAAAAAGGTTATTCCAGAATTTTTATTTGAAAAATGTAAAGTATCAGCAATTGAGAGTTCAGTAAAAGACCTTTTATCAAATCCGTCATTACAAAAGGAGCAAAAAGACGCCTTTGACAAAGTAATTAAACTTATTTCAACCGATGAGTCTAAACAAAGTGAAAAAGCTGCTAAAATTTCAATACAATTTTTAAAAGAAGAAATTTTATAAATTTTTAATTAGCGGTCCTTTATTAATACAAAAGGTCTTTCAAGATTTCCTTTATAAAGTTGTCTAGGCCTACCTATTTTTTTATCAGGATCAGAATGCATTTCTATCCAATGAGATATCCAGCCTACTGTTCTAGCAAGAGCAAAAATTGGTGTAAACATTGATGTAGGAAATCCCATAGCTTCTAAAATAATGCCAGAATAAAAGTCCACATTTGGATACAATTTTTTTTCTATGAAATACTCATCTTCTAATGCAATTTTTTCTAGTTCTTTTGCTACTTGTAGAGTTCTATTATTACTTATTCCAAGTAGTTCCAGCACTTCATCAGCACTTTCTTTCATAACTTTGGCTCTTGGATCAAAATTCTTGTAAACCCTATGGCCAAATCCCATTAACCTAAATGGATCATTTTTGTCTTTTGCTCTTTTAATAAAATCTGGAATTCGATCAACTGATCCAATTTCTTTTAACATATTAAGACAAGCTTCATTTGCTCCACCATGGGCAGGTCCCCATAAACATGCAATTCCTGCAGCAATACAGGCAAAAGGATTCGCTCCAGATGAACCAGCTAGACGAACTGTAGAAGTTGATGCATTTTGTTCATGATCTGCATGTAATATAAAAATTCGATCCATTGCTTTATTTAAAATCGGATTTGATTTATATTGTTCTGCCGGAACTGAAAAACACATATATAAAAAGTTTTCAGCGTAATCTAAAGAATTATTTGGATATACAAAGGGTTGTCCCGTTGAATATTTATAGGCATAAGCAACAATAGTAGGTAGCTTTGCAATCATTCTTATAGAAGCAACTTCTCTTTGCCAAGGATCATTAATATCTAAGCTATCATGATAAAATGAAGACATGGCCCCTTGAACACCACAAATTATGGCCATTGGATGAGCATCTCTTCTAAACCCTCTAAAAAAATAAATCATTTGTTCATGTAGCATAGTATGTCTAGTTACTCTTTGAGTAAAATCATCAAGTTGATTTTTTTGAGGAAGTTTTCCATAAAGAAGTAAAAAACAAACTTCAAGAAATGTTGATTTTACCGCTAATTCACCTATGTCAAAACCTCTATATAGAAGCTTTCCCTTATCACCATCTATGAAGGTAATAGAGCTCTCACAAGAAGCAGTTGAAGTAAAACCTGGATCAAAAGTAAATAGATTGCTTATCTTATAAAAAGATCTTATATCTACTACGTCTGGACCAGTTGATCCTGATAATACAGGCAAATCAATTTTTTTATTGTTAATATCCAAGAAGACTTTATTTTTATTTCTATTTTCCATACTACCTTTCCAAAATAGTAAATCTTCGAATTATTTCTAATTTTCCTAAAACCAACATCATATCGTATATTCCAGGTGAGTTTGTTGTACCCACTATAGCGATTCTAATTAATTTGGCCACATCTTTAAAATCTATTTTTTTTTCAAAAGAAAAGGTTTTGATTGTTTCAATAATGGTTTCTTTTGACCATTTGATATTTTTTAATTTATTTGATAAATTTTTAATTATTAATAAATTTTGATTATTTAAATATTTTTTATTTTCTTTGCTAATTTTAATATGATCCTTAATTAATATAAATTCTGATTGTTGATAAAGTTCATTAAAATTTTTGGAACGAATTTTTAGAAAAGGTAAAGCTACTTTTATTTTGTTTTGCTGTTCTTTTGTCAAGACAGGTAGACAATTGGACTTTATGAAATATTTAAAATCATTTATTATTTCTTCATCACTGGTATGTCTTATAATTTTTCCACATATGTCATTCAATTTGATAGGGTCAAATCTTGCAGGACTCTTCACGATTTTTTTGATCTCGAAATCTTTTATTATTTCATCAATACCTATTAGTTCATTATTACCGGTGTCTATACCTAATTGACACAAATAACGGACTAAAGCAGAAGATTTAATACCTTCAATGATATAGGAATTAACACCAACAGCACCATGTCTTTTTGATAATTTTTTCCCATCAAGTCCATGTATAAGTGGTATATGTGAAAATCTTGGTATTTGCCAATCAAGCGCAGTATAAATAAGTTTTTGTCTAGCTGTGTTTGTTAAATGGTCATCACCTCTTATTACATCAGTAATTTCAAAATCATGATCATCAACAACTGCTGCAAGATTGTATGTTGCTGATCCGTCAGATCTTAACAAAACAAGATCATCTAAGTCTTTACAGTTCCAAGTTATTTCTCCTTGAACTTCATCTTGGATAGTAATTTTACCTATTTCTGGAACTTTAAGTCTTACAACATATTGATCATCTTTGTTATTATTTACTTTTTCCCTCCAGGGTGAAATAAATTTTGTTGTTTTTCCAAGCTTTAATAATTTTTTTTTATAATTGTTGATTTCATTTTGTGTTGAATAACATTTATAAGCTAATTTATTTTCTAACAATTTTGAAATTACATCTTGGTAGTTTTTATTTCTTTTTGATTGATAAATTACCTCATTATCCCATTTGATACCTAACCATTTAAGTCCATCAAATATCGCAGACAATGCATCTTTATTTAAACGTGATTTATCAGTATCTTCTATTCTAAGTAAAAACTTGCCTTTACATTTTTTGGCAAAAATCCAATTGAAAAGTGCTGTACGTGCACCTCCAATATGAAGATAACCTGTAGGAGAGGGTGCAAATCTTGTAACAATATCAGTTTTTTTAAATTGATTCATTTTATAAACATAGACTATACAATTTTATTAATTATATCTTCTAATTAAACCGGATAATATACCCTGAATTTTTATATTTGACCCAGGTTTATATACTTGTGATTTATAGTTTTTATTTTCTGCTTCAAGTACTACTTCTTTACCATTTTTTCTAAACCTTTTAAGAGTGGTTTCTGTCTCATCAATTAGAGCTACAACTAAATCTCCATCCTTTGCATCATTTTTTTGTTTTATTATTGCAATGTCTCCTTCATTAATTCCGATATCAATCATTGAATCACCAATTATATTTAGAGCAAAATAATTTCCATTACCCATTAGATAATTTGGAACATTCAATTTTTCATTTTCGTTATAAATAGCATCAATTGGTAAGCCAGCAGCTATTTTCCCAACGAGTGGTATATTATAAGAATTAATATTATTTTCACTTTTCTTATTTAAATTAATTTGATGAAAATTACTTTCAGATAATTTACTTATTGATTTGTAAGACTTCAAAATTTCAATTGATCTTGCCCTATGAGGCAATCTTCTTAAAAATCCTCTTTCTTCAAGAGCACTTATAAGTCTGTGTATCCCTGATTTGGATTTAAGGTTTAAAGCTGATTTCATTTCCTCAAATGAAGGAGGTATAGATGAAAGTGTTATTTTTTTTTCAAGAAAAATCAATAATTCTAATTGTTTTTTTGTAAGCATAAGATTTCTTTCTATTAATGTTCTATAATTGTTCTATTTTTATGTCAAGAAATCTTGAAAATTAAATCAATTTAATAATATCTATTTTATCTCCTTTTGCTTTAGCAAGGTCAAATGGCGGCCTTATAATTAAACAATTTGATTCCTGTAAAGTTCTAGTTAAAGAACTATCTTGTTCTTTTTTTAACGAAACGATTTTTTGTTGATTTGCTACAAATACATTTCCTCTCATAAAATGCATTCTTGAACCATTAGCAGGTATATCTGAATCTAAGTGTACAGATAATAATGAAAAATTTTTAGGTTTTAAATTAAAAATTTCCTCAATTAATGGGATTACAAATAATTGTGTACACACATAGGAAGAAACAGGATTTCCAGGTAATCCAATTATTGGTATTTTATTTAAAATTCCAGCAAAAGTTGGTTTTCCAGGTCTAATATTTACTTTTTCAAAAATAAATTCTCCCCCCATTTTTTTTATTGTATCTTTTACAAGGTCATAGTTTCCAACAGATGCTCCACCAATTGTTATAATTAAATCTGAATTTTTAAGAGCATAGATTAAATTTTTTGATATTGAGAGAATAGTATCTTTTGAAATTGGTAAGATTTCACATTTACACGAGTATTTTTTTAATAAACTACTAATTCCATAAGCATTAGAAGCATATATCTTATTTCTTTTTGTTTTTTGCCCTGGCTGAAGTAATTCATTACCTACTGAAAGTATTGAAATTTTAAGTTTTTTATAAACTTCAAAATTTCCATATCCCATAGAAGCAAAAAGTAATAAATCTCTAGGTGAAAGAATGCTATAACGTTCGATCAAGTTTCCTTTTTTAAAATCAGTACCTTTTTTTCTAATGAATGTATTTTCTGAATTATTACATTCTGTAATTCTAATTTTATTTTTACTTATTATTTTTACATCTTCTTGAATGATAACTTTATTTGTACCAAAAGGAATAGCACCACCAGTAAATATCCTTACAGCTTGACCATTTAATACTTTTTTTTTGCTAGGAGAACCAGCAGATGATTCATCAACTACTTTAAGAATTTTTTCTTTATTGCAATCTCTTTTTTTAATTGCATATCCATCCATAGAAGAAATATCTACAGGTGGATTATCACATAAAGTTATCAATTTCTTTGATAAAATTCTTCCTATAGATTTATTGAGAGTAATTTTTTTAGTTTTAACTACTATATATCTTTTCAGAGATAAAATTAAATTTATTGCTTCATCAAAGTTAATCAAATTTTGATTAGTCCCGGACAAATTTACCAGACCTTCCACCATCTTTATAATCAAGCCAAATGTCACTAATTTTAATTTTTTTATCAACAGCTTTTAACATGTCATATATAGTTAAGCTAGCTATTGTAGTGGCTACTAGAGCTTCCATTTCAACACCTGTTTTATCAGATGCGATTGAAGTAGACTTTACTATGATACAATTTTCACTTTCAAGAAAATTATAACTAATATCAACCTTTTCTAAATTTAATTGGTGACATAGTGGAATTAATTCAGAGGTTTTTTTTGAAGCCATAATACCTGCTATTCTAGCAGTATTTAATATATCTCCTTTTTTTGATTTATTTTTTTTTAATAATTTATAAGATGTATCATTTAGAAAAACTTTTGAACTAGCAATCGCTATTCTTTTAGTAATATTTTTTTCATGAACATCCACCATTGAAGCTTTTTCGTGTTCATCAATATGACTAAGTACGGCTTCTTTTTTTTTGTTCATTTAATTTACTAATAGTTTTGAAAATTCATTTTTTATATTTTTAGATTTCATAAAATTTTCTCCTATGAGAAATGAATTTACACCACACCCCATTATTAATTCAATGTCTTTTCTAGTAAAAATACCACTTTCAGATATTACGGTGTAGTCGTTTGGAATTTGTTTTGCAAGATTTAAAGTTGTTATCAAATCAGTTTGGAAGGAATTCAAATCTCTGTTATTAATTCCAATTAATTTTGAGTTCATACATAAAGCTCTATCTAATTCTTCTTGATTATGAATTTCTAAAATCACATCCATACCTAGTTCTAAGGCTTTACTTTCTATAAAAGAAGCCTCTTTGTTAGTTAAAGCTGCCATAATTATTAAAATACAATCTGATCCTATAGACCTACTTTCATAAACTTGAATTTCATCAAAAATAAATTCTTTTCTTAATATTGGAATATTCGAATTTTGTTTTACATTAATTAAATCCTCGTTTTTTCCTTGGAAGCTAGGATTGTCAGTAAGAATAGATATACAAGAGGCTCCATACTTTTCGTAAGATTTTGCAATATCTACTGGAACAAAGTCATGGCATATTATACCTTTAGAAGGTGAAGCTTTTTTTATTTCAGCAATAATATTTATTTTTGGAAGTTTGACAGTATTAAGTCTATTAAGGAATCCAAGAGGTGGTGTTTTATTAAAAGCTTCTTTTTCAAAAAAAGCTGTCCCAATATTATTTTTTAAAGTTTGAATTTCTTTAATTTTATAATTTTTAATTTTTTGTAAAATTGATGGTTTCATTATTTGTCTTTAGAGAAGTTTATTAGTTTCTTTAATTTACTAAGTGCAAAACCATTATCAATAGAATTTGATGCTTTAATTATTCCGGCTTCTAGATTTTCTACTTTTCCTGATAAATATATTGCAGCAGCAGAATTTAATATTACAGAATCTCTATATGCACTTTTTTTGCCTGATAAGAGTGCTGTTAATTCAGATGCGTTATATTTGGAATCTCCACCAATCAACTGACCAAATGGGTGAGTAGTAATTCCTAAGTCATTTGGATTAATCGTAAATTTATTAATTAAGCCATTTTTTATTTCTATTACATAACTTATTCCTGATATTGATAATTCATCAGTACCATCACCTCCATGAACTAGCCAAGCGGATTTAGTTCCTAATGACAATAAAGTTTGAGCCATTGGTTCTAACAACTTTTTATCAAAAGCTCCTGTCAATTGTATTTTTACATCAGCTGGATTTGTCATAGGGCCCAGAATATTAAATATAGTTCTAGTTCCTAATTCAGTTCTAACTGGCATTACATTTTTCATTGCAGGATGATATAAAGGTGCCATCATAAAACAAATACCTATTTGATCCAAACTTTGTTTAGCTATCTTTGGATCCATCATTATATTTATACCTAATGCTTCCAATATATTTGCAGCACCAGATTTTGAAGAGATATTTTTATTTCCGTGTTTCGCTACTTTTATTCCAGCACCAGCTACAACTAGAGCACTCGCAGTAGAAATATTTAAAGTTCCTTTTCCATCTCCACCTGTTCCAACAATATCTATAGTTTTTTCATCTGATATGATTTTTTTGCTATGTTTTCTCATAGCTTTTGTTGCCCCAATAATTTCTTCAATAGTCTCACCTCTGGAACGAAGAGTTGATAAAATAGCACTTAATCTAATATCAGAAAATTCACCTGACATTATATAATCAAAAAGTATTTCTGACTTTTCTACAGAAAGACTTTTTTCTAATGCTTCAAAAAAGATTTCATCTTTATTTACCGTCATAAATACTTTCCATAATTTTTGTAAAATTATTTAATAATTTATGTCCATGTTCACTCATTATAGATTCTGGGTGGAATTGAACACCATAAACGGGCAATTTTTTATGTTGTATCGCCATAATCTCGCCACAATCTGTTTCAGCTGTTATCTCTAAATTTTTTGGAAAGTTTTTTTTTGATATTGATAATGAATGATATCTTGTAGCATTAAAAGGGGAAGGTAATTCATTAAAAATTCCTTTGCAAATATGATTAATTTTATCAGTCTTTCCATGTACGATCTTTTTTGCAGCAATAATTTTTGCTCCAAACACTTGTCCAATTGTTTGATGTCCTAAACATACTCCTAGAATTGGAATTTTTTTTAAAGCTGCTTTTTTAGTTATATCAAGGGATACTCCTGCTTTATTTGGATTGCAAGGACCTGGAGAAATTACTATAGCTTTAGGCTTTAGATCTAGTAAATCGTTAGCGTTTTTCTCATCATTTTTAAATAATGTAACTTTATTACCTATTTCACCAAAATAGTGAACTAAGTTATATGTGAAACTATCGTAATTATCTATCAAGATTATCATGAAAAAACTTTAAAATTTTTTATTAATTTGATATTAGAAAAAAAACTTTTTGAAAAGAGATTAATGAACAATATTAATAAAAAAAATGGTAGCCTTTTCAAAGGAATTTTTTTTGGTATTCTATTCTGGGCAGTGATAGTGTTAATTTTTACAATATTAAAAGTATATTTGAATTTATTAAATTAATCTGAAAATTGCTGATTTGTTATATCTACTGCCTCAAAAAGAGCTTTAGCTTTATTTAGTGTTTCTTCATATTCTTTTTCAGGTATGCTATCAAAAACAACACCAGCTCCTGCTTGAATGTATATATTATTATTTTTGATTACAGCTGTTCTTAAAGCAATACAAATGTCCATTTCATTTGATGCTCCAAAATATCCAACTCCACCAGCATAAACGCCCCGATTTTGATTTTCCAATTCATCAATTATTTCCATTGCTCTTATTTTAGGTGCCCCAGACACCGTACCGGCTGGAAGCCCTGCAAATAATGCATCAACACTATCATTTTTAGAATTTAGATTTCCTTCAACATTTGAAACTATATGCATAACATGACTGTATTTTTCAATTATGAAGCTTTCTGTAGTTTTAACTGATCCAATTTCACTTACCTTTGATACATCATTTCTTCCCAAATCAAGAAGCATTAAATGTTCTGATTTTTCTTTTGGATCTTTCAATAAATCTTTTTCGTATTTACTATCTTCAATGATATTTTTTCCTCTTGGTCTTGTTCCTGCTATTGGTCTAATTGTAACCTTATTTTTTGATACTTTAACTAATATTTCAGGACTAGCACCCACTATTTGGAATTCTCCAAAATTAAAATAGAACATATATGGAGATGGATTTGTTTTTCTCAAAGCTCTGTAAAAAGAAAAAGATTTATTGTTATATTTTAATTTCCAGCGTTGACTTAAAACTACTTGAAGTATGTCACCTAAACGTATGTATTCAATTGCTTTATTAACGCTGTTCAAAAATTCTCTTTTTGTAAAATTACTTTTAGCCTTAGTTATAATTTTATCTTCTTTATTAAAATTAAAATTATACGCTTTTAATGGCATTGATATTTTTTTAATAACTTTATTTAGAGTTTTTATTGATTTTTTATAAAGATCTTTTGAAGAAACTCTTAAAGAATTATTATTGTTAGCCCAAATTGGATTTATAATAATTATTTCACCCTTAATATTATCTATAATTATAATTATTGATGGTCTAAATAATATTGATTGAGGTAAATTTAGGTCATTTTTTTTTATTTCACTTATTTTTTTTTCAAAATTTATCATTTCATAACTGAGATAACCAAATAACCCAGCCGACATGGCAGGTAAATTATCAGGAATTTGTAGATAACTTTCTTTTATAAGGGACTTTAATTCTGATACCGGTGGATTAGATTGCTTAATAAAATTATTTGATTTTTCTAATACTTTTCTATTGATTTCAGATTCTTCAAGATTACACTTCCAGATTAAATCAGGTTTCATCCCAATAACTGAATATCTACCTTTTATTTCACCTCCAGTCACGGATTCTAAAAGGAATGAATTTTTTTCTTCCTTAGCTAATTTCATCATCAAAGAAACTGGAGTATCTAAATCAGCAGAAAATTTAGTATAAACTATTTGATTCTTATTTTTTTTTAATTTATTGCTAAATTCGCTAAATGATGGAAGAAAATCCATTGTATTATTGTATATTATCAATTATTTGGTTAAGTAGTTCATAGTTGACTTTTGGTTCATAAGTCTGTCTCAGAGAGTTTAATAATGATGTTATTAAATCGTTTTTTACTTGTTCGTTAACCTGATTTTGTATGTTTTTTAATACTTTGTCATACGTACTTTTGGAGCTGGCGGGAATTATTTTTGTAGTTTCTATTAATATAAGGTAGGGGTTTTTATTTTCATTCTTTTTTTGTATTACAAAATCACCAACGGAATTTTGGAAAATATTTTCAACAGTTAGTTTATTCAAAATCTTAAGACTATCATTCGTTTCTCTATTAATTTTATCGTCAAATAAATGAATTATTTTATTCAGTTTAACTGCCTCATCTAGGGTATATTTAGTAATTACTTCGTTAAGATCTTTTTCCATAAGTTCCAATATTTGTGATATTTTGTAGTCATCTAATAATTGATCATAAATTTTCTCAAAACTTGGTATCATAGGTTCAATCTCTTCGTCCAACCTTATTGAAATAAAGGTATTATCCTCTATTTGTAATAAATCTGAATTGTCATTACTTGCCTCGTCAAAATAAGTTTTTAAATTTTTATTTCTATATTTTTTTGGAAGTTCATCACCTTTTGATATCTCAATATTTTCAATATTCATTTGATATTTTCTTGCGATTTCTTCAAGAGTTTCACCTGATGCGATCATATCTTCTACTTCTGGGATCATTTCAGACAATTTGTTTAATGAATTTTCTAATTGAATTTCATTTATAATTTGTGATTTTGCTTTTTCTTCGCCTAACACAAACTCTGGTATTATTTTATTAACTTTATACAATTCAAAACCTAATTCACCATTTATTGGTCCAACAATTGAATTTTTTTTAATTTTAGTATCAAAAATAAAGTCACTTAATTCATCATCTAAATCTATTTTAGAATAAGTGCCAAAAAATATTTCTTTCCTATTTAGATTTAAATCCTTACCAATTTGTTCAAAAGTTTTCTCATTACTTAGAATTTTATTTAGTGCTTCATTAGCTAAATCTGATGTTTGAAAAATTATTCTACTTAATTCTCTGAATTCTGGTTGAGTAAAATTTTGTTTCCTTTCTTCATAAATATTTTGAATCTCTTCTTCAGTTATCTCAATTTCATTTAAAAATTGGGATTGATTTAAATTTAATACAGAATATTTTCTCATAGATTTTGAAGAGTAATTGTTTTTATTATTTTCATAAAACTTTCTTACTTCATCTTTATTAAAATCTTGTAATGAGGTATTAGTATCATAATTCAATTTATATAGTTTGACTTCACGCTCTTCACCGATATAACCTGCAATTGTCTTAACGATATTTTGGTTATGATTAAAATTTGGATCTAGTATTTGTGTAAATAATCTTCTGGAAAGATCATTTCTTAATATTTTTTCAAATTCATTTTCCGACAAGTTAATTTTACTGAGATAATCATTATATTTTTTGCGATCAAAATTACCCTCAGCATTTTTAAAATTTGGATTGGTTTTAAGATCCTTAAGTAATAATACATCACCTACTGAAATTTTAAGATCAATTAATAATTGATCCAGAAGAGATCTATTTATTAACCTTTCAACCACTTGCAAATGAAGACCGAACGATTTTGCTTCTTCAATAGTAAGATTTTTCCCTATATTTTGAGAAATATAATTAATTTCTCTAATAAAACTTTGTCCAAATTCCTCAGTTGATATTTCTACTTCACCAACAGTAGCTAACTTTGAAGTACCCCATCTGGAAAGTACATCTTGCAAGCCAAAACCTGCAAGCCCTAAAACTAATAATAGTACAATTATCCAAGCAAAAAATTTATTGATTTTTGATTTCATTGGAATAAAAAAAGTTATGTTAAATGTTAAGTTTTGTTAATACAGGATAATTTTTTCTATTCAAGTCAATAAAAAATTAATTTTAATTAAATAATATTTTGTGGTCTAGATATACTTCGTTTCAATAAATTCTGCATTTTCAATTATATAATCAAATCTAGGTTCAGGATTTTTACCCATCAGTTTTTGAACTAATTCATTATTAGAATAAAAATCAGCACTCTTAGAATTTATTAAAATTAATTTTCTTTTTTTAGGATCCATGGTGGTTTGTTTTAATTGTATTGGGTTCATCTCTCCTAAACCCTTAAACCTACTTATCTCAACTTTTCCTTTCCCAATCAAATTTGAGGATAAGATATTATCTTTTTCTTCAATTGAACTTGCATATATAATTTTTGAACCAGTAGACAACCGAAACAAAGGTGGTACTGCCAAATATAAATTTTCATTTAAAATTAATTCAGGCATTTGTGTAAAAAAGAAGGTGAGCAAGAGAGAAGCAATATGTGCACCATCAACATCTGCATCTGTCATAATAATAATTTTTTCGTATCTAAGATTTTCATAGTTAAATTTATCACCCACATCTACTCCTAAACATTTGCAAAGATCGTTTATTTCTTGGTTAAGTAGCATCTTTTCTGTTGTTGAACTCATAACATTCAAGATTTTCCCTTTTAGAGGTAAGATAGCTTGAAAATTTCTGTCTCTAGCTTGTTTTGCACTACCTCCGGCGCTGTCCCCCTCAACAATAAATAATTCAGATCCTTGCTTAGTATTTTGTAAACAATCTGATAATTTTCCTGGCAGACGTAGTTTTTTTATTGCTGATTTTCTTAAGGTATCTTTTTCATTTTTTTTACGTATTCTTTCATCAGATTTCGCTATAAAACTCTCAATAAGTTGATTTGAATTTTTGGGATCATTAGTAAGCCAATTTTCGAAAAGTCCTTTAATAGAATTTTCGACTGCTTTTATAACTTCTTGGGTAGTTAATTTATCTTTTGTTTGACCTGAAAAAGTGGGATTAGATATAAAGAGTGAGACAATACCACAGAGATGTGAGCTTATATCTTCTTTTATTATTTGAGCAACTTTTTTATTTCCTACTAATTCTCCATATGATTTAACACCTTTTAAAATAGCATTCCAAAACCCAGTTTCATGAGTACCACCATCAGAAGTATGAATTAAATTACAATAGGATCGAAAAAACTGAGTATGATTTAAACTCCAATTACAAACCCAATTTATTGAACCATTCAAATTACTAGTATTTTTTTCTTTAAGTTTTACATCACCTGTAAAATGAATTTTGTTTAGTAAATAGTCAGAGGAAATACTTCCGTTTAAAAAATCAATAATCCCATTTGGGTAACAAAATATTTCATTTGTTAAGGTTTTTTCATTTTTGACTAGTTCTTTTTTGCAAGTCCATACTATTTTAACTCCTGATAATAAATATGCTTTTGATTGACATTCTTTAAACAATTTATCTGATGAGAATGAGAAGTTTGTACCAAATATTTGAGGGTCGGGGGTAAATTTAACAATAGTTCCACTTTTTTTTGTTGTTTTTTCTATATATTCAAGATTTGATTTAACTATCCCTCGAGAATATTTTTGAGAATATATTTTTTTATTTCTTATAACCGTGACTTCTAAATTTTCAGATAAAGCATTTACAACTGAAATACCCACTCCATGTAATCCTCCAGATGTTTCGTATGCACCATTTGAAAACTTTCCACCGGCGTGAAGCGTGCTGACTATTATCTCAAGTGCAGATTTTCCTGGGAATTTGGGATGGTCATCGATAGGTATTCCTCTGCCATTATCTTCAATTTGTAATGTATTATGATCTAAAAGTGATATTTTTATCAAATCTGCATGACCTGCGATTGCCTCATCCATCGAATTATCTAGTATTTCTAATGCTAAATGGTGAATTGCCTTATCATCCGTTCCACCGATATACATTCCAGGACGTTTTCTTACGGGCTCTAGTCCTTCTAATACCTCGATATCTTTTGCTTCATAGGAATTTTTTAAATTCATAGGTAATAACCAATTTATACTAAATATAGTATTTTCTTATTTTAAATTTCAACATACATGAAAATACAAAAAATAAATAATAACTCAATACTTAAAATTTATCATTTATTTAAAATAAAATAACCCTTTTGAAATAACTTATAAAATATTGCTATACATTATAAAAAAAATAAAGAATATATGATCTTTATTATAAAATATCTTGGAAGATAAAATTTGGAAAAAATAATGAAAGATTTATGTCAAAGTTATTTACCTTATAGTCCATGGGATAATATAGCTACTTCTAGATTACCTGGTATTCAGCCTTTAGAAGACATCGAAATGTTATTTATCAAAGATGATGCATTTAATGGGCAAATGTCTTATAGAGATTATTTAATAAAAGAAAAAAAATCTGAAGTCTTTTATCTAAATAAAAAATCGTTATCAGCAGCTCAAGAATTATTAGAATTTATTTTAAACATATTAAAAACTAACTCTGAATATAAAATATATAAAGATCGAGTAAAAAGACCTGATAATAAAATAATTTTTTTAAATGAAGATAACCCAATTGTTGTTGCTGGTCGAATAGTGCAAGAAGATTTACTTATATTAAATTGGAATAGTTCATATAATGAGCACGTTCTTGACGGGGGTATTTTATGTTTTCCAGCTCTTTGGAAGCTCAGAGAAAAAGTCAATAAACCGTTAAGTAGAATACATAAACCAGTCAAAACTTATGATCCCAAAGTAACTAGGTCTGTGCAGAGGATGTTTAATAATTTACAAACAAATAAACCACTTTGGAGAGCAAACTGGTATTTATACCAGGATCCAGAACTATTTTCTCCTTTATCAGAAGAATTCTCACACACTACTAATAAGGAATTTTTTGATGGTGACTTTTGGGTAAGAGTAGAAAGACAAACCTTAATGAGGTTACCGAAAACTGAATCTGTCATTTTTGGTATACATACTTATGTAGTCAAAAAAGACAATCTCCAAGAAATACAAATAACCTCACTAAAGCGATTTAAATCAAAATAATAGAAGCATACATTAGCAAGAATAGTATAATTTATATTCAATAGGATGAGGAGTATGTTCAAATTCTTGAATTTCCTCATTCTTTAATTCAATATAAGCTTCAATTTGGTCCTTAGAAAATACATCTCCTGCTAACATAAAATCATGATCAGCTTGTAAAGCTTCTACAGCTTCTCTTAAGCTACCACAGACAGTTGGTATTGATAAAAGTTCTTCGGGAGGTAAATCATAAAGGTCTTTATCTGAAGGTTCACCTGGATCCGTCTTTTTTTGAATACCATCAAGTCCTGCCATTAAAAGGGCTGAAAATGCAAGGTATGGGTTTGCTGAGGGATCAGGAAATCTGGCTTCTACTCTCTTAGCTTTTGGACTTTCCGTCCAAGGTATTCTTACACATCCTGATCTATTTCGAGCTGAGTATGCTCTCAAAACGGGTGCTTCAAATCCAGGGATTAATCTTTTATATGAATTAGTAGCTGGATTGGTTATAGCATTAAGTGCCTTGGCATGTTTTAGGATACCTCCAATAAAATACAGTGCTTCATCCGAAAGATCTGCGTATTTATTTCCAGCAAATAGTGGATTTCCACTTTTCCATATAGACATATTTACGTGCATACCAGTACCATTATCTCCAGCAATTGGCTTAGGCATAAAAGTAGCAGATTTCCCATAGGCGTGGGCAACATTGTGTATAACATACTTATATTTTTGAAGTTCATCAGCTTGTTTAGTAAGTGAATTAAAAATAAGGCCAAGTTCATGTTGATTTGATGCTACTTCGTGATGATGTTTATCAACAGCCATACCCATTCTTTTCATAGTTGATAACATTTCTGAACGTATGTCTTGACCGGCATCCACAGGATTAACTGGAAAATATCCACCTTTTACTCCAGGCCTATGACCCATATTCCCCATTTCCAAATCTGCATCGGTATTCCAAGAAGCATCAATAGCATCTACTTCATAAGAAACTTTATTCATGGTATTTGAAAATCTTACATCATCAAATAAAAAGAATTCAGCTTCAGGACCGAAATAGGACGTATCTCCAATACCAGACGATTTAAGATAACTTTCAGCTTTCACAGCAGTAGATCTGGGGTCCCTATTATAAAGTTCTCCAGTATCAGGTTCTGCAACATTACAATGAATACATAAAGTTTTTTCTGCATAAAATGGATCAACATATGATGAAGAACAGTCAGGTACTAATTTCATATCAGATTGATCAATAGATTTCCAACCTGCAATTGAAGATCCATCAAACATCCATCCGTCATCTAATAAATCTTCATCAACACCATCCCCAAGAATTGACACATGTTGTAGTTTTCCCCTTGGGTCAGTAAATCTAAGATCTAGGTATTCAATTTCCTCATCTTTTATTTTCTTTAAAATGTCTGCACTTGAACTCATTTAAATTGATCTCCTCTAAGTTAAAATAAAATTAATAAATATGTTGTTTAAATGGCATCAGAACCTTCTTCTCCAGTTCTTATTCTTATAGCCTGGTCTATATTTGAAACAAAAATTTTTCCATCACCAATTTTCCCAGTTTTTGAAGATTTAATTATTTCATCTATAACTTGGTTTAAAATACTATCATCTACAATAAGCTCTATTTTAATCTTGGGTAGAAAATCAACGATATACTCTGCACCCCTGTATAACTCAGTATGTCCCTTCTGCCTTCCAAACCCTTTTATTTCAGTAACTGTAAGCCCCTGAACCCCTATGTTTTGTAAACTTTCTTTTACTTCATCTAGTTTAAAAGGTTTTATAATTGCTTCGATTTTCTTCATTAATCCGCCTAAAATAATTTAGGTACTCAAATCATGTGTTTAAATTTAAATCAAATGAAAATGTAATTAAAAAAATAATATTTATATTACTTCTATTTTTTGCACAATTTTTAATCATTGTGATTGTTCTTTGTGCTACATTATAACAAAAACCATAGATAAGAATGTTTACTTTTTTCGAAGATCATTCTTTACATTGATTTATTAATTAAGTATTACCCAGACATTCACAATTATCATTACAAGATAAGTGAATTTGCGGGTGTGGCGGAATTGGTAGACGCACCAGATTTAGGTTCTGGCGCCTTCGGGCGTGGGGGTTCAAGTCCCTCCACCCGCACCAATGAAAATTATTTTTAATGAGGAAAAAATGAACTTTAAGGAGATCGAGAATAAAAAATTAGTGCGATCTTATGAGTTTACCATTGAGTATAAACTTTTGGATCAAAAAGTAGATGAAAAACTTGAAAAAGCACGTCTTAATTTTCAAATGAAAGGTTTCAGAAAAGGTCGTACTCCTTTAATTATGATGAAAAAGATGTTTGGGGAATCTACAAAAAATGAAATAATTCAAGAATTGATAGATTCAAATATAAAAAAACATTTAGACGAAAAAAGTCATAAACCTGCATCACAACCAAAAATTGAACTTAAGGGAGGTAAGTTAGATAAAAATTCTGACCTTACTTTTACTTTTAATTATGAAATCTTACCTAAAATTCCATTATTGAAATTTGATGAAATAAAGTTAAATGAATATAAAATCAGTGTAGACAATGATGCGATACAAAAAGCGTTAGAAGAACTCGCCAAATCCGCTTGTACATTTGAACCGAAGAAAAAAAATGAAAAAACAAAACAAGGAGACCAAGTAATAATCGATTTTAAAGGTACTATAAACAAAATCGAATTTGATGGTGGTTCAGCAAATGATTATCCCCTTGTTATTGGTTCAAATAGTTTTATTCCTGGTTTTGAAGAGCAGCTTATTAATTGTAAAGTTAATGATGATAAAATGGTGAAAGTAAATTTTCCTGAAAATTATAATAGTAAAGATCTGGCAGGCAAGGAAGCTGTTTTTAAATGCAAAATAAAAAAGATAAATGAACCAATTCCTGCTAAAATTAATGATGAATTAGCGGTAAAATTTTCTGCCAAGAATTTAAATGAGCTTAAAACAAATATAAAAGAGCGTCTCTCTAATGAATATGAATCTTTCTCTCGGTCTCTTTTGAAGAAAGAGTTAATGGATGAGATTGAAAAAAGAGTTAAATTTGATTTACCTCAGTCCTTAATAGATTCTGAATTAACTCAAATAATTCAACAAACTTCCAAACACAGTGATGAAATTAAAAAAGATAAAGTTAATGAGAAGAAAAAACCTACTAAAGAAGAAAAAAATATTGCTACTAGAAGAGTTACTTTGGGGTTATTTTTTGCTGAAGAAGGTAATAGGAATAAGATCACAGTTTCAGAAAAAGAATATCAAGATGCTGTTTCCAGAGAAGCGATGAATTATCCAGGAAAAGAAAAAGAATTTTTCAATTTTCTGGATAATAATCCAGCGATAAAAGAACAAATAAGTGCACCAATATTTGAAAATAAGGTATTTGATCATATAGTGAAATTAACCAAGAAATCTGAAAAGGTTGTTTCTTTTGAACAATTTAAGAAAAAATTTGACACTAAAATGCTATAATTTTTATCTAATTAAACTTAGAAAGGTCAGGTAGATGAACACATTAGTTCCTATGGTTGTTGAACAATCAGCTAGAGGCGAAAGAGCGTACGATATTTACTCTAGGTTGCTGAAGGAGAGAATTATTTTTATTTCAGGCCCTATAAATGATGCAGTATCTACATTGGTAGTTGCTCAATTGTTGTTTCTAGAGGCTGAAAACCCAAAAAAGGAAATTTCTATGTATATAAATAGTCCTGGGGGTATTGTTACCTCTGGTTTATCCATATACGACACAATGCAGTATGTTAGGCCTGAAATTAGTACATTATGTATAGGTCAAGCAGCTTCAATGGGTTCACTATTATTGGCAGCTGGTCATCCTGGAAAAAGGTTCTCTTTACCGAATAGCAGAATTATGCTTCACCAGCCGTCCGGAGGATTTCAAGGACAAGCTTCTGATATTGCCTTACACGCTGAAGAAATTTTAAATTTGAAAAAAAGACTTAATTCGATTTATGTTAAACATTGCAAGCAAAAATTATCAAAAGTTGAAACAACTCTTGATAGAGATAACTTCATGACTGCAGAAGAAGCAAAAGGTTGGGGAATTATTGACAAAATAGTTAATACAAGAAAAAATACCGATGTAATAGAAAAATAAATAAAGAGGTAAACATACATTAGTAAAATTTTTTATTTTCCTCTTGTAATTTTTATATACTAATGATTCAATGAATAATAAGCTCTTACATGGTATTTTATTATGAAAAAAACAGATAAACCTGAAAAAAACGATTTATACTGTTCTTTTTGTGGAAAAAGTCAGCACGAAGTTAAAAAGCTTATTGCTGGTCCCACAGTTTTCATTTGTGATGAGTGTGTAGAATTATGTATGGACATAATTAAAGAAGAAAATAAAACAAATATTGTCAGATCAAAGGTTGGTGTTCCTTCACCTAAAGATATTTGTGATGTTTTAAATGATTATGTTATAGGGCAGTCACTAGCCAAAAGGGTTTTATCAGTAGCTGTTCACAACCATTATAAAAGATTAAATAATCCACCAAAATCAGATGATGTGGAACTCCAAAAATCTAATATTTTATTAATTGGACCAACGGGGTGTGGCAAAACTTTGTTAGCTCAGACTTTGGCAAGGATATTAGACGTGCCTTTTACTATGGCTGATGCAACTACATTAACTGAGGCTGGTTATGTAGGAGAAGATGTAGAAAACATCATTTTAAAATTATTACAATCTGCTGATTATAATGTAGAGAGAGCGCAAAGAGGTATTGTTTATATTGATGAAGTGGATAAAATTAGTAGAAAATCAGATAATCCTTCTATTACTAGGGATGTATCAGGTGAAGGAGTACAACAAGCTTTACTTAAGATAATGGAGGGTACTATTGCTAGTGTACCACCACAAGGAGGAAGGAAGCATCCTCAACAAGAATTCCTTCAAGTTGATACAACCAATATTTTATTTATATGTGGAGGAGCTTTTGCGGGGCTAGATAAAGTTATAAATAAAAGAGGGAAAGGTTCGGCCTTAGGTTTTGGCGCTGATGTTAGAGATGCTGATGAAAGAAATATTGGTGATATTTTTAAAGAAGTTGAACCTGAAGATCTATTAAAATTTGGTTTAATTCCTGAGTTTGTTGGAAGACTTCCTGTTATAGCAACATTAGAAGACTTAGATGTTAAATCTTTAGTTTCGATATTAACTAAGCCTAAGAATGCTTTGATAAAACAGTATCAAAGATTATTTGAGATGGAAAATATAGAGCTATCATTTACTAATGAAGCACTTTCATCTATTTCTGAGAAAGCAATTGAAAGAAAAACTGGTGCAAGAGGGTTGAGGTCAATCTTGGAAGGTATTTTATTGAATTCTATGTTTGATCTACCTGGAATGAACGGTGTTTCTGAAGTAGTGGTCAATGAAGAAGCTGTTAATGGAAATGCTGAACCATTGCTCATATATCAGGATTTAAAAGAGAAACCAGCCTAACTACAGAATTGAATATAAAAAATGATATCAAAAATTTCTAATTTGTTTATCTGGTGGAATGGTCAAACTATTGGAACTAAAATATATACAAAATTTTTTGGAAATTTTGTTGGTACTGACGAATATGGTAATAATTATTTTAAATCAAGTAACGGAACAAAGAGATGGGTTAATTATAATGGTGTTTGTGATGCCTCTAATATTTCTCCAGCTTGGCATAGTTGGATACACAAGACTACCGACAAAGTCCCTTCATTTGAAAAAGATAATTTATCAATGAGTGATAGTGACGATACATACACTGAAATAAAAAAAAATAGAAAGTATCATCCAAATAATTTTAAAAATCATTCGATTTTTAATGATTATGAATCTTGGAAACCAAAGGATTAACTAATTTTTTAATTTATAAATATGAAAACTTATAGTTTTGAATTTATTATTGGATTAATAGTGATTTTTATAGCTGGTTGGTTTCTAGTTGGTGTTTTATTAAAATCAGAAGAAATATCAAATTTAGGTGAAGTAACTGAATATTCTGCTTCTTTTGATGATATAAGTGGTATCTCTGTTGGAAGTAAGATAAAATTAGCCGGTGTAACTATAGGAAGAGTTAAAAAATTAAGTTTAGATAGTTTTAGTTATACTGCAGTAATGGTATTAGAAATATCTAATAAAATAAAATTACCTAGTGATTCAGAGATTGCTATTACTACTGAAGGTTTATTAGGAGGAAGCTATGTATCTATTTCTCCTGGTGGATCAGATACTTTTATGAAAGAAAATGAAAAATTTTCATACACACAAAGTTCTTTAAGTTTAAATAACCTTCTTCAAAAATTTTTCAGTAGATAATATAAACTGCTTTCAACTATTGAAAGTACCATATTTTAAGAATTCCTCCCAATTTTTTAGTTTAGGAAACTTATTAAATTCTGCAGAATTATCATTAGTAAAATGGAGCTTTTGTTTAAATTTCTCTTTACTAATTGAGATACCACCAAGCGTGTTTAGATGTTTTGATGGGAATTGAGTATCAAAAACTTTAAATCCGCCATAATTTATTTTTGCCATCATTGCAATTAGTGCAAGTTTTGATGAATTAGGAAAAGTAGAAAACATACTTTCTGCAAAAAAAACACTGCCCAAAGTAAGACCATATAAACCTCCAACTAAAACTTTATTTCTGCAAACTTCGACTGAGTGAGCAAATCCCATTTGATGAAGAGTAATGAATAAATTATAGATGGTTGAATTTATCCATGTTGTTTTTCTATTAGCGCAATTATTTATTACTTCTTTAAAGTTTTTATTAAAACTAATACTGAATTCATTCTTCTTTACTATTTTTTTTAATGATTTGGAACAATATACCTTTCCCACTGGGATTATACCACGTTCATTTGGTATTACCCACTCAATTTCTGGATTATTTTTAGCCATTCCCATTGGAAAGTAACCATTAGAATAAGCTATTAAAACTTGAACAATATTTAAATTAATATTTTTTTGGATAGTTTTTCACTTTTTTTGTTTTTCTAAGAGATTTTCAAGCCAAGAAATATCATAAGAACCATCGATAAAGTATTTATTTTTTATTATTAATTTAAATATCTCTGAAGTAGTTGATATCCCGTCTATTATCAATTCTGATAGTGCCCTTTCTAACCTTTGAATTGCTTCTTGTCTTGTTTCACCATGAATTATCAGTTTACATATCAAGCTGTCATAATAAGGTGGTACAATATAACCTGCATATATTGCACTATCTATTCTAACTCCTAATCCACCAGGTGCATGATATGTTTCAATTTTTCCTGGAGATGCACTAAATTCCGGAATCTTTTCAGCATTTATTCTACATTCTATTGCATGCCCTTTCATTTTAAGATCTTCTTGTGTGAATGATAGAGGGTAATTTGATGAGATTTTTAATTGTTCTTTTATTAAATCAACGCCAAAAATTTCTTCAGTTATTGGGTGTTCTACTTGAATTCTAGTATTCATCTCAATGAAATAAAACTCATTATTAGAATAAAGAAATTCAATTGTTCCTACTCCTGAATATTTTAGTTTAGAAATTGCATTAACACAAATTCTACCAATTTTACTTCTTTCATTATTATTTAATACTGTAGATGGTGCTTCCTCAAGTATCTTTTGATGTCTCCTTTGAATAGAACAGTCTCTTTCTGCTAAATGAACAGCATTTCCTTTTCCATCACCTATAATTTGTATTTCTATATGCTTAGGATTTGTTAGGTATCTTTCTATATAAACATCGTCATTGCCAAATGCTGCATCAGCTTCTTTTTTTGCAGATTTAAAAGCACTCTCTAAACTATTGGAATTTAATACTAGTTTCATTCCTCTGCCACCACCACCAGCCGATGCTTTTACGATGAGTGGGAAACCAATTTTAAGAGCTATTTCCTTTGCCTCTTTTAAATTTTTAATAACACCATCAGAACCTGGTACACAAGGTACACCAAGCTCTTGCATAGTCTTTTTTGCTGTTACTTTATCTCCCATTAACTCAATATGTTTTGATGATGGACCTACATAAGTTATTTCATGATCTGATAAAACCTGTGCAAATTTTGGGTTTTCTGATAGAAATCCGTAACCAGGATGAACTGCATCAGCGCCACTAATTTCACAAGCAGCAATTATGTTTGGGATTGATAAGTAACTATCTCCGGCTTTTGGTGGACCAATACAAACACTTTCATCGGCCATTCTTACATGCATAGAATTTGTATCGGCAGTTGAATGAATAGCAACTGTTGAAATTTTTAAGTCTTTGCACGCTCTAATTATTCTCAGAGCTATTTCGCCTCTATTAGCTATCAGAACTTTCTTTAGCATTGCAACTATTCTATTATAACTAAAGGACTATCAAATTCAACTGGTGTAGCGTCATCAATAAGTATTCTTTTTACTATCCCAGATTTAGGAGATGGTATTTGGTTCATAGTTTTCATTGCTTCTATAATAAATAATGTATCTCCAATATTTACATTTTGTCCAACCTTTATAAAAGGATCAACTCCAGGTTCTGGTGAAAGATATACAGTTCCAACCATTGGGGATGATATAATACCAGGTTGATTTTTTAATTCGTTAATTTCATCATCAGAGGATGAGCTCATATTTTCAGGGGGTTCTACTTGAGAATTTACAACTTTATCAGTTTTTGGTTTTTCATAAACTAAGTTTTTTGCTGTATTTGAAATTTTGATGGATATCTCGGTATCCTCTTTGTATTTCTTTCTGAATTCAATATCTGTAAGATTTTTTTTTGATGCCAAATCAGCTATTTGTTCCAATAGATTAATATCTTCTTCATATTTTTTGTTTTTCATATAAACCTCTGAAACATATCTAATTAAATAATTAATTAATTACTTTTTTTTTCTTAAATTATCAATAATTTCTTGGAGTTGATCAAATGAAATAAATCCTCGAAAAATATTGTCTCCAATTATGAAAGTTGGCGTTCCATCAATAGAAAGTTTATCAGCTAAAGTAAGGTTTTTTAAAATAACACTGTTAACACTATCTAGATTTAGTTGAGAATTAAAGTCTTTAATAGAGGATCCTACTTTTTTTGCAATTTTATTTAAAATTTCAAAATTTAATTGACTATTATGTCTCATTAATTTGTCATAAAATTTTTCATAGATTTTAGGTCCATCAACTAAATAAATATTAATTGCAAATTTCGAAGCTAATAAGGAACTTTCTCCTAAAATTGGTAACTCTTTAATTATGTATTTAATATCATTATTCTCATTAAGGATATTCATTATAATTTCATGATTTTTTTTACAATATCCACAATTATAATCTATAAACTCAACAATTTTTAATTCACTATTTTCGTTTCCAAAAAAATAAGAGTTTGTGTCATCATAGAGTTCAACACTTAAACTTTTAATTGTTTCTTTTTGTTTTTTAATAGAATTTAAATTTTGTTGCTTTTGAAATAATTCAATAGCTTCAATAACTATTTCTGGATTATCTAAAATATAATTTTTTATTAATTTGTTGATCTCATTTTTTGTTACATTATCAAAATTAGAATTTAATAATTCCTGTGAAAATAATGATTGTGATAAATTGATAAAAAATAAAAAAACAAACAAATATTTAAACAAAGTTATAATCCCATTCAAATAATAAATTCAAAAAAACATTATAGTTTTCTTTCCCACCAGCCACTTTTTGATGTTTTGGTTTCAGCGGTAATTTTTTTATCTGCACTCTTTTCTTGAATTATTTCATTTTTATTATTTAAAACTTCTTTTACTTTTTTAACAACTCTCTTTCTTGATTTTTTATTAGAAGAATTATTATTATTTCTATTTAATTCATTATCTGAGGCTGATGAATTTTCAGCTATTTCAATAGTTTGTTGAAATTCTACATTATTATTTTTTATTTCAGCTGCTTTTGTTTTTTTATTTTTTTCTTTATTTTTACTGGAAGCTTTATTTATGATTCTTGGATTGATATTTGTTTCAGTTGAATCGACGTTTATTTTTTCAATTTTTGCGATGTTTGATATTTCTGAATTTTTAATTGTATTTTTATCATCAGAATTTATTTCATATTTACGAAATTTATTATTTTTTCTTCTACGTCTTTTAGAGTTTTTAGATTTTGTTTCTTTACTACCTTCATTTATGTGTAAATTATTTTCTTGTATTATTGATTTATTTGTATCTTCTTTAATATTATTTTTATTACTACTATCAATAGTGATAACATTTGATAAAGACGGAATTTCGTCAGAATTTATATTATTTTTATTAAACTCAATTGAATAGTTAGGATTATTTAATGTTAAATCAGATATTATAAAAATATTAGTATTAATTCCCTTTTCAATTTCAGATAAATATCTCCTTTTTTGATTTAATATATAATTTGCAACATCTACAGGAACTTTTACATTAATCCCTTTTATAGTCTTTTCTAATTGTAAATTTTCTATTTTTCTTAAAATTGATAGTGATAAGTTCTCATTAGATCTTGTTAGTCCAGTTCCATGACAATTCGTACAAAGCATAGTTGTTGCTTCAATCATACCATATCTTAATCGTTGACGTGACATTTCAAGTAAGCCGAACGAAGAAATTTTACCAACTTGTATTCTTGCTCTATCAATCTTGAGGCTGTCTCTTATTCTTTTTTCAACTAAGCTATTATTTTTTCTTTCTTCCATATCAATAAAATCAATTACAATTAACCCTGCTAAATCGCGCATTCTTAGTTGTCTAGCTATTTCATCAGCTGCTTCGATATTTGTTCTCAATGCAGTTTCTTCTATTCCACTTTCTTTTGTTGCTTTCCCTGAATTTACATCTATTGCTACTAATGCTTCTGTTATACCTATAACAATATATCCTCCTGATTTAAGCTGAACAGTAGGATTAAACATCCCAGATAAATATTCTTCAACATTAAAAAAAGAAAAAATTGGTATCTTGTCATTATACTTTTTGATTTTTTTTGAATGAGTTGGCATGAGCATTTTCATGTACTCTTTAGCCTCATTAAATCCCATATCACCTTCAACTATTATTTCACTAATATCTTTAGAATATAAATCTCTAATAGTTCTTTTGATAACGCTTCCTTCCTCATAAATTGGACAAGGAGCTATAGATTGGAGAGTAAGATTTCTTATTTGTTCCCATTGTCTTAAAAGATATTCATAATCTTTTTTTATCTCAGATTTTGTTTTTTTTGCACCCGCTGTTCTTATAATTAAACCCATTTTATCAGGAATAGAAAACTCGTTAGCAGTCTCCTTAAGTTTTTTTCTATCTCCTACATTAGTTATTTTTCTTGAAATACCACCACCTCTTGCGGTATTAGGCATTAATACACAATACCTGCCAGCTAAAGAAATATACGTTGTAAGTGCAGCCCCTTTGTTACCTCTTTCATCTTTAACTACTTGTATTAAAAGAACTTGTCTTACTTTAATAACTTCTTGGATTTTATATTTATTTTTATTATAAAATTTTTTTTGTTTTGTAAGCCTGGATAAATTAGACGTATCTTGCGTAGGCGAAATTGGTTTAGTTTTAATCGGTTCATAATTATAACTTAAGTCTGAGCTAAAATTGTCTAATTCTTTGAATTCAACAATAATTTTTTCTTCTTTTTCATCTGAATGAAAACTTAGTGTTCGATTAATATCTTCAATATTATCAACACTTAAGATTTTTTGAATTTGAGATAAATCTTCTGAAGAAAAAATTTCATTTTCATGTGAATTAAGGTTATCTTTATCTTCATTTGTATATTCAACTTCGATACAATTATTTTTTTCATCCTCTAATTCGAATGTATTTTCTAAAAGTAATTTCTTATCAGCTATAGGGATTTGGTAATAATCAGGATGAATTTCAGAGAAAGCTAAAAAACCATGTCGATTTCCACCGTAATCTAAAAAGGCAGCTTGAAGTGATGGCTCAACCCTTGTGACTTTTGCTAAATAAATATTTCCAGCAATTTGTTTTTTATTAATTGACTCAAAATCAAATTCTTCTACTTGTTGATTATTTAAAAGTACAATCCTTGTTTCTTCTTGATGAGAAGCGTCTATAAGCAATTTTTTTTGCATAAAATACCACCTGTGAAATCTTCATAATTTATCCATTGTGTTTTTACTATAAAATTAATGATTTCACTTTCTAAATGTGATTAATTAAAACTATAATACTCATTCAATTTTAATTATTTTAATAATTTTATTTAATCACAAATAATGTTAAAATTAATCTGATAATATCAGATAGCTAAAATATAAAGTTCTTTGAACTTTTTAAAATTAACAATAAAATTGTTAACAATAGAATTCCTTTAATATATTAATAAGAGCTTGTACCATATATGATAGTTAATAATAAATTTATTTACAACTTCAAATTACATTAGAGTAAATATTAGTAGTTTATTTTTTTTATTAACTTGTATTTTTTTAAGTATATCTTTTTACCATAAGTATCATGAGTTTAATAAAGAAAATATTTATTCCATTGGTTTTATTTAATCTAATTTCAATTATTTTGTTTTATAATGCATATGCATATTATAATAAAAATTTGCCTAATATTCATGAAATAATAAATTATAAACCAAAAACAATTACAAAAATTTATGATAAAAATAATAAGTTGATTGGGTTATTTTTTGATGAAAAAAGAGAATTTAGGAATATTAATAAAATACCACCAACAATAATATATGCTTTTATAAGTGCAGAGGATAAAAATTTTTTTAACCACCGTGGATATGATCCTTTTGGCTATTTTAAAGCAATTATAAGTTTTTTAAGAGATGGGAAATTAAGAGGTGCATCGACTATAACGCAGCAAATAACTAAGGGATTTTTATTATCTGGTGAAAGAACCTTTGAAAGAAAAATTAAAGAATTTATTTTAGCTTTACGTTTAGAAAATGCTTTATCAAAAAGTCAAATATTAGAACTTTACTTAAATGAAGTTTATTTAGGTGAAAACTCTTATGGAGTGGTAGCAGCTTCAAATACATACTTTGCAAAAGATCTTAATGAACTGACTCCAGGTGAAGCTGCTTTTTTAGCCTCTCTACCAAAATCACCAGATCAGTATAATCCTAAGATAAATATTACAAATGCAATTAATCGAAGAAATTTTGTATTAAAAGAGATGTTTCAAAATAGATATATAAATGAAACAGTTTTTAATAATGAATTGAAAAAAGGACTAATTACAAATTTAAGTAATAATTATAAAGATAAAAATAATTATAGATTGCTTGAGGGTTTTTTAGCAGATGAAATCAGATTAGATTTAAACTATCTTTTTGATAATAATTTTCTGTCTACTAATGATGTAAAAATTAATACTAGTTTAGACTATGATCTTCAAATAAAATCTAACAAAACATTAAATAATGAATTAATAACTTTAGATAGAAAAAATAATTTTATACAACCACCTATTAAATCTTTAGGATCATTTAACTTTGATTTTAAAGATTGGAAGGAAATATTACAAAATTTTGATAAACAGAAAATTATTTCAAGTTGGGATTTAGGTATAATTGCAAAAATAGAAAATAACGACTTCTATTTAAAAACAAAAAATTTTGAAAATTTGTTTAAGTTACATTTTCCATATTTGATAAATCCTTCTTTTTCTATTGGAGATATTGTTTATTATAAAATTGACAAGAATAGCGGTAGATTTATCTATCAGCAAGTGCCCAATTTTGATGGTGGTGTTTTAATTTTAGAAAGAGATACCAATAAAATTCTATCCTTAAATGGAGGTTTTAATTACTTTACAAGTGGTCTTAATATGGTCACAGAAAAAAAACAGAATTTGAAAAAAGCGTTATTTCCTTTTTTTAATTTTCTGATACTTGATCAAAGAGTATTATCGTCTTCTTATGTAGATATGAAATCAAATTTAAATATACCAAAAAAGTTAAAAAATAAAACTAAATCAAAAAATTATAATGAAAACAGTAATTTAATTGTATTTAATAAAAAGGATATTAATGAATTAAGTTTAAATCTTATTTCAAATATTAAAAACAGCAATCTAATGATTAACAACGAAAAAGAAATTATCTTTAATTCGGAAATATCATTATTTGATTTGATGTCTTATTACAGAGTTTTGCTCAGTAAAAATTTACCACCCAATATCAAACTAATTGAAAAAGTATATACTAGTGAAAAAGAAATCTTTAATTTTAAAGATTTAAATCAAAAAAATCATAAATCAAATGAAATAGTAGGAAAAAAATTACTTGACGATAAGGAAATTGTTAATTTTTTAAATCTTCAAAGTTTTTTTATAGAAAATTCTGAAACAAAATCAAACAATAAAAATTTTTATGGATGGAATATCCATGATGAAAAAAGAGGGTTTACTATATTCATAGGTTTTAATAGTCAAAAAATTATAGGATGTTATATAAGTCAAATAAATATGAATAAAAAATATTATGATAGTGATAATTTAATTAATAATTCTTGTGTAAATGTAGTAAAAAAACTACTTTAATAGTATTCTATTTTATATTTTTAATTAAAAAAATAAGTATTTAAGTATCTATTTAGCTTATTGTTCAAAATTTTACGGTTCTTAAATGAAATCTGAAATTCAAGAATTAATCAATTTGATACAAAAATCCTTAAATTTATTTTCTGAAAGAAAAAATTTAAAAGATTTAAAAAGTAGATTAGCAGAACTTGAAACAATATCTAATAATCCAGATTTTTGGAAAAACTCCAATAAAGCAAAAGTTATTATGAAGGAAAAGCAATCTATTGAGAAAAATATCTCTACTTATCAAAATTTAAAACAAAATTTAAATGATAATATTGAAATCTATAAACTAGCCATTGATGAAAATGATTTTGATATACAAAGTGAAATAGAAAATAATTTTTTGGAACTTAAATCTATTGCTCTCAGTGCAGAGAGAGAAGCATTGATGGATGGTGAAATTGATGAAAATGATACATTTTTAGAAATTAATGCTGGTGCTGGAGGAACTGAAAGTTGTGACTGGGCATTCATGATATCTAGAATGTATTTAAGGTGGTCCGAAAGGAAAGGTTTTAAAATAGAATTGTTATCACAAAATTATGGTGATGAAGCAGGTATTAAGTCTGTAGCTTATAAAATAAAAGGACTTAACGCTTATGGTTGGTTGAAAGTTGAAAGTGGAGTTCACAGATTAGTTAGGATATCTCCATTTGATAGCTCAGCGAGGAGGCACACTTCATTTTGCTCAGTTTGGGTATATCCTGTTATAGACGAAAGTTTTGAAATAGAAATAAATCCCTCTGATGTTCGAGTTGATACTTATAGATCTTCTGGAGCTGGTGGACAACATGTTAATACAACTGATTCAGCAGTACGAATTACACATCTACCTACAGGAATTGTTGTTACAAGTTCTGAAAAATCACAACACCAGAATAGAGCAAACTGCATGATGGCCCTAAAATCGAGGTTATTTGATTTAGAGCTCAAAAAAATGAATGAGGATATTCAAGTAGCACATAATTCAAAAGGCGATGCAGGTTGGGGAAATCAGATCAGATCTTATATTCTTCACCCTTATCAAATGGTAAAAGACTTGAGAACTAATTATGAAACTTCTGATACTCAAGGCGTTTTAGATGGAAAAATTGATGAATTTATTTTAAATGCACTTGCAAAAAGAATAAATAGCAAGTAACTCAAAAATTTAATTAATAAGCTTGCCATTTTTTAAATCAGATTTTGATAGTGGATTATCAGTTTTTTCAATTGATCCCTCAAAATGAGCTCCTGTTTCTATAGCAATTGTATTATGAATAATATCACCTTCAACCTGAGCTGAGGAAGTAAGAGTTACTTTTTTTGACCTTATAGTACCAGCAACAAAACCATTAATAATAAGTTCATTTGTATTGATCTCACCTCTAATTTTTGCATTTTGACCAACTGTTAAAAGGCTTGCCTTTATATTTCCCTCAACTTCTCCTTCAATTTGAATATCACCAGAAGTTGTTAAATTCCCCTTTATAAATAAATCAGTTGATAATAAAGAAGGGGGAGAGTTGTCAGTATCTTTTACAATATTTTTTTCTATATTATAATTTTTTTCAATTAAATCTGCGTCAACTATTTCATTTGTGGAACTGTCGGAAGTTTTTTTTATTTCATTTGATTTTGGTTTAGAAAACATTTTTTCCTCATTATTAAATAATTATATTATTTTTATTGAACGTCGTAATTTCAAATTTAGTTAATGTGTGACAATTAATTTATATTTTTTTACAAAATTCTAATACATTTTGAACATGTTTGGTAACTTTTACTTTTCTCCAAATTTCAGTAATGACGTTATTTTCATCAATTAAAAAAGTAGATCTTTCTACTCCCAAATATTCTTTACCATACATTGATTTTTTGACCCACGAACCTAATTGCTTAATCAAATGAATGTCAGGATCAGAAATAAGTTCAACTTCTAGATTATATTTATTAGTAAATTTCTTATGACTTTCGATACCATCTTTGCTAAGGCCAAAGATATTTATATTTAGTCTATCAAATTCTTTAACATTTTCGGAAAAAGCAAGATTTTCTTTTGTACAACTTGACGTATCATTTTTTGGGTAAACAAAAATTATATTCCTATTACCCATTAAGTTTGAAGCAGTTAAGGTATCTCTTTTAGAAGTTTTTAGATTAAAATTTGGTAATTTCTTACCTACAAAAAAATTGTCGTTCATAAGTCCCTCAAAGTTTATATTTGAACAAATTTAATAACATGTTAACAAATACTAAACAACCAATAGTTTACCAATTTATAAGTTTACCAATTTATATAGTTGATATAAAAATATGAATTTATCTGATTTTGATTTTGACCTTCCAAAAAGGTTAGTTGCCTCAAGGCCTGTAAGGCCAAGATCAAATGCTAAGCTTCTCTTGTATCACAATAACTCAATTAAAGATTATAATTTTTTTAATTTACCAGAGTTATTATGTGAAAAAGATTTGCTCATATTTAATGATAGTAAAGTACTTCCAGCTCTCTTACATGGTTTTGTAAATAGCGATAATGTTGATAAAAAAAGAACATTTGAGTTACTTCTTGTGTATCAGATAAATGACAAAAATTGGTTTTGTTTTTGTAAACCACTAAAGAAAATCAAATCTGGAAATTATATTTTTTTCTCTGATGAATTAATTGCTCAAGTTTTAGATAAATGTGATAGAGGTTTAATATTAAAGTTTGAATTTAAAGGTAATTTTTTTAATCATTTATATAATATAGGAATTATGCCTATCCCTCCTTATATCCGAAAGATAAGGAAAGCAGATAATTCTGATAAAAAAGACTATCAATCAATTTTTTCAAAAAAAATAGGTTCTATTGCTGCACCCACCGCATCATTACATTTTGATAGTAAATTAATAAAAGAAATAAAAAATAAGGGTATAAATTATGGGTTTTTAACATTGCATGTAGGTATTGGTACATTTAACCCCATTAGGTCTGAAAATATTAATGAACATAAAATGCATTCTGAATATGGAGAAATTAATAAGGAAACAGCAGATATGGTAACTCGAACATTAAAAGCAGGTGGTAGAGTAATCCCTGTTGGTACTACAAGTTTACGTATTTTGGAGTCCTTAGATTACAAAAACAAAATAGTTAAACCTTTTAGTGGTTCTACTGATATATTTATTAAACCAGGATATAAATTTAAAATAGCCTCAGGTTTGATAACAAATTTTCACCTTCCAAAATCGTCACTTTATATATTGATTGCTTCATTTGTTGGTCTAGAAGCTGCAAAAAAAATATATTCACATGCTATTAATAATAATTACAGGTTTTTTTCCTATGGAGACGGATCGATTTTATTTCGAAAATTTTATTAATTTTAGGATTCAAAATTCTTGAAAAAATTTTTAAATAAATTGATTGTTTTAATTTAGAATTAAAGCCATATATAAATTATATCGACAAAAAGAAAGCATTCGACGTGGAACAAAAATTTGATGTTGCAATTATTGGATCAGGTCCTGGAGGTTATGTTGCAGCAATTAAAGCTGCTCAATTGGGATTAAGGGTTGCAATTATTGAAAAAGAAGATGTTGGTGGTGTTTGTTTGAATTGGGGATGTATTCCTACAAAAACTTTTTTAAGATCCGCTGAGATTATTGAATTAGTAAAAAAATCTTCGGATTTTGGTATTGATATTTCAGAATATAATTTAAATTTACAAAAAATTGTCGAAAGATCCAAAAAAATTGCTTTAAAACTTTCAAATGGTGTTAAATTTTTACTTTCTAAAAATAAAGTAAAATTAATACATGGGAATGCTAGGTTTATTGACAAAAATAGATTGCTCATCCAAAAATCTGATTCCGAACAAAACCTAAATATAATATCAGACAATATCATAATTGCTACTGGTGCGAAACCTAAAGAAATACCTAATTTAAAAGTCGATGGGAATGTAGTTTGGAATTACAGGAATGCACTTAGGGCAAAAAAAATTCCAAATAAACTCATAATTGTTGGTTCAGGAGCAATTGGTATGGAATTTGCCAGTTTTTATAATTCCTTAGGAACTGAAGTTTCAGTTTTAGAAATGCAAGACCGAATACTACCAGTTGAGGATTTAGAAGTTTCACAATTTGCAAAAAAGCAATTTGAAAACAAAGGTATAAAATTTTTTCTTAATTCAAATTTTAAAGTGTTAGAAAAAAATGAAAATCATATATCAATTGCTGTTGAAAGTAATAATAATAAAATTAATTTGTCTGCACCTCACATTTTAGTTGCTATAGGGGTAAACGGCTGTACTGATGGGTTAGGATTAAATGAAATTGGTATTAATGTTAAATCTAATAGTATTCCAATAAATAAATATTGCCAAACAAATGTAAAAGGAGTTTATGCGATTGGAGATGTTACAACAACTCCATGTCTCGCTCATAAAGCTAGTTATCAAGGGAATATAGCGGCTGAGGCTATATCTGGAAAAGATGTAACTAAATTCTTAAAAGAGGAAAATATACCTGGTTGTACCTACTCAAATCCACAGATTGCTTCAATTGGGCTGACAGAAGAAAATGCAATAAAACTGGGCTATGAATTAAATATTGGTAATTTTCCTTTTATTGGAAATGGTAAAGCACTTGCCATGGGAGAGGAAGAGGGTTTTGTAAAAACAATTTTTGACAAGAAAACAGGAGAATTATTAGGTGCTCATATGGTGGGCGCAGAAGTAACTGAGCTATTATCTACATATATTATAGGAAAGGGATTAGAGACAACTCCTGATGATTTTACATCAAATATTTTTCCACATCCTACAATGTCTGAAATGTTACATGAAAGTGTTTTGAGTTCCCAAAATATTGCAATACATTTTTAAAATTTTATAAATCTTATAGATAAAAATGATGGAAAATTTAAATAAAAATAAAACTAGAATTAGACATCCTGAAAAGGTGAACAAACCAGAAAGTTTTCAGGTTACAAAGCCAGTCTGGTTAAAAGTAAAGGCGCCCATTTCAAAAGGCTATTTTGAAACAAAAAAGATTGTTGACACACATAATGTATTTACAGTTTGTCAAGAGGCCTCTTGTCCTAATATTGGCTCTTGTTGGTCAAAAAAACATGCTACTTTTATGATACTAGGTGATATATGTACAAGAGCTTGCGCTTTTTGTAACGTATCTACTGGAAAACCTAATGATTTAGATTTATTTGAACCAGCTAGAGTTGCAATGGCTGTTAGCAAACTTGGTTTAAAACATGTTGTTATAACTTCAGTTGATAGGGATGATTTAGATGATGGAGGTGCACAACATTTTGCTAATACTGTTAATTTAATTCGCAAAAAGTCTCCTAATACTACCATAGAAATACTCACTCCAGACTTTTTGAGAGCTCGTTCAGATTCTTTGGATATAGTATTAAGTTCTAACCCTAATGTTTTTAATCATAATCTTGAAACTGTACCAAGGTTATATCATGAGGTTAGGCCTGGGTCACGTTACTATCAATCTTTAAAAATTTTAGATAAAGCAAAAGATATAAACCCTTTTTTATTTACTAAATCTGGTCTTATGGTGGGTCTTGGTGAAGAATTAAAAGAAGTAATGCAGGTAATGGACGATTTGAGAACTGCAAGAGTAGACTTTCTTACTATCGGACAATATCTGCAACCTACAAAAAAGCATTATCCTTTATATAATTATGTAACAATCGATGATTTTGATAAATTAAAGAAAATAGCATATTCAAAAGGCTTTTTAATGGTTTCATCTAGTCCGTTTACTAGATCCTCTTTTCATGCTGATGATGATTATAAAGAGCTTTTGAAAAAAAAAATACAATCAAATAAGTAATGTTTTATGAAGGCTCATAAAGAAACCTATTATATTAATTCAAAAAAAGAAATAATATATAATGTGATAGCAAATATAGAGAATTATCCGACTTTTTTACCATGGTGTATTGGTGCAAGAATAATCGATACTAGAAATGATTCAGATGTTATAATTAAAAAGGCTGAATTGATGATATCTTTTAAATCATTTCGGGAAAGCTTTGTTTCGGAAGTTAAATTAGACAAAAACAATTGGACTGTAAACATTGTTTCAAAAAAGAAGCCTTTTAAATTATTAACAGGTTCCTGGATAATAAATGAAAAAAAAGAAAATTGTGAAGTTTGTTTTGAAATACAATTTGAATTAAGATCTATCATTTTGGAAAAAATAATAGGTTTGGTCTTTTTTCAATCTGTAAAATCAATTGTTAAAGCATTTGAAGAACAGTGTTTAAAGAGTAATAATTTAATTTCATAACAAAGAAAGAAGACATTTTAATGACTCTATACTGCTTTTCTCTCTGACTAGTTTTCTACCAATGGGACCATATTTTTGGTTTGCAGTTTTTATGTTATTATTTTTAAAAGCATATGATATCCAAACAAGACCCTCTGGTTTATCTTTTGTTCCTCCTCCAGGACCTGCAATACCAGAAATTGCCATTAGGATGTCAGACTGTGTGCGTAACTTTAGTCCACTTATCATTTCAATTACTACTTCTTCGCTAACTGCTCCATATAAACTTAAAGTATTTTGAGAAACATTTAGAAATTTTCTTTTTGAATTATTAGAGTAAGTTATAAAACCACATTCAAAAACATCTGATGATCCAGGTATTGATGTAATTATTGAAGAGATAAGCCCACCTGTACAACTTTCTGCAACAGAAATTTTGAATTTTTTAGATCGACATTTATTTATAATCTCGCTTGCTAATTCATAAAGTTTTAATGAGTTATTTGAATTCATATTAGATAAATAATTATAATAGTGGATGCAAGTAATCCTGCTATAACATCATCCAATAAAATACTTAGAGATGTTCTAGATTTATCCACGATGTAAATGGGCCATGGTTTTAAAATATCAAAAAAACGAAAGAGCAAGAAAGATAATATCATTAATACAAAAAAGTTAATTTTATCTATCTCAAAACCATTGACAAATAATATGGGAGACAAGCTTATGAGTTGTCCTAAAAATTCGTCAATAATAATTTCTGACGGATCATGTACTCTATTTTTTAATACGTAAACATATATAGAATACCAACTTAATAAAAAAATAAAAAAAATGAATAGAAAAAATAATATGTAATTTTCAGAAAAAAAATTGTAAAAAAAATAAAAAAATAACACTCCAAAAAAACTTCCTAATGTCCCAGGAGCAAATTTTGAAAAACCAATACCAAAGATTGTTACAAAATATTTTTCCAACATAATCTATTTTTTATAAATTAATACAGTAGTAAATACCGCGATTCCTTCCTCTCTTCCAGTATAACCTAATTTTTCAGAAGTAGTTGCTTTAATATTAATTTTTCGTACATCTAAATTACATATTTTAGATATTTTTTTAATCATTGAGCTCCTAAATTCGCTTATTTTTGGCTTTTCGCAAATAAAGGTTAAATCAATATTTGATATTAAAAAATTATTTTTTTTCAATAATTGAAGTGATTTTTTTAAAAAAATTGCAGAGTCAACATTTTTCCATTTTTTTTGAGAAGGAGGGAACCATATACCTATATCGCCTTTACCTAATGCCCCAAGTATTGCATCTGTAAGTGAGTGTAACCCTACATCAGCATCTGAGTGACCAATTAATTTTTTATTATTTTTAATTTCAACTCCACAAAGCTTAATTTTTTTTCCAACAGAAAGTTTATGAACATCAAAACCATTACCAACTCTTATTTCTTTCATTTTAGATATCTTTCAGCAATTTGAAGATCTTCAGGCTTTGTAATTTTTATGTTAAATTCACTACCTAAGACTTTTGTAATTTTAAAATTATTTTTTTTAGCCAAGTAAATGTCATCATAAGCCCATTTTTCATCATTATTTAAATGTGCTTTAAATATTTTATTGAATTTAAATCCTTGAGGAGTTTGTGCTCTAAAATAAGATGTTCTATTGGTTAATAAATTGAATTGGTCTTTTTCAATCTTCCAGATAGTATCATTAAAATTAATACAGGGTAACACTGCATCAAAATTTTCTAATTTATTTATAACTTTTTTAATAATTTTCTTTGACACTAATGGTCTTGCACCATCATGAATAAGTACTTTACTAGGATTATCTTTTAATTTGGATATGGTTTCTAGACCTTTTCTTACTGATAAACACCTTTCATTTCCACCAAAGCATGGTGGAAGTATTTTTTTAAAACTTTCTGATGCATTAAGTTTTTTAATATTTTTATTATAAAATTTTATATGTTTTTTATTTATAACTGGTAAGATATATTTAATCTCTTTCATATTAAGGAATTTTTTAATTGTTAAATTAATAATAGATTCATAACCTAGATCTACATATTGTTTCGGAATTTTTTCCTTAAATCTTTTTCCTTTTCCAGCTGCAACTATAATTACTGATGAATTCATAGGCAATAATCCCCTTTTTTTTTAAAATATCTAAATTTTAGGCAAATAAAGTTGTATGCGGTCTGTAAGAGTATTATTTAAAAATATTATGAAATAGATAAATTAACACTTCCACTATGATAAAATATTGGTTTTATTGTGTCAAAAAAAGATTTTGAAAACTTTTTTTCTAGTTTGTGGAACACTTTTCCGCATCCATGTTTTGTAATTGATAAAAAATTAGAAATTATTGACATTAATGTTTCATCAGAAACTATATGTATGACTAGTAAACACCGAATGGTTGGAAAAAAAATATATGATTTTGTAGAAAAAGGCTCTTTATTATTGAAGGTAATAGATCAAACTCATTTTAAACAGTCTCCAATTGTAATATATGATATAGATATTTTTTGGGGAAAGAAAGAAATTGGAAAATTTAACGTTCATTCTTCACCTATAGAAGGTAATTTAGGTTTTATACTTTTAGTAATGAATGTAAATCCTAAGAAAGAAAGAATTGATAAAAAATTGCTCCATCAAAATGCTGCAAGATCGGTTTCAGGTTTATCTGCAATGTTGGCTCATGAAATAAGAAATCCTCTTGCTGGTATTTCTGGAGCTGCGCAACTATTAGCACAAAATGCAGAGCCCGAGGATTTTAAATTTACTAAATTAATTCAATCTGAATGTAAACGAATTGGAAATTTAGTATCCAAATTTGAAATTTTTGGTGATCTTGGTCCTTTAGTGAAATCTAATATCAATATTCATGATGTTATAGAGAAAACAAAGGATCTTGCAAAGGCAGGTTTTGCTTCTCATGTTCGTTTTCTAGAGGAATATGACCCATCATTACCGGATATAAAAGGTAATTTTGATCAATTAATTCAGGTTTTTTTAAATATTATTAAGAATTCATCTGAAGCTGTTTCTGAAAATGGGGGATACATTAAAATTAAAACTTCTTATCAAAGTGGAATAAAAATATTATCAGTTAATAATAGAATGGAAGATCTTCCAATATCTATTTCTATTATTGATAATGGAAAAGGTATTTCTGATGATTTAATTGATAAAATCTTTGAACCATTTGTTGGTACTAAAACAGGTGGATCTGGATTAGGACTTTCCCTAGTTTCTAAAATTATCGCAGATCATGGAGGCACAATTGAATGTAACTCAAAAGATAATAAAACTTTTTTTAATTTAAATTTACCACTTGCTGACGATAGTAAGGGGATAATTTCAGACTATGATATACATAAAAGACTTTTGATTAGTGAGGACTAAGAATTGGAAGGTACAATAATTATTGCTGATGATGATGTTTCTATTAGAACAGTATTAACACAGGCAGTTTCTAGAGCAGGATGTAGAGTGAAATCAACAGGGGCTATTTCAACTTTGTGGCGATGGATCGAAGAGGGTGAGGGTGATGCTTTAATATTAGACGTTGTATTGCCTGATGGTGATGCACTCGATATTTTACCTGCTTTAAAAAAGAAAAGGCCTGATATGCCTGTTATTGTGATTTCTGCTAATAATACTATTCTAACTACTATACGGGCTAGTGAGTCTGGTGCGTATGAGTACTTTCCAAAACCTTTTGATATTAAAAAAATATTAAGTACCTTAAATAAGGCATTATTAAAAAAATTTTCAAATAACTATAATCCCGAAAAAATTGAGCATGTCCCAAAAGAATTCAAAGTTGACCTGCCATTGATTGGAAGAAGTCAGTCTATGCAAGAGGTATATAGGGTAATAGCAAGATTAATTAATACGGATCTTACTGTGATGATAATAGGTGCTTCTGGTACAGGTAAAGAGTTAGTGGCTAGAGCACTGCATGATTTTGGTAAAAGAAAAGAAAAGCCTTTTATTGTATTGAACTTAGGATCAATTCCTAGCGATCAAGTAGAAAACGAGCTTTTTGGAAATAATGATAATGACATTAATAATGATGCGATTGGAAAATTTCAATTAGCAAAAGGAGGAACACTATTTATAGATGAAGTCGCTGACATGCCTATGGCTACCCAAACAAGACTTTTAAGAATACTTCAAGATGAAGAAAATTTAGAAAATGACAATCAAAATAATGAAAATTCTAATGTAAGAATTATCACTTCTACTCAAGTTGATTTAAAATCACTAATTGAAAATGGAGAATTTCGTGAGGATTTATTTTTTAGGCTAAATGTTATTCCCTTAAATCTTCCTTTATTAAGAGAAAGAGCAGAAGATATACCTGAATTATGTAATCATTTTTTAAAACTATCTTCTCTTAAGGAGGGACTTACACAAAAAACAATTGTTCCTAATGGTATAGAAATTTTAAAAAAGCAACAATGGCGAGGAAATATTAGAGAATTAAAAAATTTTATTCAAAGGTTAGTTGTTCTTTCACCAGATGATATCATTACAGAAGATTTAGTAAAAAACCAACTAAAACTGTTTTCTGATAACGATAAAGAAGATGATTTATCAGTTGAAGGTCTTTCTATGTCAGTAGAAAAACATCTTTTAAGATATTTTGAATTGCATGGTTCATCCCTTCCTCCACCTGGACTTTATAATAGAATTTTAAAAGAAATTGAATATCCTTTAATAGCACTTTCTTTAAATTCATCAAAAGGCAACCAATTAAAAGCTTCAAAACTTTTAGGAATTAACAGAAATACATTAAGAAAAAAAATAAATGAGCTTGATATAAATGTATCACAAACAAAAAAAATGATGTAACGTTAAAACAATTTCATCTTTGATTTTTTTATTGTGAAACATAATTTATTAACAACTTTTTTTATATTTTTTTTATCTATAGTTCAAAATAATAAAATAAATAAATTATTAACTCTAGTTTTTGTTTTATTAGGTCCTGTGTTGGCCATAATTACTTTTATTTCTGCTGATTTATTTGAAAAAACTACAAGTACTATATTATTAAGAAACCTTCTTCTATTAGATTTGATTTATGTTTTGATTATTGCAGGTTTGGTAGCAGTAAGGATTACAAAATTAATATTATCAAGAAGATCTCGTACCTCTGGTTCAAGACTTCATTCAAGGCTTACTAAAGTATTTACTCTAATTGCCTTATTACCGACAATTATAGTTGCCATTTTTGCAACTATTTCAATTAATTTTGGTTTGGAAGGTTGGTTTTCCTCAAATGTTCAAAAGGTTGTTGAAAACTCAATGATGGCTGCGAAAGCATATGAGAATGAACAAAAACAATATTTAGTAAATGATTTGAATTATTTGGCAAATGTTCTAAATTCTGAAATTTCCAAAAATAGATTGATTGAAGAAGGATATGTAAGAAATGTATTAAGTAAATTTCAGCCTAATAGTATTTCTGAGTCTTTTATTATAGATTTTACTGGTGATATAAGGTTAAGGGGTGAGAAAAGCTATCTTTTCGACTTTGAAAAAATAAGTAATGCTGATATTGACAAAGCTATCTCAGGTCAAATTGTTATAATTAAGGATTGGCCAACAAATGAATTTAGAGCAATAAAAAAGTTATCAGAATACAATAATAGATTATTGTATGTGTCAAGAATTGTTGATGGAAATATCCTTCAATTATTAGATGAAACTCAAGATACAGTTTTACTTTATCAACAAATTGAAAATGAAAGGTATGGTTTATTATTTAAATTTGGATTGTTATACATTGCTTTTTCCTTAGTAATGATACTTATAGCTGTTTGGATGGCACTTTGGTTCGCCGAAAAGTTATCAAAACCAGTTGGAAGACTAGCTGCAGCAGCCAAAAAAGTTGGAAGTGGTGATTTTGATATCAAGGTTATGGAAGAAAATACTAAAGACGAGATTGCGTTTTTGAGCAAAGTTTTTAATAGAATGACCAATAGATTAAAAAATCAACGAAATAAATTACTTGAAAATAACAAAACGGTTGAACATCAAAGAGAATTCCTTGAGGCAATTGTTAGTGGGGTTAGTGGTGGTATTATAAGTATAAATAAAGAGGATAAAATAGAAATAATCAATAATGCAGCAAAACTTATATTGAAATTAAAAAACAATAAAAATTTTGTTGACCAAAAAATAAGTAAAGTCATAAATGAATTTAATCCAATTATTAAAAAAGTAAAAAATTTGGATTTAGATTTTATGTCTGAAGAATTGATAATTAATAAAAATAGAAGATCCTTACATATTTTATTAAGAATTTCAAAAAGATATATTGGTGGTAAAGATTATAAGGGTTTTATTTTAACTTTTGATGACATAACTGATCTTATTTATGCCCAAAAGAATGCTGCATGGGTTGATGTTGCTAGAAGGATAGCACATGAAATCAAAAATCCTCTGACTCCGATTAAATTATCAGCGGAACAGCTTAAAAAAAAGGTATTTTCTAAATCAAATATAAGTGAATTCAATATTATCGAATATTCTAATATGATTATAAGACAAACGGAAGTACTTCAAAGAATTGTTGACGAATTTTCAGAGTTTGCCAGGATGCCTGAGCCCCGAAAAAAAATGGTAAATATTAATGATTTAGTAAAAAGCTCTGTACTACTTCAAAAAGCAGTCTATGATAATATCCAATTTAATCTACATTTAAACAATTTAAGTTCAAATATATTTGGTGACTCAGCAATGCTTTCACAGGCACTTACCAACTTGTTGAAAAATTCAGTAGAATCTATTAACTCATCAAAAAGAAAAATAATTAATAAAGAAAAAGTAATTGGTATTATTGATATATTTACTAACTTAAATAATAATTTTTTAGAAATCAAAATTATCGATACTGGAATTGGTTTAGACAATAAAATAACAAACTTTTTTGAACCTTATGTAACCACTAAACAAAATGGTACTGGATTAGGTTTAGCTATAGTAAGAAAAATAATAGAACAGCATGATGGTTCACTTAATATATATAATGCAAGTAATGTCTTACACAGGACATTTAATAAAGGTGCTATAGCAATGATAAAATTACCTTTGATGTTGAACAAAAATAAATTTAAGAATGATAATAGTTCAGAAGCTGATTTTCAAATTAAAGAAAAGATAAGAACTTTATAATTCAAATTGAGAGGTTCTATTTTAATGGGTTACATTTTAGTTGTAGATGATGAGAAAGATATAAGACAATTGATAGGTCAAATTCTTTCAGACGAAGGATATCAAGTATGTTTAGCTAGTAACTCTGAAACAGCAATGGATGAAATTAATTCAAAATCTCCTGATTTAATTATTCTTGATATTTGGCTAAAAGACAGTAATATGGATGGTATAGAAATTTTAAAAACAGTAAGAAATAACGATAAAAATATACCTATTGTAATAATTTCTGGTCACGGCAATATAGAGATTGCTGTTGCAGCTGTGAAGCAAGGTGCATACGATTTTTTAGAAAAACCATTTAATACTGATCAACTTATTGTAGTTATTAAAAGAGCCCTTGAAGCCTCTAGATTACGAAGAGAAATTGCTGATCTTAGAAGAAGTGAACTTATAGAATCAAATATGATAGGTAATTCTAGTTCATTCAATAATTTGAAAAGTCAGTTAGATAAGGTTGCTAAATCAAATAGTAGAGTAATGTTAACTGGTCCAGCTGGTTGTGGAAAAGAAATTGCTGCTAGGTACATTCATGCAAATTCGGCAAGAGCTAGTTCACCATTTGTTTCAGTATCTAGTGCTAGTATTGAGTCAGATAAAATGGAAGAAGTTTTATTTGGTTCTGAATATAACGGTATAGTTAAATCTGGACTTTTAGAAAAGGCTAATGGTGGTTTTTTATTTTTTGATGAAGTTGCTGACATGCCAAAAGGAACTCAATCAAAAATTTTAAGAGTTTTGGTAGAACAAGCATTTACTAGGGTAAATGGAAGTAATCTAGTTAGAGTTGATCTAAGGGTAATTTCTTCAACTAATAAAAATTTAGTTTCAAAAATTTCCTTAGGAGAATTTAGAGAAGAATTATATCATCGTCTTAATGTAGTACCAATTAAAGTACCTTCTCTTGAAAATAGAAGAGAAGATATTCCTATTCTTGCAAATCATTTTGTAAAATTATTGAATTATAGCGAGGGTTTGCCATTACGATCTTTTTCTGAAGGTGCTTTAACAAAATTACAAACTATGTCTTGGCCTGGAAATATTAGGCAATTAAGAAATGCAGTAGAGCAAATTTTAATATTAGGCCCTTATAATAGTGAAATTGATTCTTCAGAATTACCAGAATCTAAACAGATCGATAAAAACAATACTGGAAATAGTGTTTTTGAGGATGAATTTATAAATTTATCTTTAAGAGATGCAAGAGAAGTTTTTGAAAGGGAATATTTAATGGCTCAGATAAACCGCTTTGGAGGTAATATATCTAAAACTGCAATTTTTGTTGGAATGGAAAGATCTGCTTTACATAGAAAAATGAAAACTCTTGCAATAGTTTCAGAAAATAAACTTTCAAAAAAAGAGTAATATTTTTTATTCAGGAGAATAATTTAATGAAAGTAATTGTATGTGGTGCAGGGCAAGTTGGAGCACAAATAGCAAATCATTTATCTCTTGAAAAAAATGATATTACTGTGATTGATAGTAATTCTGACCTTGTTAGTCAATTAACTAATACTTTGGACATTTCTGGGATTACTGGTTGTGCATCACATCCTGATGTTCTGGAGTCCGCTGGAGCAAGAGATTGTGATATGGTCATAGCAACTACACAATCTGATGAAACAAACATGATTATATGTCAAGTATCTCATTCAGTTTTTACTATACCTAGAAAAATAGCTAGAATAAGATCACAATCTTATTTAGAAATCAATTATAGTGATCTATATCAATCTGAACATTTGCCAATTGATGTAATTATTTCTCCAGAAAAAGAAGTTGCTGAAGCAGTAATTAGTCGCTTAGAGATTCCATGTGCCTTTGAAATTGAGACTTTTTTAGGAGGTAAAGCTCAATTAATTGGTATAAGTATAGATAGTTCTTGTCCTGTAATCAACACACCCTTAAGGCAATTATCACAACTTTTTGTTGATTTAAATGCAATTGTTTTAGGTATTAGGAGAAATACAAAACTTTTTGTTCCTGATCCAGATGATCAAATTTTTGGTGAAGACCAGATTTATATTTTTACAACTCTTGAAGACAGAATTAGAACTCTTGAAATTTTTGGAAAGGTTATCAAAAAAGGGAATAGATTCATTATTGTTGGTGGAGGTAATGTAGGATTAACCGTAGCAAAAAAACTTGAGGAAAATAAACAAAATAAAGTACATTGTAAGTTAATTGAATTAAATAGAAAAAAAGCTGAACTTGCCGCAGATTCACTTGAGCGGACAGTAATATTACATGGTGACGGCTTGGATCTTAATTTATTAGAAGAGGCAAATGTTAGTCAAGCAAATGCTCTTTTAGCATTGACTGATGATGATAAAACAAATTTACTGACATGTACACGTGCAAAAACCTCAGGATGTGAATTAGTTCTTTCTTTAGTAAACGACTCATCATTAAATTCATTACTCAAGCCAATGGGTATTGATGCTTACATAAATCCAAGATCAACAACTGTATCTTCAATTTTAAGACATGTTCGCCACGGAAGGATAAGAGCTGTTTATACAATTGGAGACGCTGAAGCAGAACTAATTGAAGCTCAAGTATTAGGTACTTCATCTTTAGCAGGTAAAACATTGAAAGATATAGATTGGCCAGAAGGCGTACTTGTTGGAGCAGTAATGAAGGGGAATGATATCAATATTGCAAAAAGTAATATAGTTTTAGACGAAGGAGATATTATTACTGTTTTTTATAACTCTAAAGTTGTAAATAAGGTTGAAAAAATGTTAGAGGTTGGTATCAATTTCTTTTAATAATAATTATTTTATTTTATAGATTTGATACTATATCATTAACTATAAAATAATTTTTTAAATGAAGGATTTAAAATGGCAGAAAAAAAAGAAAGCCTTCAAGATTCTTTTCTTAATGGAGTAAGAAAAGATAAAAATCCAGTAACGGTTTTTTTAGTAAATGGAGTTAAATTACAGGGCGCCATAACATGGTTTGATAATTTTTCAATTCTTCTACGAAGGGATGGTACCTCTCAATTAGTTTATAAGCATGCAATCTCAACTATTATGCCAACTCAACCATTAAGTTTTTTTGAAGATGAAGAAAAACTTTAGTTTTTAATCTATGCATACTTGTGTAGTTAGGCCAGTTTTATCTAAAAAAGTAAATGATCTAGATTTTAATGAATTTACTAAATTATCTGAAGCTCTTCCAGGTATAAGAATAATACTCGATTTCTCTATAAATATTAAAAAAATTTATCCAGGAACTTTTTTAGGTTCAGGAAAAATAACGTATTTAAAAAAAAGTATATTTGATAAAAAGGTAAAACTTTTATTAATTGATTTTGTATTATCAGCCGTTCAGCAAAGAAATTTAGAGCAAGAATTAAACATTAAAATTTTAGATCGGACAGGATTAATATTAGAAATTTTTTCTTCAAGAGCATTGAGTAGGGAAGGGGTTTTACAAGTTGAACTAGCGCACTTAAATTATAATAAATCTAGATTGGTAAGAAGTTGGACTCACCTTGAGCGACAAAGAGGAGGAATGGGTTTTTTGGGTGGACCGGGTGAAACACAGATTGAGTCAGACAAAAGAGCTTTAAATCTAAGAATTTCACAAATAAAATATCAATTATCAAAAGTAGTTAAAACTAGAGGAATTCATAGATCTTCCAGAATTAAAATACCTTTAAATACAGTAGTTCTTGTTGGTTATACTAATTCTGGAAAATCTTCGTTATTCAATATTTTAACTAACTCGTTTGTACTTTCAAAAGACATGCTATTTGCAACATTAGATCCAAAGATGAAAATATTAGAGTTGCCATTAAGCAATGATGTTATTTTATCTGATACAGTTGGTTTTATATCAGATCTTCCAACTCAACTAATAGAAGCTTTTAAAGCAACACTAGAGGAATTAATTCATTCAGATTGTATCCTGCATGTTAGAGATATCTCTAGCAACGATTTTGTTCGTCAATCTTTGATTGTATATGAAATATTGGAAGAATTAGGTATCACAAAATTAAATAAACCAATAATAGAAGTATGGAACAAAACTGACCTTATTAATCTATCAAATCAAGATAGAATACAAATTAAAGATAAAAATGATGTAGTCTTAATTTCTGCAAAAAAAAATTACGGTATTGAGGATTTAAAAAATAAAATATCAGCGTTATTTAATTATTCAAAATTTCAAGAAAGAATATTTCTACCATTTGAAAAAATAAAAATACGTTCTTGGCTTTTTGAAAGAAAATTAGTTCTAAAAGAACAAATTATTGATGATGGATTTCTATTAATTGTTTTGTGGGATGAACTGTATAAAAATAAATATTTAAAAAAAATAGAAGTTAATGATTAATGATAGTCTTTTTTTTAAACTCTTTCTTTTGAATTATCTTACAAGTTTTAAAGAACCTACTCATATATTATAGTTACATAATATTAATTCTAATGTAAAAATGTGATTGACAATTATTTTATTTAAAACCTTTAAAATTTGTTTTTGGATATAATATCAAATAATAACATTAATCTATTAAAAGGAGGGGGGTGATATGGAAAAATGGCAATACAAGTTAACAAGGGTAATTTTATCAAATCAAATATCTTTTAACGAAACACAAAATGAAGCTAATGATAAAATTAATAATAAACAGCTAATAGAATTCAACAATATTGGTGAAAATGGATGGGAGCTAGTTCAAATAATGCCAAGGAGCAAAGAAGATAAATTTCATGTAGACTTAGCTTTGTGGAAAAGGAAAAAGTAAAGAAAATATATTAAAAAAAATATAATTAATGAATTTTATATCAATTAAAGTAATTATTTAAACTTTATAAAATCTGATAAACAGTATTTTTAATATTTTTTTTATTTATAATTAAATCAACATTTGTTCCTAGATAGATAGATAGATAGATAGATAGATAGTTTATTTATATTATTTGTTAAATTTGCATTTATTTTTAAAGCTTATTTAAATCATATGTAAAAATCATATTTTTTCTTAAGACCACAAAATAGATATTCACAATAAAATTATGTTGAATAGTAATTTAGGCAATATAAGTAAATATAAAAGAAAATTAACTTTTATAAATTATATTAAATACTTAACTAATTAATTTAATATTAAATTACAATTAAATTTTTCACATTGCTAGTGGGGTTATTTATTTTTGGTATTTATTTATGATATAAACTCATTTTACTATTGATCGCATAATATATATTATGTAACTTTTATATTATAATAACTATAAATTAGTATAAAATTAATATAAAAATATATTAAAGACTTAAATATGATTTATTAATTTGTTTTTACTAAGTAGGTTATTTTATAATTAAAAAATGAATTATTTTAAAAAAAAAGGCTTTGAAGCACTTGTTATTTCAGGTCCAACAGGTTCAGGAAAAAATAAGTTAGCTAATATAATTGGAAATCATATTCCAATTATGGTCATAAATGCAGACGCAATTCAGGTTTATAAAAAGTGGAAAATTTTGTCTGGACGTCCAACGGATATTGAACAAAAAAAAATTATTCATAAACTATACGGACATTATAAAGGAAATTATTATAATGTTGGAAAATGGTTGAAAGAAGTTTCTTATTATATTGATATAGCAAAGAAAAATCATCTTCTTCCAGTTATTGTTGGAGGAACTGGTCTTTATATAAATCTTCTTTTTCAAGGTATCTCTAATATTCCAACTATACCAATAAAAATAAAGAAAAAAGGAAAAGATATATTAAACTCTGATCCTTCTTTTTTTTATAAATATTTAAAACAAAACGATCCCCATATTTTGTCAATAATTGATTATAATAATAATAGACGACTTCAAAGAGCATGGGAGGTAATGGAAACTACTGGAGTAAGTATAATAGATTTTCAAAAAGATCGCAAAAATCCTATTTTAAATCCTAAAAAAACAAAAAAAATTGTTTTATGTATTGATAAAATCTTATTAAATAAGATTATAGACTTGAGATTCGATAAAATGTTAGCATCTGGTGCTATTTATGAGTGCCAAAAAGTTTTAAATGAAGGTTATTGGGATTACTCTATGCCCTCCTCAAAAATAATTGGTGCTCAGGAATTAATTTTATATTTACAAAATCTAAAGTCATTAGAAGATGCAATTTTAGAGGCAAAAATTAAAACTCATCAATTTGCTAAAAGACAACGAACTTGGTTTAGAAAAAATATGAAAGATTGGAAGACAATTAAAATAACTAATACTACTAATTTTGATAATTCCTTGCTAAATTTAATATAAAATTCAATGATTGATAGATATTCTCGTAAAGTAATGACCGATATTTGGTCAGATCAAAAAAAATATGAAATATGGTATGAAATAGAGCGTTATGCATGTGAAGCCCAAGCTAATTTGGGAGTAATACCAAAAGAAATTATTAATACACTAGATCAAAATAAATATATCATATTTGATGCAAAACGAATAAATGAAATTGAAAAAGAAACAAAACATGATGTTATCGCTTTTCTTACATTTCTTTCAGAAATAATTGGTGACCATGCTAGATTTATTCATCAAGGAATGACTTCTTCTGACATATTGGATACATGCTTTTCTATTCAATTATTTAGATCATCTGAGTTATTAATTGAGGATTTAAAAACTCTTCTTAAAAAAATAAAAAATCTAGCCTTTAAACATAAATTTACAAAATGTATAGGTAGAAGTCATGGTATTCATGCAGAACCAACAACTTTTGGTTTAAAAATGGCTCAGGCTTATACTGAGATGAATAGAAATCTTACAAGACTAAAAACTGCAAGCGAAGAAATAAGAGTTGGTGCCATTTCTGGAGCTGTAGGAAATTACTCAAGTATTGATCCTAAAGTCGAAGAATATGTTTGTAAGAAATTGGGTCTTAAGGTTGAAGAAATTTCTACTCAAATAATACCAAGAGATCGTCATGCGGCATTTTTTTCTACACTATCTGTAATTGCGTCTTCTATAGAACGTTTAGCTGTAGAAATCAGACACCTTCAACGCACTGAAATTATGGAAGTATCTGAATTTTTTTCTAAAGGACAAAAAGGTTCTAGTGCAATGCCTCATAAAAAAAATCCTATTCATTCAGAAAATTTAACTGGATTGTCTAGATTAATTAGAATGAGTGTGATTCCTTCATTAGAAAATATTGCACTTTGGCATGAACGAGATATTTCTCATAGTTCTGTTGAGAGAGTAATTGGACCCGATACTACAGTAATTTTAGATTTTGCATTAACAAGATTATCTTTTCTTATGGAAAATCTTATTGTTTATCCTGAAAATATGGAAAAAAACCTCTATAAATTGAATGGTGTTATATTTTCTCAAAATGTTCTTCTAAAGCTTACTCAAAAAGGAATGAGTAGAGAAGAATCATATAAAATTGTTCAAAAAAATGCATTAAAAGCTATAGATGATGATGTATCTTTCAAAGATTTGTTGTTAAATGATAAAGAAACTATGAATGTATTATCCCCAAAAGAGTTAGATCAAATTTTTGACATTTCACGGTATTTTAAACATGTTGATACCGTTTATAAAAGAATTTTTAGTTAAATTTAATAAGATAAAAAAACTTTAATTTTAAATATGACTTTTCAAAAAAAAATATATGAGGGTAAGGCAAAAATCATTTTTTCTGGACCTAAAGAAAATACGCTTATTCAATATTTTAAAGATGATGTAACTGCTTTTAATGCAAAAAAATTTAAAGTTCTTGAGGGTAAAGGTGTAATCAATAATCTAATATCTGAGTATTTAATGCAGATATTATCTAATAATCAGATCCCAAATCATTTCATAAAAAAAATAAGCAATAGAGAACAATTAATACATCAATGTAAGATTATTCCTTTAGAGGTTGTCGTTAGGAATATAGCTGCAGGTTCAATTTGTAAAAGATTAGGAATAAAAGAAGGAAAAATTTTTAAAGATCCAATAATTGAGTTTTATTATAAAAATGACGAATTCAATGATCCTATTGTTAATAATAGTCATATAATAACTTTTGGATGGTCTGATAAAGAAGAGTTGTTTAAAATCAACGAAATATCACTTAAAGTTAATAAAATTCTTAAAAAAAAATTTGAAGAAATTTCTATTTCTTTAATTGATTTTAAATTAGAATTTGGAAGAAAAACTTCTGATGATTCTTTGTTAGTTGCGGATGAAATAAGTCCTGATTCTTGCCGCTTATGTGATTTAAATAATAAAGAAAAATTTGATAAGGATATCTTTCGATATGATAAAGGTAACCTAGTGGAGGCTTACAAAAAATTATTAATTAGACTAGGAATAAAAAAATAATTCAAATTATGTATTTGTATAAGGTTAAATTTAATGAAAGTAAGGGTAAATATAATTTTAAAACCAAGTGTCCTAGACCCACAAGGTCAAGCTGTAGCTAATTCTTTGATAGGACAAGGCTTTAACAATATAAAAAATGTAAGACAAGGCAAAATTCTAGATATAGAATTTAATTCTAACGAAGTTGATATGAATATGATAAATGAAATGTGTGAAGGTTTTTTAACCAACCCTCTAGTAGAAGATTATGCCATAGAGGAAATAAATATGTAACTATGAAGATTGGTATTGTAGTATTTCCTGGATCTAATTGTGATAATGATTTATTTCGTGCTTTTGAAAAGCAAAAACTGTATAAAGTTATCTTTCTATGGCATAAAGATACAGATTTACCAAAAGATTTAGATTTGTGTGCAATTCCAGGTGGGTTTTCATTTGGTGACTATCTAAGAACTGGTGCAATTGCATCAAAGTCCCCTATAATTAATTCAATAATCAAATTTGCAAACTCAGGACGATTTGTTTTGGGTATATGTAATGGTTTTCAAATTCTTTGTGAAACTGGATTGCTTCCTGGTATTCTTTTGAGAAATACATCAACAAAGTTCGTTTGTAAAAATCAAATTCTCAAAGTTTGTAATTCCAATACATCTTTTTCAAAATTATATAACGAAAATGAAGAGGTTAACTTTCCTATAGCACATCATGATGGTAATTATTTTGTAAATAATGAAACAAAAAAAATGATTTATGACAATAATCAAATAGCATTTAAATATCATAAAAATAATCCAAATGGATCTGTAGACAACATTGCAGGTATTTATTCTCAAAATCATAGGATATTAGGCTTAATGCCACATCCAGAAAGAAGAGTAAGTAGTGAAATAGGTTTAGACGGAGAAAGATTATTTAGAAGTTTAAATATATGAAGCTTATAAAATTATCTAAATAATCTATCTCCTAAATTAGAAAAGTTGGAATAAAGAGCTGAAACTTCCGGACCATAGCCATTATAAATTTCTGTTTCACGTTCCCCTCCTCCTAATATCCTTTCTGTTTTTTGTGACCATCTTGGGTGATCTACTGCTGGATTTACATTTGCCCAAAAACCATACTCATTAGATGCTAAATTTTCCCAAAAACTTACTGGACGTTTGTCGGTAAATTCTATTCCTTCAATTGATTTTATGGATTTAAAACCATATTTCCAAGGCAAATGTAACCTAATGGGAGCTCCAAATTGATTGTGAAGATTTTTTCCATAAGCACCAAATACTAAAAAAGAAAGATCATTTTTAGCCTCTTCTAATGTTAAACCTTCAGTGTAGGGCCATGGGTACCATCTAGCTTTTTGTTCAGTTGCTATTTTAGGATCATAAAAAGTAGTAAATTTTATATATTTTGCCGAAGATAATGGTTTACAAAGCTTTAAAAGCTTAGACATCTGAAAACCTAACCACGGAACTACCATGGACCATGCTTCCACACAACGATGTCGATAAATTCTTTCTTCAAGTTTGAATTTATTTATTAAATCTTCTACTTCAAAAGTTAAGGGTTTTTCTACCAATCCAGTAATTTTTAATTTCCAATTTTTTGTTTCTAATTTTTGAGCCTCTTTCCAAATATTTTTAGTAGATCCAAACTCAAAAAAATTATTGTACTTGGTACTAAGATTTTCTGGAGTGATATTTGAAAGTATATGGTATTTTTTATTTATTTGAAATTTTAAAAAATTTTCATTATTTTGATTAGCATCCAAATCTTTACCTAGAAAATTATATAATAAAGCGGTAGACCCTAAAATACTTGAAGAATTTTTAATAAATTTTCTTCTATTTAAATATAGTTGCTCGTTCGTGACTTGGTTTTCTTTAATTTGCCATCTAGGCTTATTTTGAATATACATTTACCTTCAGAATACCAGAAAAATTAATTACTTATCATTTGGTTATGTTTCTTTTTCATAAAATCTTTTGCAGTTTCAACTGCCATTGCTGCGTCTCGACAATAAGCATCTGCACCAATTGCCTTTCCAAATTCCTCATTTAAAGGAGCTCCACCTACGAGAATTATGTAATTATCTCTAATACCTTTTTCTACAAGACAATCAATTACGACTTTCATATACGGCATTGTTGTTGTTAACAATGCAGACATTCCTAAAATGTCAGGTTTTTCATTTTCTAAAGCTGATAAATAGTTTTCAACGGGATTGTTAATTCCTAAATCAATAACTTCAAAACCAGCTCCTTCCATCATCATAGAAACAAGATTTTTCCCAATATCGTGAATATCTCCTTTAACTGTTCCAATAACCATTTTTCCCAGTCTTGGGGCACCTGTTTCAATTAAAAGAGGTTTAAGTATAGCCATACCTCCTTTCATTGCGTTTGCAGCTAAAAGTACTTCTGGTACAAATAAAATTCCATCTCTAAAGTCTATTCCCACAATTCTCATACCTTCTACGAGAACTTTTGTTAAAATGTCATAAGGTTGCCAATTTCTTTCTAAGAAAATATTCACACCCTCCTCTATCTCTTCTTTTAAACCATCATATAAGTCATCATGCATTTGCAGCATTAACTCATCATCATTTAATTCAGATAAGATAATTTCTTCATCTTCTATATTTTCCATTTAGACACCAAAATCTATTTGAATATAAGTATATTTAAATTTAATTTATGTTTAAACATACATGAATTATATTTCGACATTTCCTAATACAAAAACGACCTAATATATAAAAATTTTTAATATAATTTTAATTAAAATTGTTTTTTAGGAATTAGTTAAAAAATCTTTTATCTTTAAAATAATAGAATTTAATCCATTTGATCGTTGTGAAGATATATGTTCTTTTAAATTTAATAATTCAAGTTTTCTATAAGGGTCAATATTACTAGCTTCCTGAATTTCAGTTTCATTATAAATTGTTGTTAGTATTTTTATTAGACCTCGAACTATCATTGCATCAGAATCTCCTTTAAATGAAAAGATTTTTTGATCATTCATTTCTACGATTTTTGGATAAAACCAAACTTGACTTGCACAACCAATAACTCGGTAATCTTCATTTCGAAATTCTTCGGGATATTTTTCTAATTCCTTACCAATATCAATTATATAACGATATTTATCTTCCCAATTTTCTAAAAAGTTAAAATCTTCTAATATATTTTCAAAATTTATTGTTTTCATACATTACCTATATCGTATCATTTTTTTAATTTAATTAGATCCAATCCTTGTTTACCTATATATATGGCAATTTCACCATTTTTTAACCCTATTGCTTCTTTTCCAAAAACATCAAAGCGCCAACCCTTCAAAGCTGGTATATTGTAGTTTTCATTCAATACAAGATCTTCTAGATCTTGGTTAGAGGCAATAAGTCTTGTTGGAATTTTATATTCATTACATTTAAATTTTAACATAATTTTTAAAAGGTCTATAATTTCAAGTAATTTTTCATTAGTTTCTTTTATAACTGAATTTTTGATTTTGTCTTTTTTTAAAAAACTTTCAATAATTATATAAATTTTTTTTGCATAAATATCTTTCAATTCATTTTTTGAAAATAGAGGTATATTTTCAAAATCTTCAAATTTTTGTGGTAATTTTTTAATAAGATTTATTAAATTAACATCTTTAATTACTTGATTTCTGGGTAAATTAAATTTTTTTGCAATTTTTTCTCTTATATCAAGTAATTCATAAATTAAATTTTTATTTGTAGAGGTTTTATTAAATCTTATTTTTTTATAAATTGATGCTAGATTGTGATCATAAGTATTTTTTTTTGTTAATTTTTGATTTTCTTCTTTAATCCAATCATTTCTATTAAGCTTTTTAAGTAATTCCTTTTGTTTTTCATATATATCACATAAATAAAACACATCGTTGGCGGCATAATTAATTTGAGATTTTGACAAAGGTCTTTTTGACCAATCCATGTATTGATATGTTTTATCAATTTTTACATTTAAAAAATTCATTGCTAAATTTTCATAGCTTTCCTGATCTCCAATACCACAAACCATTGCTGCAACTTGTGTATCGAAAATATTTTGAGGTAAAAAACTAAATAAATTCAAAAAAATTTCACAATCTTGTCTTCCAGCATGGAGGACTTTTGTTATTTTTTTATTTTTTAGAATATCAATAAAGGGTTCATAATTTATTTTTTTTTTGAAAACATCTAAAACAATGATATTCTTATCATTGTTTTTTTTATATGCTAATTGAAGTAAACAAAGTTCAGGGAAATATGTATTAATCCTTACAAATTCTGTGTCAATAGCTACATAATTTGAGTTTTGAGTTATTTCACCACAAAATTTATTCAATTTATCCGATGAAGATGTAAATATCATTTTTTTTAATTTATAAAGTTTTTATACATACACTTAATCATTCTTGATTGATATAGCAATTAACCTTTAATAGAGTTAGTCAATATTTTTTTTACTATATCAGCATCTACATCCTTCTGAATAAGACCTGCTCCAATTCTTTTTAATAAGATAAAATTTAATTTTTTATTAACAACTTTTTTATCTTGATACATAATATTTAATAATTTTTGAGCAGTAAAATTATTGATATTTGTTTGTTTAATTTCAGTATAATAATTCAATCTTTTGAAGTGATTTATTATTCTTTCACATTGCTTTGAGTTGATTAAATTTAATTTTCTACTCAATTTGAGTGCAAGACAGCAACCAATTATTACAGCTTCACCGTGAAGTAAATTTCTAGAATAATGATTTGCAGTCTCTAGAGCATGACCAAATGTATGTCCTAAATTTAATAAAGCTCTTTCTCCCTGTTCTTTTTCATCCCTTTGAACTAAATTTATTTTAATTTCACATGATTTATATATTATATCTATAATATTTTTGTCTTCTCTTAATTCATTATAATCTTTATTTTCTAACCATTTAAAAAAATTATAATCCTTTATTAAAGCTTTTTTAACTGCTTCAGCATATCCAGACAAATACTCCCTCTTTTTTAATGTTTTTAAAAAAGATATATCTGATAAAATTAACGAGGGCTGATAAAATGTGCCAATCAAGTTTTTTCCTTGTAAAGAATTAATGCCTGTTTTTCCTCCTATTGAACTATCAACTTGAGACAATAACGTTGTGGGCATGTGTATAATTTTCATTCCACGTCTTGTTATTGAACAAGCAAAACCTGTTAAATCTCCAATAACTCCACCACCTAAACTAACTATAAAATCATTTCTTTCTACTTGATTTGATATTAACCATTCGACAACTTTTTTTAAATTAAACCAATTTTTTGTTTTTTCTCCAGGATTTAAAACTAAAACTTCAAATTTAATTTTTGAAACTTTTAAAAATTTTAAAAGTGACAATAAATGATATTTTGCAACATTTTTATCCGTAACAATACATAGTTTGGATTTAAATTCATGCTTCTTTAAAAATAGGATTAGTTCGTTATGAATTTTATTACCTATTAATATTTTATGGGTAAAACCATTATACTTAGCTTTTATAAATTTCATTTCTCTATGATTTTTAATAATTTAAACAAACATTTGATTTTTTTTTAATTCAATTACAATTTTTTCAACCATTTTGGAATGACTAATTTTTGGTTTACTTTCTATTGTAATATCTGCTTTGCTATAGATTGGATTTCTTTCTTTAATTAAACTTTTTAACGCTTTTTCTGGTTCCATTTGGTTTAATAATGGACGATTTTTTTTTCCTAAAACTCTTGGCCACAATGTTTCAAAGTCAGCTTTAAGCCAAATGGAAAAACCGTGTATTTTAATTAACTCTCTTAGATCTTTTGATATAAAAGCTCCACCCCCAGTTGATAAAACCTGTGGTTTTTGTAGCATTAACCTACTAACAACTTTTTTTTCTCCTTCTCTAAAATATTTTTCACCAAATTTCTCAAAAATTTCAACAATTGTCATTCCTGCAGCTTTTTCAATTTCACTATCTGCATCTAGAAATCCAACATTTAAAAAATCAGACAGCTTATTACCAATGGAAGATTTTCCAGCTCCCATCAATCCTACTAAAACAAGCATTTTCTTCAATTTATACAATATTTGTAATAGATTTGTGTTTAAAATATATTTGTAAATATATAATGATTTAAAAAGCTTTTGAAAATATTTTTTTTTTGAATTAAAATTAAATTTTTAACATCATTATTTGTCTTATTATATGTGGACATTACTTAAATTTTTCTTTTTCATAGCCTTAATTTATATTATTATTATTGTGATTTACTCTTTTGTATTTGATATTGATCCACTTAATAAATTAGTTGTAATTAACGTACCTATAAAATAATGATTTTACGATCATGCTTATTATTGATTTTAATATCAATTAACTCTTTCATTTTAACAAATTTTTTATTTGCAGATGCCCCAATGTCTGCAATTGATTGGTTAGCAAAAAAAATCAATGATCCACCCGAATTTTATACTTACCAATCTGAAATTGAAAAAAATAATAATAACGAGATTGAGAAAAATGTTCTTCCAAATATAAGCAAAAACTCAATTGGGATTTATCCCAGTATAAAAATTGGAATAAATTCAGACATTTGGAAGAATAGTAACGAAATTGAGATCTCCTCTGTATTGGAAAAAATTAAAATTAGTGATTTATATTATCTTAATCGATTATTAAAAAGGATTTTACTGTTTGAATCTGATCCACCTATTATTGTTGTTGATGAAGAATTTTCTGGTACCCTCTTTTTAAGACAACGAATATCAAAATTAATTCAAATGGGTGCTTTAGATGATGCAGAAGCTCTTATTTTAGATGCTGATCCTACTTTTGATCCAAACTTGATTGATTTATGGTCTGAAATTTCATTTCTAACTTATAGATTTGAAAGATTTTGTAATGCTGTTTTAAATGGCTATCATAATTCATTAGAGCCTGCTCATAAAATTATTTGTCTTGCTAGAAGTGGTGATTGGAATGCTGCAGCTTTATCTTTAGCAACTTATTCAAGTATTAATAAATTAGACAGTGATCATGAAAAATTACTGATTAATTATTTAGATCATGAAGCAGAATTAGAGATTATTAATAAAGATAAATGTGATGAAGATAAATCCATTATAATTTATCTATGTAGTTTTTCTAACATAAATACGCAAATTCCAAGTTATGGTGTAAAATTTCTTTATAATAATTTAGGCAGAGGTAAAAGTATCAGATCCAGGATTGTTGCATCAGAAGAATTAGTTAAAAGTGGAGCTCTTAATCCGAGTATTTTATTCTCTACATATAAAATTAAACAGCCCTCTACTTCAGGTGGTATCTGGGCAAGAGCAAAACTTGTTCAAGAACTAGATAGGATTATTCAATATGATTTGAATAATCACCAATTCTTATTCGATCATTTAAACATCATGACTAAAGAATTTTTAAAAAATAAATTACTAACAGCTTTTGCAATATCTTATGGAAAAAAACTCAGATTAAATAAATCTAATTACTCACCATTAAATGATCTAATATTAATAATTAACATTTTATCAGGAGAATATGGAGATCTTCTTGAAAAATATATGGTTGTTAATCCCAAACTGCAAAATTTAATTGGTGTTTTAAATAAAAGAGACAAACAATTAATAGTTACAAATTTTAAAGATAATCATACAAATATTTTCAATAAGAAATATACTGAATTACAAAATGCTATTTTAAAAGCAAGCAGTGGTATATATCCTGAAAAAATTATTTTTAAACATGATAAAAAAAATGACCATTCAAACCAAGATGGTTTAGTACTACTAAATGCTATATTTAAAATTTCTAATAGTTCTAATTTTAATATTACAGATATACAAACAGGCCTAGCATCATTAGTAAAATTAGGATTAGTAAATGATTTTAAAAATATTTCAAATGAATTATTAATTAGGGAATATTTCAAAAAAAATTTAGGGATATAAATGAATATTTATGATCAGTTAGACTATTTTTTTGAATCTATAATAGCCGAAAAAAATTTTAGCTTAAATTCGATAAATGCATATAAAAATGATTTAACTCAACTTTTTAAAAATAAAAAAGATTTTAACTTAAAAGTAATTTCTGAAGAATATATAATTGATAATTTAAATTTATTAAAGAAAATAAATATTTCTGATAGAACTATTGCTAGAAAAATATCTTGTTATAAACATTTTTTTAAATTTGCAATAGAAGAAAAGTGGATAATTAAAAATCCTTGTATTAAATTAAAATCTCCAAAATATTTAAATAAATTGCCAGAAACATTATCCATAAAAGAAATTAATTTATTATTAGATTCATCAAAAATTGCTGATAGTAAAATAATTAATAATATCAGAAATAATACATTACTAGAACTTATATATGGAACTGGATTAAGAGTAAGTGAACTTGTTACTATTCCTTTAAATGCTATTAATAAGAATTCTGAACTTTTTTTAATTAGAGGAAAGGGTAATAAAGAGAGGTTAGTACCAATTTCAAGATCTGCGAAAAAGGCTATAAATAAATGGCTTAAACATAGGAATAAAATGAGTATAAAAGAAAAATCAAAAAATTTTTTATTCCCCGCAAATTCAAAATTAGGGCATCTAAGTAGAGTACAATTTTTTAATATTTTAAAAAAAATTTCAAATCATGCGGGATTAGGTAGCAAAAAAATTTCACCACATATTATTAGACACGCCTTTGCTACACATCTTTTGTCAAATGGTGCTGATCTCAGAGTTATTCAAAGTCTGTTAGGTCATTCAGATATTGCCACTACTCAAATATATACCCATGTATTAGATGATAAAAAGAAGTCATTGGTTTTAAAAAATCATCCATTGGCAAAAATAAATTTAAATTAAAAGGTAAATTTGATGACAGAAATAGAATTAGAATCTTATTTTAAAATTACTATTTGGGGTAGCCCAGTGGTTGTTTTATTTCTTTTAATATTATCAGCTTTTTTTTCAGGTTCTGAAACTGCACTTACTGCATCAAGTCGCCCTAAACTTAGAAGTATGAGTGATAAAGGATCAAATGGAGCAAAAAAGGCTTTAGATATTACTAATGACAATGAAAGCTTAATTGGAACAATTTTATTAGGAAATAATATAGTAAATATTTTAGCGACATCTCTGGCAACAGCCTATTTTGTTCGTTTTTTTGGCGATAATGGAGTTTTTATTGCAACTTTTTGTATGACTGTTCTAATTTTAGTTTTTTCTGAGCTTTTACCTAAAACTTATGCAATTAATAATCCAGAAACTGCTGCAAGAAGAGTTGCTCCATTAGTTATGTTTTTTATTTATATTTTTTCACCAATTATGATTTTTGTAAGAAAATTAGTTCAATTACTCCTTAGTTTACTAGGTTTAAAAATTGATCCAAGTAAACATATCCTTGCATCAGACGAAATTGCAGGAGCAATTGCTCTTCATCATTCTGAAGGTTCTGTTAAAAAAGATGCCAGGGATCGATTGTTAGGTGTACTTGATCTACCAGAAAGAGTAGTTGAAGAGATTATGTTACATAGAAGTCAAATTGAGATGGTTGATGCTGATGATCCACCAAAAAAGATTTTAGAGAAATGCCTTAAATCACCTTATACTAGAATACCTATTTTTAAAAATGATCAAGAAAATGTTGTTGGTATTCTTCATGCAAAAGATTTGCTTAGAAAAACAAGTATTCTTTCATCAATTGGATCAAAAAATTTTGATATTAAAAAATTTGATATTATGAAAGTAGCAATGAAGCCATATTTTATTCCAGAGACTACAACACTTGACCTTCAGATGCGCCAATTTTTAAAAAGAAAAGCTCATTTTGCACTTGTTGTAGACGAATATGGAGATTTAAGAGGTTTAATTACTTTAGAAGATATAATAGAGGAAATAGTTGGTGAAATATCTGACGAACACGATATTGAAGTAGATCAAATGATTGATACATCTGACGGTAAATTCATAGTAGATGGTGGTATGAGTATTAGGGATTTAAATAGGGCTTATGATTGGTCACTTCCAGATAATGAAGCAAATACTATTGCTGGGTTAGTGATACATGAGGCTCAACATATTCCTAATGTAGGCCAAGTTTTTAATTTTTATGGATTTAGATTTGAAATTTTAACAAAAGAAAAAAATAAGATTACTAAAATAAAGCTAGCAAAAATAATTTAAATATGTTTTTAGATGTTATGCTTTTCTCAGTTTATACAAAAATTAGGAATATAAATTTTTTTTTGGTTTTTTTCCTTATATACTTTTTATCTTATCCAATTTTTTCACAAAATAATGATAATGCTAATATTTTAGATTCTAATGAAGAAATTAAGGCAGAATTTGGAAATTGGTTACAAATTTGTGAAAATGAAAAAAATCAATGTGTTGGTGTACAATTTGCTCTTGATGTTCAAGGTGAAAGGGCAGCTAGGTTTATTATAGAAAGAATAAACCAAAATACTGAAACTGTTGCAGATTCATTAATTACAATATTTGTTCCTTATGAAGCTAATGTCCCAATTTTACCAAATGGGATAACTCTAGCTGTGGATTCAGCTGAACCTTTTACAGAGCAATTTTTATTTTGTGACCAGCTAGGTTGTACATCTCAATTTGGTCTTACAAAACAAGGTATAGAACTATTTATGACCGGTGCAAATCTTGCTATTTACATGATTGATATTAGGAATCCAAATAATAAATTTATAGTCGATGTTGACTTGGAAAACTTTGATAAAATTTATGATAGTATAACTCCAAAATAACTAAGGACCTTTTTTTAATGCTATAACTGCATTTGTACCACCAAAGGCAAAAGAATTAGATATAACACATTTTACATTTTTTTGCCTTGCAATATTTGGTACTATATCCAGATCACAATCTGGATCCTTTTTTAAAAAGTTTATTGTAGGAGCTATTATTTGTTTATTTAATGCCAATAAACACCCTAGTAATTCCACTGCTCCTGTACCTCCAATTAAATGTCCATGCATTGATTTTGTTGACGAGATCATAAGCTTGTTTGCATGACTTTTAAATACTTCTTTAATTGCCGCACATTCAGTTTTGTCATTTGCTAAAGTTCCAGTACCATGTGCATTGATATATTCCACATCTTCTGGATTAAATTTAGCATCTTTTAAAGCACCAATCATTGCTCTTGCTGCGCCTTTTTTACTAGGGTTCACAATATCTATAGCATCTGATGTCATCGAAAAACCAGCTACTTCAGCTAAAATATTAGCGCCGCGTTTTTTTGCATCATGATAATTTTCAAAAATAAATATTGCTGCACCTTCTCCCTGGACCATACCATCCCTATTCTTACAAAACGGACGACATGCTTCTTTAGACATTATTCTTAACCCTTCCCACGCTTTAATTCCTCCAAAACAAAGCATACTTTCAGAACCTCCAGTAATTGCAGCTTTTATAACTCCAGATCGAATTAAGTTAAAAGCTTGACCCATTGCATGATTTGAAGAAGAACATGCAGATGCTATTGTAAAACTGGGTCCTTGCAAATTAAATTTTATTGAAACATTGCTGGCAGCAGCATTATTCATTAATTTTGGAACAATTAATGGATGTACTCTGTTTTTACCTTCTTCATATACCTGTCTATAATTTTCGTCTTGTGTTTGTAGACCACCTCCAGCTGTTCCTAAAATAACTCCAATATCTGAGTTATCATTTTTTTGGAATTCCCAACCAGATGATAAAACTGCTTGTTTAGTTGCGATAAGAGCAAATTGGGTGAATTTGTCATATATTGATTTTTCTTGTTTGGTAAAATGAATATCTGGGTTATAATTTTTTATCTGACCTCCAATTTTTATAGATAACCTATCAGAATTTAGAAACTCAATCTTACTTATACCACTTTTTCCTTCTGATAAGGACTTAAAATTTGAAGATAAATCTGTACCTAAAGAGCTCACAGCACCTGCTCCAGTAATTACAACACGATGCATACTTAATTTTTTCCTGATGCCGAGTTAACTAAATTTTCAACAGCGCTAATGATTGAACTAACATTGCTAATGTCAAAAGTTGAATTTGTTGGGTCATTTGCATTGAATGGAATAGTTATATTAAATGTTTCTTCTATTGAAAATACTATTTCAACCAAAGCTAATGAATCTATTCCTAAATCCTCAAGTGAAAGATTATCTTTAATTTCACTAGGGTCTAATAAGGCTTGTTCAGATAAAATTTTAATTATTTTATATTTAACACTTTCTGACATTTTTAAATTCACCTAAAAAATCTTTAACAAATTATTTTTTATTAATTTTAGAAAAAATTTCATCAATTAATTTATTTAATTCGTTTATTCTTTTTTGAATTCTAGGAAGCCTCCTTAGAGACATATAAGATGCAACATTTTTTTTCATTTCCATTGCAGGATTTCCCATCATAAATTTTTTAGCTGGCACATTAGCTGATACTCCTGTTTTTCCAGCTAATATTGAGTTGTCACCGATATAAAGGTTATCAGCTATTCCTACTTGACCTCCCATAACTACATTATTTCCTATCTTAGTACTACCAGCTATCCCTACTTGACCACATATTAAACAATTATTTCCAATTTCAACGTTATGGGCTATATGAACTAAATTATCAAGTTTAGTACCAGATTTAATAATAGTACTTTTAATTGTTCCTTTATCAATACACGAGTTAGAGCCAATTTCCACATTATTTCCAATTTCTACAGCACCTATTGATCCAACTCTTACAAAAGTTTTATTAGAAGAAGAACTTTCTTTTTTTAATCTATCTAAGATATTTTCTCCATTTTGAGTATGAAAAGAAAATCCATCTGAACCTATTACAACATTTTGGTGACAAATAAAATTATCACCAATAGTAGTATTATCAGATATTTTTACTCCTGATTTAATTACACAATTATCTCCTATAATAACATTTTTACCTATATCAACAAAATTACCAATATTTGCATTTTTTCCTATTTTTGTCTCTTTATTTATGAATACAAAAGATCCTATATCAGGATTAGCTCCGATTTTAGATGAAGAGTCTATAAATGAATTATCATTAATAGATCTTTTGTCGCTATTCAAAGATTGAAATAAAGAAGTTAATTTGGATAAAGTAATTTTTGATTTCTCGGCTATGACAACACCTTCAAGGTTTGTTGTCTTCCAATCAAAAAAATTACTTATGATTGCTCCTTTAGCTTTTGTCTCAAAAAGTTGGTTTTCAAATTTTTTATCTATTGCAATTGCTATTTGATCTTTTTTAGCAATTAATGGTTCTGCTGGTGAAGAAAAAATTAAATTACCATTTCCGCGGAAATCACAGTCTAAAGCCTTTGCAATTTCAGCTAAAGAAATCATTTCATCCTCACAAAATAAAAACTATATTCTATTACGCATTTTTATTTATTTCATAAGAAAATAAAGATAAATAAATTAATGCATCTCTACCATAAATATCTGGTCTATAATTAATAGTTCCAAAATCGTCAAATATTACTGTTCTATATGACATGTAAACTGGTATATAGTTTTCAAGATTAAATCTAGTTTCTTCAGAACTATTTAATGCTGAGTAAAATCTTGAATAATCTACATTTTCATCACCAGACAACAAAGCATTTGCAAATTCAAAAGGCCGAGCTAGTCTTACACAACCATGGCTAAAAGCTCTTAAGTCTTTTGAAAATAATTTTTTCATTGGGGTATCATGCATATAAATACTATGTTTATTTGGAAACATAAATTTTACCTGACCTAGTGCATTCAAATCTCCTGGATTTTGTTTTATTTCAAATGGAAAATTATCTACAGTAAATACACTCATATCAATTAGGTTAGGATCTATTGTTTTATTTGTCCCTCTTACAAACAATAACATATCATTATTAATTAAAAATTCTGGATCCTGTTGAATTTTTGGCAAGTATTCATCTACTGCAATACTTTTTGGAACATGCCAAGTTGGATTTACGATAACATGTGTCATTTGGTCAAAAAATTCTGCAGTTTGATAATCTGGTAACCCTATAACAACTTTAGATTGCCACAAGATATTATTATTACTTACATATTTAGCTTCATAATTAGCTTGATTGATCAAAATATAATCTTTTCCAAAGTCAAAATTCAACCATCTTAATCTTTCTAGATTAACTAGGACTTGCATTAATTTTGTATCAATAGATAGATTAAGTGCTTGGTAAGTTTTTTTTCCAACTACACCATCTGAATCCAATCCACTATATTCTTGAAAAAGCATTACTGATTTTAATAATTCTTTATCAAAAGTTTCAGAATTAGATGTATCCTGATGTATATTTAATTCAAATAAACGTTGTCTTAGTGGAATTACATTTGGGTGAGACATACCGACTTCAAGTGTAATATCATTGGGTACTGATGTAATATTTATTTTTTTACTTTTAATTTCCTTTAGGTTTGCTAACTCTTTCATTAACTTAAGATAATCTGGATTATTTGGTCTTAAATTTTCAAAATAATTATTAATATTTAAATAATTATTAAGATTATTTAGAAAATTTTCTGATGGTGGTATTTCTCTTTTGATATCAATAAATGATGACAGGGAAAGTGGATCAACAATTCCAATACTTAAATCTTGGGAATATAATAAAAATTTTTCTGTTAAAATAACTTCTAATTTAGCAAGATCATTGAATTCTGAAGAAGAAGCTAATTTTTCTATTTTTTTTAAGTCATATCTTGCAATTGGAATACCTTCTTGGTGGGCATTTTTTAAAACTTTTATAAATTCATTAGTTTTAATTTTATTATTTTGCCAAAAAGGTTGATATAAATTTTTTGAGTAATATGACTTTATTGAAGCATCAATAGTATTGCTAAATTCAAGCAAATTTCTAATTTCAGATATTAAATTTTTCTGCTCGTTTGAATAAATTTTTGAACATAGCAAAAAAGTAATAATATATATAAGACTTAATTTAAAAATATTTTTTTTCATTTACACACAATCCTATTTAAAATAAATATTCACTTCAACTCAACTAATCTTATAGATGACATAAATTAAAAATTTAACAAGATTAAATATTCGTCGTAAATTTATTTAATATTATCGAATTATATAATTATTAATTAAAGTTGACATTTTAAAAAAAAACACTAAGATTCAATAAGTTATTGTATACAAAAATAGTAATCAGGTTAAAATTAATAAATTTTTACAGTTTGGCAGGGATTCTGCAAGTTTTTTAATTTATTAGTAAAATATACGGAATTATACATATGGTGTCACGAAGAAAATTTTGCACAATACTTAGTGGGGCTTTTGCCGCTGCTGCTGCACCTATATATTCTAATACACCTGGTTTATTAAGAAATGCTGGTGATATAAGAGTAATTAAGTTAAAAAATAATAAAACATCTGAAAAAATTAATCTGGTATATTGGATTGAAGGAACTTACATTTCTGAAGCTCTTAAAGAAGTAAACTATTTTATGAGAGATTGGCGCCAAAACAAAGTTATAACTTATGACGTTGCCAATGTTGATATTATTGCAGCAACTCAAGCGCTTCTAGATACTTCTGAAACCATGCAATTATTGTCTGGTTATAGAACTGCTAGAACCAATAAAATGTTATCTTTTTCAAATAGTGGAGTTGCTAGAAATTCATATCATATTAAAGGTATGGCTGCAGATTTAAGATTAGATAATAGATCAGTTTCACAAATTGCAAATGCCGCTAAAGCATGTATGAGTGGTGGTGTTGGTAGTTATCCAAGATCAGGATTTGTTCATATTGATTGTGGTCCTGTAAGAGTTTGGAAAAGATAATAATATAACATTATTCTCTTAAAATTCCCTTACCCTCTACTACGAATTTAAAACTAGTTAGTTCATTTGCTCCAATTGGACCCCGTGCATGTAATTTGCCTGTGCCAATTCCAATTTCAGCCCCCATACCAAATTCTCCTCCATCCGCAAATTGTGTTGAAACGTTATGCATTAAAATCGCACTATCTACCTCAGAAAAAAACTGTTCTGCAACTCTTTTATTTTCTGTAATAATTGAATCAGTATGATTAGAATTATATTTATTGATATGATTAATGGCATATTGTAGATCATCTGTTACTTTGACTGCTAAAATTTTCTTAAGAAACTCCCTACCCCAATCATTATGATTAGCTAACTTTACTCCATTAATCTTACTTACTATTTTATCACCACGAATTTCGATTCCTTTATTTATTAATTTTTTTATTAATTTCTCCCCATGCATTACATAATATGATTTGTTAATAAGAAGACATTCTAAAGCACCACAAATACCAGGTCTTCTCAATTTGGAATTTATTATTAGTTTTTCAACCATACTTGGATCTGCATCATTATGAATATATGTATGAACTATTCCCTCTAGGTGTGCGAAAACTGGTACTTTTGCATTATCTTGAATTAATTTAACTAAATTTTTACCTCCTCTAGGTATAATAACATCTACATAGTCTGTCATTTGAATTAAATTTTTAACAGCACTTCTGTCAGTGGTTGGTATTATTTGAATTAAATTTTCTGGTAGTCCTGTTTGAATTAAAGCTTCATTGATACACCTAAATAATGCTAAACAAGATTGGTAACTCTCAGAACCAGGTCTTAAAATTGCAGAATTACTTGATTTAATACATAATGCTGCTGCATCAATTGTTACATTTGGTCTACTTTCATATATAATTCCTATAACACCAATTGGAGTTGAAATTTTTTTTATTTTAATTCCAGAAGGTCTTTCTTTTGAATCTAAAATTTTATTTATAGGATCTCCAAAATTAATTATATCTTGTAAACTTGATCGAATATCTCTTATCCTTTTTTCATTTAAAGATAATCGATCAATCTTTGCATCATCTAAATTATTTTTAATTGCTTTATTTAAGTCTTTTTTATTTGCTTCTAGAATTAAATCTTGTTTGGAATTAATTAAAGCAGAAATATTATCTAATGCTTCATTTCTTTTCTTAATAGATATATTTGACATTAAAAGACTTGCTTTTTTACCTTTTTTTCCAAGTTCTTTAACTAATTTTTCAATATTTTTCGTCATTTGATTTCCTAGCTTAAAACTAAATCGTCTATGTGAATTAACGCTACTCTTCCAGGATGACCTAATTTTTCTTCTATTTCGTTCGATTTACATCCTTTTATTTTTTCAACCTCGCTATATGAATAACCAGATAAACCCTGACCTACTTTTTCATTATTTTCGGATATGATTTCAACAGCATCACCTCTTTCAAATTTACCAATCGCTTTAATAACACCAGCTGGTAGCAAAGATTTATGATTATTTATAGCTTCAATTGCACCTTTATCTAAAAATAGTTTACCTTTTGTTTTTATAGAAAGTATCCATTGCTTTCTAAGTGTTTTAATATCATCTTTAGGAATAAACCTAGTAAATTTTTCTTTCTTATATGAAAAATTACTCAGTGGAAAATTTTTTAATCCATTTGCAATAATCATTTCACATCCGCCATTCATTGCTATTTTTGCAGCTTCTAATTTAGTAATCATTCCACCTTTTGAATTTATTGAGGTTGATTGGCTAGCCATTTCTAACATTTTTTTTGTGACTTCATTTATAACTGGTAGATGTTTAGTATTAGGGTTAAGATTTGGATCTTTTTCATAAAGTCCATCAATATCTGATAATAATATTAAAAGATTTGCTTCAGTAATTAAGGCTACTTGAGCAGCCAACCTATCATTGTCACCAAATTTAATTTCTTCTGTAGCAACTGTATCATTTTCATTTACTATTGGAATAATTCCCATGTTTAATAATGATTTTAATGTTGATCTTATATTTAAATAACGTCTTCTATTTTGGCTGTCATCTGATGTTAATAAAACCTGAGCTGTATTAATATTATATTTTTTTAAAATCAAATCGTAAGATTGTGCTAATTTTATTTGTCCAATTGCAGCAGAAGCCTGGCTTTCATCTAATTTTAATTTTTTAGAAGTTAATTTTAAAACTGATTTACCTAGAGCAATAGAGCCAGAAGATACAATAATAATTTTTTTGTTATTTTTCTTTAATACTGCAATTTCATCTAAAAATGAATTAAGCCAATCTTGTTTAATTGTATTCTTTATGGGATCAACCAGAATAGATGATCCTACTTTTATAACTATAGTATTTGCTTTTAAAATTTGTGGACAATTTTTATTATCCAAAATTAATCTATTGGATCCCATTTGTTTTTTGTCTTTTCTTTTTCTATTTTATTTTCAACAATCTTTTTTACAGAATTTTTTAATAAAATATTTATACCTTTAAAATTAATTGCTGAAATAGGATAAATTGTTTTTTCATATTGGGCTAATAATTCTATTTTTTTATTTAAAGTATTTTCATTTATTAAATCAACTTTATTTAGTATCGTAATACGAGGTTTATTTAGTAATTCTTTATTATATTCATTTAGTTCATTAAGTACTGTCTTATAATCTGTAAGAAGGTGATTTGATGATACGTCAATTAAATGTAAAAGAACTTTACATTTTTCTATATGACCTAAAAATCTTATTCCAGCGCCTTTACCTTTATGAGCGTCTTTAATTAATCCAGGTATATCAGCGATAGTAATATTTGAATTTAAAATTGAAATCACCCCAAGTTTTGGGATTAAAGTAGTGAAAGGATAATTTGCTATTTTTGGATTTGCATTTGATGTAATTGATAGGAATGTAGATTTTCCAGCATTTGGCAGTCCAATTAAACCTAAATCTGCAATTAATTTTAGTCTGAGGTATATAGTTTTTTCTAAACCAATACCACCGGAAGTAAATTTTCTTGGTGCACGATTTGTTGAGGTCTTGAAATTATGGTTTCCTAATCCACCAGTTCCACCTGGAAGAAGTAATAATTTATCATTTTCACTATTTATTTCCCCTAAGATTATCTGTTGATTCTCATCTAAAATTTCTGTTCCTAGGGGTACTTTTAGAAAAATATCTTGACCAGTTTCACCTGTTTTTTTCTTTCCTTGTCCTGGTTTGCCATTTTTTGCAAATTGGTGTTGCTTATATTTAAAATCTATAAGTGTATTTAGGCTTTTGTCAGGTATTGCCCAAACTGAGCCTCCATTACCTCCATTACCTCCATCTGGTCCACCTTTTTCAATATATTTTTCTCTTCTGAAACTTAGAGCACCTGATCCACCGTTTCCAGATTTTATATAAACTTTTACTAAATCAAGAAATTTCATTTTTATAACGTTAATTATTAGGATTATTTATTTTAAAAATAATAATACTAAACTACCAAGCATTAATAGAGATAAAAACCTCATTAGCCAAATCTCATATTTTGTGTTTTGAAAAATTTTTTTTAGCTGAACCCCAAAAAAACACCAAAGATTATGAAAAATGAATTGAATTATTATAAAAATAGTTGCAAGGATTAAGGTTGAAATAAAAAGACTTTCATTTGGATTTGTATAATTAGAAAAACCTACACTAACCATAGCCCAAGCTTTGGGATTCGTAGGATGGACAGGTAGTCCATGAAAAAAAGAAGGTGGTTTTTCTAATTCTTTATTATCGTTTATTTTGAAATTAGATAACTTCCATGCCAACCAAATGATATATGTGCATGATAAAAACTTTATAAAATTAACAAAATTTGGAAAAATTTCAAAAAATGTAAGAATTCCGAAACCGATTGGCCAAATAATTAATTGTTTAGATAATATAATTCCAAATACAAAAGGAATAGCTTTATTAAATCCAAATTGTGATCCTGCATTTAATAAAATCATATTTGCAGGTCCTGGAGTTGCCACCATAGAAACTGCAAATAACAGTAACCCCATGGAATAATTGTCAAGCAACATTTATAAGCTCAACCATTTTTCTTTTAGGAGTCTAGAAATTATTTTAAACAATAGAAATAAATGTTCTTCCTTTAAGGCCCTTATGAAATTTTACCTTACCATCTGATGTGGCATATATAGTGTGATCTTTTCCAATTCCAACGTTATTTCCAGGCCACCATTTAGTCCCTCTTTGGCGAACAATTATATTACCAGAGATTACGTTTTCTCCACCAAACTTTTTAACACCTAATCTTCTACCAGCTGAGTCACGGCCATTTCTAGATGAGCCACCTGCTTTTTTATGTGCCATAGTATTTTCCTCTATTTTTTATTAGATGTTTTTTCTATATTTTTTTTAGGTGTTACTTTTTTTTCAACATTCTTTTTAACATCTGCTGTTTTTTTAGTAGAATTCACACTTTTTGTTTTTATTTCAGGATTAATAGCTTTACTAGGACTAGCTTTTTTATCTTTTCCTGTTTCTGCTATTTTAGATGTAGAAACTTTGGAATTTTTTGTAACTTTTCTTACTATTTCAAAGCTAGCTTCTTCATTTACCTTTTGATCTGATTTAATATCCAAAACTTTTAGTATGGTAAGATCTTGTCTGTGTCCTTTTTTCCTTTGTGAAGAGTGTTTTCTGCGACGTTTAACAAAATGTATAACTTTTTTTCCTTTAGCTTGATTTAATATCTCAGCTTCAACACATGCTCCATCAACTAAAGGAGTACCAATCAAAGGATTATCCCCACCTAAAGCTAGTATTTCATTAAATCTTACTTTATCTCCAAGATCTGCTACTAGTTTTTCAACAGATAATATATCACCTGATTTTACTTTATACTGTTTGCCTCCAGTTTTGAAAACCGCATACATTCTTCTACCTGTTAGTTATATTTAATTTAAATATTCATTTGTTTCATTATCCAATTAATGTCAAGTATAAAGTAACTATAATAAGAATATTTTTTATGGCATAATACTATATAAATTAATGAGAAATTTCATAACTCTTTAATTATTTTTGTAGATTTTATTGTAGCAGTGGAAAATGAAATGAGTGTCTCTTTCTTTTTTAATACTGAATAAATTTCAGATTTAGTGTGTGTTATTGATTTACCTGCTCTTAAAACTATTCCTTTAGCTATCAAATAGTCATAGTCTTGCTGTGTTAAAAAGTTTATTTTAAATTCAATTGTCAAAGGTTGAAATGTGTCTTTCATTAATGAAAAAGCAGCGAAAGCACATGCATTATCAGCTATTGTCGATAATATTCCACCATGTACTAAACCATGTTGTTGAGTAATTTTTTTATTAAAAGGCAAAATTATTTCACAATACCCGCTTTTAGTTTTTCCTAAATATGCACCAATTGTTTTCATAAAAATTTGTTTTTTGAAACTGATTTCTATTTTTTTAATCATTTGCAATTTTACCTATTACTTATTATCTAAAATACGACCTACTTTTTTAATAGAACATAAATTTATCATAATCCGAAACCATAGAGGTTATTTTATTGTTAAAATCTAATTTTTCATCATTTGTTAAAAACTTTAATTTTAATAATTCTAATCTTAAAGATAACCCATATTCCATCTCTTTTTTTAGAATTGAAATACTTGCAGGATTAACTGTTGCGATTGCATTAGTTCCTGAAGCTGTTGCATTTGCATTTGTTGCTGGAGTGCCCCCTTTATTTGGTTTGTATGCTGCTTTCATTGTTGGAATAATTACTGCCCTTTTTGGTGGGAGGCCTGGGATGATTTCTGGTGCAACAGGTGCTCTTGCTGTTGTTATGATTTCATTAGTTGAGGATTATGGCGTTGAGTATTTATTTGCAACTGTAGTTTTGATGGGTATTTTACAAATATTAGCCGGTGTCTTTAAATTAGGAAAATTTATAAGATTGGTTCCTCAATCAGTAATGTTAGGATTTGTAAATGGATTAGCAATCGTTATTGGCTTAGCACAAGTAAGGCAATTTCAAACAATGGATAAGATGGGCGAACTCCATTGGATGACAGGCGATATGATGTCCTTTTCAATTCTATTAGTTGCGGTAACTATGTTCATCATATGGGCAACACCCAAGGTTACTAAAATTATACCAGGCCCGTTGACTGCAATTATTATTATTTCAGCCTTTGTAATATATTTCGATGTTGGAGTTCCTGTAGTGGGTGATTTGGCTAGTATTTCAGGTAACCTTCCAGCTTTTCATATTCCTATTGTTCCATTAGAGTTGGAAACCTTATATATAATCGGTCCATATGCAGTTATTCTAGCATTAATAGGCTTGATTGAAAGCTTACTTACTTTAAACCTAGTGGGGGAAATCACGGGAAAACGTGGTGGTGCTAGTAAGGAATGCATTGCTCAAGGTGCTGCTAATACCGTAACAGGGTTTTTTGGTGGAATGGGTGGATGCGCAATGATTGGTCAGTCTATGATTAATGTAAAATCTGGAGGAAGATCAAGGCTTTCTGCCTCTATTGCAGCGCTTTTTTTACTTTTTTTTATACTGTATGGTTCTTTTTTAATTGAGCTTATTCCAATTGCAGCTCTTGTTGGAGTAATGTTTATGGTTGTTATAGGTACTTTTGCATGGAATTCATTAAGACTATTAACTAAAGTTCCTAAATCAGACGCTCTTGTAATAATTTTGGTAACAGTAGTTACTGTTGCAGAAGATTTAGCTGTAGCTGTAGTTGTTGGAGTTATAGTCTCTGCATTAGTATTTGCATGGAATTCTGCAAGTAGAATTCATGCTATAGGAAGAGAGTCTACGACCGAAAAAGGAGCAAAGGTATATGAAATTGATGGCCCTTTATTTTTTGGCTCTGTTGAGAGTTTTTTAGAATTATTCAAACCAGAAACTGATCCAAAAGTTGTTATTCTTGATTTTAACAATTCAAAAGTTGTTGATCAGTCAGCATTGAAAGCAATAGAAGATATTGCAGAGAGGTATCAAAAATCAGGTAGAGAAATCAAACTAAGACATTTGAGTAGAGATTGCCATTATCTACTAACAAGAACAGGCCAATTGATGATTGATAGTGATGACGATCCAGAATATGCTTTAGCTGTAGACTATAGTATAAGATTGGGAAAAATGAATAATTAAACTTTGATTTAAGTTTTAATTTTAATCTGAAAGGCTATTTTATGAAATACATTAATAATTCAGCCTTGAATTTTAGAAAACTACTTAAGCGAAAAAGTTTTATTTCAGCTCCATGTTGCTTTGATGCTTTATCTGCTAAAATGATTGAAAATGCTGGTTTTGACTTGACAGTTTTATCTGGATTTTCGACATCAGCCACACGGTTGTGTATGCCTGATCTGGGGTTAATTTCCTTTTCTGAGGTTTATGATCAAGCAAGAAATATTAAAGAATCTATTTCTATTCCATTAATTGTAGATGCAGATAACGGTTATGGAAATATCATGAATGTCAGAAGAACGGCTGAAGAATTTATAAAATTAGGTTGTGCAGGAATAATTATTGAAGATCAGGTTTTACCAAAACGTTGTGGTCATACTCCAGGAAAAGAAGTAGTAGACAGAGAAGAATCTTACGATAGAATAAAAGCAGTAGCTGATATAAGAGATGATGTTGGTGACATAGTTATAATTGGGCGTACAGATGCTAATCATACACATGATCTCGATGAGGCAATAATTAGAGGTCAAGAGTATCATAAGTTGGGAGCTGATATAGTATTCATAGAAGCTCCAAAAAACATTGAAGAAATGAAAATTATTTGCAAAGAAATTCCAGCAAAGAAAATAATTAATTTGCTAGAAGGTGGTATAACACCAATTCTCCCACTACATTCAATAGAAGAATTAGGTTTCAATATAGCTTTTCATCCTTTGACACTTTTAGCTGCATCAATGAGTTCAATGAAAAATGTATTAGAATTACTTAAACAAAATAAACCAACTGATGATCATATGCTTAACTTTAATGAAATTAAGGAAACCATTGGTTTTAATAAGTATTATAAGACAATATCTCAATATAATTCTATGAACAAAAATAATAAAATAAATGAATAATTAATAGTTAATAGTTAAAGCTTTTCATTCAAATCAATAAAAATATTTTTGATTTAATTTGTTAATTAAATTCAACATTTTATTAGCTTCTTTATGCTGAAATTTATCAAATTTTGCTTCTTTTTTCCTACAAAAATTACATGAAAATATTCTTTCTTTAACACGTACTTCTTTAAAAAATTTTATGCTAATATCAATATTTTGGTTAGAAAAGTTTATTATTGGTAGAATTTCATTAAATAAATTCCTAGCCTTATTAATTTGTCCATTATTATACAAATTATAAACCTTTACATATAAAAATTCTAAACCAGTGGGGATAAAGGCATCTACACCCCTATTTAATGCATCAATTAATTGAGTTACTGCCCAACCACCACAAACATGTAATTTATTTTTAGTAATTTTTTTTATCTTTGTGTATTTCTTTCCTGCATTTTGAGTTTCGATTTTAAGCCATTTAAATTTATTTATTTCATCAAATAATTTCAGTATTTTTTTTTGACTAAGACCAGTACTAAGCCAATCTAAATCCTGAACCATAATAATTTCAGGACCAACTTTAGCTATTTCTTGTAGTAATTTTAAATTATCAGCAGTACTTGTATTTTGATTGATCTGTATATTAATTCCAGTTGCGTTATTTTTTTTTGCAATTTTGGATAATTTAATACTATCTTCATTTTGTAAATCGCTCACACTAACTATAAAAGGTATTCTCTCTTTATTTGTATATTTTACTAATTCAATAAAGGCTATTTTTTCTTGAAATGATAGTAATTTGTGTTCACCTGCAACAGCAAGTCCAAGCATACCACTGCAACCACTTCTTATTGTATGTTTAACAAGTTTTTCTAATGATTTTAAGTCTAAATCACCTTTTTTAGAAAATGGTGTATTTAAACTAGGTAATATTCCTTTCATATTTATTTAATTTTAAAATTATTATTCATAATTAAATTTTAAAACCTTCTTGTTTATTTAACATAATCATTTTTGAATTTATAAGGTGTAGCTTTTATCCCACCCAAATTTTCACATTTTTTTGATGCTGCTAAATTTGCATATTTACAAGCGTTTACTATTGGAGTTCCTATTGAAACTGCATATGTAAATGCACCATGCCATACATCACCAGCAGCTAGTGTGTCTTTAGCATTAATTTTAGGTGGTTTAAGTTGTAGTAAATCATCATTATCTAGAAAAAATACTCCTTTTTCACCGTTAGTAACACATGAAAAATTACTAGCAAAATTTTTTACTATTTTTAAAGCTTTCTTAATTGATTTGGTATTGGTAAAAGATTCTAATCCTTGCATTGAAAAAGCAACATGGGAGGCTTCTTTTACAGCTCTTTCACAAACAGGAGTTTCAGCATCTAAAACACCAGGTTTTTTATTTTTTTTTGCTTCTTTTAAAATAAATATACTAGCATTTTTCAACCTACCATCTGTTAAATAAGCATTAAATATATTTTTTTCTATAAAATTATTTTGATCAAAATCTAAATTATCAGACCTAAAGTTAACTATTTGCCTTTCGCCATTAGTATCTATCGTTATGGACGAGTTTGGAGTTTTTATATTATTTTTAATTAATAAATGATCAGTATCAATATTTTCCTTTTTGAGTTCTTTTATAATATAATCACCAAAAAAATCATTTCCTATAGAACCTACAAATGTTGCAGATCCACCTAACCTTGATATGGCAATAGAGGCATTACATGCATTTCCTCCAGTTGAGAAAATTTGTTTTTTTGAAACGTATTTAATTCCTTTGTTGGGTAATTTATTTAAATAATAAATTAAGTCTACAGTAACTAAACCAACAACAAGTATAGATTTCATATTTTCATCAAATTTACAAATTATTTAACTTTAAAATTTAGTTTTTTTATCCTTCATATCCAAACTGCCGTGGCAACCATAATACTAGGTCAGGTATAGAAACCATCATAAAAAGTGCTATTATTAAAACTAATAGAAAAGGAATAACTTCCTTGATAATTTCACCTAATGGTATTCTAGATACTGCATTAATTACAAATAATAAAACGCCATAGGGAGGTGTAATTAAACCAATCATACAATTCACAACTGCTACTACTCCAAAATGTACAAAATCTATTCCTAACTCCTTACAAGAGGGCAAAAAAAGTGGAATGATTACGAGAATTAAAGTTGTAGCATCGAGTATACATCCTAATAGTAGAATTAATATATTTACACCAATAAGAAATAATAATGGAGAAACATCTAATCCCACAAGATATCCTGCAATTATATCTGGAATATTTTCAGAAGCTACAATGTAATTTAAAATTAAAGCTCCACCTATAACTAAACCAACTGCAGCTGATGAGCGGGCTGATTCTACTAAAATTCTATAAAAATTAGAAAAAGATAGTGCCCTATAAAAAATTGAAGCTAAAATAAGTGCATAAAAAGCTGCTACAGCTGCAGCCTCAGTTGGAGTTGTTACGCCTCCATAAATACAATATAACAATATGATGGGCATTAATAATGCTGGAAATGCATTAAAAGTTATTTTAGGTAATTCTTGTAAAGGTACAGATTCTTCAGGCTCATATCCTCTTTTAACTGCTATTAAACTGTTCATAGCCATAAGGACAGCTCCCATTAATATTCCGGGTATTATACCTCCAAGGAAAAGATAACCTATTGAACTATTAGAAACCAATGCATAAAGGACCATTGGAATCGAAGGGGGTATGATTGGTCCAATTGTAGCAGATGCTGCAGTTATTGCTGCTGCATAACCTCTAGTATAGTGACCAGATTTAACCATCATATTAATAATGATTTTTCCAATTCCTGCTGCATCAGCTACTGCTGAACCTGACATTCCAGAAAATATTATGCTAGCAACTACATTTACATGACCAAGGCCACCTTTAAACCTACCAACTACCGCTACACAAAAACTTAAAAGTCTATCGCTTATAGTTCCAGCATTCATAATATTTGCTGCAACAATAAATAATGGAACTGCTAGTAAAATAAAGCTACTATATAAACCATCTAAAATAACTTTACCTGCTAAACCTATTCCTTGACCTCCTACCCAAAGGTACGCACAAGAACCTACAAAAATTGCATATGCTATAGGTGTGCCAATAGCTGATAAACTAAATAAAAGTATTAAACAAATTATAAACTCATAAGACATTTTTATTCTCGCTAGATGAATTTATTTCATCAGCATCTGAATATAATAAATCAAATTCTGCAGAGTTTTTATATACATAATAGGCTCTATGAAAATAACGAATTGATACAGCAATACAAAATATGAAGAAAACCATATAAATATCTCTTACACGTATCCAATCTCCAAAAACATTTGAAAGTGTTGCTGTTTTTTTCAATCTTAAAATATAAAACTTACTCCAAGTAGGTTCTATTACAATTAGAAGAGTAATAGCAATTATCAAAGCACTAATAATAGCTAGCCATTTGCGTATTTTTGGAGAAACACTAGTATATAGCATATCAAAAATAACATGATCTCGTTGTCTAACTATTAAGCCATTTCCCCAAAAAACCATCCAAATCCACATCAAAAGACAAAAATCAAGTGTCCATCCATAAAGAGTTGGATCAAGAAAAGGAAAAATGTCTTTAATCCATTCTGCACGAGCAGTATATCGTATAGTAACTTGAAGAATAAAAGTTGCAAACATGGCGGCCATCATTAAGGCCGCCACAATTTCAAAAGCGTGAACAATTCTACTTTTTATATTTCCCATAGAACCTCACGCATTTTTGATTTAATTACCTAATGAATTAATTTTATCTAAAACTCCATCAGGCCATGGATCAGAGGCATCTGTTTCTAAATACATTTTTTGAACATGACTTCTAAATGCTGCAAGGTTTGGTTCATAAATTTCAAGCCCCTGCTCTTTTAAGAAAGCTACTAAGTCCTCTTCTTTTTGAAGTTGGATTTGTCGAGCACTTTCAGCTGCATCAACAGCTGCCTTTTGTACTGTAGCTTGTTGGTCTGAATTTAAGTTATCCCAAACAGCTTTTGAAAATGCAACATAATTTAAATCTACTAAATGAGATGTAAGTGCTATTTGGCAAGTAACCTCATAGAATTTTGCATCCACAACTGTTGGAAGTGGATTATCTTGACCATCAACAGATTTAGTTTGAAGAGCTGTATAAACTTCTGTAAATGCCATTGGTGTAGGATTTGCTCCAAGAGCCTTACCTAAAAATTGCCATGCATCAGTCCCTGGCATTCTCAAATTAATTCCAGCAAGGTCAGAAGGTGTTTGTACATTAACTTCATCTTTACATTGACGTAAGTTTACATGTCTTCTTCCTAAATACATTATACTTAATAATTTTACACCTAACTCTTTCTCTACCATTGCTTTAAATGGATCCATTAAAGAATCATTGAAAACTTTTACTTGGTGGGCAGCATCTTGGTGTACATAACCAGTAGCGAATATTGAAAACTCTGGAAAAAATTGAGCTAATTCTTGAGCTGAAGTAATTGACATTTCTAAATCACCTGACGCAATAGCTTCGAGTTCTGAATTTTGCTTAATTAAAGATGCATTATAATAAGGCTCGTATTTTGCAAAACTTGCAACAGCAGGTGCGAATACTTTTTCTAAAGCAATACTTCTTTGATCTGTAGCTGATGCAGGAGTTGACATTCTTAATGTAACATGACCGTCAGCAAAAGCTATAGAAACAAAACTAACTACAAATAAAGTAACTAGAGTTGTTAATTTTTGTAATAGATTAAAATGTAGATATTTCATGATTATTTTCTCCTTATAACAACAAGAAGATTACAGATTTTCAAATGTAATTCAACAGTATAAGGGTACTAAATAAATTATAAATTAAATTATTTTTTTTAACTCATCTATTATCTCATTAGATGATTTTATCAAAGGTGGCCTTACATTTAGCCAAATTTTATTTTTTGTTTTTAAGTATAATAAGGTTTTTATTGCTGGAACTACTGGAAAATTCAAAACTTTATTAACAATTTTATTAATTGATGGATTTTCTTGCTTATTTTCAATTATGTACAAAATCTCCTTTGGATAAATATTTGATAATCCACAAATAGAACCGTCTCCACCTAATTTAAGGACCTTAGCAATTAACCTTTCATCCCCAACAGTAGTCACAATACTATTATGTTTAAGAAATTTATTAGTTTGTTCAATATCACCAGAACTATCTTTAACACCTTTTACAAAATTGTCA
>CACHDI010000005.1 GCA_902578545.1 uncultured Alphaproteobacteria bacterium
CCATTGAGAATATAACTGTGTAGAATTCTTTATGTTGAAGGAATGGAGCGGGTGATGGGAATCGAACCCACGTATTCAGCTTGGAAGGCTGCTGCTCTACCATTGAGCTACACCCGCTTATTTATTAAAAACCATAAAACTTCTGAAAGAAATTTCAATACTTTTTTATTATTTTGAGAATTAAATCTGCCATTCCTAAAGCTGATTTTGCTAAATAAGGAGTGCAAGAAGTATTAAAATTTTGATGAACAACACCATGTCCATATAAGACCAGAATAAAAGGAACACTAGCCGCTTGACTAGTCATGTAATCTGTACTTGTGTCTCCTACTAAAACTGACGAATTAAGCGAAGATCCCAAAAAATCAATAATTTTTTTTAAAGGTTTTGGATTTGGTTTTGCACAACCGTATGTATCAGGTCCAACTATTATTTCAAAAAAAGAGTGAATTCCTAATTTTTTTAGTAAAATATCTGCCTGTTTTTTTGGTTTGTTAGTACACACACCAAGTCTAATTTTCTTACTTGATAAGAACTCTAACATTTCCAAAGTACCATCATAAAGTTTAGAGTTTTCGTCAATAACTTTTTCATAGTTTTTTAAAAAAATCGGATATAGTTTCTCAACACTTTCCTCTTCAATATAACCATTTGCTTTCAACAAACCTTCCCTAATAGTACTTCTTCCTCCTTTAGAGGATATACCCTCATCAAGATTTTCTTTTAACCTATAATTAATTCCCATTTCTTCAAATGTTAAATTACCTGCATTTAACAAATCTAAAGCTGTATCCGCCAATGTTCCATCTAAATCAAAAATAGCAGCTTTATTCATCTATTATCCTTTTCAATGTTTGAAAAATTTCTTTATTTAACATTTATAATAAGAATGATATTAAATATAAATTATTAAGGAAAGTACAAATGGCTCTTTCAGTATTAATTTTAGCCGCTGGCAAAGGGACTAGAATGAATTCTAACAGTCCTAAAGTTCTACATCATGTAGGCAATATTCCCATGATATATTATTCAATCAATTTAGCTATAAAGGCGAAAGCTAAGAATATAGGAATTGTCATTTCTAAAGACGCTACCGAGATTAAAAATTTTATTAAAAGTTTATCGATTAACATTAAACTATTTGTTCAATCAAATCAGCTTGGAACAGGCCATGCAATTTTATCTGCAAAAGAATTCGAAACAAAATCAGAAGATTTAATTATTCTTTATGGCGATTGCCCTCTAATTACTGTGGATACAATAAAAAAACTAATTAATACTAAAAAAAAAGGAGCAGATCTTTCAGTTTTGGGATTCTTATCAAATAATCAAAAAGAATATGGACGAATGGTTGTTGATAAAAATAATAATTTATCAAAAATAATTGAATATAAAGATGCCGATAAAAATGAAAAAAATATAAAGTTTTGCAACTCAGGAGTAATCATATCTAAAGCAAAAATTTTATTTTCGTTATTAAATCAAATATCAAATAATAACTCAGCTGAAGAGTTTTATTTAACTGATATTGTATCTCTTGCAAATAAACAGGGACTTATAGTTAAAAGTGTTTACTGTAATGAAGCAGAGGCTCAAGGTGTTAATAACCGTCAAGATCTATCTGAAGTAGAACTTGAATTTCAAAAAAATAAACGTTTGGAAATTTTAGATAATGGAGTAACACTAAAAGACCCCTCTTCTGTTTATTTTTCTTATGATACTGAAATTGACCAGGATAGTATTGTTGAACCTAACGTAATTTTTGGACCAGGCGTAAAAATCAAAAAAAATGTTTTAATAAAATCCTTTTCTTATCTAGAAGGATGTCAAGTTGATCCTAATGTTGTTATTGGGCCTTTTGCAAGAATTCGACCTCAAACAGTATTAGAACACGGAGTAAAGGTAGGTAATTTCGTTGAAATAAAACAATCAACTTTGTCTCAAAATGTAAAAGTAAATCATTTATCATATGTGGGTGATGGAAAAATTGGTAAAAATTCGAATATAGGGGCCGGAACTATATTTTGTAATTATGATGGTAACAAAAAATACAATATAAATATTTCTAGCAATACATTTGTTGGATCGAATGTTTCCTTAGTAGCGCCCCTAGAAATTGGAGAAAGTGTTACAATTGGTGCAGGATCAACTATCACAGATGACATTAGTGATAAGGAACTAGCAATTGGAAGAGCTAGGCAGATAAATAAAAGGAAGAAGTAAATAAAATACTAAAGTTAATTGAATATTTATAAAATAAAATGTACCCTAATTTATTACAAAATTTAAGTTAGCTAAATGACAAAATTATCGCCGCTTATAGATCCGTTTAACAGAAAAATTACATATCTAAGGGTCTCAGTGACAGACCGATGTGACTTCCGATGTGTTTATTGTATGTCTGAAAAGATGCAATTTTTACCAAAGAAAGATTTATTAACATTAGAAGAATTAGATAAAGTTTGTTCTGTTTTTATAGAGATGGGAATTAAAAAATTAAGAATTACAGGTGGTGAACCTTTAGTTAGAAGAAATATTCTTAGTTTTTTTAAAAATATTTCTAGGCATCTAAAAAAAGGATCTTTAGAAGAACTTACTTTGACTACCAATGGGAGCCAATTAAAAAAGTTTGCAAAACCACTAGTTGATCTAGGTATCAAAAGGATAAATATATCATTAGATACTCTAAATCCTGAAAAATTTAAAACAATAACTAGATGGGGTAGATTAGAACAAGTACTTGAAGGCATTCAAGAAGCCAAGAAGTCAGGACTTTCAATAAAAATTAATAAAGTTGCTCTAAAAAAAACAAATCAGGACGAATTAAATGATTTTGTAAAATGGTGTGGAGATGAAGGTTTTGACCTTACTTTTATTGAGGTTATGCCAATGGGAGATTTTGGAGCAGATGATAGATTAGACCAGTACTGGTCATTACAGGATTTAAGGAAAGACCTAGAAAAAATTTGGACTTTAAATGACATATCCTTAACTACAGGTGGACCAGCACGTTATTGTGAAATTTTAGAAACAGGTCAAAAAGTTGGTTTTATTACGCCTCTCACTCATAATTTTTGTGAATCTTGTAATAGGGTTCGAATGACCTGTACAGGACAATTATTTATGTGTTTGGGCCAAGAAGAAGATGCTGATCTTCGGTCAGCTTTAAGAGAAAATATAAATGATGACACATTGTTAAGAAAAAGAATTATGCAGGCTATTGATAGAAAACCAAAGGGTCATGACTTCGATTATTCTCGGCAGAAAATTTCAGGACAAATTTCAAGATATATGAGTCATACCGGGGGCTAGACATTATTTAAAATAATACATATTTAGCATATTTACCACTATTTAATAAAGGGTTTCATTATGAATAGAATTTTATTTACTGTTTTAATATATGTATTCTCTTTGTCATTTATATATGCAGAAGATGACAATATAAAAAAAAGGCAAAATGCTATGCAACAGGTTAGAGAATCTGTAAAAGTTTTATTTCCAATATCTAAAGGAAAAAGTGATTATGATGACTTTTTAGTGATTTCAATGCTTGAACAAATGTTAGACGCAGCTAAACCCTATGCTAGTTACTTCCCAAATGAACAAGAGGTTTCACCCAATACTGAGGCTGCTGAAACCATTTGGACAGATAGATCAGGTTTTAATAATAGTGTACTGAAATTCGTTAATGATATAGAATTCGCTTTAAATGCTGAACCTGAAAGTTTGGATGATTTTAAACCAATGTTTTCCAAAATTACTGAAAATTGCCAAAGTTGTCATCAAGTTTATCGTACAAAATAAATGGTCCTTTTATCATATTAATTTATTTATAGATAATGCAGTATTTGATTGGAGTTGATGGTGGCGGGTCTGGGTGTAGGGTTATTTTGACCTCTATACAAGGTAAAACCTTAGCTAAAGCAGAGGGTGGGCCTGCTAATATCGAAACTTCATTTAAAACTGCTAGAGAAAACATAATAAATGCGTGCAAAAAAGCTTTCAAAAATGCTAAAATCTCAGAAAATAATTTTAATAACTCTTTTGCTATACTAGGTTTAGCAGGATCCAATTTAGGTAATTATGCAGCTCAACTGTCAGATAAATTGCCTTTTGCAAGAAATAAAATATTAAATGATGGTGAAATTACTTTAGAAGGAGCCATCGGTCCTGTAGACGGGTGTATTGGTGCTTTAGGTACTGGCTCTGTATTCGTGGGTAGAAAGAATGGTATTACAAAACTTACAGGAGGTTGGGGTTTTAGTTTAGGAGACGATGGATCTGGTGCAAAACTAGGAAAAGAGTTGATGAGACTTTCTATTAGATGTCACGATGGTTTGAATGAACACACTGATCTAACAATAGAGTTTCTTAAGAAATTTAAGAATAATATTAAATCCATAGTTGAAATAACAAAATCATTTAAACCCAAAGATTATGCTGATTTTGCACCTGAAATATTCAGAGCTATGGATAACCACGACAGTAATGCAAAAAAAATAATAGAAAGTGAAGTTATTTTAATTGAACAATCACTTATGGCTTCAGGTTTTAGTGAACAAAATGCTTTCTGTCTTATTGGAGGATTAGGTAAGTTATTTTTACCCTTTTTAAGTGATAAATTTATAAATACATGTAAACCACCCAAAGGAAATGCATTACAAGGTGCTATAGCAATTGCTAAAAGAGAATTTTTTTAATTCTTTTTATTAAAATATAAGAGCATTGTATAACTTGACTTAATTGCTTGCTTAAATTAAATCATTAAAAATATGGCGAAGTAGCTCAGGCGGTTAGAGCAGAGGAATCATAATCCTTGTGTCGGGGGTTCAAGTCCCTCCTTCGCTACCAAAATTACCAATCCAATCAATAACTTAAAAGAGAGATGAACAGAGAGTTCATCCCTCTCTTGAGTTATACAAAGTTATAAACTAAAAACCTGAACTATGACTAAAAGTAAAGTCATACACCATAGTTATATACAAAAAGGTTTGTACCTCTATTAAATATACTAATATTAGTGTCAGAAATTATTTGTAATATATGTAAACCTAGATACTACATTTTATTTTAAAAAATTGAATTTCAAATCAGTTAAATAAATTAAAGTTAGGATTATGCCCTGTAGTATAAAAAATAAAGGAGACACTATATAAAAAACAAAAATATAAAAAAAATCATAACTTATTTGCATTGGATTTATTAATTCTGCTAAAAATCCAAAAATTACAAATAAAAAAACCAAAGCTAAGAAAAATTCTCTGCCATTTTTTTTTAGATTATATAAAGAATAACAACTCCATAAGTAACAGATAGAAAAAATTAAAAATCCTAAACCACCTATATCTAGCAAAGAAAAATCGTCATTAATGTTACTAGCAACTATTTGGTTATATCCACCCCAAATAACAATTAGAAAAAATAAAATTCCTTTAAAAATTAATATTTTGTGAAATTGTTTTTTCAAATCCATATATTATCTTTCCCTTACCTATTAATTTTTAACCCAGAATAGTGTCCTCAAGAACTATCCCTCTATTACTCACAGTCTTAATGACCATGTCTTCACTTTCCATTGCATCAATTTCTTTCCACACGGGAAGGCATGCTTTAAATGCTTTTTCATCTTTATATTCAAAAACAAAACCTAATCTTGCTATATTTTCTTTGTTCCAAATTTTTAAACTCACAAAACGTAATAATCCTAATTCTTTTAATCGTTTATAGTAAGAATCCTTTACTTGATCCCACCTCAAACTAGCAAGTTCTAATTCTTTTTCTGACATAAAATCTTGTGTAGTAAAATTAACTAATTTTGGATTATTTTTCATTAATTCCTCTTTTTTTCATTTTTACCCTTTTAACTATAGAAGATTATAATATTAATGATCATTGTAATAGTCTAATGTTTCGAGAGTTTTTTCACCTTATCTACAATCAGTTTCTGTCTTGCAACTTTACTAATCATATCTTCTGGAGACTCTACAAAACTTTCTGGATTAGTTTTAAAATAACTTTGCACTAAATCTTAAAATTGTTTCTCATTTTCTGCTTTTATAACTATCCCTTTATGTTTCGTAATTATAGTCGAGTCTTCCATAAAGGAATTTTACGATCGTTAATCTGAAACTCTGATTACCAATTCTTATTCACCATTTTCTTTAGATAATTTTAAAGTCCTATGTCTGTTCGACAAATTAAATCAAAAAGAAACAAAATGTGAAACATAAGGGATATATTAAATATGATACCCCCTTAAGAATTAGAAAGTTTTTTCTATTCTATAAATGCAATAAAGACACAGAAATTTTTATTGGAGAGATAAATTAAATTAATGTTTGTTTGTTAAATTTTAATTATGATATTGTAAATTTGCCTTGAACATCTTTGTCGTAAGAAAAGAATAGTCGGAATAATGAAAGGGAGGAATTATTCCGACTTTAGTTATTGGAGAGAAATTTTCTTTGGTGACAGATTTTGTTTTTTTATTTTTTTTTAGATTCGATACCAAAGTTTAATACAGAAATTGTTTGTTAAGAATCGTTTAGAAAAAGATACCTTACGTAAGTTGGAAGTTTTGTTTAAAAATGAAACAAAAATATTTTTTAATGTTTAAAAAATAACATTTTGAAAATACAAAATGTCTCATTTAAAAATTAGTGAAAAGTAACAAATAATAATTATCACCAATCCTTCGGAAGGTGTGGTGTGAGATTAGTTAAGGAAATCTTTACCACCCTAAAATCTAATCTCACACCTTTAGTACTAAATAAAAGTTAAAACTTATAACTATTAATTTTTCACCTAAAAATAACTATATTAATTTTTTGGAAAACTAGATCGAGTAGTGAGTACCTTAATATCTTTTTCGTAGGACTTATTGTGGATACTTAATGGAGTAAAAGTATCCACCCATTTGTGTTGATCATTAATTATAGAGAAATGAAAATAATATATTAAATAAGTGAATATTTAATTATTTTTTTTTAACACAAAATGTCTCATTTACATATTAAATTATAATTTTAATAATTATAAGTACCAATCCTTCGGAATTGTGTAGTGTGAAATTATGTGAGGAGTTGTTTATCAATAACCAATATAATTTCACACTTTCTAATATTAAAAACTGTAAAGTAGTTGCTTATACTTTGCAAAATATTTGTCCAATGTTTTAAGAAACCTATTAAAAACATTATTGTAATTTTTTTAATATTTTATTTAGTATAAATTACTATATGATTATAAAATTTTAATATAACATGCGACTTAAATTTTATTTCATTTAACTGATGATGGAGATTTTCTATGACACACAGCGGTAGATGCTATTGTGGTAAAATAAACTATGAATTTGAAGAACCAATTTATACTCAGATTTTGTGCCATTGTAGAGAGTGTCGATATATATCAGGAGGAGAAGCTAATGCCTCAATTGTTATATCAGAAAATAACTTTAGAGTTACAAAAGGGACCTTGAAAACATACGCGCGAGAGGATTTAGAAAAACCCAGAATACGCTTTTTTTGTGGAGATTGTGGAACACATATATGTGTAAAAAGTCCTCCAAGACCTGGTATGTTAGTTTTAAAAGTTGGAACTTTAAATGATCACTCTTGGTTTAATCCTAATACAGCTATTTATTGTATTGATAAACAACCTTATCACATAATACCTGATGGTGTTCCTAGTTTTGATAAAACACCACCAGCACAATAGATAGTTATATATTATAATTAGTTAAATAACTTACTAATATTAAAAATTAACTAAAAATAAGTATTATTTTTTAACTTTATTTATAAAATATTTCTCTTGTGGATCCTTAGGGAAGAATTCTTTTTTTGATGCAATTTTATTGATTTTCACGTTTGTTTTCAAAAGTAATGAAAAAGCAAAAAATCCGATTAAAGAGAAAATTATCCAAAAAATTATATCCATATTAATTCCTTTAAAAACTTTCATATGAGATCTATAATTCAAAATGTAATTAGTTTTATTGTCGCATCCATCTACGTTCTGTTAGCACATTATCTTTTGGAGTTTAGTTTTGATTTTTGATAAAAAAAAATTAATTGAATTTAGACAAGACCTTCACAAATTCCCTGAACTCGGATTTATGGAAAAGCGTACTAAATCACAAATCTCAAAAATCTTACGAAAACTAAATATAGATGTACATGAAGGATCAGGAATTTTAGGTATTTTAAAATCAGGCAGTAATAAGAAATTGATAGCACTTCGAGCAGATATTGACGCACTTCCCATTTCTGAAACTACAAATCATAACTTTAGTTCTCAAAATTCTGGGGTAATGCATGCATGTGGGCATGATGGGCATACAGCAATGTTAATTGGTGCTGCTGATATCTTAGCTTCAAAGCGTAATTTCGACGGTACAGTAATATTTATTTTTCAACCAAATGAAGAAAATGGATTAGGTGCTAAGTCTATGCTTGATGAAGGTCCACTTTCAAATTTACCAATTGAAGAAATATATGCTCTTCATAATCTTCCCGGTGAACCAGTTGGACAGTTATCTACAAGACATGGTTTAATTTGTTCATCAGAGAGCCTGTTTGAGATTATAATAGAAGGCCAAAGTTGTCATGCATCTATGCCACAGATGGGAAAAGATGCAATTTTGATTGGATCAGAAATAGTCCAATCTATTCAATCTATAGTTTCAAGAAAAATTCACTCTAATTCTGGAATTGTTATTTCAGTGACCGAATTCATAACAAACGGTAATCGTAATATATTAGCAGGTAAAGTTACATTAAAAGGAGACGCAAGAGCACAAAGTAAAGAAGAAAGAATAGCTATTGAAAAATTCATAAGACAAATTTCAAAAGGAATTGCAATAACTCATGATGTTTCAATAGAAGTAAAATTCAAAACTGAATTTATTGAGACTTTCAATTCAAAAAGACCTACTGATGCAGTAATAAAAATCGGCGAAAAGATTGGCTTAAATGTAACTCCAAACCGAAAACCTATGAGCTTTTCTGAAGATTTTGCACATTTTAGCAACTGTTTCCCAGGATGTTTTTTCTTATTAGGAAATGGTGAAAAAGAACCCTTTAGCAAACCTCTTCATTCAAGTTATTATAACTTTAATGACGACCTTATAGAAATTGGAAGAAAGTTTTGGGTTGCTCTTGTAGAAGATCGTTTGCCTAAACTGTGAAAGTTCCAATATGAGTATTTTTAAACAAAGAATTAACAAACTACAAAAAAAATTAGAAAAAATAAATGTAGATGTGGCAATAATTACTAATGAAGATAATGTTTACTATCTGACTGGATATTATGATTATTTACATATGGAATTTGGTAGACCTACTATTCTTATTATTTCAATAAATGAAGGAAGTTTACTTATCACTCCTTCTATTGATGAAAATATGGCCAAGAGTGTAGCGCAAGTTGATAAAATAATTGCATGGAATGACGGGTTAAACAATGAATGGCGTTCTGAAATCCCAGGCATAATTAAAACAAATCAAGTAGGCATTGAATTAAATTTAATACCTCAAATAGTTAAATCCTATATTGAACAAATTACTCAATATAGGTTTCTAAAGAATATTAGTCCCATTTTAGAAGAACTTAGAATGATAAAGTCAAATTATGAGATTCAATTAGCTAAGCATGCTGGACAAGTTGCAAATGCAATGATGATTGCAGGTAGACAGGCCATAAAAGATGGAGTTGCTGAGTATGAAGTAGCATTAGCTATTTCAGAGTCGGGAACAAAAAAAGCAGCTTATTTACTTAATACGTATTACACAGATAAAGATATGTCTCCAATTACACATTTTTTGCAAATAATGGCGTCTGGAGAAACTATAACAAAAACACATCATAGAGCTTCAACAAGAATTATAAAATATGGTGATCCAATTTTTTTATGCTTTTGTGGTATGACAAATTTTCACCGTTTTAAACTAGGGTTTGATCGAACTTTTTGGTTAGGAAAAATCACAGATCCTTTACAAGAGAAGATCTATGATTTAGCCGTTGCAAGTCAAGAAGTGGCACTTAATGTAATTCGACCAGGGGTGACAGCAGAAAGTATACATAAAGAGTATTCAAGCTTTATCGAAGAAAACGGTTATGATTATCCTTTTAGATGTGGAAGAGCCACTGGTTTTAGTTTTCTTGAAAAACCTCAGCTAGTTTCTGGAGATAAAACTATACTCAAAAAAGGAATGGTATTAGCAGTAGATGGATCAATTACAGTCGATAATTTCAGAGCTCAAGTGGGTGATAGTATTATTATTACAGACAAAGGGTATGAGTTTATAACAAATCATCCAAAAAAAATAAATGAAGTGATATTGTGACCTTAAAAAATAAAAATTTAATAGTATCAAAAAAATATTACCCTGAATTGGATGAAGGTAAACATTATCGCGCTAGAATAGGATTTATACTTATGTCTACTGATCTTGCATCTGAAAGTGACTTTTTTAAAATGGTTCCTGAAGGTGTAGGTATTCATATTACACGATTAAAAACAGATGATTTCACAACAAATGAAACACTCTTACGTCATATAGAACATATGGCTGAAGCTGCAGCACGAATTCAACCCGATACTAAACCAAATGTTATAAGTTACAGCTGCACCAGTGGATCTATCGTTATTGGAGAAAAAAAAATTTTCCAAGAGATAAAAAAAGGGGCACCATGGACTGAACCAATGTGTCTAGTTACAGGAGTAGTTGATGCTTTGCAGGAACTCAATATTAAAAAACTAGTAGTAGGAACGCCTTATCTTGATGAAATAAATTCTGCAGAGTTTCAATTTCTCACTGAAAAGGGTTTTGAAGTTCTTGATATTCAGGGTCTTAACCTTAAAACTGGTGTGGAATTTGGTCGTGTAACGCCAAACTTTTGGAAAAAGTTTGCATTACAATTGGATCAAAAAAAGGCAGATGGTATTTTCTTATCATGTGGAGGAATTCGATCTCTAGAAGTAGTTGAAGAAATTGAGAACATTGTGGGTAAACCAGTTCTGACCTCGAATCAAGCTCAGTTTTGGAGTTGTTTAAGACGTGCTGGAATTAAAGATAAATTAAATGGTTTTGGGAAAATATTTCAAAGAGATGGTGATTCCATAAAAAAAAATTAAAAAAAAACTTCTTTAAATCTACTTTTCAGAATATATTTCCATTTAATGTATCCTATAAATTAATCAAATATTATAATTGTGTTTAAATTTTCATCAATTATCAAGTCATAAGTCATATCTCAAATCTTACATTTTTACAAAAAAAAAGAATAATCTATTTTTGAATTGAAGATTATTCTTCTCCTATGAAACTGGTGTTCAAATAATTCCTCCCTTTTTTATTTGAACACTTTTTTTTAATTTCCAACGTTTTTTATTATGTGATAAAAATATTGCATGTCCTTAGATGATGAACTTTCTGACTTGTTAGTTATTTCACTTGAACAGGCTGTAGCTGCACCGTATTGCGGTCTTCTATTGGCCTCAGCTGGTGCAAGAGTAATAAAAATTGAAAGACCTGAAGGGGACTTTGCGCGTTTTTACGATAGTGGTGTAAATGGAAATAGTGCAATCTTTGCGTGGCTTAATAGAGGAAAAGAATCTATCTCTTTAAATTTAAAAAACAATGACGATAAAAATTTATTAAAAAAAATGATAAACAAAGCTGATGTGTTTATATCAAACTTAACTCCGGGTTCACTGGAAAAACTTGATTTAGATTATGCAAAAGTAAATACTACTAATGAAAGACTTATTTTTTGTGAAATAAATGGGTATGGAAATTCTGAAAATGCAAAATCAAAAAAAGCCTATGATTTTTTAATTCAAGCTGAAAGTGGTTTATGTTCAGTTACCGGTACAGAAAGTAATCCTTCAAAAGTAGGTATATCAATCACTGATTTATCCACAGGACTTACCGCTTATTCAGCTATTTTGAGAGGTGTAATTCAAAGGAATAAAACTAACAGAGGTATGTTAATTTCAATATCGATGTTTGATGTTATGGCTGATTGGATGAACATGCCACTATTAGCTCACCGATACATGGGTGGCGCCCCTAAAAGAAATGGAATGAAACATACTTTTATAGCACCTTACGGTACTTTCAAATGCAAAAATAATGATGAAATATTAATATCAATTCAAAACAATAGAGAATTCGAGAAATTTTGTAAAAATATACTCAAAAAAGAAAGTTTGCATAAAAATCCAAAATTTAAAAATAATCCAGAAAGATATAAAAATAGGGTTGAATTAGATGAGATAATCACAAAATGTTTTTCAAAATATTCAAAAGATGAAATTCAAAAAAAGCTGGACCGAGAAGGTATTGCTAATGCTCTTCTTAACGATATTGCGGATTTGTCTAATCACCAATTTCTCAAAAATGAAAATGCTATTATAAATAATGAACGCATATCAATTGCAGCCTTACCAATAAAAACTAGTAATAAGTTCCAAATAAAAGTTCCATCAATAAATGAAAATGGTAAGAAACTTAGGTCTGAGTTCAATAGATAACAGTTATTTTTGAGATCACACTACCTCGTTTTTTAATCTGTTAGCTTGAATTGTGACCAAAATTCCAGAAATAAGTATAAGGAAAATTCCAAAAAATCCTAATAAATCAGGTAGAGTATCAAAGATAATTTTCCCCCAAAAAATTGCAAAAATTAAATATATAAAATCAAGCGGAGCTAGGAATGAACTCTCTGAAGATTGATAAGCTCTTACTAAACATAAATTGCCAGTTAGATTAAAAAAAGATGCAATTACTGCAATAAAAAAAGCAAAGGTGGTGAGTTCAGGCCATCCTATAGCTATATAAGGCATTTTTTCTTTTATACTTTGATCTATAATAAAATAATCAGTAAAAATTATCCCAAACCCTCCAGAAAATATAAAAAATAGAGCGACTGTAGCTGTCATAGCTAAAGGACTTTCATTTGAACAAAATTTTCTTAAAACAAATAAATTACAGGCATAAAAAAAACCTGCCAAAACTGGAAAAATTTGGAAAAACGAAAAGTCTGCACTCCAAGGTTTTAAAACAAATGAAGCACCAACTACGCCAAAAACTAGAGCTGAAAATTTAAGAAACGTTATTTTCTCCTTTAAAAATAAAAAAGCAAAAATGACAACAAAAATTGGATAAGTATACAATCCCGTTGCCATCTCAGCGACAGTTAGTTTAGGAGCAGCACAAAAGAAAAAAAACATACACAAAACCAAAAATAGGGTTCTAAATATAACCATAATAATGTTTTTTGGTAATAATTTTGACAATTTTACGCCAAATAAAGGTGGTACGATAACCAACAAAAATAAATTAAAAATAGACCTTAAAGTTTGAAATTGCCAAAATGAAGTCCATTCAGCTGCATATTTAACTAAAGAATCTTGAAAGGCTAATAAAAACCCACCACTTATCAATAAAACGACACTTTGATACTGACTATTATTAAAAGTAATTTTAATTTTTCCTAAAAAAAAATGAAAATGAAAATTTGTAAATCTTCTTACTATTACTAGCTTATATTTTCTTTTTCTAGAAGGTTTTTAGCTTTTTGGATATTTTTGTCAGCATCCTCAAGCCAACCTACCCTCAATTCAGGAACTGACGAAATTAGCAAATCAGTATATGGATGGGATGGTGGAGAAAGTACTTTATGTACAGATCCTGTTTCAGCAATAATACCTTTGTACATAACAGCAATACTATCAGCAAAAGCTGAAACAGTAGATAAATCATGACTGATAAAAACAAAAGAAACCCCTAAATTTTTTCTTAACCCTCTTAGTAACTCAATAACGTTTGCACCAACAATACTATCAAGAGCAGATGTTACTTCGTCACACAATAAAACCTCTGGTTCGGCTGCTAGCGCCCTAGCTAAGTTTATCCTTTGTTTTTGACCTCCCGACAATTCATGTGGATATCTAGTGAAAAATTCCTTTGGTAGCTCGACCATATCTAATAATTCTAAAACTCTATTTTTTTGCTTTTGCCCATACATATTTAGATAAAACTCTAAGGGTCTTCCTAAAATATTCCCAATTGTTTGTTTGGGGTTTATAGCAGTATCAGCCATCTGATAAACAAACTGAATTTTTCTTAACTCTGATCTAGGTCTATCTTCAAGCCTTGGCTTTAATTGTTGTCCATCTAAGAGAATTTCACCTTTAAAAGAAGGTAGTAAACCAGCAATAACTCTTGCAAGAGTTGACTTTCCAGAACCAGACTCACCTATTACTCCAAGAACTTCTCCTCTTGAAAGTTCAAGGTTTATATCTTTAAGAATTATTTCTTTGGGTTTAGACATCACATCTCCACCATAACCTGCAGAAACACCTTTAATTTCTATCACTTTATCTGTTTTATTTAATCTAGTTTTTTTACCTGCAGCAGGCAAAGGCCTTACAGCTTGCATCAATCTTTTTGTATAAGGATGTCTTGGTTTTGAAATAACTTCATTTGCTGTACCTTTTTCTTGTATATCGCCATTATATAAAACTACTATTCTGTCTGCAATTTGTGCTACAACTGCTAAATCGTGAGTAACATAGATTGCAGCTGCTCCTCGTTCTCTTATAACTTTTTTAAAAGCTTTTAATACTTCTATTTGAGTCGTAACATCTAATGCTGTTGTTGGTTCATCCAAAACAAGTAGAGAAGGTTCTCCACATAGTGCCATCGCTGCCATTAATCTTTGTAACTGTCCACCTGAAACTTGATGAGGATATCTAGCCCCAATAAATTCTGGATTGGGTAAATCTAAAGAGTGGTATAGTCCTTTAGCAAATTCATTGGCTTCATTTTGTGTCTTAGAACCATGAATCACTGCTGATTCTGTTACTTGCTCATTTATTTTTAAAGCAGGATTGAAAGTGGCTATAGCACTTTGAGCAAGATAGGCCACTTTCTCACCTCTTATTTGTCTAAGTTCCTCTATACCCATAGAGGTTAAGTCTTGATCAAATAAAGATGTTGTTCCATTACTTATTTTAAGGCCCGGTTTACAATAACCTAAGGAAGAAAGAGCTATTGTAGTTTTTCCAGATCCAGACTCACCTATAAGAGCAACAACCTCACCTTCTCTGACCTTAAAATTAGCATCTTTTACAATGGATAATTCACTTCCATCGTCTCTTACAGCATTAATGCAAAGATTTTTAGCTTCAAATACTACTTTTTTATTCAATTCAAAGTCTCCCAGACAATTTTCCACCAGCATGGGCAGAAACATCATCTACAATGAGATTGATTGCAACTGTTAGAGAAGCAATAGCTATTGCTGGAGCTAAAATTGGTATTACGGATTCACCATATTGAAGTGCTCCTAGGTTTTCTCTTACCATAGATCCCCAATCTGCTAAAGGAGGCTGAACCCCTAAACCTAGAAAACTCAAACTTGAAACAAAAAGAATGACATATATAAATCTTAATCCAAAATCTGAAATTAAAGGCATGGCGGCGTTAGGCCATATTTCTTTGAAAATTATCCATCGATATCCTTCACCTCTGACTTTTGCAGCTTCAACAAAATCCATGACCATTATTTCCATACCTAATGCTCTTGAAAGCCTAAAGACAACTGGAGAAAAAATAGCACCTGCTGTAATAATTAAAACTGGTATAGATGAACCTACCGCTGCAACAACAACTAAACCAAACATAATTGTAGGTATAGCCAGTAAAATGTTAAAAAATTGAGTTAATACTTGATCAATTCTAGAACCAGCTATAGAGGATCCAATTCCTAAAGTAACTCCAATTACATAAGCTATTAAAACTCCTGCTAATGAAATACCAATTGTTCGTCCTGCTCCATACATAATTCGTGAAAGAATATCTCGATCATCTACGTCAGTTCCTAACCAAGCACCTGGTCTAGGTTTTTGAAATTCAGAATAATCATCTGGAAAAGGCAGATCATTTTCTTCATAAGGTGCTAAAAACTGTCCAAAGATAGCTATAAATAACCAAAAAGCCACAACTATAACACCTAGTTTTCCAGTTATAGATAATCTAAATTTCCCACTTGGTGGAGCATCTTGTAGCTCATCAAAACTTACTTCCTTACTAAATGGAGCAACATAATGTTTATCTTCATTATTTTCGTTATTACTCATTTTGGATGTCTCAATCTAGGATTTGATAAAATGGATGCTAGATCTGCGATCATCATCAGAATTACATAAGTTGCACAAAAAATCATACCTAAAGTTTGAATGAGAATGTAATCTCGTGTTTGAACACCTTGAACAATCAAAGTAGCTAAACCAGCATATCCAAAATATACTTCTATTACTATAACCCCTGTTACTACATAAGCAAGATTAATAGCAATCACATTAACAATAGGGCCAATAGCGTTAAGTAAGGCATGTCTCATCACCACTCTTCTTCTAGGAATACCTTTTAAAATTGCCATTTCGATATAAGGAGAATTCATAACATTTAAAACTGCAGCTCTTGTCATTCTAATAAGCTGAGCCGCTATAACTAGACACAATGTTGCGATAGGTAAGATAAAGTGAGTGATTAATTCTGCTAAATTTTTATCCTCAATTGAACCGACAACGACCGCATTTCCAATACCAAGAAAAAAAACAACAAACAACACCATTAGCGTTGCTGTAAAAAACTCTGGAGCTGCGACCAAAGTTACTGATCCTAAGGTTAAAAATCTATCATAAATTGTCCCAGGGAACATTGCTGCCATAATTCCAAGTCCCACAGAAATAGGTACACCAATCATTGCAGTTAAAGTACTTACAATCAAAGTATTTTCATACCTATCAGAAATAAGTTGTGCTATAGTAACATTACCACTTGCCAAAGATGTTCCAAATTCACCTTGTAAAAAATTAAACAACCACCTGAAATATTGTTGATATAAAGGTAAATTTAGACCTAATTCTTCTCTTAAAGCCCTTAAAGAATCTTCAGTTGCTGCTTGTCCCAATCTAATTTGTGCTGCATCTCCAGGTAAGGCATTGGTACCTAAAAATATAACTATTGAAACACCCAGAGTTGTAAGTAGGCCAGCTGCTATTTTAGTTAAAATTATTCGAAACATAATCAGATTTTCATAAATATTGTAAAAAAATACTTATATATGAAATAAAAAAATGAGGGAGCATAAATGCTCCCTCAAATTAAAAATTAAATTTATACGTCGTCTCTGTAAATATACGGAGGTGCTTCTGCACCACCCCAGTTATTTAGTGGAACCATGGTACGCCCTTTAACATATGAAGCACATGCATCTGTATAATTTAAGTGGGCTGGTGTAATTGATCCACCATTTTCATGAATATCCATTTGTAAATCATGATACATTTGCTTTCTTTCAGCCGCATCTGTAACACCACGTACTTGAACAAGTGTTTTATCAAACTTTTCACTTTTCCAAAAAGTTTCATTCCAGTTTGAGTCACTTTTATAAGCCAAAGTCATCATAATATTAGCTGTAGGTCTCATGTTCCAAGTTGTAACATTAAAGGGTGAACCTTGCATCCAAACAGCACCCCAATAACCATCAGTTGTTACTTTTTGGACATCAATATTCATACCTATCTTCTTTGCTTCTCTTTGAAGAGCTAAACACTGAAAGGTTGCAGCTTGTGAGACTTCTGCTGCAATAATAGGAATAGTTGTTGATCCAACACCTGATTTTTCAAAGTGAAACTTAGCTTTGTCCAGATCGAGTTCTCTTTGTGGTATATCTGGGCTATAGTCAAAATATGCCTTGTTTATAGGTTGATCATTTCCTACACTTCCCAAACCTTTCAATTCTCCCTTAACAACACGAGTTCTATCCATACACATTTGCATTGCTCTAATAAGATCTCTGTTGTTTGAAGGAGAAACGCCTTGGTGACATACAATAGAAGTATAACGACCAGATTCCACTGACCAAACTTCTTTACCTGCTGCTGCTTCAACTTCCTTTACAGCTTTTCCTGGAAGGTTAACCATCATATCAACGTCCCCAGCCATAAATGCATTAAGTCTTGCAACAGGATCACCAATACCAAAATGCTCCATTTCATCAAGATAACCTGGCCCATGCCAGCAATTCTCAAATGGTGTACCAACAGTTCTAACACCTGGTTTAAATTCCTTACAACGATAAGGACCTGTTCCTATAGCTGTAGAAAAATCTTCTACACCATCTTGAACTACACGAAAGTGAAAAGTTCCTAATGAGTTGACCAAGTCTGCATTTGGTGTTTCCAAATTACACTCAACTTCATATTCATTAACCTTCTTAACACTTGTTACCATATCAAATTGTGATTTACCAATAGACTTAGTGTCTTCTCCCATGTGTCTACTTAAAGTATAAACAACATCGTCAGCATTCATTGTTTTACCGTTATGGAATTCAACACCTTTTCTAAGTTTAAAAGTCCATTTTGTAGCATCTGAATTTACTAGAACTTCCTCAGCTAACTCAGGTTCCCAACTTAGGTCAGCTTTAAGACGAACTAAGTTGCCATAAAACATACGTCCTCTCCAATAATCAACTGAAGCAGTACATAAAATTGGGTCAAGTGTATCTGCAGGACCATGCTGATCACCTGCACAGACAAGTCTACCACCTCTCTTAGGTGTGCTTGCCCAAACCTGTGAGGCGCTCCCAAAAATAGCTCCACCGGTTGTAGCTGTTGCTCCAGCAGCCATCATCCAAGTCATAATATCTCTTCTAGTGGCGCCTTTTCTAACAGCATTTACAATTTCTTGCTGTTGATGAAGCTTTAAATCTGAAAATTCAAAATCACCCATAATTTTTGGGCCTTTTTTTCTTAGACTCATTAATCATCCTCCAAATAGATTAATATGCTAATGTATAGCAAAAGATTAAGTTGTATTGCTATTGTAAAGCGGAGGAACCCAAAATGACAACAGTAAAAAGGGAAATAATTTATTTTTTTTATAAAATTTGTTTAAAAACAGTAACTTAAAGTGTAATTAAATTATAAAAACCATATTCTAACTAAAGATTTTTCTTATATCCTTATCACTTTTGCCAATTTTTTGAGCTGGCTTTGTTATTTTTGGGGAACCATCCGAATAACTAAAAGCTGCAGTAGGAAGTCTTTTGGCATTTAAATTATTTTTTAGAAATGAATTCTGAAGTACGGCTCTTGATTTAATTTGTTGACTGTCCAATGCTTCTGATAGAGTACGAATTTTAGATGCTGGAACATGATGCTTATTTAAAACTTCTTCCCAGTAGTCAGCAGTTTTACAAATAACTACTTTAGAAATTATTTTTTTGAACTTTTTTTTATTTTTTTTAAGTTGTTTTTTACTCATAAGTGCTACTTCATGGGAAATATTTTCTAATTTTAATGCCTTGAATAAATTTTGTGTTTGCTTTTTTGTGAAAGCACCAATTACTAAATCTCGGTCACTTGTTTTAAAGGTACCATAACCTGCATAATCAGGATGATCATTTCCATAGTTTGGCTTTGAAATACCAGTTGCTATTGTCTCCGAGACTGTTGAGGTCATAAGCATTAAAGCTGCGTCCAACATAGAAACATCAATTTCAATTCCTTTCCCAGTGATTTGTCTTCGATAAAGCGCTGATGAGATAGCAAATGCTGCATGAATACCAGTACCATAATCGACTACTGCCGGTCCTACACGTAGAGGACCAGTTGATTTAATTCCATTTAATTCCATTAATCCTGAAAAGGCTTGAATGACAGAGTCATAAGCTGGATGCTGTGATTTTGGCCCAGTTTTTCCAAAACCGGTCATTGAACAATATATTAAACCTGGATTAATTTTTTTTAATTTTTTATAAGAGAGACCTAAATTATCAATAGAATTGCCCGCATAATTTTGCACTAAAACATCGGCTTTCTTTAAAAGTTTAAAAAAAAAATCTTTATCCTTTTCTGCTTTTAAATCCAAAGACAATGATTTCTTTTCACTATTTTGGCATATATAAAAATTACTCAAACCTAATTCATTAAGATCATCAAAATTTCCTTCATCTCTCATCATGTCAGGAGCATTAGGAGACTCTATTTTGATGACTTCAGCTCCCATAACTGCTAATTGAAATGTACAAAAAGGACCAGCAAAAACGTGGGTTAAGTCAAGAACTCTTATTCCTTCAAATGGTCTCATTTACTTCCAAAAATAAAAACCTTTAAACGTATTTTAGGACAATACTAACGTAGTACCAACAAAAAATTAAATCAATTTATTTTGCAATATTTTATTAACTACCGACTGAAATTAATGCATCAATAGCTTTAACTTGATTTTTATAAACAAATAATGGATTAACTTCTATCTCTTCAATCTTAAATTCTGTATCATCCATTAATAACAATAAAGTTTTTATAAATTGAACAATTTTATTTATATTTGCTACTTTAGACCCTCTATATCCAATTAACGTTTGACTAATTTTAAGTGACATTATTTGGTCAACAATTTCTTTTTGATTTAAAGGAGCTACCATAATTTTTAAATCCTTTAATAAATCTACATAAATTCCACCAGCACCAATCGTAACAATTATTCCAAAAACTTTATCTCTTTTAATTCCTACAACTAACTCACAAATAGGTTTAGGCTCCATTCTTTCTATTAGAAAATTATTAATATTAAGATTTGAAAAATTCTTACCTAAATTAGATTTCATATTATCTATTTCTATTTTTAATTGAATTTCATTTTTTATATCAATTTTAACAGCACCATATTCAGTCTTATGTATTAAATCTTTATGCAATGCTTTTAATACAACAGGAAATCCTATTTCCTTGGATTTTTTTATAATATTATCAATAGAACAAATAATTGAAACAGGAATTGGCAAGTTTTTTGAAGATAAGATTTTTTTTGCATCATATTCGTTTAAATAATAAGTGTTACGAATTTCTACAGTTTTTTTTGAATCAAATATTAATTTATTATTTATATTCTTCTTAATTCTGAACCATTCAACAACATTCTTTATGGCTGCTAAACCATCCCCAATTCCTTGTAACGGTGCCACTCCACGAGCTATTAATTGTTCCCTTGTTTCTCTATCAATATTTTCAGAAATAGTGGATATTATTGCTCCTGGTATTTGTTGTTCACTAATTACTTCTGAAAAACCCATCGCATCGTTTAAATAATAAATCTTGGTTTCATCTAAACCCAATAAGGGATAATCCTGAATTAAAATAGAAAAATCAGGATTAAGAGATTTCATTACTTCATGAAATAATGGTTTTGTAATTTTTGGCTGTCCCCAAATTGGAGTTGTATAATCTAAAGGATTTGAAATAGTTGCAATATCAGGCAGAAATGAAGATATAGCTTTAATGTTTCTCTTGGGTATTTTTGAAAATTTTAAATTTAACCTTTCGCCAATATCCGCAACCATGGTTGCACCACCACCGGAACAAGTAAATGCAGCACACTCTTTACCTTTAGGAATACCAGAAATGCATATAAATTTTAAAGTTTCTATCATTTCTGAAGGTGTATCAACAGTAATGATACCAAGTTTTTTAAAAAATGAATTGTAAATTTTTTGAGAACCAGCGATTGATCCAGTATGACTTTTTGTTAAGGTAGCGCCAATTTTGGATTTTCCTGTTTTTAAAACTACTATAGGTTTTTGTGCCTCTATTGCCTTTTTTGCAGCTACTTCAAAATCTGAAATATTTTCAATGCTTTCAATATGAAGACCAAATGCCCTAACTTCTTTTTTATCAATTAAATAATTTATAAAATCTGTATTCTTTAAAGATGCTTGATTACCAAGAGATATCATGTGTGTAAGTGGTAAAGAACGTTGATTCATAGTTATGTCTGATGATAACATCCCACTTTGTGTAATAATTGCTGCTCCAAAACCAGGACAAAATCCACCATGAGCAAATGGCCACAGAGCGCTGTTTTCTAGATAATTAATTACTCCATAACAATTTGGCCCTACCAAAACCATGTTTTTTAAGGATTTAACTAATTGCTTTTCAAGAGAAATACCCCTCTTTCCAATTTCTTTAAAACCTGCAGAATAACAAACTATACCTCCAGCATTTACATGGTTTAGTTCATTTACTGTTCTTATAATTTGGGTAGCAGGAATAGCTAAAAATACGGCATCTGGGCCCTTTGGAAGATCAAGAACTGACTTATAACATTTATACCCAGCAATATAATCTCTTTTTGGATTAACAGGCCAAATTGAACCTTTAAATCCCCTTCGCTTAGCTTCATTTATAGCAACTTCAGCATCAGCACCTCCTATAAATGCAATTTGAGAAGGATTTATCAAACGATCAATATTTTTATATCTTATTTCTTTCATGCCCCAAGGGGTCTGAGAATTGATCTAGAAATAATATGCCTTTGAATTTCGGATGTTCCATCCCAAATTCTTTCTAATCGACTATCTCTCCATAACCGTTGAATGGGCATTTCTTCCATTAGTCCCATCCCTCCATAAATTTGTACTGTTTCATCAGCTACTTTATTAACCATTTCAGAACAGAAAAGTTTTACCATTGCTGCATCTTCATCCTTCATTATACTTCTCTCCGCTTTTTCTACTGCATCTTTTACCAACAAATCTGCCGCTCTTAATCCAAGAGCCATATCAGCAAGCTTAAAACTTACTGCTTGGAATTTTCCTATTGGTTGCCCAAATTGTTTTCTTTGAGCTGCCCATTCACTTGAAAGTTGAATCATTCTTTCTGCTTTTCCACAGCAAGAGGCACCAACCCATATTCTTCCCATTCCTAACCATTTTCCAGATAATTCTAGGCCTTTTCCTTCCTCACCTAAAATCATTTTTGATGAAAGTTTTACGTCATCAAAGTTCAATGCAAATGTCTTGTATCCCCTGTAACTTACACATTTAGTTCCCTCTCTAATATCAAATCCCTTTAAACCACGATTTACCAAAAAAGCTGTTATCCTTTTTCTTGTCCCCCTATTTGTTTTATCCTCACCTGTTGCAGCAAAAACTATTGCAAAATCAGGCAAACAAGGACCAGAAATAAAATGCTTCGACCCATTTAAAATCCAATCATCACCTTTTTTAACAGCATTAGATTTCATCCCCATAACATCAGAACCAGCTTCAGGTTCTGTTAAGGCAAATAGTTCTCTTTTATCTCCTTTAACACAGGGATATAAATATTCCTCTTTTTGTTCATCATTACATGCTAAGAGAATTTCTGTTGGTCTGGCTATCCAAGAATGCAATGCATGTGTTGTTTTTCCATACTCTCTTTCAAGAATACTCATAGATTTATAATCAAGACCACCTCCACCTACTGCAACAGGAAGATTTGCTGCAAAAAGTCCAGCTTCTTTTGCTTTTTCCTCTATTTGTTTACCTAATTCGATTGGTACTTCACCAATTTTATCTACTTTTTCTTCGTATGGATAAATTTCCTCTTCTAAAAACTTTCTAGCAGTATTTAAAATAAGAGAACTTTCTTGACTTGTAATTTGATCCAATTTTGTTTCCTTCATAAATAGTTTATGTTTATTTCTTATTAAGATTATATTTTGTTCTTGCCTCATTTGGGCTTAGTATACGTGCCCCCATTAATTCAATGATTTCTTTTGCTCTAGAAACTAAATCTGCATTTGTAGCTAACACACCCTTTTTTAGATATAAATTATCTTCTAGACCTACCCTAACATTACCTCCCATTGCAACAGAGGCTGCTACCATCGGCATTTGCATACGAGAAATTCCAAAACTTGCCCAATAACAATTTAATGGTAAATGATCCTTCATAACTTTCATTGTATCTACAGTTTGTTCAGCACCCCATGGAATACCTAGACAAATTTGAAATAATGGAGGATTATCTATTAGGCCCTCTTTTATCATTTCTTTTGCAAACCTTATATGACCAAGATCAAAAACTTCTAATTCAGGTTTCACACCCCATTTTTTTGTAAGAGCTGCCATTTCTCTTAAAAAAGGTGGTGTTGAAATATATATCTCATTACCATTACCAAAATTCATAGTTCCACAATCTAGGGAACAAATTTCTGGTAAACATTCCTTTACATGAACTAACCTTTCCTCAGCACTAATCATATCTGTACCTAATCCAGGTTTGTTTAAATCACTTTCATTAACCACCCAATCTCCTCCCATACCTGCAGTTAAATTAATTACTACATCCTGTGAGGAATTTCTTATCCTTTCTACCACCTCTTTAAATAATTTTGGGTCTCTTGAACCTTTACCACTTATTGGATCTCTCACGTGTATATGAACCGAAGTAGCACCGGCTTTTGCAGATTCTATTGCATCGTCAGCTATTTCTTTAGCTGAAACAGGTACTTTATCACTTTTACCTACTGTATCTCCTGCTCCTGTAACAGCGCAAGTAAGAACTACTTCAAAGTTCATATTTTCCCCTCCAAGTTAAAATCTATTTGGTAATTATTTTCTTTGAATTTTGATAATTTCAACAATTTTTTTATCTCTTTCTGAGGCTAGATTTTGAAATTTTTGGTCTTTTACAATTTTTTCACAACCATCAACCATTTTATCTCTTAGTTTTTTTGTCAGTTCAGGAGCCTTGAGTCTAGTCCAGGGTAATTCTAATGCTGGTCCAAATTGATCTAAATTCGTAGCCATACCTCCTTCTCCACAAGCTACATGAAAAGCTAAGCATTGGCCCTGTATCGCCATCCTTGGGGCTGGACCGTTCATTAAAGCAATATCAATTTGCTCGGGTGTTGCTTCATTATTGTTAACCATATGTAAAGCTTCACGCCATAAAGCTTCCTGAAGTCTTGTAGCAATAAAACCAGGAATCTCTTTTTTTAAAACTAATGGGGATTTACCTATTTTAATAAAAAAATCATAAACCCAATTAACAGCTTCCTCTTTGGTTTTTTTCCCTCCAACAATCTCAACCAATGGTAATAAATATGGTGGATTAAATGGATGAGCTACTACCGTTCTCTCAGGTGTTTTACAAAGAGTCTGGATATCTGTCATTTTCATGCCAGATGTTGAGGAACAAATAATCACATTTTTTGGAACAATTTCACCTAATTCTTTATATAAACTTTGTTTTAAAGATAGTATCTCAGGTGCACTTTCTTGAATAAAATCAACTTTTTTAATGCATTCAGATAAATCAAAAAAAATCTCAAGATTGGTTTCCTCAAGTTTTTTTACATTGTAAAGTTTTTTAAGTGAAACCCATGCAGTTCTTAACATTGAATAAAAATTATTTTCTTCGGATTCATTATGAAGATAAGCCTTTACAGATAAACCTTGTGATAAAAAATAGGCGACCCAACCTGCTCCAATTGGTCCAGCTCCAATACTTCCAATGGTCTTTACATCATTTTTGTTGATAAGATCCATCATTCACCTTTAAAATTAGGTTCTCTTCTTTCAACAAATGCAGCAATACCTTCTTTGGCGTCATTAGAACTGAGCATCTTCTTATATATTTTTAAATCATCATTTCTCATTTTAGAGAATGCTTTTTCTAAAGGCACACATTCTATAGACCTCAGAACTTCTTTCACACTTTGCATTGCCAAAGGGGCTGAAGTAGCAATTTGTTTTGCCCATTTGTAAGCTTGATCAAGCAATTTTTCATGTTTTACAACTTTATTTACTAATCCATAATTTTTTGCTTCAACTGCAGACATTCTCCTACCTAAAAGAAACATTTCCATCGCTACATTGTAGGGGATACATCTTGGAAGTCTTTGTAAAGCTCCAGCATCAGGTACTATTCCAAGTGGCATTTCAGGTAATCCAAACTCAACATGCTCAGAAGCAATTAATAAGTCACACCCTAATGCCAATTCAAATCCTCCGCCAATAACTAATCCGTTTAAAGCTCCAATGACAGGCTTATTCAAATTCCAATTTTCAGTTAATCCTGCAAAACCACCATCACCATAATCTGCATTTTCCCACCAGTTTTCTAAAGACATTTCCCCAGAATTTACTGCTTTCAAATCCCATCCAGCTGAAAATATTTTTTCACCTTTAGCAGTTAATATTCCCACCCAAAGATCTTTATCATCTCTCAATTCTGCAAATGCTTTACCTAATTCTTGACTCATCTCTACATTTATTGCGTTTACCTTTGGTTTATTTAAACAAACTTCTAAAATTCTACCATTTTTTTTGACTTCCACACCACTAGACACAATATACTCCTACTAAATTTTTATTTAATTTATCTCATTACAAATGGGTTACTCATAGATTCATTTGAAGTGTTGAGCCAAATAGTTTTTGGGCGCGTGTAATCATACATTGCTTGAAATCCACTTTCCCTACCATAACCGGATCCTTTAAATCCTCCAAACTCAGCTATAGGTGATACAACTCTATAAGTATTTACCCAAACTATACCAGCTCTAACAGACCTCGCTACTCTAAGAGAACGAGCACTATTTTCACTAAAAATTCCAGCTGCCAACCCATGCTTGGTATCATTTGCAAGTTTTATTACTTCTTGCTCATCACTAAAGGTAAGAACACTTAGAACCGGCCCAAAAAGCTCTGTATCTACAATTTTTAATGTTTGTTTTGGACACGAAATAATTGTTGGATTAAAGAAAAAACCTTTTAGATTTGAAGGTCTTTTTCCACCACATAAAATTTCAGCACCTTCAGATCTTGCAAAAGCAATTTCTCTTTCAATATTTTCAATTTGATTTAGAGTACATAATGGTCCCATTTGAGTATCTTCTTCTAATGGATCACCGAGTTTAATTGTATTAACTACATTCATCATCTTATGCAGAAATTCATCTGCAATTTTTTCATGAAGATATAGTCTTGAGCCTGCAACACAACTCTGACCAGATGCTCCAAAAATTCCTGCTATAGATCCATTAACTGCACTTTCAATATTTGCATCATCAAAGACAATAAAAGGAGATTTACCACCTAATTCTAATGATACTTCAGCGAAATTATTAGCACTGTTGTTAATTATATTTTGAGCTGATTTTGGACCACCTGTAAATGAAACACGTGCTACTAGAGGATGAGAAGTTAATTCTTTTCCACAAGGATCACCATGACCAGTAATAATATTTACCACACCAGGAGGAAAACCTGCCTTTGCAATTAATTCACCAAACTCTAACATAGCCGCTGAAGCATGCTCTGAAGCTTTTAAAACGACTGTATTTCCAGCAGCAAGAGCTGGACCAAGTTTCACCGCAACTAAGAACAATTGGGAATTCCATGGAACAATGGCTGCTATTACACCAAGAGGTTCCCTTTCAGTTAAAACCAATAAATCTGGTTTATCAATTGGTAAAGTTTCACCACTTATTTTATCTGCACAACCTGCATAAAATTGAAAGAATTCAGAAATATATTTAGCTTGCCAACGTGTTTCCTTAAGCATTTTACCTGTATCTATGGTTTCTGTTTTTCCTAGTGGTTCGGACTTTTCACTTAAAAGCTCAGCTAATTTCCTCAAACAAGAACCTCGCTGAGTAGGCGTCATTTTTGACCAAGGCCCTTCAGAAAAAGCGTGATGTGCTGCCTCAACTGCAGAATTAACATCACTTACACTTGCAGTTGGTATGCTTGACCATATTTCTCCAGTATAGGGATTTAGGCTCTCAAAAAATTTATTTTCGGAACCTGATGTCCAATTACCATTGATAAGCATTTTATATTTTTTTATTTCAGTCATTATAAAACCTCTAATATAAGATTATAATTGATTCTTATTTGGATTTATCAATAAACTGATTATAATTCAGAAATTGATTAGAGTTAAACAAATTAAATATTGTCGGATAACAAAATGACAAAAAAAAAAGTACTTGGAGATCCAATCATTATAGATGGTAGAAAACTTTCACTTTCAAGGGCAGTGAAGGCTGGGGATTATATCTTTTGCACGGGACAAGTTCCTATGAAAGACGGAAAAGTTATGATAACTGGGACCATTGAAGAGCAAACAGTTGCTGTAATCCAAGACATTGAGAAAACACTAAGTTTAGCTGATTGCACACTTAATGATATTGTAAAATCAATGGTATGGTTAAGTAATAAAAATGATTTTCCTGGTTTTAACGAAGTTTATAGCCGTTATTTCCAAAGTGATCCCCCTGCCAGATCAGCAGTCGTTAATGAACTTCTTGTAGATGTAAAAGTTGAAATTGAAGTAATAGCTTACAAGCCTGAATGAGAAGTTTAAATCGTTGTTAGAAAAAAAATATAATGCCAAAGGAACTTATTTTGAATTCAATGGAAATTTAAATAGGAAACTTGTAATATTTGTTCATGGTTTTGGTCTTAATTGTCAAATGTGGCAATGGTTACCAAGTAATGTTTACAATAAATTTGATATACTTAAATTTGACTTATATGGACATGGGAAAAGTATAAACCCAGCTTCTAAACCATCATTAGCAATGTTTGCAAATCAGATAAAAATTCTGATGAGAAAGCTTGGATATAAAAAAGTAATTCTAGTAGGCTTTTCTCTTGGTGGAATGATAGTACGTAAATTTGCACACATGTTCGAAAAAAATTTGGAGGGTCTTATTATTATAAATTCACCTCATAAAAGAACACTAGTACAACAGAAATCTATTGATAAAAGAGTTAAACAAGCTGAAAATAAAGGGCCACAATCGACCGTAAATGATGCAATAAAAAGATGGTTCTCTGATGAATATATTTTATCAAAACCAAAAAAAATAAAGCTTATAAAAAATTGGATATTAAAAAATAATCCTTCTGTTTACTCAAAGATCTATAAAGTTTTAGCTTATGATATCAATGAAATTATAAATCCTATAAAAAAAATTTCATGCCCAACTTTAGTGGTTACAGGAGATCAAGATTTTGGTAACAATCCAGATATGAGTAAAAGAATTTGTAAAGAAAGCCTGAATAGTAAATTAATAATTATGAAAAATCTAAAGCACATGGGACTAGTTGAAGATCCAAAACAATTTGGAAAAATTTTAGAAGATTTTTTAAACCAATTCTTAGATATTAAAAAAAAATAATATGAAAAAAGGTATTCTTTCAGGTTTAAAAGTATTGGATTTAAGTAGAATGCTTTCTGGTCCATATTGTACAATGATGCTTGCAGACCATGGTGCTGAAGTCATTAAGATTGAAAGTCCAACAGGCGATACAAGTAGAAAAACTGGTCCATTTAAACCTGAAGATTTAGAAAAAAAATGGTCAGGATATTTTGTAAGCCTCAACAGAAATAAAAAAAGTGTTGTCATAGATTTAAAATCTAAGGATGGGAAAAAAAAATTTCTTAGTCTTGTAGAAAAAGCTGACGTTTTGGTTGAAAATTTCAGACCAGGTGTGATGGATAAACTGGGACTTGGTTTTAATTCATTAAAGAAAATAAACAATAGACTTATTTATGCTGCCATCAGTGGTTTTGGAAATCCCCAATTTGGAAAAAGTCCTTATCTATATTGGCCTTCATATGACGTTGTTGCTCAAGCTATGGGGGGAATTATTGGCATTACTGGTCCAGATAAAAATACTCCAACTAAAGTTGGTCCGGGTGTAGGAGACATTTTTTCTGGGCTAATGATGTCATTTGGAATTATCTCTGCTTTACGTATGGCTGAAAAAACATCTAAGGGGCAATTTATTGATCTGTCTATGTATGACGCGGTTTTAAGTCTTTGTGAAAGAATAATTTATCAATATGACTTTGATAATTCAATTCCTAAGCCTGAAGGAAACGGACATCCCTTACTAGTTCCATTCGGGATATATAAAAGTAAAGACGGACATATTGCATTAGGTATTGTTGATAATTCTTTCTGGAAAATTTTAACTAATATTATTGGAAACAAAGAATTAGTAGATAATCGGAAATATGAAACTATAGAATCTAGACAAAATAATGCTAAATCGCTTAATTCAATTGTGGAAAGTTGGACAATAACCAAAACTAACAAAGAATTGGAAAGTTTACTTGGTGGAAATGTTCCCTTTGGTCCTCTAAATACTGCTGAGGAAATATTCAAAGATTCTCATGTAAAAAAACGTTCTATGATAAGAAAAGTTAAAATCCCTTTTGACGACGAAATTAAGCCTTGGAGAGTAGCTGGTAATCCTCTAAATTTCAGTGAATTCCCTCAACCTGATTTTAAATCTGCCCCTTGTTTAGGTGAAAATAATAAAGATAATATATTCGGTCATAAATCAGATATATTTAAAAAATCTAAAAGTTCAAAGTTGAGAAAAGCTTTTGGTTCTTTTGCAACAGGTGTAACTTTGGTTACTACTAGACAAGAAAATGGAACACCAAGAGGTTTCACGGCTAATTCTTTTACTTCGGTATCCCTAGATCCACCATTACTATTAGTTTGCATTTCAAAAAATGCACAAAGTTATTCAACTTTTAGAGATAGCAAATATTTTGCAGTAAATGTATTAAGCGAAAGCCAGAGATCTACTGCAGGATTATTTTCATCTCAGAGTTCGGAAAAATTTAAAATTACAAAATGGAAAAAAGGTTTTAAAGAATTACCAATAATTGACTCTGCTTTATCATATTTTTCATGTGAAAAGACGAATTTTCAGGAAGCTGGAGATCACGCAATTATTATTGGAAGTATCAAAGATTTTGGAATAAGGGACGGCAAACCGTTAGGATATTTTGATGGTGATTATTTTTCAATAGGTTTTGAAAAGTCACTCATAGACATGGTTAATAATGACAGTAATACCCATTTTGGAGCTATTTTAGAAAATAAAAAAAGAATACTTTTTATTGCTGATAAAAACAGAAACCTTACCCTACCAAAGTCATTAAATAGTCAAAAAAATCTAGAAGGATTGGAAGATTACTTAAAAGGTCTGAACTTAAAATTTAAACTTGATTTCCTATATTCGGTTTATGAAGATAAGGAAAAAAATTCTCATATGATTTTTTATCATGGGAAATTTTCTGGAAATGGAAATATTTCTACTGTAACTTTTGATATCAATGAAATTCCGTATGAGAAAATTATTAATAATGCTGAAAGAACTATGATGAAGAGGTACCACGATGAGTATCATCATGGACAATTTGGTATTTATCAAGGAAACGAAAAAAAAGGTAAAGTGAAAAAAGTTTTTTAAAATTATTTTTATGTGGGGGAATAAAATGATTGAAGATATAAGAAAAATAGTCACTTATGAAGAAATAATTAATGTTGAAGGAGGAAAAAAAGCGCCAAATGATCTTAGGTTGATAGGAGTCGCTGCCGTTTTAAAAAATCCTTGGTATGGTAAAAACTTTACTGAAGATTTAATACCTGAAATAAATAGAATTTCACCAATAATCGGAAAAATACTTACCGAAAAATTAGTGGCCAATATTGGATCTGGAGATAAAATAGAAGCATATGGCAAAGCTGCAGTTGCAGGAATAGATTCTGAAATCGAACATGCTTCGGCTTTAATTCATACATTAAAATTTGGAAACTATCTTAGAGAGGCCGCTAAAGCTAAATCTTATCTTGGTTTTACAAACGTCAGAGGACCTGCAAATACTCCAGTATTTATTCCCTTAATGGATAAAAATGATACAGGAAGACGATCACATTACTTAACGGTGCAATTTTCAATAAATGATGCCCCGGCAGGTAATGAACTTATCGCAGCTCTTGGAGCCGCAACTAGTGGAAGACCTCACCATAGAATTGGAGATCGCTACTCTGATTTAAATTCTTTAGGAAGAACAGAGGACAATCCAGCAGGTGTTTAGAAAGAAATTAATTGCACTATTGATAAAATATTATACGATAAAATTAGAATTTCGATTAATGGGGGGCTATATTAAATGAAATTCCAACTAGCTGTGAATTTAGAACGTATGGATAACAGCATTGAGATGGAAGATGTTAAAAACCATACTCTAGATATGGTTCAAATGGCTGATCAAGGTGGTTTTAATATTGTTTGGGCAGCAGAACATCATGCTATAGAAATGACTATAGCACCAAATCCTTTTCAAATATTAACTTGGTGGGCAAATCATACAGACAGGATAAGATTAGGTACAGCTGTTGTAAATGCAGCTTATTGGCATCCAATAAATCTTGCAGGTGAAGCCGCTTTTACAGATTTGATTAGTGGTGGCCGTTTAGAATTTGGTATTGGATCGGGAGCATATCAAAGAGAATTTGATAGAATGAAACCAAATGTAAAACAACAGGATGGATGGCGTTATATGCAAGAAATGCTACCATTGTTAAAAAAATTATGGTCAGGGGATGTTGAACATAAAGGGGAATTCTGGGAATTTCCTTCCTCAACTTCTTGCCCTAAACCTATACAAGAGCCCCATCCCCCTATTTGGGTGGCTGCTCGATCTCCAATAACCTATGATTATGCAATTAAAAACAAGTGTAATGTTATGTCATGGCCACTTACCAGACCATTTACAGAAGCTGAACTATATAAAAAACAATTAGACGATGCAATCGCTGTGAATAAATCGAATTTTAAGCCTATATTTGCAATGATGCGCCATGCTGCAGTCTATACAAACAATGAAGATAAGGAGAAAGCCTTAAATGCGATAAGAACAGTGTTGGGACAATTTGAAAATTTATTCAAAAATCTTGGAGATGTTCAAAATGGCTTTACAAAACAAATTCCACTGAATGAATTAGAAGGTAGGGAACAGTACGACCCTGATATGCTCACAAAAAATCTACTTTTTGGTAATCCTGAAGAAATAATAAGAAAGCTTAAATTATATCAAGATTTAGGAGTCGATGAATTTATATATTATGCAAGTATGGGATTAGGCCACAAAGAGCAAAAGAAATCTTTAAAATTGTTTATTGAGGAAGTTATGCCAGAGTTTTGTTAAGAAGTTAATCACTGACCTTTACAAGCAACTTACCAAAATTACGGCCATTTAACAAATCAATAAAAGCAGAAGGCGCATTTGATAAACCAGCTTTTATATCTTCTTTATATATGATTTCTTGTTTTTGAATTAACGGAGATACCTCTTCAATAAATTGAGGATATGTTTCCTTATGGTCAAAAATAATAAATCCATTTACTCTTAATCTTCTGACTAAAATTGTTCGCCACAGTTTGGGGAGAGATATAGCTTGGTCAATACCCTTTCCAGAATACCATGATATCATACCGCAAACCGCAATTCGACCAAAATCATTCATATTGGGAATTATAGCCTCTAGTGTTTTGCCCGCTACATTCTCAAAATAGATATCTACTCCATTAGGACAATATGATTTAATTAGATTACTAAATTCTTTAGTATTAGTTACATTATTGTGGTTAATACAACCATCAAACCCCAATTCATTCACAACATATGAACATTTCTGATCGTTCCCAGCAATGCCGATAACTTTCAACCCCTTTTTTTTAGCAAGCTGACCCGCCAAACTACCTACGGCACCAGAAGCAGCAGATATTACAATTGTTTCTTCTTTTTTCGCATTTGCAATCTTATTCAACCCAGTCCATGCAGTATGTCCAGGCATACCTAAAACACCTAAAGCAGTCTGTTCAGGAATATTTGTTCTTTTTAATTTCCTTAATCCATGCCCATTCGATATAGCATGTGAAACCCACCCAAACTTACCTATAACCAATTCACTTACTGCAAATCTTTCATTTTTGGAAACAATTATTTCTCCTATACATTCGCCCTCCATAGCCTCACCAATTTCAACAGGGGAGGCATATGATCTAACATTGTCCATTCTTCCTCGCATATAAGGATCTAATGAAAGCCATTTGACTTTAACTAAAATTTCTCCACTTTTAATTTTAGGACAGTTAAAAAATTCAAGTTTGAAATTGTCAAATGTAGGCTCACCAACAGGTCTTTTTGCTAATATTATTTTTTCAATTTGCATTTTTATTTCCTACCAATTACTGAAATATTCCTTGTGAGATAATTTTTTTAAATATTTTATCTCTTATATCCAAAAAATCTCTATCAAAATTATCAAATTTACCAGAGGCAATTGATAAAATACATTTTGCAGGTTCGATAGGATCAATCATATTATTTTCAGGTAAAAAAGAAATTTCATTGATTTTAGATTTCCTTATTTTCATCTGCATTTTTGTTTTTACAAGACCTGGAGAAAAACCAAAACATTTAATACCACTTTCTTTACCTTCTAAATTAACCTGTTTTGTAATCATATGGAACGCTGCTTTACTAGCACAATAACTAGACCATCCTTTTCTTGGATGATTAGAAGCTCCTGAAAGGATATTAATAACCCTAGCTTTGGAGTTAGACAATACTGTCCATAGCTCTGAAATTAATGCTAATTGAGCCGTTAAGTTTATATTGATCGATTTTTCTAATTCAACTATATCCAAATTTCCAAGCATAGACATTGGTAAAATCGTGGCGGCATTATTAATCATGACATCCACACCACCCCAAGCTTCAATAATTGATTTTGCTAAATTTGGGATCTTCGATACTCTAGACAGATCACCCACTATCTCTTTTGCATTTCCTCCATTCTGAATAATTTCCTGTATTAAATCCTTACAATCACCTTTTTTTTTACAATGTAAAATTAACCGAGCACCTTTTTTAGCAATAAGCAAAGCTGTAGATCTACCGATACCTGACCTAGATCCTGATATAAAAACGATCTTATCATTCAATATGTTCATAAAATAGATTTTAATTTTTATATATCATGGTGTAAAGCATAGTAAGATAAATTGATTCAGAATCTTTATTAGAAAATGGAATTAAAAAATTGTAAATTTGAAAGCATTAGCAAAGTCAATTTTGACACTATAATCGATGTTAGATCACCAAAAGAATTTACTGAGGACCATATACCTAATTCAATAAATCTCCCAGTATTATCAGATTTTGAAAGAGAAGTTGTAGGAAAAATATATATACAAAATAGCCAATTTGAAGCAAAGAAAATTGGAGCAAAATATATTTCAGAAAATATATCTAAACATTTAGATGGACTGCTTTCAAATAAAAATGACAATTGGAAAGCACTAATCTATTGCTGGAGAGGAGGACAAAGATCAAAGTCATTGGGTATTGTACTACATGAGATTGGGTGGGATATAAATATTCTAGATGGTGGTTATAAATCCTACAGAAAAAATGTTGTCAAAAACCTTTATGAAGACGAATTATTTCACAATATTTTTATTATTTCTGGATATACCGGCACAGGTAAAACATTAATGCTTCAAGAACTTAGCAAAAAAGGTGCACAAGTCATTGATTTAGAAAAATTAGCAAATCATAAGGGATCAATATTTGGTTCACAACCAAATGGACAACCCTCTCAAAAAAGATTTGAAAGTGAAATTCACAATCTAATGAAAAAATTCAATCCCGAAATGCCCATTTTTATTGAGTCTGAGTCTAGTAAAATAGGTTATTTAAAAATACCTCCAGCATTATGGAAAAAAATGAAATCTTCACCCCATTTTGAGCTTTCTTCTAATAATATTTCAAGAGCTAAATTTTTATCTACTCAATATCCAGAATTATATAAAGATACTAATAAGCTTTTGGAAAAAATTGAGTTGTTAAAAGAATTTCATAAAAATGAAACAATAATTGGTTGGAAAAATTTGATTGAAAAAAAAGATTTTTTTACACTTTCCAAACAACTAATAGAAATGCATTATGACCCCAAATATAAAAATTCAAATAATTACAATGAAAAATCAAAAATCCAAAAAATTCACTTGGATCCAAATATTAAGAATAATGTAAGTGAAGTAGCTAATTTAATTTTAGAAATTTCTAATAAGATATAGTAGCTTTGCCTTTTACAATTTTTCCTATTACAGAATGAGTTAGACCTAAAATTTCAAGTTTTTTTTGAACTTCTAAAATATGTTTCTTTGGAACTGAGGCTAATAATCCTCCAGAAGTCTGAGGATCAAATAATAATGGCCATTTTTTATTATCCAAATTTAAATGGTCGCTATAAGCTTGGCGAAGGTTATCTTCAAATATTGTTGATCTGACCCCTTTTAAAGATAATTCCAAGGCACCTTCTAGAATTGGAATTTCATCTAAGCTTAAAATTGCTGAAACATTTGAAGATTTACAGATATTCTTTAAATGACCATATAATCCAAATCCTGTTACATCTGTCATTGAAGTAACTTTATTTGATAAGAATTTAATAATCGAACCTTGAGATTTCATCATCCATTCTTGTGCATTTTTAATCCACAAACCTTTTGCTAAACCTTGCATTTCCCCAGCTAGGATTGTACCTGTCCCTATAGGTTTTGTGAGGATAATTAAATCACCATGGTTAGCTCCATCAAGGGTGATTGGGTTTTTATTAGAGTGTCCCAAAATTGTAAAACCAATTGTTAATTCTTTACCCTTTGAAGTGTGTCCACCTATTATGCTTGCACCTTCTTTTTTAAAAACAGAATTTGCAGCATCTATAATATCGTTTAGATATTTTTGTTGATCAATTAAAGGTACATCTGGAATTATAATATGGCTAAGAACTAATGAGGGGACCGATCCCATTGCCCATATATCACCCAAGGAATGAATTGCCGTAATCCTAGACATCGTCCAAGGATCTGAACAGAATTCTCTCAGATGATCAGTGGTTAATACATGATTTCCCTGCTTTAAGTTAACAATTGCTGCGTCATCACCAATTTTATTCATCATCCTGTTAACTTTTTTTGGCAACTTTTCCAAAGCATTTTCTAATACTTTATTCCCTACTTTTGCACCACATGCTCCACATAACTCCTGCTTTTGTTCTCTATATTTTTCTTTAGATAAGGAATTCATAGAATTCTTTATGTAAAATTTCTTTATAAAAGACCTATCAACAAAATCTTTAAATAACCAAGGAAAGATTCCATAAATTGAAAAATTTCCCCAAAACAAAAGAGCTTTTTTCTTATCGATGGTAAGGGCTTGCAAAAAGTTTTTTTGAGGATTGTATTTAATTAATTTTTTTGAAGAAATATAATTCTTAATATTTCGATATAGGAAAGGTGCCGCTCTTACAGCAAAAACACCTGCTTTTTGATTTGGATTATTAACTAAAGATGCACAATCTCCAGAGGCAAATACAAAATCATGTGATGTACTTTGTAAGCATTGGTTGATACTTATGAAGCCTTTTTCAAGATTTAAATCTGTGTTTGATAACCAGTTTTGAGGTATTCCACCAGTTGCTCTCAATATAAAATCACTTGAAATGATTTCACCATCTTCACAATGTATTTTACCTTTAGTAAAAGAGGATATACTTATGTTTTTTCTTAGAATGATATTATTTTCATCAAGGAGTTTTAATATTCTATTTTTTGCCCTGTTTGGTAGATTTCCTGCGATTTCATTTTTGTCAATTAAATAAATTTTAGGATTAAATCCTAATGATTTAATTTTATAATTTACACAAAGTGCTAATTCACATCCTGCGGCTCCTGCACCAATGATGGATACTTTAGGAACACTTAATGGTGCTTTTAAATTTAAAAGAAATTTGCTCCAATTATGAATAAATTTGTCAAAAGGTTTTACTGGAATTGAAAATTTTTCTGAACCGGGGATGTTTGTCAATTGATAATTAATACCAATATCAATTGATAGCACATCAAACTCTAGGGGATTTCTTTCCCCCAAGTATACTTCTTTCCTTTCTAAATTAATTTTATTTACATATGAAAATACAATTTTACATTTTGCGAATTTTGAAAGTTGGATTAAATCGATTTTGATTTGATCATAATTATAAGCACCTAAAATTGCGGCTGGTAACATACCAGTATATACTAATTCAGGATCAGGCGTAACTAAGGTAATATTTAAACCTTTAATAGGCTTCATCCCCATTTTTTTCATTAATAAAATATGTGAGTGCCCACCACCGATTAGTACTAAATTTTTTTCAGCCATTGAAAACCTTAGTTCTTTATGGATTATTAATGTAGATTATTTGATTCTAAGATAATTAGAATTAGTCAAATGAAGTAAAAATTCAATAGGGTATGGAGATTAGAAAATGGGAAAATCATTAAAAGAATATGCTAAAAAAAATAAGATTAAATATTTTATGATTTCATTCACTGACATTTTTGGAGCACAAAGAGCAAAATTAGTACCTTCCCAAGTTATTTCAGAAATGGAAAAAGATGGTGCTGGTTTTGCAGGTTTCGCAACTTGGTTGGATATGACTCCTGCTCATCCAGATATGTTGGCTATACCTGACCCTAAAAGTGTTATTCAGCTTCCATGGCAACCAGATGTTGCATGGTTAGCATCTGACTTGGTTATGGAAGGTAAAGAAGTACTACAGGCACCAAGAAATGTTTTGAAAAAGTTAATTACCGAGGCCAATACAAAAAAAATTAGAGTTAAAACAGGTATAGAGGCAGAATTTTTCCTTATTAAAAGAGATGGCTCAGCAATTTCTGATGAATATGATAATGCTGAAAAACCTTGCTATGACCAACAAGCGGTAATGAGGAAATATGATGTAATAAAAGAAATTTGTGATTCAATGCTAAAGTTAGGATGGGGACCATACCAAAATGATCATGAAGATGCTAATGGTCAATTTGAAATGAACTTTGAATTTGATGATGCCCTGGCAACAGCAGATAAACATTCTTTCTTTAAATTTATGGTTAAGTCTATAGCAGAAAAACACGGACTAAGAGCAACATTTATGCCTAAACCTTTTTCGCATTTAACTGGAAATGGATGTCATGCTCATATTTCGGTATGGGACTTGGCAGGAAAGAAGAATATATTTGAGAATAAAAAAGTAGACCTTGGTTTATCTGATGATGGCTTTAACTTTCTGGGTGGACTTATGAAAAATGCTAAATCAATAGTTGCAATCACAAATCCAACAATAAATTCTTATAAAAGAATTAACGCACCGGTTACCCAATCTGGTGCAACTTGGGCACCAAATACTATTACTTGGAGCGGGAACAACAGAACACATATGGTACGTATCCCAGGTCCAGGCAGGTTTGAATTGAGACTTCCCGATGGGTCGACCAATCCATACCTTCTGCAAGCAATTATTATAGCTGCGGGAACAATTGGTATCGAAAAAAAATTAAATCCAGGTAAGAGGTATGACAACGATATCTATACTGATAAAGAAACTGAAAATAAAGTAGAGAAATTACCTTCGAATTTGATGGATGCTTTAAGAGAATTTTCAAATAATTCTGAATTAAAAAATAAGCTTGGCCTAGAATTTTCTAATGCTTTTATTAAGTTAAAAAATCAGGAGTGGAACAAATTCACTAATCATTTATCAGAATGGGAAATTGAAAATACCATGGATATTTAATTTTAAAATTTGGCTAGCAAAATATAAGTTGATTACCCTTTTCAATAGATCCACCTGTTATAACTTCACAATAAACTCCAAAATCTTGGTGTCCATAATATGTATTTAAAGCATTTAGTGTGTCGATGTCACTTTCCCCATTTAATGGGTTTACTTTTGTTGCATTACATCTTTCTATTGGCTCAATTATCTTAAATTTAGCGCTACCAATCACAATTTCTTGTCCCAACCAATCAAATTCTTCAAAAGGTTTTCCACCACTCAACCATAAATTACCTCTAAACCTCTTGGTATCCAATTTTGAACCAATTTTACTAGATAGTTCCTTAAGTGATTCAATAGATAATAAAGAGACTGAAGGATATTCGGTATCTGTTAATCCTCTATCTCCAACCTTGTATAATTCATTTGGACTTGGGCCTTGAGAAGGACATAAAGGTTTAATCCATTTTAAAAAAAGGTTTAACTCTTCTTTATTATTAGGATTAAAAGTTAATTGTTCTAAACTAGGATGCATCAGGGTAATTGTACCATTACTGTCATTATATGATGATGTAACTGCCATAAAAGATGGTGCTATTGATCCTCTCAAAAAAGAACTACAAGGTATCCACTCTTTTTTAGAATTTGGAATTCTAGTTTTATCATGAGCTAAAGCCCAAACACGATCTCCAGGCATAGTCTTTCCAGAAAAAAGAGAAACTTTTTCCAATAATTCAGCACCAATACTTTTGATTGGATGACGATAAATTTTTTCTAGAATACGAATATTAATGCCTTACAATATATTCTTAACTAATCTATTTATAAAATAATCTTATTGCAACTGAAATTGCTAACTTAAAGTTAGAATTGCAATAGAACTAAATACTAAGCTAATTCCCAACATTTGGATAAAATTAAGTTTTTCTTTGTAAAAAAAACAAACTAAAAGAATAGTTATTAATCCAAAAGTAGAGGCTGATACTGAAGAAAACTCTGGGTGATTAAAATTTCCAGAATATACCATTATTAAAAGTGCTAAGGTATCAACAACTCCCATTAAAATGAGGATTATTATATAATTAAGCTTTATGGATTTAAACTTGATATGATTTGCAAATAAAAAAACTATAACCATAATAGATGAAGTTCTAGCTATAAGATTAGATATAATTTCATTGGAATTAATAATTTGGTTTTGACCTAACTGAAATGATAATGAAAAAAATACTGCAGATAAAATAGACCAATAAATAGTTTCTAATTTTACAGTTTTCACTTTGTCCATATTTTCTTTTTTAGTATAAACTGTCAAAAAAATTCCAAAAACAACAATTAAACTTAGTAACCATTGATGAGGTTTTGGTGATGTAGTTAAAACAGCAGCATAAATTAGTGATAAAATGGGATATGAACAAATAATTGGAGCTGCTACATAAACAGGACCACGATCAAAGGCCATGTACAAACCATATGTAGCTATTAAAAAAAGAATACCATAAATAATAGAAACTAAAATAAAAGTTTCACTAAGGATAAAATTTTGTTCAGTTAAAAAGAAAGAACCAGCAAGAAATAAAATACCAAATAGATTGGTACATAATAATGCGGAAAAAATAGTAACTTTATTTACTATAAAACGAACTAAAAAGTCGTGCAGTCCCCAACAAATTGCCGCTACAAATCCAAACGTAATTTCTATCATACTTACTAAGTTCCTATTTTAATTAATGGTTAGATTGATAAAAATTTTTAATAATTGATACTTTAATTAATGAAAAAATTCCATTGGGATAAAAAAAGGTTTTTTTGGTCTATTTTTGGTCTATTTTGTTCATTTTTGTGTACCTTTTTTTTTAATTAATGTTTTAATCCAAATACATTCATATTTCATACAGACAACAAACTGAAGGGGGGAATAGAATGGAAGAAAAAATTGCTGAATTAACAGCTAAAATTGCTGAGCTCGAGGCAAGCTCACAAGTAACAAACACTATGTTTGCAGAAACATATTATTATTTAACAATACCTCTTATGGTACTTATTCATGCAGGATTTCTTGCTTATGAAATGGGCGCTACAAGAGTAAAAAATGTGCTATCGTCTGGAGTAAAAAATATTCTAGCTTTCGCTTTTGTTATACCTGCCTTTTATTTCTTTGGCTGGTGGGTTTATTGGGCATTTCCAACAGGAATAAGTCTATCCACTGGTCCTATGGAAATTTCAGGAAAAGAGTATGCTGACGCCATAGCTTGGGGATGGGGAGAATCTGCTCAATACATGGGACCTAATGTTGCAGACAATGCATCTGGAGTATTTTGGGGTGCTTTTGCTCTTTTTGCTGCAACTACTGCATCCATTATGTCTGGATCTGTAATAGAAAGAATTCAAACTGTTGGTTTTGTAATTCTAGCTGTTGTACTAGGAGCATTTGCTTGGGTAGTAGCAGCTGCTTGGGGATGGCATGCCGACGGATGGTTAGTAACTGCATTTGGTTTTCATGACTTTGGTGCTGCTGGAGTAGTACATGCTGTTGCTGGTTTCTTTGCATTAGGTGTGCTTATAAATCTTGGTCCGAGAATAGGTAAATTCAATGCAGATGGTACAGCTAATGATATTTCAGGTCATAATATGCCTTTTACAGCCACTGGATTAATGCTCATTATTGTAGGCTTTTGGGGCTTTTTAATGGCATGTATGATCCTACCAGGAGAAGGTTGGAGTTGGACTGCAAATACTGGTACTACCATTTACGGTACTCCAATGAATTTGTCTGCTTTATCTTTCAATATATTAATGGGTATTGCTGGTGGAATTATAGGTGCTTGGCTTTTGAATAGAGATCCTTTTTGGATGATGTCGGGAGCTCTTGCAGGTATAATTTCAGTAGCTTCAGGTTTAGATATTTATTTTCCTGCATTAGCATTTATTGTAGCTATCGTAGCTGGCCTTTTATTAAGACCTGCAGCAAAGATGTTAGAGTCTTTTGGTATTGATGACGCAGTGGGTGCAGTTACCGTTCATGGAACAATAGGTGTCTATGGAATGGTTGTGTTTGGGATTTTTGCTCAAGGATATCCAGCATTATTTATTGAGAATGCACCAACAGTTTCAATTTTGGGACAATTGGTTGGAGCAATTGTGACTTCACTATGTGGATTTATCCCTGGGTATATTCTTTCACTGTGCTTAAGTGGCCTTGGGATGTTGAGAACTCCTGAAGCTGCAGAAATTGCTGGTTTAGATACTACAAAAGTACCTGCGCAAGCCTTTCCAGAAGGTATACCTGCATCAGCTCAACCAGCTGAATAATTATAATTAGAAAAGAAAGGATATTAAAATGGGATTTCCTTACGATAAAGCAGACTGGAGTGTTGTTGATGGAGCTATGTTCATGGGAGCAAATTCTTCGATGCCACTCTTTTATACAATTATCGCTATTATTATTTGTATCGTATTTTTAATTTACGGACAAATGATTGAAAATGATAAATATAATAAATAAGATTTAACTATGATAAAAAGCGAGGTTTGTGAAACCTCGCTTTTTTAATTATAATTACCCCGAACTCTCAACTTTTCTGGATCAAAATGTGGAAACCTTACTATCTTAGCAGGTATTCTTTTTTGGTGACCGTCTAACTGACCAATTTCAAGTTCTGTTCCCAGTTCAGAATGCTCAATTACTATTCTGGCAAGCGCGATTGTTCTGTCTAAATAAGGTGATTTTGTAGCCGAAGTTATTTCTCCTACTTGAGCTCTACCAATTCGAATACAGTCCCCACTATTTGGTACTAAACCACCTTTAATATCTAAGCCAACCAATTTTTTTTGTGGATTCATTTTTCTTTTTTCTAATGCACTTCTACCAATAAAATCAGATTTTTTTGACTTCAGAGGAACAGTAAACCCAATTCCAGCCTCAAAAGGATCAATTTGATCATTAAACTCATAACCTGCAAAAATTAAACCTGCTTCAATTCTTAACATATTTAATGCCTCAAGACCTAGAGGAGTTAAACCAAAACTTTGTCCTTCTTTCCAAATTTTCTTAAAAATTTCTTCAGCATCTTTGGGATGACAGAAAACTTCATATCCAAGCTCACCTGAGTAACCAGTTCTGCTAACTACACAGGACGGACCATGAAAATCGTTGAGACGAGCTACTGCAAATCGAAACCACTGTAATTCATTCATATTTGGTTGTGATGGAGCAGTCCAAATTACTTTTTCAAGAATTTCCCTACTTTTGGGTCCTTGAAGTGCAATATTGCAAAGTTGATCTGTTGAATTTCTAACCCATGCATCAATTTGCATTTTTTTTGCTTGTTCCTGTAGCCATATACCGCTCAAATCATTACCACCAACCCATCTAAAATTATTATCACCTAAGCGAAAAACTGTACCATCGTCAATCATCCCTCCATGCTCATAACACATAGCAGTATAGACAACTTGACCAACTGAAATCTTCTCCATATCCCTAGTTACACAATTTTGCATTAATTCTTTTGCATCTGGCCCAGTCACCTCATATTTTCTTAAAGGAGATAGATCCATAATTGCTGCCTTCTCTCTACAGGCCCAGTATTCACTTATGACACCATAATTTGTCATATTATTTGGAAGCCAGTAACCACTATACTCAGTGAAGTTTCTTGTATAATTTGAAAAAGAAGAATGGAAACCTGTTTGCTTTGTTTGTTCCATATCAGCCTCCGTTGTTTTTCTCCAACCAATGGACTTTTTGAAATATAAATCTTTTGAATATGTTCTTACTTGAATATCAGTAGGATTCCAGCCATTTGCTGGATCTACATCACAAGGACATGCAGTAGAAATACACACAAGATCAGTCAAAGCTTTGAGTAATACATAATCACCAGGCCTTGACCACGGTTCATCCATCCCAAGGTTATTTGTATCGTCAAGCATTGTATTAAAGAAAAAGTTTATAGCTGGCCAACCACCTCTTGGTTTAATATTGTATTGTGATAGATCTATATTCATATTGTCTGAACAATTAATATGCCCAGGATAACCCAAATCCTCATAGTATCTTGCAGTGCATGCAAGACCAAAGGTATCATGTCTACCACAAGTATCTTGAATAATTTCTACTAAAGGCTCATGATCTAAAGTCCAATATTTAGAAAAAATACCTGGACTAGGATAAAGAGATCCCATTAAACTCCTTGTGGTAGTAGGGTCAATATCACGTTCGATACCTTTATCTAATTGACTAAGACTAAAAGCTTGAAAATCAGAGCATTCCCTACCCTGAACATCTAAAATTTGAATATATTGTCCTTCTTTTACGAGATAAGATTTTGCTTCTCCAGGCAAAATATTTTTATCTATTATTGGGTCAGAAAGAGGATCTGGCGGTAATAATCCACCTTTTGCAAATCCAGGATTTAATCGTTTTATATAGACGATCAATTCGGTAGGGACATTTTGTGCTTCCGGTAACATATGTTCACCAGTTGCAGCTACAATCAATAACCCATCTGAAGAGGCAACAAATTCTTCTGTATCACCTGGCTTTGAACCATCTTGGAAAACCCTAATAGCATCTGCATTATTAATGTCAAAATTTGACCTTGAGAGTGCATCAAGAACTTTCTGACCTGATTGATCCCCTGTAGATAAAAGCTTAATTAAAAACTCTGGTTTTCCTGAACTCTTTGCTCCTAATATAGATGCATCTGAAATACCTAAAGGATTAAAAAAAACTAACTCTCCTAGTTGAAGACCTTCCTTATCAACTATGGTTATTTCATCCCCTTTATTGATTTCTAAACCTCTACTTCCGCATCCAGGTACTACATACCTTTCTATGCCATGAGGTAATAATGGCAAACCAGGAAATTTGTTAGACCCAGAAATCATAGGTTTTTCAATAATGTCTATTAAACCCATTACATTTCTTCCTTATCAAGATCTACGACTTTGCCTCTATGCGTAACTACAATTACACATCCTGAAGGTGAGTGGCTATAATGTTTTGATCCTCCACTTAAAGATACGAAATCGCCTTCTTTGTAGATATATCCATCATTGTCAACTAGATCTCCTTTTAACATAAAAAACTCCTCAGGACCTTGATGCTCGTGAGGATTTGACCTAGAATTAGGACCCATTTTATAAAGATATGAACCTTGACCAGATTTAGGATCATAACTTAGATTGAACCACCAAACATTTTCATCTGGTAGTCCTGGTTGTTCAAGTAATTCCCAATTTAAGTTGTTAATATTAGCAACTTTTCTTAAATCATTTAACTTATCCATTATTCAAATTTTCCTTTAGAAAATTTTACTACTTAATTAGTCCAAATTCTTTCTTTTTTATATTTGACCACTCTACCAGCAGTCTATCAGCAGTTAATCCAATTAAAGAGACACATAAACCTATAACTAAGCCTTTACCACCGTCGTTAAATGATAATGCCCTAAAAATCTCTTGTGATAAATCAACTGTTCCAATAAATCCAGCGATCATAACCATAAATAGTGCAAACATCAAAGTTTGATTAATTCCTAATAGAATTTCAGGAAAAGCTAAAGGCATTCTAACTTTCCACAATATTTGAGACTCACTACAACCTGACATTTTCGCTGCCTCTATAATTTGGGAAGGAACATTTCTTAACCCAAAAATTGTATACCTAGTTATGGGAATACTGGCATAAACCACAATTGCAAAAATGGCTGAAACATCGCTTATTTGAAAAAGCATCACAGCTGGTAATAAATAAATAAATGAGGGAAAAGTTTGAAAAGTATCACAAATGTTAAGAATAAGTTTAGTAGTACTTTTTTTTCTAGAAGCCCAAATTGCAACTGGTACTCCAAATCCCACACTTATTATCATCGCAACAGATACCATATAAAGAGTAATCATTGCTCTAACCCAATATCCAGATGCAGCTATTAAAAAAATAAAAAACATTACAGTCATTGCCAATTTGAATTTTCCTAATTTCCATCCAGCACATCCAACTAAAACTATAACAGCAACCCAAGGCATGGATTGAAACATTGCTTTTGTTGGCATAAAAAAGTATACCAACAAAAAATCTCTAAAAATTCCTAAAGGAACAAAAAGAGATGTAGTTATGAATTTTATTCCCCAATCTAAATATCCTGAAATAGAAATAGTATACTCTTTTGGTAATTGTATTGCTGCGGCTGTTAGTAAGCTTAAAATAATAGAAAAAACCACAATAATAAGAGCACTAAAAAGATAAGGGTTTCTTTTCCAAAATACACCTTCTATTTTTCTTTTGGGTTCCTTGAGAACTAAAGCTTGGCTATAGCGATCTAAAGTAATCGCTATAAATACAACTGCAACTCCTATTTCAAATGCTTGACCCAACCGCAAATTCTGCAAACGTGCTAAAAGATCATGACCTAAACCTGGTTGACCAATAAAAGAAGCAATTACTACCATAGCCAAGCACTGCATGATTACTTGATTTATTCCAAGCATTAAGGAGGATCTAGCACCTGGTAATTCAACTTTAAAAAGCATTTGCCATTTATTACAACCATTCATTCTACCCGCTTCAATGATTTCAGAAGAAAGTTCTTTTAACCCTAAAATAGTTAATCTTGTCATTGGAGGGAACGCAAAAATAACTGTAGCGATGACTCCAGCTTTGGCTCCTACCCCACAAAATATTGCTACCAAAATCAGATATGAAAAATGTGGTAAAGATTGCAAAATATTGAGTAAAGGATTTAACAGTCTCTCTGCAATTTTAAATTTAGCTCCTAGTATACCTAATAAAATTCCAATTATAACTGCCAATGGAACTGAAACTGCAATTGCTGCTAATGTCTTCATAGAAAGCGTCCAAATACCCCTTAAGCTAAAAATCGCGAGATACATAACACAAGCTCCGCCCAAAATTGCTAGATTTACACCTCTTAGATATAAACCTAAAATAATCACTAAACCTAAAATCATTACCCAAGGCATTGGACCCAAAGGAATTGTATTAAAACCTTTATAAAGTAATGCTTCTGTAAAATCTAAAGGAATGTCAATTAAATTTGCAATAGAGCGTGTAAATTCTCTAAAGGTAAAAAAACCAAAGATTTCATAATTTCTTAAGATATCTATTAAATTATTCACCCATTGCACAAATGGAATCATACCCTCTATTGTTCCACATCCTCCTAAACAACTCTTTGGTGGTACAACCCCCCATTCAGGTAGAAAGGGTTTAATAATCCACAAAAGGATAAAAGGATAAATGAACCAATAATTTTTAAATCTCTCAAAAATTATATTATTCATGGTTTTCTTTATCACTAAACAGAATTTCTATAATTTGGTCTTTTGTTAATTCACCACATACATCTCCATTATCATCTACAACAGTTGCAACAGAATTAGATGAGATTATTTTAGGCGCTACAGATGAAATTTTGTCGCTTTTATTTACCTTTAAAGTACTTTCCTTAAGTTTTTTTGTAGTTTTCATAATAGATCCTACAGATAAAAGTTTTGCTCTCGGTATATCCTTAGTAAATTCTGCTACATAATCATTTGATGGATTTGTTATTAATTCCTCTGCACTACCGATCTGTACAATTTTACCTTCATACATAATCGCAATTCTATCAGCCAATCTAATTGCTTCATCAAAATCATGAGTTATGAATACTATTGTCTTATTAAGAAGGTTTTGAAGTCGGATAAATTCATTCTGCATTTCTTTTCTAATGAGTGGATCTAGCGCAGAAAAAGGTTCATCCAAAAACCAAATATTAGGTTCAACAGCCAAAGATCTTGCTAATCCCACTCTTTGTTGTTGCCCTCCCGATAACTCTCTAGGATAATATTTTGATCTGCCCTGAAGTCCAACTAGATCAATAATTTCTAAAGCTCTTTTCTCTCTTTTCTCTCTGCTAATACCCTGAACTTCCAAAGGAAAAGCAATATTGTCTAACACATTTCTGTGAGGCATCAACGCAAAGTTCTGGAAAACCATGCCCATTTTGTGTCGCCGAATTTCTATTAACTCCTTATCTGTTGCTTTTAGTAAATCTGAGCCCTCAAAATATATTTCACCACTCGTTGGTTCAATTAATCTAGTCATACATCTGACTAAACTTGATTTACCAGAACCACTAAGACCCATAATAACTAGTATTTCCCCTTCATAAACATCAATTGATGCATTAAAGACTGCAGGAATATATTGTGACTCCTTAAGATCTTTTATAGTGGGATTAAAATTTTTGCTTGCGAGATATTTTGACGGATTTGATCCGTATAATTTCCAAACATTTTTACAAGATATGGCTTTGGAGTTTTTTGGCATTTTTCTATTTAATTAAAACTTAGTAATGCCGATTGGCCCAAAAGTCCAATCGGCATATTATTGTGATAAATAAATTAAATTTATTTAATCCATTTTTCCCATTTTGATTTGTGATCTTTCAACCACTGCTGAGCAGCCTCAGAAATTTCCATACCATCAGTATCAACATAATTTGCCATTTTATCTATATCTGGGCCTGAAAAATTCATCTGCTTAGCAATATTGAAAGCCTTAGGATGATTTTTTTCAAAATCTTTATTTACTCCAATTTTCAAATAACCGTTGGCTGGGTTACCACAATCATACAAAGCATTAGGATTTACCCCCCATGATGCATCAGAAGTGCATTTTGGATCATGTTTAGGAAATTCAACAAATTTTCCTTCATATTTTGCTCCAATAAAGTTTGGTGACCAATTAAATATTACCACTGGCTTTTTTTGCGCTACAGCTGCATCCAATTCCGCCCATATTGCACCTGCTGAACCTGCGTTCCTGACAACAAAATTCATACCTAAAGCTTCTACCTTTTCTGCATCATGCTTTAGCCAATCAACTGGTCCTCCAATAAAAACACCTTTTCCACCTGAATCTGCCCTTGCAAACATATCAGAGCATTTAGCTAAGGCTTCCCAATCAGGTAATCCAGGACAAACTTCTTCAATGTAAACTGGGTACCACCAATCCTCACGAGTTACAGCATCATGAGTTAGTAAATCTATAACACCACCAGTTGCTACAGCTTTATCAAATGATGCACCAAAGGCTCCTTCCCAAACTTCATGAACTATATCAATATCCCCATCTGCCATAGCTTGATATACGGTTTGACTATCCATTGATACATACTCAATTTTTTCACCAACCATTTTAAAAAGTTCACCAACTACTTCAGCTCCTACCAATTGGCTTGACCAGTTGTGAGTAGGAATTTTTATCACACCACTACTGTCAGCATTGGCTGAAGCTGAAAATAATGCCGTAATAAAAAAACATAAAGCTATAAATTTAGCTCTTAGTACTAAAAAACTATGTTTCATTTTTCTTCTCCCTTTTTGCTAAGTTTAAGTTTAAATATAATTTCTGCTCAATTCTTTTTACCAATATTAAACTAATAAGCCTCATTTCAAATAAACTTCCATTCTATCATCAAGTTCCTCTTTCCATGGTTTATTATAAGATGGAGAAACTGAACTATCCATCGGCGAGGTAAATCCTCCTTGGTCTCTAAAAGTCATAATATTTTTCTTTTTATGTTTTTTCCATAAGAAAAAGGCCTCATTTGCTGCATCGACATTAAAATCAGGGTAATCTGTTTCTGATATAAGTTCACGCACATAATCACCTTGATATCTAATGCAGGCATAATCATCCTCTAAAGCATCTTCCATTTTCTCTCTCTCAATAGGGTCAGCGTATAATGTAGAGGAATTTGGCATTTTAATTTTTCCTAGTATTAAATCTCTTGCATACCAAGCTTGTGCATCAAACATATTGAAAGTGTACCATTGATCCTGCATCCCTAAGTAGAATAATCTAGGGTTTTTAGTCCAAACAATCCCTTTATATAAGTTAGCAGTTGCAAGTCTATTTGCAGTTTTGAGTCTCAAATCATCTGGTAGAAATGGAAAATGATGCTGATAACCGGTACACAGTATAATTGCATCGATTTCACTTTCACTTCCGTCTTTAAAAAATGCTTTATTACCCACAGTTTTTACCAATGCGGGAACTTCTTTCCAGTTTTCAGGCCAATCAAAACCCATTGGTGCAGTCCTATGAGCGACAATTACTGATTTACATCCATATTTCCAACATTGTGAACCAATATCCTCTGCGGAATAACTTGTTCCCAAAATTAAAATATTTTTGTTTGTAAATTCTCTTGCATCTCTAAAATCATGGGCATGCAGTATCCTACCATTAAAGCTATCAAAACCTTCGTAAAATGGAACATTAGGAGTAGAAAAATGCCCAGTTGCAACTACTAAATAATCAAAAAAATCTGTTACTTCAGTATCTTTTTTTGTATCTCTAGAAACTACTTCAAATTGATTTTTATTCTCATGATATCTTACATCACGTACTATAGTATTAAAACGAATTTTATCTCTAAAATTTGTTTTTTCTAGTCGGCCTTTAATGTAATCGAATAATACAGATCTTGGTGGGTATGAGGCAATATCTTTACCAAAATGTTCTTTGAAAGTATAATCAGCAAATTCCAAACCTTCTTTAGGGCCATTTGACCACAAATATCGATACATTGATCCGTGGCAAGGATCTCCGGCTTCATCAACGCCAGTTCGCCAGGTGTAATTCCATAACCCCCCCCAATCAGATTGCTTTTCAAAACAAACTATTTCTGGAATATCATTTCCCTTGCTTTGAGCTCTTTCAAAAGCCCTTAGTTGGGAAAGTCCAGACGGACCAGCTCCAATTATACCTACTTTTTTTTTCATTATTACTCCCCCATTAAAATAGTGTTAAATTTTTTTTTAAAAGTCAATTACTTACTTAAAATAACTCCCTTAAAAATCATTCCATTTTGGGCAAAAACTTAAAACTATAGTTTCAGGATGTATATTAATATTAAAAAGCTGATTATGTGATATTGTTGAGTGATATAAAAATTCTGACTTTTCCAACTGAATTACGTTAAATTTAACGTCAAATCTATGTGAAAAGGCTTCAAATAATAGCCTGCAAACCCCTTTTTCAATTAATGTCTTTGCTATTTCAGATTCAGGAGTAAAAGTAGCAGTTAATATGTCTGAAAATTCTTTATTTTTCTGATAATATGAAGATGACAATAACCTAATTGCTTGTTCTCTTCTTTGAGAAGGATCGTTAGTTTTTTTTGCAATATGCTTTAATTCAGTTAAAAGGGAAAATTCAGGTAATTTATGAATAAGAGTTATAATCTTACAAATTGGCTCTTTTTGTTTGTCCAAATACAAATTAGGCATAATTGAGTCATCAGGTTTTCCAAAATTATCACGCATGATCATTTGTCTCGCACGACACTGGAATTTAACAAATTTTTCCTGCTCGCTAGGAAGCACTGATCGTGTATTATTTTCATAAAAATTATTCCTAATCATCAGATTTCCTTGGTTGCATCTATTATTTTTAGTTTAAAATCTCTATCATGTTTCAAGCTAGGAATTTTTTCACGCGTATCTTTAACATCGGCAAGATTTATTTTTGCAGATACAACTCTAGAGCCTACTCCTCCATCAGCTAAAACATTACCCCATGGATCAATCACAAGAGAATGTCCATAACACTCTCCACCGCCATCAATCGAACCTGTAGCACACGCAGAAATAACAAATGCTCCATTTTCAATAGCTCGGGCTCTGTTTAAGACATGCCAGTGTGCTTCTCCAGTTTTTTTTGTAAATGCAGAAGGAACCATCAAAACTTCAGATCCCTGCTTCGCCATAGATCTATACAATTGAGCAAATCTTAAGTCATAACATACAGAAAAACCAAAAATTCCAAATGGTGTTTTAGCTATTGAAGATTGATTACCTGGATTGACAGTTTCACTTTCCAAAAATTTGTTTTCATCATCACCTAAATCAATATCAAAAAGATGAATCTTATCGTATCTATGTGTTATTTCACCTTCATTATTAAGTAAAATACTACGATTAAAATATTTTTTACTGTTATATGAAATAGCTATTGAACCAATAGATATCCATACATTATTTTTTTGAGCGAAACTTTTAAATTTTATTAAAAATGGGTGATTATCTTCCTCAGTATGAGGTGGAATAAATCGTCCATTCTTACTTTTTAATCCACCACAATATTCCGGAAAACAAATAATGGAGGGATCATCATTTAAAGATTGCTCGGCTAATTTTAAACCTTCCTCAATAGCTGAATCGAAATCAGGCCTTGGTTGTGTTTGTAAACAAGAAGCTATAAATGAAATTGACATTTTAAAATTTCATATATGCCTTTCTTAAGGTTACAAGAGGATGCCTATCAGACATTTGAAATTTTAATAATAGTTCACGTGCAATCATGTCTCTGTCTTGTTGATTATCCGGTAATTCAATACTGTCTGGAACTCGAACCCAACCATTTATATTTCTATCAAAAACGGCTGGCTTTCCTTCTTCATAACCCATGTGAATATCCTCAAGCCAGTTCAAATCATCCCAACCCATTATCTCCATATACTTTTTTAGAAAAGGGGTTAACCTGTCATAATCTGGAACTAAATTAACGTCATATCTGTACCCAATATGTTGGCCTATCTCTTTTTCTCTTTCACTATCTAATCCTTCGGCATCCTCTAAAAATTGATCGACACCTTTTATTTCAGAACCTCTATACTGTGTTCCAGCCATATTTGATCTCCCTAAAAATGATGATAATCGTCTATTCCAACTGTGTGATTAGTTCCTGCTAATGGAACACCAGCCATAGCTGACGCCTCCATGGTTAACGCTGCTAAATCTTCAGGTTCTAAAGAATGAAGATTAGTTTTTCCACACGCTCTTGCAAATAATTGAGCTTCAATAGTGAGGGTATGTAGAAAATTGTAAACACGCTCTGCTGCTTCATCAGGATCGAGTCTAGATCTTAAAGCTGGATCTTGAGTTGCAACTCCAACAGGACATCTTCCAGTATGACAATGGTAACATTCCCCAGCTTCTACACCCATTTCTTCAGGATAATTAGCTTCTGGTATATCTTTATTACAATTTAATGCCATTAAGGCAGAATGACCAATTGAAATAGCGTCAGCACCTAATGCAATCGCTTTAGCCACATCTGCCCCATTTCTTATTCCACCAGCATATATTAGCGTTATATCACCTCTTTTTCCTAGGTCATCGATAGCTTTTCTAGCTTGACGAATTCCTGCCATACCTGGTACCCCTGTATCTTCAGTAGCGAGATGAGGACCAGCTCCAGTTCCTCCTTCCATACCATCGATATAAATAGAGTCTGGATCACACTTAACCGCCATTCTTACGTCATCATAAACCCTGGCAGCACCTAACTTAAGTTGAATTGGAATTTGCCAATCTGTTGCTTCTCTTATCTCTTGAATTTTTAAGGCCAGATCATCTGGTCCGAGCCAATCAGGATGCCTTGCAGGGGATCTTTGATCGATACCTGCTGGTAGAGAACGCATCTCTGCAACTTGATCAGTTACTTTCTGACCCATCAGATGTCCGCCTAAACCAACTTTACAACCTTGTCCAATAAAAAACTCACAACCATCTGCTAAAACTAAATGATGGGGATTAAAACCATATCTTGATTGTATACACTGATAAAACCACTTTGAAGAATACCGCCTTTCGTCTGGAATCATGCCACCTTCTCCAGAACAAGTAGCAGTTCCTGCCATTGTTGCACCCCTTGCTAAAGCAGTTTTAGCCTCATAACTAAGAGCTCCAAAACTCATCCCAGTAATATAAACAGGAATGTCAAGCTCTAATGGTCTCTTTGCTCTTGGACCAATAACTGTTTTTGTTTCGCACTTTTCGCGATATCCTTCGATTACAAATCTTGTTAATGTTCCAGGTAGAAAAGTTAAATCATCCCAGTGGGGTATTTTTTTAAATAATGAAAACCCCCTCATTCTATATCTTCCAAGTTCTGCTTTAATGTGAATATCATCCATCACACGGGGTGGAAAAACAAAAGAGTTCCCTAATCTATATGGATCTCTATTGAGTGGTTTTTTATTTATTGGATTTCCGTCAGCCATTTTATTCCTCTAGTTAATTTAATAAGTTAAAGTATTAGTTTTTTCTCAGTAGGTTCTAGATTATCATAATTCCAAAGTTGTTTCCCTGCGACAACTTTGGTAAAATGATCTACACCTTTTGAAGGTAGAAGTCCGTACTGTTTTAGTTTTCTATGAAGCCAATCTTTATCAAGTTGAGTAAGTTCAGCTTCAACTGCGTCTACACCATAAGACTTAATTTCTCCGCCAATATAAATAGTACCATCATACATAGAATCACCAAGGTTTTTACCAGCATTCCCACATACAATCATTCTACCACGTTGCATCATGAATCCTGAAAGGGCTCCAGTATCACCTCCTACGATGATGGTACCACCTTTCATGTCTATACCTGTTCTTGAACCAACTGATCCTTTACAAACTAAATCTCCACCTCTGATAGCGGCACCAAAAGTTGAACCAGCGTTTTTCTCAATTAAAACAGTACCTGACATCATATTTTCACCACAGGACCAGCCAACTCTACCATTTACTCTAACATTAGGTCCATCAATAAGACCTACCCCAAAGTATCCAGTAGAGCCCTCAATTATTAAGTTCAACTTACTTAAAATACCGACAGCTAGAGAGTGTTTTCCTCTTGGATTTTTTAAAACTATAGTTCCATAACCTTTGGACATAAGATCCCTAATTTCAGAATTAACCTCTGTGGATGTCATATCTGCAGTATCGAGCTCAGTTCTTTTATTGAAATCAACTTGAGGAGCCCATGGATATTCAAATCGTTCAGTTTCACCTGGATCAAATTCCATAAACATTGATCGACCAGTCAATTGTTCGCTAGTCATTCCAAGAGCTTTAACACGCTCTTCTTGGGTCATAGATTTTAATTCATTTTCAGTTATGCTTGCCATACTCTTACCTCCTCATCATAGGGATCAGAAGTATCAATTTCTTGGGGAAGAATCGCCCTGATTGCAACTTCTTCTGATGCCATTGCAATTAAATCGTCACTTTCATAAAGAACTAGCGGTTTTGCAGCCATCGTATCTTTTGCCATACCCAATTGATCTTTTGTAGCAACTAAATATGTAAAAACACCATCAATCTCTTCAATAGACTGCTTCAAACTATTTTCCAGACTAGTTCCTAAAGAAAGATTATGAGCAGTGTAAACTGCTAAAAGTTCACTATCACAATTAGATGTAAAACGATGTCCTTTCTTTTCCATCTGTCTTCTCATTATCCAATAATTTGTAATTTGGCCATTGTGGACAACTGATACGTCATTATATGGAAAAGCCCAATATGGATGTGCTGACCGAATATCAACATCTGATTCTGTTGCCATTCTTGTATGACCAATACCATGAGTACCTTTAAACGAATTTAATCCGTAAGCATTAGATACATCAGAGGCGTCTCCAAGGTCTTTTATTAATTCTAAGCCCTTTCCTACAGATAATATTTCCGCTCCATTTACTTCTTCAATATGTTCAGCAAGCTTTCCTAAATCACCATTAAAAGAAAACTCGTATCTGTAAGAGTAATCATTAATTTTATCTTTTTTGGTAACCTTTACCCCATGTTCATCAATAAAAGAATCTATCTGATTTATTCTCCGATCTAGTTCAGCATAAATCCCACTGCCCCTTTGCATATCCTCAGCTTCAGCAATTTTCAAACGCATTACTAAATCATTTACTTCATTACCGTACACTGCATATCCAGTAGAGTCAGGACCTCTATGCTTTAAAGCTTGAAGCATTTGCGTCATTTCAAACCCTACCGAAGAAGATTTTCCTTTATGTATTAATCCTGCAATTCCACACATAAAAAGTTCCCCCTAACAAATATAATTTCATTTTAAATTCTAATTAAATACATCTATGGCAAACACTCCATGTATGTATCGTTATCCCAGTCAGTAACAGTAGACATGAAACGCGCCCATTCATCAGACTTATATTCATGATATAATCTATACATTTCGCCTGGCATGCCTTTTTGTATTACTGGATCGTTAGATAAAGCTTCTAGAGATTCACCTAAGGACATTGGAAGTTTTTTAACTTGTTTACCTTCCTCCATAGCTTGGTAAATATTTCTTTCTTCAGGTGGTCCTGGATCAAGTTTATTATCAATACCATCATCTGCAGCTGCAAGAATTGTTGAACCCATCAAGTAAGGGTTTACCATAGAGTCAACAGACCTATACTCAAATCTTCCAGGTGCAGAAACTCTAAGACCAGTGGTTCTATTTTGAAATCCCCAATCAGCAAAAACAGGAGCCCAAAAACCAGTATCCCATAATCTTCTATAAGAATTGACAGTAGAACAACCAATTGCTGTTAAAGCTCTAAGATGGTGTACTATCCCTCCGATTGCCTCCAATCCAGCTTTTTGTGGCATTTGTGGATCATCGCCATCTGGCATGAAAGTATTTTCTCCACCTTTTACATGCATATAATTTTCTTGCATACCTGGGAGGTTTTTGGGGTCATTACCCATTGGTATGAATACATCTTCACCACCTCTCCATAGAGACATGTTGTGATGGCAACCTGACGCAGAAACTCCCATAAATGGTTTACTCATAAAACAAGCAAAAATTCCAAATTCTCGAGCAACCTGCGCACAGATTTGCCTGTAGGTGGTAAGTCTATCAGCATTCCTTAGAACATCATCAAAGGTAAAATTGAGTTCTAGCTGACCAGGAGCATCTTCATGATCCCCTTGTATCATATCAAGCCCCATTAATCTGGCATATTCAATGACCTTCATATAAACAGGTCTTAAACTTTCAAACTGGTCGATGTGATAACAATAAGGCTTTGAATAACCATCTTTTGGCTTACCATTTTCATCAAATTTCAACCACATCATCTCTGGTTCAGTACCCATTCTTAACTTCAAACCATTGTGTTTTTTTGAAAATTCGTCATGCAACCTTCTCAGATTACCTCTACAATCAGCTGTAAGAAATGCTCCAGGAGCTTCACGTTCTTCTCTATTTCTAAATAACGTACAGTAGAATCTGGCAACTCTTTTATCCCACGGCAATTGCATAAAAGTCTCTGGTTCGGGAATACCAACAAGTTCAGCTGCTTCGGGACCATAACCAAGGTAATCTCCAGCTCTATTGGTAAAAAGATTAACCGTCGCACCATAAACTAATTGAAAACCTTTTTTTGCAACACTTTCCCAATGATCTGCTGGAATCCCTTTACCCATGATTTTCCCAGTTACAGACACAAACTGTAAATAAAGATAAGTTATACCTAACTCATCTATTTTTTTTCTTACCTCTTTGACTTTGTCGTCTCTTCCTGGAGCCTCTACAAACTCCTCAATATCTTTCTTTGACACATCTTCCTCCTTTAACTACTTATTAACTCCACGGATATGGACTATTTGATACGGGATGTAGCTCTCCTTTACTAAACCTATCGAATCTAAAAGGTTTTAATAGATCTTGTTCATCTCCTAATATTTCGTCGGCTATTAAATGACCTACTCCTATCATTTTCCATCCATGGTTTGAATCAGCAATAACTGCTACATTTTCTTTAAAATGATCAAAAACAGGAAAACTATCAGGAGTAAAACAACCAATACCTCCAGATGGGTCTTTATGATATTTTGGCATTGATCCTTCAAACCTTTTATGACAATGAGCAAGTGCCGATACCCACATGTGAGCAAATTCCTTACTAGAAATAAACTCAGGACTTGATGGACCATAAGGATCAACCTTAACTTCATCTACAGGGGTATCAACTTTATAAGGGGATGCTCCACCTTGTATTCCTCCAAAATGCCAATCAGGCTTATAATAAATACCCCACATGTCTTTGGTTATTGTTGAACCATCAACATCAGAAATTAATGGTGCATCAGTATCTACGTGAATTACAGGAGGTATATTACCATCATTTGTTTTTAAGGTATCTGGTTCAACTTTTAAAACACCTTCCTCCAATTGCCAGTATCTCCACATATCAACATCATTATGTATTTCACCTTTCAAGTCTTTAACTTGAATCTGCTTAGGCAAATCAAGCATATTCCAAAAGTCTCTTACCCAAGGGCCAGCACCTACAACAATTCTTTCACAATCAATAGTTCCTAAGTTTGTTTCAACTGATTTTACGGTATCGGACCCACTACTTAAATTAAAACCTTTAACCTCTACTCCTGTTATAATCTTAACACCTAAGGCCTCAACTTTAGAAGCCAGAGAATACATTGCTTTGGTTTGGTTTGAATACCCACCTTTTTTTTCATGAAGAACAGAGGTTATTCCTTTAGCTTGCCAATCATCAAAAATTCCCCTCATGTATTTTGTAGATGCGTTTTCACCCTCTATAAAAACACTTTCATAACCTATAGCTTGCTGTTGTTCATAAATTTTAGAAACATCATCTCTCATAGCCTCACAAGAAATTTGCATGTAACCTACAGGGTGATAGTGAAGACCTGAAGGATCACTTTCCCATAAATTGACAGAATGAGCCATTAATTCTCTCATTGCAGGTTGAAAATAGTTATTTCGCACAACACCACAAGCTATACCAGATGCTCCAGAAGCTATACCAGATTTTTCAAGTACTACTATTCTTCCCTCTATATCTTCACCTTGCTCATTAAGCTTTTTTGCCAATCGCCAAGCTGTAGATAGACCATGGATGCCTGCACCAATAATAATATATTCAGAAAAATTAGGAAATGACATAATTTATACTCCCTATATTGTTATGATTCATACTCTAATCCAAAAAATTACCAAATTCAAACAAAAAAAGTACCAAAAAACTTGATATTTTAAATATTTGGTATATAATAGGTATAGAGAGGTATAAATGAACATAATGAATTCAGTCTTAAGATATGGTGCAGAGAATATAGCATCTGAGTTAAGAAGAGGAATTATCAATGGAGAGATATTAGTTTCGGAAAAGCTTCCGGCAGAAAGGGAGTTAGCTGAAAAATTTAGAGTCTCTCGAGGTACTGTAAGATCAGCACTTTCAAAACTAGAAAAAGAAAAATTTATAGAAATTAAACCGGGTAGCGGTGCATTTGTCATTTACGAAACCTCAACAATACCTGTCAGTGAAGTTAAAAATGCAAACCCTCTCGAATTGATTGATGCACGCTTTGCACTAGAACCACATATTTGCAGATTAGCAGTGCTTCATGGAAAAAAAGAACAATTCCAGAAGTTAGAAACCTTAGTTGATGCAATGGCAAAAAGTGTGAAAGACCCTACACAATTTGCATCTGCTGATACAGCTTTTCATCAAGTACTAGCAGATTGTACAGGCAACAACTTACTTATTTGGATTATCAATCAAATAAATTCTGTAAGAGGTCAAGATGAATGGACAAAAGCCAGACATCTAACTTTAAATGACAACATCATTAGAACCTATAATATCCAGCATAATCAAATTTTATTAGCAATAAAATCTAGAGAACCTGAGAAAGCAGCTTCTTTTATGAAAGAACATTTAGAAATTGCAAGGTTGTCTCTTACAAGAGCCGCAGGTACTTAAGTTCTTGCAGTTGTTTGCATCCAATTGATGTAAAGTCGCTCTGCTTTTTCTTTCATTTGTGATATATTTTGAAGACAATCATTTTGCATTTTTTTAAAACCATTTATTCCCATCTCTTGCTCTAAAGATAACTTATACTCAGGAATATTAGACCAATTTAAAACTGTATCATCCTCAATTTCTAAATGAAATTGTATTGAAAATGCCCTTGTTTGCCACTGTAAAGCTTGAATGCTACAGCTTTCTGACCAAGCCAGAACCTTTGATCCTGGGGGCAATTCAGTTACCTCAGCACTATGCCACTGTAAAGTTTTAAAATTTTCTGGAACACCGTCAAAAAAAACACCACTCTGACCGCTTTCAGTCAATAATACATCTAAAACTCCAACTTCAGGTTTTTGTGACTTTGATACTTTACCACCCATGCATTCTGCTAAAAGTTGGTGACCCAAACAAATACCTAAAAAAGGAGTTCCTTTTTGTTGAACTTGGTATTTAATAAATGCTTTTTCTTCTTTTAACCAAGGATATTTTTCTTCTTCCCAAACATCCATTGGTCCACCCAAAACCCATAACCCATCAAAATTACTATTTTCTGGTAATTTCTCACCTTCATCTAAATGTACTACTTCAGATGTGTGACCGTCTTCTTTTAAAAATTGACCTAAAGAACCAGCTGTTTCAACTCTTGCATGTTGCAATATTAAAATATGCATTTTTTCTCCTTATTTATAAAAATTAAACTCAATATTTTGCCAGATCTATATCATTAATTTCGATTATTGATAGAAGGAAACTGAATATTGTTTCTATACTCCTTTGGTGAAATATCAAAATAATTGGAAAATGATGAGGAGAAATGGGAGGATGAATAAAAGCCAGTTATATGGGATATTTCAGCAATAGATATTCTTGAATTACGTAATAAGTTTTTTGCCTTATCTAACCTTAAACCTCTATAATATTCCATAGTACCTTTTTTAAAAATTTTATTAAAAATCCTATTTAATTGTCTCTTAGAAACTGTATTTAATTCAGATAATTGATCCAAACTCAAGGGATCAGCTATATGATTTTCCATTAATTCAATAACAGATAATGCTATTTTATTCGTAGTTCCTACCCTGTTTACCAAATTCGATCTTTGAGGCCCCCCAGAAGGTCTTATTTCATTATGCAAAAACCAATCACTTACTAAATGAGCAAATTTAGCACCTTGCTGTTTTGAAATTATAGCTAAAACCATATCTATTGGAGCAGTTCCACCCGCACAAGTTATTCTATTTCTATCAAAGATATATAAGCTTTTTTCTAAAATAATATCATGAGTTAATTCTAGCAAACTAGGCGAATGCTCCCAGTGTACAGTCATTCTGTAATCTTTCATCAAGCCAGATTTAACTAATATAATAGGTCCTCCTGAAACGCCTCCAATAGTTATTCCATTATGGGCTAATTTGTTTAACCATTGATATAAATTTTTATTATTATACTTAAATGGATCTCCACCTGCTACCACAAAAAACATATCTAAATCTGGAAAATCACTCAAAAAGTAATTACCTACTATTTTCAAGCCTGAAGAGGAAATAGAACCTTGTCTTGACATTGAGAAATTTATCACTTCATAGTAATTTACTTCAGAAAGTAAATTTGCTGCTCTAAATGGTTCTACTAAGGATGCATAAGACATCAATGCAAAACCATCTAATGGCAAAACCCCTACTTTGAACATAACATATACCTTTATTATACCAAATTTGTCTACAATTTACAAATATGTGTCTTTTTTTTAGATGCAATATACCAAAAATCATTTATGATGATATTTTGGTGTTTAATTATGAATTATTCTGGTTTTAAAATATTTTGGGAAGGCTTGACCGGCAATAAAGGCTGGAAAAAAGCTTGGAGAGAACCCAACCCCAAAAAAGAGTATGATGTAATAATTATAGGTGGTGGAGGACATGGATTATCTACTGCTTATTATTTAAGTAATAGATTTAATGTGAATAATGTAGCAGTTCTAGAGAAAGGTTGGCTAGGATCAGGAAATATAGGCAGAAACACAACTATTATTAGATCTAATTATTTACTTCCAGAAAATCAGCCTTTTTATGAATTGTCCCTTAAACTTTGGGAAAATTTAGAAAATGATACTAATTATAACTCAATGGTATCTCAAAGAGGTGTATTAAATCTTTTTCATAGTGATGGCCAAAGAGATGCATTTGTGAGGCGAGGGAATGCAATGATTCTTTCAGGAGCAGACGCAAACCTTCTTAATGAAAATGAACTTAAAAAAATGTGTCCATATTTAGATTACCAAAACGCACGTTTTCCTATCAAGGGAGCACTTTTGCAGAAAAGAGGAGGAACCGTAAGACATGATGCAGTTGCTTGGGGTTATGCAAGAGGTGCAGATGTAAAAGGTGTTGATATAATTCAAAATTGTGAAGTTGAAGGTTTCATAATAAAAAATGGAAAATGTGTTGGTGTTGAGACTAATAAAGGAATAATTAAGGCAAAAAAAATTGCATCTTGCGTAGCTGGATCGTCAAGCAAATTGATGAGTAAAGCAGGAATTAGACTACCAATAGAAAGTCACGTCTTACAAGCATTTGTTTCCGAAGGCTTAAAACCAGTTTTAGATAATGTGATTACTTTTGGAGCTGGACATTTCTATGTCAGCCAGTCTGATAAAGGTGGTCTTGTTTTTGGAGGTGATATTGATGGATATAACAGTTATGCGCAAAGGGGTAATTTACCAGTAGTTGAGGATGTTTGTGAAGGTGGTATGGCAATTATGCCAATGATAGGTAGAGCTAGGTTGCTTCGCATGTGGGGGGGCATTATGGATATGTCAATGGATGGTTCACCGTTTATTGATAAAACTCATATCAATGGTTTATATTTTAATGGTGGCTGGTGTTATGGTGGTTTTAAAGCAACTCCAGCGAGTGGATATTGCTATGCTCATCTTTTAGCGAAAGACGAGCCCCATCCTGTAGCTAGAGATTTTAAATTAGATAGATTTATTAAAGGTAAAATCATAGATGAAAAGGGTCAAGGTGCTCAACCAAACTTACATTAAAAACGGGAATTTAGAGCAATGATTATCCAACACCCAGATTTAGGTCCAAGGGACTCTTCAGAATTTGTGTACAAAGGTGATGCTGAATTACTTTTTAGACCTAAAAGAACTGAAAATACTGACCAAAAGATATTTCATGATTATCTTTATTTAAGAAATAATCCTGCTGGAAAACATTGTGAACTTTGGTATCACGAATACGGAGATAGGTCCTGGTTAGTTGTGACCAGAGATACAACCAATCACGAAATATTAAAAGTAGAACATGTAGAAGATTACATAAAATCCTATAAGGCTAAGTAAATGTATAGAACAAAAACAGGAGGTTTAATTAACCGTAAAAAGGTACTTAACTTTTCATTTAATGGAAAAAATTTAAAAGGTCTTGAGGGTGATACTTTATCTTCTGCCCTTTTGGGAAATGGGATTCACTTAGTTGGTAGATCTTTTAAATATCATAGGCCTCGTGGAATTTTTACATCTGGATCTGAAGAACCATCAGCTTTAGTACAGCTTGATGAGAAAAAGTTCACTGAACCAAATATTAGAGCCACTACAGTAAAACTTTTTGATGGGTTAGTAGCTAATAGTCAAAATCATTTTGGATCACTTTCTTGGGATTTTATGAGAATAAATGATTATCTTTCAAATTTTCTATCTGCAGGTTTTTATTATAAAACTTTTATGTGGCCAAAAGCTTTTTGGGAAAAAGTTTATGAACCAATTATCCGAAATGCTGCAGGATTAGGTAAACTATCTAAAGAGCCTGATCCTAGTATATATGATAAAGGCTTTTTACATTGTGATTTATTAGTCATTGGAGCTGGACCTTCTGGGTTATATTCTGCATTAATTGCTGCAAGAACAGGTGCTAAGGTTATAATAGTGGATGAAGACTTCACACTTGGAGGCTCATTAAATGGGGAAAAATTAGAAATTAATGGTGGCCTTTGCACTGATTGGTTAGGAACTATTTTAAGCGAACTCACATCTTTCAAAAACGTAAGATTAATGCCTAAGACTACTTTATATGGATCCTTTGATCATGGCATTTATGGAGCTTTAGAGATCAGAAATTACAACAGTAGAGATAATTTAAAAAAACCAAGACATATACTTTGGAAAATTTATTCTAAATTTTCAGTATTATGTACAGGAGCCCTAGAAAGGTCTATTTTATTTGAAAATAATGATCTACCAGGCATAATGCTTTCAAAGTCAATGAGGCATTATTGTAATCGGTGGGGAGTAATTCCAGGACAACATATTTCAATATATACAAATAATGACGATGGCTGGGAAACTGCTAAAGATTTAAAAGAGGCAGGATGTAATGTTATTTGCATTATTGACCAACGTCCAGATATTAATCCACCCATAAAAAATATAGATTATGTATTAGGTAGAAAAATCGCCAAAGCTTACGGTAATTTGAGGATTTCTTCTATCAAATTGGATAATGGTAAAATTATAAAAACTGACTGTTTGGCAGTTTCTGGAGGGTTTAATCCAAATTTACATTTAACCTGCCATCAAAGGGGAAGACCTAAATGGGATGAATTAAATCATTGTTTTATTCCAAATAATCCACCAAAAAATATGTCAGTTATTGGTGCTGCTAACGGTATATTTAATTATCAAGATATATTTAAAGATTCAAAAATAAAATTAACCAAAATTCTACAAAACTTGGGTCATAAAAAAGTTTCAATTGAAGAAGTGAAAATTAGTAATCGGGTTTATAAAGTTTCACCCTTTCCAAAAAATATACCTGAAGGAAAAGTATGGGTAGATTTACAAAATGATGTAACTGTAAAAGATATTAAATTAGCCGTACATGAAGGTTTTCATTCAGTTGAACTTTTAAAAAGATATACAACCTTAGGAATGGCAACTGACCAGGGTAAAAATTCAAATGTTTTAGGACTCTCTATATTAAGTGTAATAAAGAATAAACCAATGGATGAAGTTGGCACAACAATATTTCGACCACCTTTTACACCTGTCCCAATTGGTGCTTTTGCAGGCCGGTCAAGAGGTAAACATTTTAAGCCATTTAGATTAACGCCCTCTCATAATTGGGCCAAATCCAACAATGCTGTTTTTGTTGAAGCTGGTAATTGGCTAAGGGCACAATGGTTTCCTTTGAAAGGAGAAAAAACATGGCGAGAAAGTGTTGATAGAGAAGTTATTCAAACGAGAACTAATGTTGGTATCTGTGATGTCACTACGTTAGGAAAAATTGATATTAAAGGAAAAGATGCTGGTGCATTTCTAAATTTTGTTTATGCGAATAATTTTGGAAAACTTCCTATAGGTAAAGTTCGATATGGATTAATGTTAAGGGACGATGGGATAGCCTTCGATGACGGTACTACAGCAAGATTTTCAGAAAATCATTTCGTGATGACAACCACAACTGCAAATGCAGTTACGGTTTTTAGACACTTAGAGTTTTGTAAACAGTGTTTAAATCCAGATTGGGACGTTCACTTGATTTCTACTACAGATCATTGGGCACAATTTGCTGTAGCTGGACCAAAATCTAGAAAACTTTTGCAAGAAATTTGTGATCCAAAAATTGATATTTCTAACGACAAATTTCCATTTATGGCATGTGGAGAAATAAATGTCCTTAAAGGAATACCCGCTAGGTTATTTAGAATATCATTTTCTGGGGAATTAGCATACGAAATCGCTATTCCAAGAAGATATGCTGATTTTTTTATAAAAGAAATAAGTGAAATTGGAAAAAAATATAATCTTGTTCCATACGGTACAGAAGCTTTAGGTGTTATGAGAATAGAAAAAGGTCACGCTGCAGGTAATGAATTAAATGGCCAAACTACTGCTAATAATCTTGGATTAGGTAAAATGGTTTCAAAATTGAATGATTGTATTGGAAACACTATGTCAGAAAGGGAAGAGTTAAATAAAGAAAATACGCTTAAATTAGTTGGATTTATCCCAACTAATAAAAACCAATCATTGGTTGCAGGATCTCACTTTATTGAAAAAGGACAGACTGAAAATTTAGAAAATGACCAAGGTTGGATGAGTTCTGTTGCTTTTTCACCGATGTTAAAACATTCAATAGGTTTAGGTTATATAATTAGAGGAAATCAACGATACGGTGAAAAAGTTCATGCAGTAAATCCTTTAAGAAAAGAAATAATAGAAGTAGAAATTCATTCCCCACATTTCTATGATCCTGAAGGAGAATTACTACGTGGATAAAAGTAAAGTCACAACACCGTTAAATGGTTTTAGTAAAAATATTGGAGATGTTTTTCTTAAAGAAATTTTATTTGAAATATATTGTATTTCTGTACCAAAAAATATGGAAAAAAATTCCATTTTAACATTAAAAAAAATACTGAATATTAACCCACCCAATATAGGAAAAAGCGTATTAAACAAAGAAAAATCTATAAGACTAATCAAAAACTCCTCTGATCAATATTTTATACTATTTTCAATTGATTTTAAAAATATTTCAAAAATAATTACTATGCTTGAAAAAAGTTTTTACATTACTGAACAAAGTGATGCATGGGCTTGTATTGATATTTCAGGATCTCAAACTCATAGTTGTTTAGAGAGAATCTGTACTTTAGATTTATCTAATTCCGCATATGAAATTAATTCGGCCACTAGAACTTTGATGGAACATTTGAATGTTTTTGTAATAAAAGTTACTGAGGAAAATTTTATATTGATGTCGGCCAGTTCTTCCGCACTTTCTTTTTTGGAAGCTATACAAACCTCTGCAGAAAATATAATGTAAAAAAAAATTGGAGGAGACCCTATGAAATTTAAAAGTGATATTGAAATAGCAAGATCGGCAAAAAAAATACCTATTGCTGATGTTGCAAAGAAATTGGGTATTTCTTATGACGATATAGTTCCTTATGGTCACGATAAAGCTAAAATCTCTGATAATTTTTTGAAAAAAATATCATCTAAAAAAAAGGGGAAGTTAATTTTAGTAACTGCAATTAACCCTACACCTGCAGGAGAAGGGAAAACTACAACAACTGTAGGCTTAGGAGACGGCTTAAATGCTATTGGAAAAAAAACTGCTATTTGTATAAGAGAAGCATCTCTTGGTCCATGTTTTGGAATGAAAGGAGGTGCTGCAGGTGGAGGTCAAGCACAAGTAGTACCAATGGAGGAAATGAACCTTCATTTTACCGGAGATTTCCATGCGATTACAAGTGCTCATAATTTATTATCTGCTATGATTGATAATCATATTTATTGGGGTAACAAAGAGCAAATTGATATAAGAAGGATCGTTTGGAAAAGAGTGCTTGATATGAATGATAGAGCTCTAAGAGATATAGTAACTTCACTCGGAGGTGCACCCAATGGATATCCAAGACAAGCTGGTTTCGACATCACTGTTGCTTCAGAGGTTATGGCAATACTATGTCTGGCTGATGACTTAAAAGATTTAAAGCAAAGATTAGGTAATATCATTATTGCATATAGAAGAGATAAATCACCAGTTTTCTGCAAAGATATTAAAGCAGATGGAGCTATGACAGTTTTACTCCAACAAGCTATGCAACCAAACATAGTACAAACATTAGAAAATAATCCAGCCTTAGTTCATGGTGGTCCTTTTGCAAATATTGCTCATGGATGTAATTCAGTTATAGCCACTAAAGCTGCTTTAAACTTAGCAGATTATGTCGTCACTGAAGCTGGATTTGGTGCTGATTTGGGAGCTGAAAAATTTCTAAATATAAAGTGTAGAAAAGCAAATTTAAAACCATCTGCTGTAGTTTTAGTGGCAACTGTTAGAGCTCTTAAGATGAATGGTGGAATAACTAAGGAAAAATTAGGAGAAGAAAATTTATTAGCTGTTGAAAAAGGGTGTGACAATCTTGGAAGACACATTGAAAATTTAAAAAGCTTTGGAATACCAGTAATTATAGCTATCAATCATTTTATATCCGATACAGAAAATGAAATATCAAAAATAAAAGAATATGTTTTGAAAAAAGATTGTGAAGCAATATTATGTAAACATTGGGAAAAAGGCTCTGAAGGAACTATTGAGCTTGCAAAAAAAGTTGCAGAAATTGCAGATAATGATGAAGGTCAGTTTTCTACTTTGTATCCAGATAAAATGAATTTATTAGAAAAAATTGAGACTATTTGTAAAAAAATCTACAGAGCTGATGAAGTAATAGCTGACAAAACTATACGAGACCAATTACAATCATGGGAAGAAAATGGATATGGAAATTTACCTGTTTGTATGGCTAAAACTCAATATAGTTTTACAACAGACCCTAATAGGAGGGGCGCTCCCACAGGACATTCAATACCGATCAGAGAAGTAAGATTGTCAGCTGGAGCTGGATTTATAGTCGTTGTTTGTGGGGATATAATGACGATGCCTGGATTACCAAAAATACCAAGTGCTGAAAATATTTATTTAAATGAAAATTCTCAAATAGAAGGTTTATTTTAGTTTTTAGGAGTAAGCAGTATGAATATTATAGATGGTAAAGCTTTTGCAGAAAAAATTCGTGAAAAAGTAAAATCACAAGTTAAAATATTAAAACAAAATCATAACATTGTACCTGGCCTTGCAGTAGTTCTGGTAGGTGAAGATCCAGCTAGTAAAGTTTATGTTAAAAATAAAGGGATCCAAACTAAAAATGTAGGCATGAATTCCTTTGAATATAAATTGGACGAAAAAGTGGACGAAACAAAGCTTTTGGATTTGGTAAAAAAATTAAATGATGATCCCAACGTTCACGGGATACTTTGTCAACTTCCTCTTCCAAAGCATTTGAATGAAGATATGATAATAAATACAATAAAACCAGATAAAGATGTTGACGGATTTCACATTTCAAATGTTGGCTTATTAAATACAGGCCAAAAATCTATGGTTCCATGTACACCATTAGGCTGTTTGATGTTATTGAGAGAATTTGTTGGAAATTTAGAAGGAAAAAAAGCAACAGTTATTGGACGATCAAATATAGTGGGTAAACCAATGTTTAATCTTCTTCTATCCGAGAATTGCACAGTTACAGTAGTCCACTCAAAAACAAAAAATATTGAAGAAATTTGTATAAATAGTGATATCCTTGTTGCTGCTGTAGGAAGACCAAATTTTGTAAAATCAAGCTGGGTTAAGCCAGGTTCAGTAATTATAGATGTTGGCATTAATAGAATAAGTATAGAAGAAAATGGAGAAACTAAAGCAAAACTAGTAGGTGATGTTGATTTTGAAAATTGTAGCAAAGTTGCAAATGGTATTACTCCTGTACCTGGAGGAGTGGGGCCAATGACCATATCTTGCCTATTAGCTAATACCTTAGTGGCTTGCTGTAGATCAAATAATATTAAAGAGCCACAAGAATTAACTCTTTAGTTATAGATTACTAATAAAAAAATACATACTATTTTTGATCTCTTTGATATAACCATTCAAAATCTGGATGATTTTTAAAACGCCATTTTCTAATTGGACCAGCCATTACGTTAAGATAATAAAGTTCATAACCATATGGTATCCCACATGGATGATGTCCTTTAGGAACTAAAACTACATCACCATCATTGAAACATATTGATTGATCAATCGAGCCGTCTTCAGAAAATACTCTTTGAAAACCAAATCCATTATTAGGATTAATTCTATGGTAATATGTTTCTTCTAAATAAGTAATATTTGGAAAATCATTTTCATCATGCCTATGTGGAGGGTAAGAAGACCAATTACCTGGAGGAGTAAATACTTCTGTAACCAGTAAACTATTTGCAATTGGATTATCTTCCATAGCAATGTTAAAAATAAATCTTTTATTTGATCCTTTCCCTCTTTCAATTAATTTTATTTCATCTGATTTAATTATAGATGGAGAAAATTCTTCTTTTCCAGGTGCACTACATACTGCTAATATTAACTTAGTATTTGCTTTTACACTCCAAGGTGTTTGTAAGGGAATATAAAAACCTGAGGGAGGTTTTTTTTCAAAAACAGAAGTTCTACTACCTAACTCACCCATATTTTTTCCAGAAACTTCGATTTCTCCATAACCTTCAATAAAAACAACAATAGATTCCTCAAAATTGGTTTTATCCTTGATATCGTCTCCTTTTTCCAAATGAAACAATTTGAAACCTACGTACTTCCAATGTGCTGATTGTGGAGTGATATCAAACTTTTTTTTACTATTATTGTTTGGTTTTAGTAATAAATTTTTCATAAATTAACCATAATCTACTTTTAAAAACTATATTTTTTTGTTCCAAAGATTACAAAGTTTTATAAAATTTTTAGACATAAGTTCTATAGCGTCAGAATTTGATATTTTCCCAGAGAACCAGTTTTCTGCAACTTTACCAAAAATACTTCTTCCAACGGCAAACCCTTTTACTATTTTTGATGATTTAGCTAATTTAAAACAAACATCCAATTTATTTATTGGTCTATCTAAACCTAACAATAAAACCCCCCGACAAAATTTATCCCATTTAAAAATAAGCTCTTCTAATTTCAACCAATTTTCTTTTTCTTTTAAAGGTTCTAACTTCCACCAATCTGGTCTTACACCAATTCTATATATATTATTTACAACATTTAGAATATCTTCATCATTGGCCTCACATTCTTTTGAAGTAATTATTTCTAGCAAAAACTCTAAATTATTCTGTCTACAAGACCTATAAAGAGAAATCAAACTCCTCTCCTGTTTAATTTTAATACTTTCTGTATCTTTAGGGTTAAAATAACATAGTAATTTTACAATATGGTTTTTGGGCCATTCAATCAAACCATAACAATTTTCACCTACATCATTTCCAAATTGCACTGGACATGATTTAGGTAATTCAGCAGGTCTCGCAATCCAAAGATTATGATCAGAAGCTTTATGAAGAATTTCTCGCCCATATAAATCATCACAAATTATTCCAAATCCATTTTTTTTGTTTGAAACCTTTAAAGCAGCTTTAAGGCAAAGATTTTTAAATAAAGAGATTTTCTTTTTCGAAAAATTTAATTTATTTACTAATTGTTCAAATTGTGTCCTATGATCAAACGCAAAAATTAAAATCTTTTTTATATTCCCCTTTCTAGTTGTTGACCAATGTATATTTTCTAAATCTTGGTCTTTACGAAGAACAGGATTTTTTATTCCTTTTTTTAGAAAAAATGAAAGTTCTTCCCAGCTTGGATAAGATGGGGTGCAACCATGCCTGCTTACTGCAATGGCTCCACAAGCATTGGCAAAATCTAAACATGTTTCCCAGTTTTTGTTTTTTAACCAGCCTCTTAATAAACCTGCCATAAAACCATCACCAGCACCTAAAACATTAAATACCTCAATTTTAAAATTCCTTCCGGTTATACCTTTTTCTAAATTTGATTTAATTGTATTTTCAAAAATACTTGCCCCATATGGTCCTCTTTTGCAGACTAAAACTGCCTCAGTTAAGGATCTAACGTTTTTTAAAGCCTTTATTGTATGATTAATCCCTCCTGCAATATGAAATTCTTCTTCAGTTCCTACTATTAAATCAAAAAGTCTCAAATTTTTCTGTAATTTTTTTGTAACTTCACTGGACTTAATATAACGATTTTCTCCATCATTATGATCTGAAAGTCCCCATAAGTTGGGTCTAAAATCTATATCTAAAACTGTTTTTTTCTTAAGCTTTCTAGCAATTGAAATAGCTTTGATTGTTGCTCCTTCTACATTTACATTTGAAAGGTGTGTTCCTGTAGCACAAACACATTTTGCTCTTGAGATAAATTTTTTATCAATATCATTTGTTGACAATGCCATATCTGCACAATTTTCTCTGTAAAAAATTAATGGAAAATCATTTTTGTTTCTTATGCCTAAAATGACAAGCGCCGTTAACCTTTCTTGGTCAATTTTAATACCATCAGTATTAACTCCCTCTTTTTTTAATTGTTCAACTATGAACCTTCCCATATGTTCATTTCCCACTCTGGTAATAATTGCTGATTTTAAGCCTAATCTAGCAGCACCAGCTGCGATATTAGTAGGAGAACCACCTATATATTTTTGAAATGTCCTCATATCTTCTAGACGACCCCCAATTTGAGAACCGTATAAATCAACTGAACTTCTACCTATTGTTATTAAATCAAGATTTTCACTTTTCTTCATAGCCAAACATTATTTTTTTATATAACTTAATTATGAAAATTAATCCCAAAATAAAAAAAATTAAACCTATAATTATAAAAATTATATATAATGAACAAAAAAAAAATTGGAGAAAAAATCAAAGTTTCAGAAATTTGTTTTGGGACTTCTGCATTAGGAAATATGCCTGATACATATGGTTATGAAGTTGACCCCTCAATAGCAGAAGAAACCATATTAGCAATTCTAAATGGGCCTTCTAACTTTATAGATACTTCTAGAAATTATGGAATGGGAAGAAGTGAAAAACTTATTGGAAACGTATTTAAATCATTAGGAGGAAAACCTAATGACATAATTCTTTCCACAAAAATTGATCGAGATATGACAACAAATATTTTAGATCGAGATGCTGCACTAAAATCGTTCGAACAAAGTATCGAGTCTCTAGGCACTGACAAAATTGATATTCTTCATATACATGACCCAGAACATTGTAAAAATTTAAGTGATATTACATGTGAAGATGGTGCAATTGATACATTATTTCAACTTAAAGACGAAGGATGCGTAAGTTTAGTTGGTTTAGCTATGGGGAAAGTAGAAGTGATGTATGATTTGATCCAAAAATGGCCTTTTGATGTTATGATTAATCATAATAGGTTTACCTTGTTAAATCGACAAGCTGATAAGCTTTTTGATTTTGCTAAAAAGAGAGGTATAAAAATTTTCAATGCTGCACCCTTTTGTGGCGGAATTTTAGCAAAGGGTACAAAAAAAACAAATAGATTGGTTTATCAAGAAGTATCAGAAAAAAAACTTAAACCAATTCTAGATTTAGAAAATATTTGTTTAAAGTATAATGTGCCTTTAGGAGCAGCTGCTTTACAATTTTCAATGAAAGATACGCGAATAACTTCAACCATAGTTGGTATCACTAAAAAAAAACGTATTGATGAAATATTACAATGGTCAAGTTTTAAAATACCCAAAGATGCTTGGACAGAAATATTATCTCTTCCATTTGCAACTAATGATCCTGAAGAAGCTCGAAATTATAAGCTGGGGTAATTTGTTCTCTAAATCATGACCCAACGTTTCTCCTTAGATGATCTATGGATGCCATCTACTAATTTCTGTATTCTATGTCCGCTAGCAAAATTAAAAGGTTCTGGAATTTCATTGTTGATCGATTTTATAAAATTACTTATTTCAATGGCTTTAAGTTCATTGAACCCTAGTTGATGACCTGGTGCTACACAAAATCTATCATAGGGTTTATTTGCTGGACCGGCTTCAATTTTTCTAAATCCTTGAATATTTTTTTTATCACTTAACGAAAATAAATATAGTTCATTTAATCTTTCTTGAGAAAATCTGATTGCACCTTTTGTTCCATATATTTCAAAATCATGTTTCATTTTACATCCAGTAGCTAGCCAGTTTGCCTCTATACTACCACTGACTCCACTTTTAAATCTTACAAAACTTCTAGAAATATCATCTATCTTTATGTTTTTTGTTTTATTATTCGTAGTCTTTCTTTTTTTTATCACGGTAATTGATTCACCCATCACTTCTTTTATAGGACCTAACAAGAATTCAGCAGTTGCAAGAATATGGCTTCCTAAATCAGCCAGAACACCACCCCCAACAGGCTCATGTCTCCACGTGTATGGACTTCTTGGATCAGACATATAGTCTTCTGCATGAATACCTCTAAAGCTTATTATTTCTCCTAAATCTCCATTTGCAATTATTTCTTTTGCTGTATAAAACATTGGGTTTGATAAATAATTAAACCCAACTTGAGTTTTTTTATTAGACCTCCTTGAAGCTTTTACCATTTCTTGTGTTTCTTCTAAAGTTGGAGCTAGTGGTTTTTCACAATAAACATGTTTATTAGCTTCCAGTGCCGCAATTGAAATATCTTTATGAAGAGAATTTGGAGCAGTTATTGAAATTAAATCTAATTCAGGATCATGAATTAGACTCATCCAATCAGCAGTAGATTTTTGAAATCCTAATTTTTTTGCTGCAGAATTAGCAGCTTTTGAATTAATATCAGCAATTGAAATTAAATTTAATTTATAAGGCAGATCAAAAACTCGATCAGCAATTGCATATCCATAAACATGAGTTTTCCCCATGAAACCACTCCCAACAACTCCAATATTTAAAGTAGGTTTTGAAAAATTCATAAATGAACTCCATTAACAACTAAACTTTCATCCAAAGTACCATCGAAATAATCTAGAATATTTTGAATTGATTTTATAGACATTCTTTCAGCAGATTCCTGACTCAAGCCTGCTTGATGAGGAGTGAAAACCACCTGTTTATATTTGAAAAGTGAGTGATTTTTTTCTAATGGTTCATTATCAAATACATCTAATCCCACACCAGCAATTGTACCTTTTTGGATTCCGTCTAATAAAACATTATCCTCAATCAACCCTCCCCTTGCAGTATTAACTATAATTACTCCATGTTTTAAATATTTTGAATTTTCCCTTGTGATAATAGGTTTTTCTACTTTTGGTAAATTTAAAGAAATACAATCTGCACTTTGAAATGCAGTCTTCAAATCTTGAAAATATTGGATTTCATATTCTTCAAAATTATTATTTATATAAGGATCATATACAAAAATATTCATACCAAAAGCATTGGCTAATCTACCTAATTTTTTACCTATCCGTCCAAAACCAACAATAAGTAGGTTTTTACTATATAGCTCTCTTGGCTCATAATTGTTCCTATAATCCCAAAATGAATTTCTAGTTGAAAAATCAGCTAAAATTATTTTTTTAAACACAGAAACAATCAACATCATTGTATGTTCACTAACTGAAGTTGAATTCACATCACCAACAATTGTAAGAGGAATTTTTCTTTTCTTTAATTCATAATGATCAATATTATCATAACCAACTCCATGTCTTGAAACTATTTTTAATTTCTTGGCTTTTTCTATTTGGTTTTTGTTTAAAGTTTGTGTGCGTACAATCATTGCATCAGCGTTTTTCAAGTATGGTAAAAAATTTTTGTTTGATACTTCTTTTAAATAATCTACTGAATATTTGGAGTTTTGATTAATAATTTTTAAACCAGCTGGATGAAGTTCTCCAGCAATTAAAATATTAAGCATTATAAAAAATTCCTATCAGTAAATTGTAAAATTAAATTAATTTTCTTGTTTGATTTACTACCTGATTTGCCATTTCTGATAAAAGTTTTACATCTGAATTTACCGTCACTAAATCAAAACCCCACTTTATAGCTTTTGCTGCATATTCTGGACTTGCACAATGGATACCTGACAAAATATTTGCTTTATTAGCTTCATCTAATATTCTTTTAAAGGCATCAACTACTTGGTCTTCTGTTCGATCCATACCAGGACCTAAATCACCATCTGATAAGCCTATGCCTAAGTCTGAAGGTCCTATATAAATTCCAGACAAACCTTTTGTATTAACAATTGAATTGATATTTTGAAATGCTTCTTTTGTTTCTATCATCGCTAAAGATAAAATTTTACTATTAGCACTTTCCCAATATGCATCACCAGTAGAGTATAATGCTCTAGTTGGACCAAAACTTCTTTGTCCAAGAGGTGGGTATCTCATATAAGAAACAAATTCTTCTGCCTGCTTAGGATTATTTATCATAGGGCAAATTACACCCATTGCTCCTGCATCCATGGTCTTCATTATTATTTGTGGATCAAGCCATGGAACCCTAACCATTGGAACAACTGGGTATCTACCTATTGCTTGAAAAATCGAAAGAGCGTCCTTATAGTCATTTAATCCATGTTGCAAATCGACTGTAATAGCGTCGTAGCCACTCTCTGCAAGTACTTCAGCACAAAATGGTGAACTAGATGACATCCAACAATTTAATACTGGTTTGCCACTATTCCATAAATTTAAAATTTCATTTTCCATTATATTATCCAATTTTTAAATTTTATTTACCAGTCATAGTTTATCGAAACACTTTTTCTTTCCTGAAGAGATTTGTAGGCAGCCTCTGCTATTACTAATGCTTTATAACCATCTTCAAAACCTACATCAGTAGAACTATTTTGTTTTACTGATCTTATGAAAGATTTTAGTTGCAAAGAAAATGCTTCTTGATATCTCTCTATAAAAAAATATAAATAAGGCGAAGAGGTTTCTGTACTCTCTCTTTTATAAATTTTTGTTTGATCCAAATTATAGTTTCCACTTTGCAGCATTCCATTTGAACCAAGTAATTCTACTCTTTGATCATAACCATAAACAGCTGTTCGAGAATTATTTATAAAGCATTGTTTTCCATCCTTACAAGTAAGAATAAACATAGCTGTATCATGATCACTAATTTTATTCATCATGTTTGGATCAATTAATTTTTGGGCTGAAGCAAAAATCTCAATTGGATCTTCATCTAGATAAAATCTAGCTAAATCAAAATCATGAATTGTCATATCTCTAAATAACCCTCCTGCAGATTTATAATACTCCTCTGAAGGCATCTCAGGATCTCGTGAAGTGATTATAACTTGATTTAATTGACCAATCTTATTTTCCTTTAGTAGATTTTTTATTTTCGCATGAGAAGGGTCAAATCTACGATTGAAACCAATTTGAATAGGAAGATCATTTTTTTTTATTCTGTTATAACATTGTCTTATTCTATTAAGACTAAGATCTATTGGTTTCTCACAAAATACCGGTTTATGATTTGTTAAAGCTTTCTCTATATAATCTGCATGAGTTGATGTTACAGAAGCTATTAAAATAGCATCGATGTCTTTGTTTTTAAATAATTCAGAATCTTGATTGCAAACCTTAGCCCCTGTTTTGTTTGAAACTACTTTTGCAAAATTTTTATTTATATCAAAGACTGATTCAAGTATTACATCATCCTCTTGATGCAATATATTTGCATGCATTGTACCAATTCTTCCACATCCAATAAGACCAAATTTTAGCAAAATAACCTCCAATATTATAAAGATACATTAAAAAAAAATTTATGACACAATAATTCGACAAAATAAATTTATTATTCTTGTCAATTTAAATGTGTTGCAATAACTTCAAAATCATAAATTTTTTAAGGAAAAGGGACTATGGGAAAAAATACAATTAGATTAACAATGGCTCAAGCTTTAGTAAAATACTTATGTAATCAATATATTTTAATAGACGATAAAAAAGAGCAACTATATGCTGGAGTTTTTGGTATTTTTGGACATGGAAATGTAACTTGTTTAGCGGAAGCATTAGAGCAAGTTAAAGATACTCTTCCAACCTGGAGGGGGCAAAATGAACAATCAATGGCATTAGCTGGAATTGCTTATTCAAAGTCAAAATTGAGACAACAAATTATGATTGCAACTTCTTCAATAGGTCCTGGAGCAACTAATATGCTAACTGCTTCTGCTCTTGCTCATGCAAACAGATTACCATTGTTAATACTTTCTGGAGATGTTTTTGCTAATAGACGTCCTGACCCAGTGCTTCAACAACTTGAACACTTTAACAACCCTACAATTACAGCAAATGATGCTTTTAAAGCTGTTACAAGATATTGGGATCGAATAAGTCATCCAGAGCAAATAATACATTCATTACCACAAGCAACAGCAATTATGTTAGATCCCTCTGATTGTGGTCCTGCCTTTATTGGACTTTGTCAAGATACACAAGAAATAGCCTATGATTATCCAATTGAATTTTTTGAACCTAAAATTCATTCTATACCACGTCCAAGAGCTGACAAAAAATATATTGAAGAAGCAATTAATCATATTAAATCTTCAAAAAAGCCTCTAATTATAGCTGGGGGTGGAGTAAGATATTCTAGAGCAAATGAAGTTCTTAGAAATTTTGCTACAAAATTAAATATTCCAGTTTCTGAAACAATAGCAGGAAAAGGAACCCTAACCCATGATGATCCTATAAATATAGGACCAATCGGAGTTGTTGGATCAACTTCTGCAAATTATGCTGCAAAAAATGCCGACCTAGTAATTGCTGTAGGAACTAGACTACAAGATTTCACAACTGGTTCTTGGACTAATTTTAAAAGGTCTACTAAATTTTTGAATATAAATACTTCCAGATGGGATGCAAACAAACATTTATCAACTCCAGTAGTGGGAGACGCAAAAGTATGCATTGAAGAAATTTTAAAAGAACTAAATAACTTTAAATTTGAGAGAAATTGGCTTAATACTACAAAAGCTGAGTTCTCAAAATGGAATAAGTTAGTAGATGATTTGCAAACTCCAACAAACTCTCCAATTCCTACATATGCACAAGTAGTCGGATTAATTAATAAGTCAGCAAAACCTGATACAACAATGGTAACAGCTGCTGGAGGATTACCAGGGGAAGTAAGCAAGGGTTGGAAGGTAAAAGATTTAAACACTTTTGATTGTGAATTTGGGTATTCTTGCATGGGATATGAAATTGCAGGTGGCTGGGGAGTAGCTATGGCAACAAAAAATAAAAGTGTTCCTGTTATTTTAGTGGGAGATGGTTCATATCTGATGATGAATTCTGATATATATTCAAGTGTTCTATCTGGTCACAAAATGATTATTATAGTTTGTGATAATGGTGGTTTTGCAGTTATTAATAGATTACAAAACTTTAAAGGAGGAAAATCCTTCAATAATTTGATACAACATTGCAAGGTAAAAAAGCCATTCGCAGTTGATTTTTCAAAGCATGCTGAGTCAATGGGTGCGTTAGTAAGGCATTGTGAAAATTTATTTGATTTAAGAGATGCGATGGAATGGGCCTATTCGAATGAAAGAACTACCGTTTTATCAATTATAACAGATGCCTATACATGGACACCAGGCGATGCCGATTGGGATGTTGGCGTACCCGAAACATCCGATAGAAATGAAGTAATTGAAGCTCGAAAAGAACATGAAAAAATTAGATCAAAACAAAGAGTGGGAATATAAATGAAAGCCAAATTAGGAATTGCACCTATTGCATGGTCTAATGACGATCTACCTGAATTAGGTGGACAAACTTCATTAGAAACTTGCCTATCAGAAGCAAAGATGGCTGGATTTACTGGAGTTGAAACTGGTGGAAAATTTCCAAAAAATTCTAAAGAACTTAGACCAATCTTAGATGATTATGAAATCTCTTTGTGTGGAGGATGGTATTCAGGAACATTGCTGGATAATGACTTAGAAAATGAAAAGTTAAAGGTGAGATCTCAAATGGATTTATTTATAGATTTGGGAGCTCCTTGTTTAGTTTATGGCGAAACTTCCGGTACTATCCAAAACATTAGAAATGCACCTTTAAATACAAGAAGAATATTAAGTGAAGAAAAATTCAAAATCTATGGAGAAAAAGTAACAAATTTTTTTGAATGGTGTAAATCAGAAGGAATATCTTTGTCTTTTCATCATCACATGGGAACAGCAGTTGAAACTGAAAAGGATATAGATTACCTCATGCATAATACCGATGAAACTGTTGGTCTATTGTTTGATCCTGGTCATATGGCTTTTGCTGGAGGTAATATAATCGATGTAATAAAAAAATATGGAAAAAGAATAAATCATTTTCATGCTAAAGATGTGCGGAGTGACATCATTCATAATTTGAATAGGGGAAAAGAAAGTTTTTTAGATGCTGTTTTAAAAGGAGCATTTACTGTTCCAGGAGATGGATCTCTAAATTACATTGATATTATAAATAATCTTAAAAATGTTGGCTATGAAGGTTGGTTTGTTGTAGAAGCAGAACAAGATCCTAAAATCTGTCCTCCTTTAGAATATGCAAAGATAGGTTATAAGTCATTATCTGATTATTTAATAAGAGCAGGATACGAAATTGATAAAAATATTTTAGAAAAATGATAAATACATCCCATCCTTTTTATAAAAAAACTTGGGTAAGGATTACTATTCCAAGTTTTTGCATTATTTGGGCTTTCATAGAATATTTAATTGGTTCAAAAAACTGGGCATTATTTTTTGGTATAATTGGTATATATAGTGGATTTATTCTTTTAATAAGATATCAAAAAAACGAAAATGAAGAAAATAAAAAGTGAAATTAAGCAAGTTCTTTAGCAAGATCTCCAACTTCTGCACCACCTGCCATAAGCCTTCTAATATCATCACCTTCTAAATCCTTAGAAGTACCGCTCCCTATTACTTCTCCTAAAGAAATGAAGGTATATCTGTCAGCAATTAGTCGTGCATGTATTTCATTGTGAGTAATTAGTATTATAGCAATATTACCAAGTTGTTGTACTTTTTTTATGGTTTTTAACACTTCCATTTGTTGTTTTTGACCTAACGCAGATGTTGGTTCGTCTAAAATGAGTACTTTTGCCCCAAAATATATAGCTCTAGCTATAGCTAAAGTCTGTCTTTGTCCTCCGGACATGGTCCCAACAGGTTGTTCAGGATCCTCAATTTTAATTCCAATTTTTGCCATTTCCTCTATTGCTATGTTATGCATTTTTTGCATTTTTAAGATGCCAAATGGTCCTTTTCCAAACTTCAACTCTCTTCCCAAAAAGAAATTTCTGGTTACAGAGGTTAAAGAGTTCAAAGCTAAATCTTGGTATACGGTTCCTATCCCCACTTCAGAGGCATCGCGGGGAGAGTTAAATTTAGTTTCATTCCCCTCAACTAAAATCTTACCTGAAGTTGGTTGGTGCACTCCTGACAATGCCTTAATTAGTGTAGATTTTCCTGCACCATTATCTCCAAGAAGTGCATGAACTTCTCCAGGATATACTTTTAAGGAAACCCCATTTAAGGCGGTAAAAGAACCAAATTTTTTTACTAAATCTTTAGTCTCTATCAAAGGATTAGATTTAGAAATCATTATATATTACCCATAATTCTTTTTCTAATGTTCTCATTTAATAATGCTGAGGCTATAATGACAAAACCAAGAAAAACTCTATAAAAAGAACCATCAATACCTGGAATATAAAAGAAGGCTTCTTTAGCAAGACCAAAGATAAATGCGCCAACTATTATTCCTAATATAGTTCCAAAACCACCAGTCATTACGATGCCTCCGATGACAGCAGCAGCTATTGCTTCTAATTCTTTCAAATTTCCCTTCGCTGCATCAGAAGTATTAACCTCAAAAACCTGACAAGTCGCAAATAAAGTAGCACAAAATGCTGAAAACATAAAAAGAGAAATTTTAACCTTATTAGTGGGTACACCATTGGCTTGGGCTGCACTAAGATTCCCCCCTGTTGAATAAATCCAATTACCAACCTGTGTTTTACTTAAAACAATATAACAAACTAATGACAAAATAACCCAAATCATGACGCAAGAATAAAGACCAGGTGCAAATTGATTACCAAAGTTATTCACATTCCAATCTACAGGAAAATACAACCAATCAAAAATAGGCTCCAAAATGTTTCCCCCAAAAAAATCTGCTACGGGACGAGCAGATCCAATCGTATCTATATATGCTCTAGCAATATCAACGTCGGTTACTGTCTTAGGAGTTACAGGATCAATTTTAAAATTCTCAATTTTATCTTGAATAGTTTTAATCATAAATTCATTATCTGAAGCTATTGCATTTTCTAACGCTTTTTCTAAAGGTTTAACACCTTTTGCTATAAGTAGATCAGTTTTTGCTTCAGCAACACGTTGAGAGGTATATTCTAACCTTTCAGTTATCTTAGTTATGACATCAGAAGGCAAATTCTTTAATATGGAAATTAAGTCTGTTTCAGGTAGATACTTAGCAGCTTCTCTTTCCATTTCACCATAACCAGGTAGATTAATGATATTCTTTATGTCTGGAATCTCAGTTACAGTTGTCGCTCCTTTAGCTTGATCTGGTCTATGATTAAAAGATCTTAAAGAAACTTCAGTTAATCCTCTTAAAAAAAATAAACCACCTAAAGTTACTATAAAGGAAGGTAAACCTGAACGCACAATTATAAAACCCTGGATCCATCCAAAAGTTATAGTAAAGCATAAAGTAATAAATATTGCTAAAATTGGAGAAACATCGGGTATGTGTAATAGTGTGTAGAATTCTAAATGAGCTCCACCATCAAACGAAATATATGGCAATACAATTGAGAACCCCCACCGTAAAGTCATAGCCATACAAGCTCCTGCAAATCCAATCATAGATCCAATTGATAAATCAAACTCACCAGCTATTATTAATAGCCCTGCTCCGAGTGCAATTATTCCAAGTTGAGAAATGACTCTTAAATTATTTCTTATTCCGAGTGCATTAAATCCTTCACCAGCAAATGGATTCCAAGTGGTTTCGGATGCTGGTATAGAAAAATAACCAAGCATTCCAAAAAGTAATATCATAACGCCAATAGGACCAATTTCAGGCCTTGAAATCATGGAAATAAGGCTGTTTTTTGGATTATGTCTATCAGACTCTTTTCTAGAAGTTTTTGATGAACTCATTTTCTATACCAAAAAAAAAGTGGGTAATAAAATACCCACTTTTAATTATATGCAGGACTTATCTATCTACACCTGCCAAAGAAGCAACTGAAGAAGCATTACTTTTGTCAACAAACCCTGGTCCAGATGGAATGTTAGCACCTGGTAGAAGACCGGCACCATTGTTATATAGATGCAAAACAACAATTGGCATATAACCTTGTAGTCTTTGCTGTTGATCAATAGTGTATTGAACCTTCCCAGCATTAATCAAATCCATAACTGGAGGACTAAGATCAAAACAAGAGTGGTGAACACTCATTCCCAACTCGTCAATAGCTTGCTGCACACCAACACAAACATGCGGTCCAACAGAAAGAACAGCATCTACATCAGGATTGGCTTGAAGACCAGCTGCAGCTCTTGTAGGTATTGTAGCTGGGTCATTTGAGCTATCGAAATTAGTGGTAGGAATAGCTTCAGCATATCCTCCACATCTATCTGTCAAAGCTGTATTATATGCCTCTTGAATGAAACAAATACCTTTAGTTGCACCTTCAGCTTTAGCTCTTTCTCCAGCTTTTTGACCTGCTAAAAATTCTGGTTGTCCTACATGCATAAGAGCACCAAGAGAAGCAGAAGATTCTAAACCTGAATTCATAGTAATCACAGGAATTCCCGCAGCTACAGCATCTTTAATTGCCTGACCTAATGCATCTGGATCAGGTAAAGATACAACTAATCCATCTGGCTGTGTTGCAGCAGCAGCAGCAATTGATTTTGCCATGTCAGCCATATCACCAGAAGGTGTGAAAATATATTCAAAATCAGCACCAATGGCACGAGCAGCATCCTCTCCACCCTTTTGAACTACTGGCCAAAATGGATCTTTACCTTCTCCATGTGTAACCATAACATAACGCTCCGCAAATACAGAGCTTACTAATGCAAAAAACATTGCAAAAGTGATCATTAGTTTTTTCATTTTTATCTCCCTTAATGTAAAAACTCTAATTTACAAAAAAGCATATGAAAAATCATATGCAAATTCAAAGTAAACAAGTTGTAAAAAAAAAATTCAACCCCTTTTTAATAAATTTTTTTTTAAATCTTCTAATTTAATCTACTAATTATTGTGTAAATATTTAGTATAAATAATGCTACAGAAATTAGATTATTTTCTTTTAAAGAAGTAAACAGAAATATTTTAAATTTAATAATACCCAATTGATCTTATTGTGTTACTTTAACAAGACTTTAATTAATAATTTAATTCATTAATATGGAATTTCAAAAATGAAATTTTCAAAATTAACAGATCGAATATCTCAACTTGGGTCAGATAAATGGTTAGTACATTTAGAGGCTAGAAAACTCAAAAAAAATAACCCAAATATTATTGAATTAACAATAGGTGAGCCTGATCAATTGCCACCAAATGAGTTAATACAAAAATGCTATGAATCTATGATATCTGGTAGAACCAAATATTCTAATGGGAGAGGAGAAGAAAGCCTACTTGAGGCTCTAGCAAAAAAATATCAAAGTAGGACTTCATTAAAAGTTTCTAAAAATAATTTTTTATGCCTGCCAGGCACACAAACAGCACTGTTTGCAACAGTTATGTGCTTAGTTGAGGAAGGGGACGAAATTTTAGTAGGTGATCCATACTATGCAACATATGAAGGAATAATAAAATCATCTGGAGCAAATTTAATTCCAATTCCACTGCGTGAAGAGCATGACTTTTCGTTACAGGAAAATGATATTAGAAAAAAAATAACAAATAAAAGTAAAGCCATACTCCTCAATTATCCCCACAATCCAACAGGTGGTATACTAAAAAAAAAGGATTTATCTAAATTAGTTGATATTGTTGAAAAAAATAATCTATGGATAATTTCTGATGAAGTTTATGAAGAGCTTATTTTTAGTGAGGATTTTATTTCTCCTTTAGAAATTGAAAGTTTAGCAAAAAGAACAGTAGTAGTTTCTTCAATTTCAAAAAGCCATGCCGCACCAGGATTTAGATCAGGATGGGTTTTTGCTCAAGCGGATGTAATCAATAAAATGTTACCATTAGCTGAAACAATGCTTTTTGGAAATCAACCTTTTATTGCAGATATGACAGCCTATGCAATTTCTAACAAAAGTAAAACTGCCATAAAAATGAAAACAGATTACGAAAGAAGAGCAAAGTTGATCTGCAAAAAACTTGCCAAAACAAAAAATATCCGACCAATTATGCCAAAGTCTGGTATGTTTATTCTTATAAAATTAGAATTAAAAAATTATTCTGACGAAAAATTTGCTTGGGAGCTTCTTCGTACAGAAGGTATTGCTGTTATGCCTGGGTCTTCATTTGGTCTTAATGGGAAAGATCTTATAAGGTTAAGCCTTACTGTACCCGATAATAAGTTAGAAAAAGCTTGTGAAAGAATAGATGAATTTGTAAGGAATATAGTTTAGCATAACTTATGTTTAATAAAAATATTGATAATGAGGCTTTGACTGTAGGTAGTGTTCTTTTACCTATCTTAGAAAAGCTTGGAATCGACACTATATTTGGGATACCCGGTGTACATACTGTTGAAATTTATCGTGGGTTAGAAAAAACAAAAATAAAACACATTACGCCACGGCATGAACAAAGTGCAGGATTTATGGCTGATGGATATTTTAGAGCCTGTGGAAAGCCTGGAGTGTGCTTGGTAATCACTGGTCCTGGACTAACAAATATATTAACAGCCATGGCACAGGCTCGAGCCGACTCTATTCCAATGTTGGTTATTTCGTCTGTTAACCCTTATAAAAAAAGTGATAATTCATCAGGGCTTCTTCATGAACTTCCCCATCAGCAAAAATTATTAAAAAAAATAGCTTTAAGTTCTCTAACAATCACAAAATCAAAGGATCTGCTTCCAGCAATTACAAAATCTTTTTGTAAAATGCTTGAAGAAAGGCCTGGACCTGTACATATAGAAATTCCAAAAGATATACTTACTTTAAAAATCCATAGTTTAAAAAAAATTAAATCATCACAGAAAAAGAAACAAATTATACTTAATATAAAAGAATTGAATAAAGTTGTAGATTATTTATCAAAAGCTAAATACCCAATTTTGTTACTTGGTGGAGGTGCAAAGGGTTGTGATAAATACATTTTAGAAATTGTGAATAAGATTAATCCTATTGTAATTACCACAACAAATGCAAGAGGTTTGCTAGGTAATCATCCCATGTGTATCCCTGCAAGCCCTACTCTATTAACAGTTAGAAAGGAACTAAAAAAAGCAGATATAGTGCTTGCGATTGGTACAGAGTTTGGTGAAACAGATTACGATATGTACAAGGATGGTAATTTCCCAGAATTAAAAAAGTTATTTAGGGTAGACATAAGTAAAAACCAATTATCTAAAAACGTTCAACCTGATATAGCAATAAGAAGTAAGTCCTATAATTTTTGTAAAAAATTATCTGAAATTTTATTAACAAAAAAAGAATATAATAAGCATTCTTTGTATACATCCAAAAGAGCAAAAAAAATTAGGCTCAATTGTTTAAAAGAAGTTGAACCCAAATTAAAAAAACCATTAGACTTAATCTTAAGAATTTCAAATAATTTCCCAAACGCAATTTTAGTTGGAGACAGCACACAGCCAATATATGCTGGAAATTTATACACTAACACCCATAAAAAAGGTAAATGGTTTAATTCAGCAACTGGATATGGTACTCTAGGGTATGCACCTCCTGCATCTATCGGCGCTAAGTTAGCTAAACCTAATAAACCAGTTATTTGTATAGTAGGCGACGGTGGTTTGCAATTTTCTTTAGCTGAATTAATGACAGCATCAGACGAAAAAATTTCAGTTATTTTCTTAATTTGGAATAACTTTGGCTATAAAGAAATAAAAGATTTTATGGTTTCTAAAACGGTAAATCCAGTTGGTGTCAATATCAAACCTCCAGATCTAAAACAGCAAGCTGCTTCATTTAATCTATCATATTATGGTTTGATAAATCGTTATAATCTAGTTAAAACTTTAGAAAAAGCAATTAAGGAAAAAAAACCTTCATTACTGGAAATTCGTGAAAATGAATACTAGCACCCAATCATAAGGAATTAGATTATGCCTTTAAATATCAACTCTGAAGTTTTTATAACTTGTGCTTTGACTGGATCTGGAAGTACCCAAGAAAAAAGTAGATTTGTTCCTAGATCACCTAAAGAAATTGCAGATGATGCTATTTTGGTAGCAAAGTCAGGTGCCTCAGTAGTACATTGTCATGTAAGAGATCCAGAAACTGGAGCTCCATCAAGGAAACTAGAATATTATAAAGAAGTTACTGAAAGAATACGAAATTCAAATACTGATGTAGTTTTAAATCTCACTGCAGGGATGGGAGGGGATATGGTTTTTGGACCAACCTCTAATCCATTAAAATTAGGAAAAGGTACTGACATGATAGGTGCAGAAGAAAGAGTTGAACACATAGCTTCTTGTTTACCTGAGATATGCACTTTAGATTGTGGAACCATGAATTTTGCAGAAGCAGATTATGTAATGACAAACACCCCTGGGATGCTTGAAAAAATGGGGAAACTTATAACTGACCTAGGGATCACTCCAGAAATAGAAGCATTTGATACAGGACACCTTTGGTATGCAAAACAATTGGTAACAAGTGGCGTCTTAAAAAATCCAGCTCTAGTTCAATTATGTATGGGAATACCTTGGGGAGCTCCAAATGATTTAAATACATTCCTAGCAATGGTAAACAATGTTCCTCAAGACTGGACTTGGTCTGCATTTTCTCTAGGGAGAAATCAAATGCCCTATGTAGCTGCTTCAGTAATTGCAGGTGGAAATGTACGCGTCGGCTTAGAAGATAACTTAATGATTTCAAAAGGAACTCTCGCTACTAATAAAGATTTAGTTGAAAGAGCAGTAGAAATCGTCCAGAATTTAGGAGCTAAAATTCTTACTCCTAATGAAGTAAGGAAAAAACTTAATCTTAAAAAAAGAGCTGCAAATTGAGAAAGGAAATTAATAATATTTCATGTGTTGGATCTGGAACCATTGGAGCAGGATGGATAGCCAGGCTACTTGTAAACAAAATTAAAGTCAAAGTATATGACCTTACTCCTTTTCAAGAGACAAGATTAAAAATTGTAATCGAAAATACAAAAAGTGCTTACAAAAATCTTTTTCCCAATAAAAAAATTAATTTTGAAAATTTTGAATATTATAATGAGATTTCTCCAGCTGTTGAAAATGCCGATTTAGTAATAGAAAGCGTTCCTGAAAGACTAGATATAAAACAAGAAGTTTTTAAAAAAATTGAAGAAGTTTGTTCAAAACGGACAATAATCGCCTCATCTACTTCTGGAATTAAACCGACTGATTTGCAAAAAAATATGCAAAATCCTGAAAGATTGATGGTCACGCATCCATTTAATCCAGTTTATCTCATACCATTAGTAGAGGTAGTTGGCGGAACTAAGACAAAAGGTAATTTTATAAAAAAAATGATTGATTTTTTGAACTCTATTGATATGAAACCAATCTTATTAGAAAAAGAGATAGAAGCTTTTGTTGCTGACAGACTTTTGGAGGCTATTTGGCGGGAGTCTCTTTGGCTTATAAAAGATGGAATCTGCACTACAAAACAACTAGATGACATTGTTCGCTACGGTTTTGGTCTGAGATATGCCCAAATGGGAGTATTCCAAACTTACAGGACAGCCGCAGGTGAAGGAGGAATGCGTCAATTTCTGGAACATTTTGGTCCATGCTTATCTTTGCCCTGGACTAAGCTCATGGATGTACCTGAATTTAATAACGAACTTATAGACCTCATATCCAATCAATCAGATACCCAAGCAAATGGATTAAGTGTCACTGAACTAGAACAAATTAGGGATAAAAATTTAGTTGAAATCCAGAAAGCATTAGAAAAGAATAATTATGGTGCAGGAAAATTAATAAAAAAAGCCCGAGAAAAAGCAATACCTTAGTTTTATTGGAGATAATAAATGGACTTTAGCTTGAGTGAAGAACAAAAACTCATCATCGATACAACAAAAAAGTTTGTAGAAACTGAACTATTCCCTCATGAAGATTTAGTTGAAAAAACTGGTAACTTACCATTAGATCTTATCAAAGAAATACAATTAAAAGCCATAAATACTGGTATTTATGCAGCTAATATTCCTCAAGAATATGGTGGAGGTGGATTAGATACTTTAACATGGCTTCTTTATGAAAAAGAGCTGGGAAAAGCAAATTATGCATTACATTGGACCTGTGTCGCCAGACCTTCAAACATCTTATGTGCTGGAACAAAGGAACAAAAGGAAAAATACTTAAAACCATGTATTGAAGGGAAGAAATGGGATTGCTTAGCAATGACAGAACCTAACGCTGGTTCTGATTTAAGAGGTATGGCTGGATCTGCCAGAGAAACAGCCTCTGGAGATTGGGTGCTAAATGGGACCAAACATTTTATAAGCCACGCAGACATTGCTGACTTTGCTATTGTTTTTATGGCATCTGGGATAGAAGAAACAAAAAGAGGTCCCAAAAAGTTAATTACTGCCTTCTTTGTAGATAAAGGCACTCCTGGTTTTAGTGTAAGGGAAGGATATGATAATGTATCACATAGAGGTTATACAAATTCTATTTTAGAATTTTCTGATGTCAAATTATCAAAAGATTCTATACTAGGTGAAGTTCATAAAGGATTTGAGGTGGCAAATAAGTGGTTGGGTGCTACTAGACTTCAAGTCGGGGCAACATGCCTTGGAAGAGCAGAAAGAGCTTTCAATCATGCCGTAGAATGGGCTGCTACCAGGCAACAATTTGGCCAAGCTATTGGAAAATTTCAAGGAACATCTTTTAAACTATCAGATATGGCAATGGAGTTAAAAGCAGCAGAACTCCTTATTCTAGAGACAGGTTGGAAATATGACCAAGGAAGTGCTACAGATTTAGATATGGCAATGGCAAAATTGAAAGCTTCAGAGATGTTGGCTATGGTATCTGATGAAGCAATTCAAATTCATGGTGGAATGGGTTTAATGACTGAACTCCCTCTAGAAAGAATATGGAGAGATGCCAGACTTGAAAGAATTTGGGAGGGTACATCTGAAATTCAAAGACATATTATTTCAAGATCACTATTAAGACCTTATGAAAATTGATGTCTTCCCATAACCTTAAAAGATTATTACAACCAAAATCAATTGCACTTTTTGGTGGTTTATGGATTGAAAATGTAGCAAATCAAATAAAAAACTCAAATTTCAAAGGAAATGTTTGGCCAATTAATCCCCACAGGAAATCAATCGCCGGCTATAAATGTTTTCAAGATATTTCAGATTTACCTGGAGTACCAGATACTGCATTTATTGGAGTAAATAGAACTAAAACCTTAGAGATTTTAACTAAACTTAACGAAGTTGGTTGCGGTGGAGCAACTTGTTTTGCAGCTGGTTTTTCTGAGGTAGACAAATATGGAAAACAGTTACAAAAAAAGCTTTCAAAAGCTTCAAAGGATATGCCCTTTCTGGGTCCTAATTGCTATGGTTATATAAATTACTTAGATCATATCCACATGTGGCCAGATCAACATGGTGGAAAGGAGGTAGAAAAAGGAGTTGCGATTATCGCCCAATCGTCCAACATTGCGATAAACCTAACAATGAACACTCGAAGTACTCCAATTGCTTACGTTTTAACGACTGGAAATCAGGCAAAAATTGATATGTCAGATCTTGGACTAGCGATGATTAATGATAAAAGGGTTACTGCAATAGGAATTTATATTGAAGGGTTTAAAGATATAAAGAAATTTGAAAAGATGGCTTTTTCTGCGTTGCGATCAAATATACCTATAGTTGTTCTTAAATCTGGCAAGACAGACCTCAGTAAAAAACAAAGTTTTTCACATACGGCCTCAATTACAGGAGACTCTGATATCTCATCAGCCTTTTTAAAAAGATTAGGTATTGTGGAAGTAGACGACCTAGAATTATTTTTAGAAACTTTAAAGGTTTTAAATTTTAATGGAAGATTAGAAAAAAATTCTATCATTTCTGTAAGCTGTTCGGGTGGAGAAGCTAGCTTAGTATCCGACATATGCAAGAATATCTCACTTAAATTTCCAAAATTTTCAAAAGAAAAGTCAACTAAGATCAGTAAAACTTTGGGTGAACTAGTTAAAATCAGTAATCCACTCGATTATCACACATTTATATGGGGTAATCAAAAAAAAATGAATGAACTATTTGTTGCTATTTGCGAAAAAGTAAATGATCTTATAATTTTTGTTTTTGATGTTCCTAGAAATGATAGATGTGACCCAACTAGTTTTAAATGTGGAATAGAAGCAATAATACATGCTAAGAAAAAAACAAATGCTAAAATAGCTGTAGTCTCATCAATAAGTGAAAGTATGACTGAGGATTTAGCTGAAGTATTTATAAAAAATCAAATCCTACCCTTAGGAGGATTGAAAACTGGGCTAAGAGCTATTGAGCTTTCAAATAAAAGTTTTTTGTTTTCAAAAAAAGTAGACTTTATAAAAGTATTACTTGAAAAAAGAATTTCTCAAAAAAACAGGAGATCTTTACTTGAAATAGATTCAAAAAAAATATTAAAAAAATATGGTATACCTGTTCCTAATTCGTTAATTACAAATAAATCAAGATTAAAAAAAACTAATTACACTATAAATAAATTAAAATTTCCAATTGTCTTAAAAGGTACAGGAAGCAGTCATAAAACAGAACACGGATTAGTTTTTCTCAATATAAAATCTAAAGAAGATTTATTCAAAATCCAAAAAAAAATAACTAAAATAGAGGGTAATATTTTAATTGAAGAAATGATTGCCCCTATTAGTTTAGAACTCTTAATTGGTATTACAAAGGACAAAACAGGCTTGTTTGCTTTAACAATTGCACAAGGAGGTATTTATAGTGAATTATACTCAAATACAAGAAATTCAAAGAGTTTAGTAATTTTACCAACAAATAAAAACTCTATTAAAGAAGCTTTAAAAGTGTTGACGTTATATCCAATCTTTAAAGGGTATAGAGGTCTGCCAAAAGCAAATTTAGAAAAAACAACTGAAGTTATTTTTAAATTATCTTCTCTTATAGTTGAAAATAATATCAATATTGAAGAAATTGAAATTAACCCCCTGATTGTTACACCAAAAGGTGCTTATGCAGCAGATGCCTTAATATCAATGAAAAGAAACCATTGAGGTTCATATGACAAAAAATAAAGTATCAATTTTAAATCTAAATGAAGGTCCTATTAAAACAAAAACTATTGGAAAAATTTTAGTTGTTACTATCGATAGACCAAAAGCAAATGCCATTGATCTTAAAACGAGTAGAATTATGGGAGATATTTTCAAATCTTTAAGAGATGATAAAAGATTAAGAGTGGCAATATTAACTGCAAGCGGAGAAAAGTTTTTTTGCCCTGGATGGGATTTAAAAGCTGCATCAGAAGGTGATGCAGTTGATGGTGATTATGGTGTTGGTGGATTTGGAGGACTACAGGAGCTCCCTAATATGAATAAGCCTGTAATTGCTGCAATTAATGGCATTTGTTGTGGTGGGGGACTAGAAATAGCCTTATCATGTGACATTATTCTGGCCTCTGAAACAGCAACTTTTGCCCTTCCAGAAATTAATTCAGGCACTGTTGCAGATGCAGCCTCTATAAAGCTACCAAAGCGTATACCCTATCATATAGCTATGGAAATGTTAATTACTGGACGTTGGGTTAATGCAAAAGAAGCAGCTAACTGGGGTCTAATTAATCATATAATTCCTCAACATAAATTAGTACAAAGTGCCTTGAAGATGGCTAAAGAAATCGCAAATGGACCACCGTTAGTAATGTCAGCAATTAAAGAGGTTGTAAGAGAATCTGAGGCTAGACAATTTCAAGACATTCTTAATAAGATTACTAAAAGACAACTTCCAACTATTGATAATTTGTATGGATCTGAGGATCTGTTAGAAGGGCAAAAAGCATTTGTTGAAAAAAGGAAACCAAATTGGAAAGGAAAATAAATAAAAAAATTTCAAAAATTTTAATGGTTTGTCTTGGTAATATCTGTCGTTCACCTATGGCGCAAGGGGCATTAGAAAATATGGTTAGAGAGAGATCTTTAGCCGTAATTGTAGATAGTGCGGGAACTGAAAATTGGCATTTTAATAAATCACCCGACTACAGAGCTCAGAAAGTTGCGGCTAGTAGAGGTTGGGAAATTTCTGCTCAAAAAGCGCGTCAAATTTCATCCAGTGATTTTAACAATTTTGATTTGATATTAGCAATGGATGTGAATAATTTATCCAACATTGAAAAAATTCGGCCCAAAAATTCAAAAACCTCAATTAGGCTCTTATTAGAATTTTCAAGTATGGTGAATAAAAATTTACCAGACCCTTATTATACAAACGACTTTGAAACGGTTGCAACATTAATAGAAAATTCGTGTGAGAACTTCTTAAATCAATATTTTAAATAGGTTAAAGAGAAACACTATGATTAAATGGGGAATACTTTCAACTGCTAAAATTGCAACTGAACAAATCATACCTGCGATAACAGAATCTAAAAATTCAATTATAAGAGGCATAGCTAGTAGAGATATTAAGAAAGCAAAAAAAATATCCAAGCAATTTGATATCCCAAAGTTTTTTGGAACTTATGATGAACTTTTAAATTGTAAAAAAATTGATGCTATATACATACCTTTACCAACATCTCAACATGTTGAATGGTCAATAAAAAGTCTGAAAGCAAAAAAACACGTTTTGTGTGAAAAGCCAATTGCTTTAAATGTAAAAGAAATTGATAGGATTAATTTAGAAATAAATAAGTCAAATAAAATATTTTCTGAAGCCTTTATGGTCTATTACCATCCACAATGGAAAAAGGTAAAAGAGCTGATTTTAAATGGTGAAATTGGAGAATTAAAGCATGTTCAAGGATGTTTTACCTATTTTAATATAGATCCTAAAAATATGAGAAATATACCAGAACTAGGTGGCGGAGTATTACCTGATATAGGTGTTTACCCATTAGTAACAACCAGAATGGTTACAGAACAAGAACCAATAAAAGTTAGTTCAAAAATAAAATATGACAAAAAATTTATGACTGATATTTACGCAAGTGTTGAAGTTACTTTCAAAAACTTCGATTTAAGCTTTTATGTTAGCACACAAATGTCTTTAAACCAAAAAATGATATTTCATGGAAGTACGGGAAAAATAGAGATTCATGCACCATTTAATGCAAGGTTATATGGTGATGCAATAGTTTCACTTAGTAAATCTGATAATAGTGAAAAAGTTCATTTTCGTTTTGGAGAAACAAATCAGTATAAATTACAAATTGAAGCCTTTGCTGATGCGATTAAAAGAAATGATAATAGCGATCTATTCTCAATTCAGAACTCAAGGAATAATCAAAAAATTATCGATAAAATTTTTCAATCATATAAAAAACAAAAAGTTTTAAAAATTTAAACTTTTGTAACCATATTTAAAACAATTATAACCCAACTCTATTAGAAAAAATAAACCCCAAAAAATTTAACAAAATTTGTGCAGCTAATATAGCCGTACTGCCAGTCGGATCATAATCGGGAGCTACTTCGACCATGTCTATCCCAATTATATGATTTTGGAGCGTGATACTTTGAAGAAGTTCTAATACTTCATAATACAAAAAACCACCATGACTTGGTGTTCCTGTACCCGGAGCTATTGATGGACAAAATGCATCAATATCAATTGTAACATAAAGCCGTTCACCTTTAGGAATTCTATTGGCTATATTTTTCATTCCAATTTCTCTCGCTTGTCTTACTGAAATGATATCACTTCCCATTTCCATTGCTTTTTCATAGCCTTCTTTCGCAGTTGAAGAAACATTTCTTATTCCTACTTGAGTTAGTCCTGACACATAATCTTTTTCTGCAGCTCTTCGCATTGGGTTACCATGCCCGTGTCTTACACCATGCCTTTCATCTACAAAATCCAGATGTGCGTCAACTTGCAGAAGATGAAAAGGGCCTTGATCTTTATATGCTTCTATACAAGGTATATTAATCGAATGATCACCTCCAATGACAACAGGTAAACTCTTTGCAAAAAGTGCAGCTTTTACAGCTTTACAAATATTGTGGTGACTTTGTACAGTATCAGTATGGACAATATCGGCATCACCAAGATCTACTATTTTAACCGATTTATCCAAATATGTTTTTTTATCTTCATGATCATAAGCTCCTGCATGCCCAAATGAAAACAATGTGGATGCTTCTCTTACAGCGCGAGGTCCAAATCTAGCACCTGGTCTAAACTGAGTACCAAAATCAAAAGGCGCTCCTATTATAGAAACGTCAGCTTTATAATTATTCCAATTTTTGATATATTCTCTTTTTGCAAAAGTAGAAATACCTACAAATGGTAAATCCAATCTTCCTTTGTCATAATTATTAGAAATAGTAAAACCTCTTAATTGTAAATTTTCTTTTAAGCTTATTGTTATAGTGTATATTTAGTATACATTTTAAGTTTAATCTACTTATGATTGCTAATTAATGATTTATAAATTTAAAAGAGAATTCATAGAAACAGAAGTTGGTAAAATAATTTATTATATAAGGGGTGATGGACCCCCTGTATTATTGCTCCATGGCTATCCCCAATATAGTTTAATGTGGGAAGAAACTGCACTTTTGTTATCTGATAAATATACAACGATTATACCTGATTTAAGAGGATATGGAGAATCTGCTAAACCAAAAGGATTATTTGACCACTCTAATTATTCAAAAAGAGAAATGGCGAAGGACATGATACAAATTATGGATAATTTGAAATATCAATATTTTTCAGTGGTTGGGCATGATAGGGGAGGTAGAGTTGCACATAGACTTAGTAGGGATTATTCTCATAGAGTTCAAAAAATGACAGTACTTGATATTTGTCCTACACTTGATATGTATGAATCAACTAATAAGGAATTTGCTACTGGGTACTTTCATTGGTTTTTTTTAATACAAAAATTTCCTGTTCCAGAAAAATTGATACAAAATAATAGCTCCTTATGGCTAAAGGAATGTCTAAATAAATGGTCAGGAGGACATAATTTTGAGCAAAAATTTGACTTATATCTAGATAAATTCAATAATCCTGAAACTATTCACTCAACTTGTGAAGATTATAGAGCGAGTGCGGGTATTGATTTAATTCACGATAAAAAAGATTCCAAAAAAAAATTAAACATACCAATTCAGGTATTATGGGGTAAGAATACATTAATAAATAAATGCTTTAATCCTATTGATATTTGGCAAAAATACACAAAAAAAAATGTGGTTGGAGAAGCATTAAATTGTTACCATTTTATTCCAGAAGAAATTCCAGATGTTTTAAACCAAAAATTAATGCAATTTTTAAAGTAGTCCATTATTTTCTTTTATCTTAAATTTCTTCTTAAAATTTTTCCAGTGCTTGTAACAGGAAGCTTTTTTACCACTTCAACTTCTCTAGGATATTCGTGAGCAGATAATTTTTTTTTGACAAAAGACTGAATATCTAATTTTAAATTTTCGCTTTCTTTAAACCCTTTATTTAATACAATAAAAGCTTTTATGATTTGTGTTCTTAATAGATCATCTTTGCCTATTACAGCTGCCATACTTATAGACGGGTGCTTCATCAAACAATCTTCAATAGGTCCAGGTCCAATTCTATAACCTGCTGAAGTTATCACATCGTCATCTCTTGCTATAAATTTTATCCAGCCATCTTTTTCGATTACTCCTTTATCACCAGTAATAAGCCAGTCCTTAAAAAATTTTTCTTTTGTTGCTTGTGGATTATTCCAATATTTTAAGAACATTTGAGGAGAACCTCTTTTAATTGCAATAGCACCCAATTCACCTTTTTTACATTCTTCCCCATTTTGATTAACAATGCTTACGATATTTCCAGGAACAGGTCGACCAGCTATACCTGGTCTAGGCTTCATGATTTTTGAGCATGAAGATAAAACTAAGTTGCATTCTGTTTGACCATAAATTTCATTAATATTGACACCTAAAGTTTTTTTTCCCCAATCTAAAAGCTCTGTTCCTAGTGGTTCTCCACCACTAGCCACTGATTTTAAATAAAGTTTTTTTGATGTACCTTTTGGAAAATCAGTTCTCAGCATTTTCAAAGCAGTAGGAGGTAAAAACGAGCCTGTAACTTTAAAGTTGGACATTAGTTGAATAGCTTTAGAAGGATTAAATTTCTCAAATCTATAAGCTAAAACAGGAACTCCATGGTGTAATGATGAAAATAAAATATTCACCAAACCACCTATCCAAGCCCAATCTGCAGGTGTCCATAATAGATTATTAATTTCATTTTTGTAGGAAGAAAATAAATCAAGAAAAAAATCAAATGCGGGTAAATGCCCAAGTAAAACGCGATGGGCATGTAAAACACCCTTTGGAGGGCCAGTTGTTCCAGAGGTATATAACAGTAATGCAGGTTCATCAGGCTTAGTTTTTTCATAAATAAAATCAGTAGATTGATTTAGATCTGACAAATTCATTGAAAGACTATCTAGTTTTTGATTGCTACCTTCAATAGTAAAAATTGTTAACCCATTTTGTACATCTTTATTTATTTCTCTTATTTTTTTTGCACCTGAATAATCTGTAATTAATACTTTAATGTTTGCATCTGAAATACGATACTCTAATGCATCTGGACCAAATAATAAAAAAAGAGGAACAGATATGCCCCCTAATTTAAAAACTGCTATATGAGAAACTATACATTCTAGAGATTGAGGAAGTAATATACCTACCCTATCACCTTTTTTAATCCCAAAATATTTTAAATAATTTGAAACTTTATTAGCTTTTTGGTTCAAGGTTCTGAAAGAAGTTGTATTAGTTTTTCCTGAAGATAGTAGATCAATAATTGCAGGCCTATTTGGTGTTTTATTTGCCCATTTTTCACAAATATCATAACCAATATTGTAATTATCTGGTATATTCCATTTGAAATTATTATATATGTGATGATAAGTTAAATTTTGATCCCACATTAGTTTTACTTCAAATATTACTTTGTCTCTTCAAAAATTTCTCGGCCTATTAAAATTCTTCTTATCTCAGAAGTCCCTGCTCCTATTTCATAAAGCTTTGCATCTCTTAAAAGTCTTCCAGTGGGATATTCATTTGTATACCCATTTCCACCTAGGCATTGTATTGCTTCTAAAGCAAGCTGTGTTGCTTTTTCTGCAGAATAAAGAATACAACCAGCTGAATCTTTTCGAGTAATATTACCTCTATCACATGCATCAGCAACTCGATATACATATGATTTACATGCGCTAAATGTCGTATACATATCAGCAATTTTTGCCTGGATTAATTGAAAGTTACCTATCGGCTGCCCGAATTGTTTGCGCTCATGAACATAAGGAATAACAACGTCAAGAGCAGAGGCCATAATCCCTAAAGGGCCAGCAGCTAAAACAACTCTTTCATAATCTAGTCCGGACATTAAAACCTCTACGCCTTTTCCTTCCTCTCCAAGAATATTTTCAAAAGGAACCTCACAATTTTCAAAAACTAATTCACAAGTATTGGAACCTCTCATTCCCAATTTATCGAGTTTTTTTTCAGTACGAAAACCTTCCATTTCTTTTTCAATGATGAAAGCCGTGATTCCCCTTGAACCTAAATCTTCATTAGTTTTTGCATAAACAATTAAGGTACTTGCGTCGGGACCGTTAGTAATCCACATTTTGTTACCATTTAATATAAATCGATCATTTCTTTTTTCAGCTTTCAATTTCATTGATACAACATCAGAACCAGAACCTACTTCAGACATTGCTAAAGAGCCTACTTTTTTACCTGAAATTAAATCAGGTAAATACTGTTCTTTTTGTAAATGGTTTCCACATCGAAATATTTGATTTACACATAAATTAGAATGAGCCCCATATGAAAGCCCTACAGAAGCAGATGCACGACTTATTTCTTCAACTATTATACAATGTGCCAAATACCCTAATCCTGAGCCACCATAATCTTCTGATACAGTTACGCCAAGCAGTCCTGCATCCCCCATTTTTGACCAAAGTTGATTAGGAAATTCATTTTTCTGATCTATTTCTGAAGCTAAGTCCTTAATTTCTTTGCTGGCAAACTGATGAGCAAGATCTCTCAAGGCAATTAATTCATTAGATAGCCCATAATCAAGTGATCCAATAAACATAATAAATTGCCCCCTCTTTTTTAAAATTTTTATTTTTTGAATAACTAATCAACTTCAATAGCAATCGCTAGTGCTTCGCCTCCCCCTATACAAATGGCAGCTACTCCCTTTTTTAATCCTCTTAACGAAAGTGAATTAATTAAAGAAACTAATATCCTAGCACCTGAAGCACCTATTGGATGACCAAGAGAGCAAGCTCCTCCATTCACATTAATTTTTTCACGTGGAATTTTAAGCTCTTTCATAAATGCCATTGGTACAACTGCAAATGCTTCATTAACTTCCCATAGATCAACTTCATCAGCTGACCAATTTAAGGACTCTAATAATTTGTTGGTAGCGGGTATAGGGGCGGTTGTAAACCAACCTGGATCATGTGCATGACCTGCATAACCTTTAATTCTTGCTTTAATTTTTAAATTTTTTCTTTGTGCATATTTCTCTGATGATATCAATAAAGCTACTGCACCATCTGAAATTGAAGAAGAATTAGCAGCTGTTACTGTACCATCACTTAAGAATGCAGGTTTTAATTTTGGAATTTTTAAAGCATTACTTCTTTTTGGTTGTTGATCTTCAGTAATTAAAATTTCTTCTTTATTTTTGTTTTTGACCTTAACTGGTGTAATCTCATGCTCAAAAAAACTATTTTTTTGAGCATTTAGAGCATTTTCTAAAGACCTAATAGCATATTCATCTTGTTGTATCCTAGTAAATTGATAGTTTCTTGCGCAATCTTCTGCAAAAGATCCCATTAATCGACCCTCATCATAAGCATCCTCTAATCCATCTAAAAACATATGATCATAAACTTTAACATGCCCTATTCTCGCTCCATCTCTGTTATTTTTAGAAAGGTAAGGAGCGTTGGTCATACTTTCCATTCCTCCTGCAACTAAAATATTATTAGTTTTAGCTTTTATTTGTTCAGAACCCATAATTACTGTCTTTAATCCTGAACCACACATTTTATTCACTGTAACAGCAGGAACAAATTTGGATAAACCAGCATTAAATCCAGCTTGCCTTGCCGGGGCTTGGCCTATTCCTGCTTGCAATACACAACCCATTATTACTTCTTCAATATCATCAAAATTTACTCCCGAATCCTTTATGGCCTTCTTTATAGCAACTCCACCTAATTCAGGTGCAGAAAGCTTAGCTAATTCACCTTGAAAGCTTCCTAATGGGGTTCTTGAATATCCACTTATCACTATGTCATTCATAATTAAATTTTCCTTATAAAAAAATTTTTGATCTATAATTTTTAAAATAAACCTTTACGAATTGAGAAAATAACAACAATAATTATAACACTAATTCTATATATGGAAATGTTAAATGAATAGGTATAATTGCTTTGATGTAATATTTAATAACCATATTGCACAAATTATTCTAAATAGACCAGAGAAAAGAAATTCAATGACTACTGATTTTTGGAATGAATTCCCCGAGATCATTTCGAAAATTAATGAAGATGGTGATATTAGAGTAATAATTTTAAGTTCAACAGGGCCACACTTTTGCTCAGGTCTTGATTTATCACTTTTTCAATCTGATCTTTTGAAGATTAATCAAGAGCAACAAAGTAAACCTATACTTCTTACTAATTATATTGAAATTTTACAAAAGGCATTAAATATTTTGCAGGACTCCCGTATCCCAGTTATAGCAGCAATTCAGGGTGCTTGTATTGGTGGTGGTTTAGATCTTGTTTGTGCCAGCGATATTCGTCTTGGAACTAAAGACTGTCACTTTAGTATATTAGAAACCAAACTAGGATTAGTTGCAGATATTGGTACTTTCCCAAGATTAGTTAAATTAATACCAGATGGATTAGTTCGAGAACTAGCATTTACAGGAAGGAATTTTAATTCAGAGGAAGCTAAATTGTCAGGTTTTTTGAATGATGTTTATCCAAATCAAAAAAACATGCTGAAAGCAGCATTTGAGCTAGCAAAAGAAATATCAGCCAATTCTCCGACCGTAGTTTATGGATGTAAAGAAGCAATCAAATTTTCAAGGGATCATACAACGGAGGAGGGATTAAATTGGATAAAAATGTGGAATTCTTCAATGTTTAATATGACAGAAATAGAAGAAGCCTTTAAAGCAAAATTTGAAAAAAGGTTAGGGAATTTCAGTAAATTACCGAAAAAGGTTACTAAAATTAAATAACTCTTTTACCTTTTATCATCGATAACAACTCCGTCTTTTGGTAATGAGTTTGGTTTAACTTTTATGATATTGGCTCTAAGGTTGATTATATCCCTCAAGTTAGAAGTATAATCAAAAGAGTTATCTGGATTTACCTCAATTTTAATTGTCAAATCATCCTGATTATTAAGTAAAGATATTTCAGCTCTAACCTTTAATATTTCCTTATTCCTTGAAATAAATTCTTTAATTTGCTCTGGTCGCAAAAACATGCCCTTTACTTTAGCTGCTTGATCAGCTCTACCTCTCCAACCAACAATTCTAGTATTTGTACGACCACATTTACTTTTTCCTGGTGCAAAAGCTGACATATCTCCAGTTGCGAACCGAATTAATGGATAGTCTAAATTAAGACTTGTTACTAATATTTCACCAATTTCACCAGGACCTACATGTTCACCTGTTCCGGGGAACACAATTTCTACAATCACACCTTCATCTATTATCAATGGCTCATTTTCAACAGTTTCAAGAGCAATGTTCCCTAAATCAGCAGTAGCATAAGACTGCATACATTTTATACCTCTGTCAGCATATTCTTTCCTAAGATCAGGAAAAAGCGGCCCCCCCCCAACACAAGCTATTTTTATATTTGTTAAATCAAGGTTAAGCTCATCACCCTTTTCTAATATTTTTAATAGAAAATCTGGTGTACCTGCATAAACATTAGTCTTTAAAAAAGATGCAGCTTTCGCTTGTAATTCAGTTTGACCGGTACCCGCAGGAATTACTTTTGTTCCTAATTTCAAAGCACCTTCCTCAAACATCATACCAGCAGGAGTGAGATGATAAGAAAAACAATTTTGCAAAACCATTCCTTTTCTTACACCTGTTGCATATAAAAATGGAGCAAAACGACCCCAGTCACTTCCTCTTGTACCAGGCTCATAGATAGGTCCAGGTGATTGAAAAAAATGAGTTGTATTTTGTTGCTCTGTTCTCTCAAAACCTCCAAATGGAGGAAATAATTTTTGCTTATTTGAAAGCTCAGATTTACGAAGCACAGGTATCTTTTGTAAATCTTCAACAGTTTTTATGTCTTTTGGATTTATTGCTTCAAGATTTTCTTTAAAACCCAAAGTTTTTATTTTAGCAGTTTCTATTAGTTTAGGTAAAAAAGTATTTATATATGATAACCTTGTATCATGGGAGCGAATTTCTTCTTTATTAAAAAAATCGCCTTTTAATTCAACCAACGTTTTCTCCGCCTATATGATCTTCCATCTCTATAGGATTTACGTTTATCACCTGATAAACCAAGGTAAAATTCCTTTACATCTGGATTTTCTCTTAACTCCTCTGCAGGTCCATCCATAACAACTCTACCACTTTCTAAAATATAACCAAAATGTGCAAACCTCAAGGCCACATTTGTATTTTGCTCAGCAAGAAGAAAAGATACACCTTCTTTCTCATTTAGCTTTTTTACTATTTCAAATATTTCTTCAACAAGCTGTGGAGCTAAACCCATACTGGGTTCATCCAATAATACAGTCTCAGGTTTTGACATTAAAGCTCTACCAATAGCACACATTTGCTGTTCTCCACCCGAAGTATAACCTGCTTGGCTTTTTCTTCTTTGTTTTAGTCTTGGGAAATAGCTATAAACCATATCTAAATCTTCAAGTACTTTCTTTTTTCCTTCTTTCCTTGTATATGCTCCAGTCAGTAAATTTTCTTCAACAGTCAAATGTTCAAAACAATGACGACCCTCCATAACTTGAATTACACCTGATTTTACTAAATCGGATGGATTTAATCTATCAATTTTTTCATTTCTATAAGTAATAGAACCCTTAGTTACCTCACCTCTTTCTGAATGAAGTAAATTGGAGATAGCTTTAAGAGTTGTTGTTTTTCCAGCTCCATTTCCTCCTAATAAAGCAACTATTGAACCTTTAGAAAGAGATAGACTTACCCCTTTTAAAACAAGTATTACATGGTTATACACAACTTCTATATTATTTACATCTAAAAGTATTTCACTGTCTCTTGACATTAGACTTCCCATTAAAAAGGGCCCAAAAAAGTTGGGCCCTAATCATTAAATTAAATTAGTTACAACGCTCTTTAATATTATTTTCTGCAGCATATTGAGAGCTATCTGCAAGTATCAATGGTTCGATAACACTTGCGTCTGAGTTCATGTATTCAGTGATAAATGACCAAGTACCTTTCTTTGCATCCCATTGCTGAATAGCAGCAGATCCTTGACCTCCATGATTTTCACATGTTGCTTTAAAAGTTGGTGAAAAACCAGCAATTCCAATTGCAGCCATTTTTTCTTCTGACATTTCAAGATTTTCCAGACCATCGCGCATCATTGTAGGTGTAATTTTACTAACTCCATGAATTTTCTGAGCAGTTTTAGCGGCTTCTGTTGCCATGATTGCTGCATACATTCCACGGCTATATAAAACCGTACCTACATTTGATCCATCTCCAGCACCAAGTCCTTTATCAATTACATACTTTCTCATATCGTCATAAACAGGAAAGTTATCACCTGGAGCGTGCATTGCAAGAGACTTATATCCATGAGCAGCTTCACCGGCAGGAAGTACGTCATTTTCAGAACCAGACCACCAAACTCCTATAAAGTTTTCCATTGGAAATCTAATATTAGCTGCTTCTTGGATTGCAACAGAGTTCATAACACCCCATCCCCACATAAAAATGTAGTCGGGTCTTTCTCTTCTAATCTGGAGCCATTGAGACTTCTGTTCTTGACCAGGATGATCCACTGGAAGAAGTGAAAGCTCAAATTTGTGTTTTTCACTCAATGCCTCTAGTGTTCTAATTGGTTCCTTACCATATGCAGAATTGTGATAAACGAGAGCAATTTTTTTACCCTCCAATGATCCACCACTCATATCCATAGCATGCTTTGTTGCTATACTTGCTGCATCCCAGTAGGTGCCTGGAAAGTTAAATACCCATTTAAAGACTTTACCGTTTCTACCAGAAGTTCTCCCATAACCAGAAGATAAAATTGGAATGCTATCTGCTGCTGACTTTGGGATAAGCTGATATGTTATTCCTGTTGAAAGTGGTTGATAAACCAAAGAACCTTCACCTTTTGTAGACTCATAGCATTCTACACCTTTTTCCGTATTATATGCGGTTTCACATTTAACAACTCGAATTGGTTCACCACCAAGACCCCCGTCTCGCTCATTTAAAAGCGTAAAATAATCTTCATAACCATCAGCAAAAGGAATCCCGTTTGGTCCATAAGGACCAGTTCGATAGCTTAAGGATGGAAATACTAATTCTGCTAGAACTGGGGACACTAAAAATAAGGTTGCCAGTGCAGAAAAAATTGTTTTTTTAAAGTTCATGTTTCCCTCTCTTTTAATTTGTCTATTGACCCTTTAATTACACCTTTTACTTGAACTAAAGTCAATATACTGAATTGCTGATTAAATGTCGCATTTTTGATTTTGTTATTATTTAACAATTTTTTAATATGGAAATGGCCAAATTCTAAGTTTTTGTTTAAGTAAATTCCAAAGTTGAGCCAAACCATGAGGTTCAACAATAAGAAAAAATATAATTAATCCCCCAATTATTATAAATTCAAAATGAGCAGCAATATCTACAGACCATCCAAATTGTAGAACTAATAAATTTTTCAAAGCAACTGGCAATAAAACCATAAAAGCAGCACCAGCAAATGATCCAAATATAGAACCTAATCCACCAATGATAACCATAAATAAAACTATAAAAGACTTTTGTATACTAAAAGCTTCTGTTGGTTCAACAGCTCCTAAATATACAGAAAAAAATAACGCACCAGCTACACCCACATAAAAAGAACTAATAGCAAATGCAGAAAGTTTTGCAATCAAAGGGTTAACACCTATAATTTCAGCAGCAATATCCATATCCCTGATTGCCATCCAGCTTCTACCAATCTTTCCTCTCGTAAGATTTCTAGCTATCCAAGCCAATAAAAAAACAAACAGAAAACAAAAAAGATATTTAGCTGCTGGAGTAGATTCTGAACCAGTAATAAAAAAACTACCTACACTTCTACTGGGAGCAGTTATCATTCCAGTAGCAGAGTAATTATAAAACCAACCTACTTTGTTAAATAACCATATCAAAAAAAACTGCGCAGCCAAAGTTGCAACTGCTAAATAAAATCCTTTAATCCTAAGACTTGGCAATCCGAATAAAGTACCCACAAAAGCAGTAACAAAACCTGATAAAATTATAACAAAAAAGATATTCAAATCAGGGAAAGCAGTCATGAATTTATATGAGGCATAGGCTCCCACAGCCATAAATCCACCTGTTCCTAAACTTACTTGACCACAGTAACCAGTCAAAATATTTAGTCCCAAAGCAGCAATAGCATATATTAAGAATGGTAAAAAAACAGCATTAGCCCAATAATCATTGATAATAAAAGGAATAAATAATAATCCGACAATAATAACAAAATAATATCTATACCTATCAAATTTTATAGGAAAGGTGTGACTATCCTGAGCATATGATGTTTTAAATTCGCCAACTTCTCTATATAACATTTCTAAACTCTTTCTATGATTTTCTCACCAAATAATCCCTGAGGCCTAAAAACTAAAAATAAGAGTGCTAATACATAAGCGAACCAGTTTTCAGTAGCTCCACCAATGATAGGAGCCATGAAAAATTCAAACAATTTTTCTCCAGCGCCAATTATTAAACCTCCAATAATTGCACCAGGTATTGAAGTAAAGCCACCCAGCATTAATACTGGTAATGCTTTTAGTGCTATTAACGATAAAGAAAATTGAACGCCTGACTTAGCACCCCACATCATTCCAGCTACCAAAGCCACAAATCCAGAAATTGACCATACCAGTACCCAAATCACTCTCAAACTTATACCTACAGAAAGAGCTGCCTGATGATCATCAGCAACTGCTCTAAGTGCTCTACCTGATTTCGTGTACTGAGAAAAGATAGTTAAAAATAATACTAAACTTACAGCAATAATTGCAGCCCATACATCTAATAAATCAACATACATACCATAGAATTTTTCACCTTCAGCAGCCCAACCTATTGTAAAGTCTTCAAACCATAACGATCCTCCCTGAGGAATACCCACATTTAATGTTTTTACATCAGATCCCCACATTAAATCACCAAAACCCTCCATAAAATATGCGAGTCCAATAGTCGCCATAAACAAAATTATTGGTTCTTGATTAACTAAATGCTTTAGGATTAATTTCTCCACAAGTATAGCAAATAAAACCATTACAAGAATTGTAAAAATTATTGCTGCAATGGCAGGTAATGTCCAATCAAAGTGGTGTACTTTGGTCCCAAAGACTGCATTTATAAGATGTGCGAAAGGAACCCTTCCTTCTTGGAGCCCAACCAAAGTAAGTGCTGCAAATAAAGCCATTACACCCTGAGCATAATTAAAAATACCTGAGGCTTTAAAAATAAGTACAAAACCTAATGCTACTAAGGAATAGAGAACACCAGCCATTAAACCATTTAATATTACTTCAATAGTATATAAAAATTCAGCACTCATCATAAACTCCTAATGTTCTGAAACACCTAAATATGCATCAATTACTGATTGATTATTACGAACTTCATCAGGAGTACCGTCACCAATCTTCTTTCCATAATCCATTACAACTACTCGATCAGAAATATCCATAACAACACCCATATCATGCTCTATTAAAGCTACCGTGGTACCAAATTCATTATTAACATCTAATATATAACGACTCATATCTTCTTTTTCCTCTACATTCATACCAGCCATGGGTTCATCAAGGAGTAATAATTCTGGTTCAGCAGCTAACGCCCGTCCTAATTCAACCCTTTTTTGTAAACCATAAGGAAGTGCCCCCACAGGAGTTTTACGGATATGTTGTATTTCTAAGAAATCAATAACTTTTTCAACTACTTCTCTATTTTCATATTCTTCTTTCGAAGCTCCACCTTCCCAAATCATTTGAGAAAAGATGCTTTTTTTCATATGCGTAAATCTTCCAGTCATTATATTGTCTAAAGCAGTCATGCCTTTAAAAAGAGCAATATTTTGAAAAGTTCTAGCTATACCTTGATGAGCAATTTGATATGGTTTCATTGATTTTCTTTTTTGGCCACGAAACCATACTTCTCCTTCTTGAGGATGATAAAATCCATTTATAACATTTAACATAGAAGACTTACCAGCACCATTAGGACCAATAATCGCTCTTATTTCACCTTTAAAGATATCAAATGATATGTTTTGAATAGCTACCACACCACCAAAACGTAAAACAATATTTTTGATATCCATCATTTTATCACTATTCTGGTTCATGCAACTTCTGCCTTTTCAAAAGTTTCTTTTAGCTCTTGAATTTTAACTGAGGCCGATATTTTACCTTTTCTGCCATCTTCATAGGTTACTTCAGTTTCAGTGTAAATTTCTTTTGAACCGTCATATAAAGCTTTTATTAAGTCAGAATACTTATCACTAACAAGATTTCTTCTTACTTTCCTAGTTCTTGTGATCTCTCCATCATCAGGGTCTAATTCTTTATGAAGAACTAAGAACCTTCTTATTTGACAATTAGATAAATTCTGATCCTTAGATAATGAAGAATTTACTTCTCTTATATGTTCAGCAACCATTTTGTAAACCTCAGGGTGGCCTGCAAGTTCTTGATATGATGCATAAGAAATATTATTTTTTTCTGCCCAATTTCCTACAGCTGTCAGATCAATATTGATCATAGCAACACAATACTCTTTTCCAGACCCAAATAAAACTGCTTCCAATATATTTGGATAGAACTTTAGCTTATTTTCAACATACTTTGGAGCAAATAAAGATCCCTGTTTTAGTTTACCAACATCCTTTGCTCTATCAATAATTTTAAGGTGACCCGTTTCCTGATCTATAAATCCCGCATCACCTGTAGAAACCCATCCTTCTTTATCTTTGGTTTTTTTTGTATTTGCTGGGTCTTTAAAATATTCAACAAATGAACCAGGTGAACGATAAAGAACTTCACCAGTTTTGGATATTTTTAACTCAACTCCACTAACTGGAACTCCAACCGTTTCAGGATGAACCTGTCTATCGGGCTGACAAGTAACAAAAACACAAGCTTCAGTTTGTCCATAAAGTTGTTTTAAGTTAATTCCAAGAGATCTAAAAAATTGGAATATTTCAGGACCGATTGCTTCCCCAGCAGTGTATCCAACTTTTGTTTTTGTTAGACCCATACGATTTTTTAAAGGTCCATAAATAAAGAGTTCACCAAAGAAATATTTAATCCTGTTTACTAATCCCACACTCTTATTTTCCAAAATTTTCTCACCATTTTCTTTGGCAATAGACATGAAATAATCGAATAATTTTCTTTTAACAGAACTAGCGTCATCTATTTTCAGATTAACAGAAGTTAATAAAGATTCAAAAAATCGTGGAGGACCAAAAAAATAACTTGGACCAATTTCTCGCATGTCATCATGCAAAGTTTCTGAACTTTCAGGACAACATATACACATGCCAGATTGAAGACCTAAACCCATTGAGAAAGCAAAATCACCTACCCATGCCATCGGTAAATAACAAATTAATGAAAAGTCACTATTTATGTTATCGAATACAATACCAGCTTTACCACTTTCGATAACATTTCTATTTGATAAAACAACACCTTTTGATCTTCCTGTAGTGCCTGAAGTATATAACAAAATAGATTTAGTATCTAAATTTTGTTTGGATTGTCTATTTTTCAATTCAGTTTGAAGTTTAGAAACATTTTCAATATTTTTTAATGTAAAAACATCATTTAAAGAATATAGATTATTATTTTTATAATTTCTAAGTCCCCTAGGGTCTAGATATATGATATTTTTTAATGAAGTAATATCCTTTTTAATTTCTAATAATTTGTCAACTTGCTCTTGGTTCTCAACAATTGCCATTTTTGCAGAGCAATGAGAAATTGGAAAAATCATCTCTTGTGCTACAGAATCCTGATATAATGGCGTTGGTATTGCACCTACGTTTTGTGCTGCAATAATAGACCAATAGAGGTGAGGTCTATTGCGCCCAATAATACATATATGTTCACCTTCTTTTATCCCTAAGTTTATCAGACCAAGAGACATGTTATTTACATGTTCATGAACTTCTCTCCAATTCCAAGATTGCCAAATACCAAACTCTTTCTCTCTAAAAGCTGGTTTTTCACCGAATTTAATTGAATTTCTTTCAAGTATTGCAGGTAGGGTATTTAAATTTTCAGTCAATTAAAATAAGTCCATTAATTTATTCAAGATTAGAAAAATCATATATATTTTTTTTAATAATCTTTTGCAAGTACTCTTTTAATTACTTGAAATTATTTACTCGCCAAAATACATAATATCTCAAAAAGTATTGAAGAACCTAGAAATGCTGTTCCTCCACTTTGATCAAAAGGTGGTGAAATTTCTACCAAATCAGCACCAATTAAATTAATGCCTGAAAGTTTCCTTATGACATCTAATGCTTGGAAAGAATTTGGACCACCAACCTCAGGAGTACCAGTACCAGGAGCGAAAGCTGGATCTATAAAATCAATATCATATGAAAGATAAGTTTCTTTATTACCCAAAATTGATTTAACTTCGCTCATCACATCAGAGACTCCTCTATCAAAAAATTCTTCAATTGTGATAATTCTAATTCCTTCTGTAAGTGCAAAGTCCCTATCTTCACTGTCATAGTTAGTTCCCCTTATACCAACTTGAACAGTTCTTCTAGGATCAATAAGATTTTCTTCAATTGCACGTCTAAATGGTGTTCCATGTGTATACATTTGACCATTAAAATAACTATGAAATAAATCTGTGTGACTATCAAATTGTATTAAACCAAAAGGGTCTTTCTTTTTCAAAGATCTAAGAATTGGTAAAGAACACAAATGGTCACCCCCAACAGTCATTGGTAAAATATCTAAATCGACAATTTTTGAAAAATAATTTTCAAATCTTTTTAAAGTATCTTCCAGACTAGCGGGATTCGGTGCCACATCTCCCAAATCAGCACAATTTTTTAAATCAAAAGGCCTTATTTTATTAACACCATGTTGTGCTCTAATCATAGTAGACATATCCCTAACTTGTCTTGGACCGTGCCTTGGACCTGGTCTGTTGGTAGTTCCAGCATCCCATGGCGCCCCAATTATCCCAATATCTACCTCAGAAATTTTTTTATCACTTAACCCAACGTTTGGAAGCCTCATAAAAGTTGGCATTCCTGCAAATCGAGGCAATTCAAAACCTGAAATTGGTTGAAAAAAAATATTATTTTTCATATCAGTTCTCCATACCTTTAATAATTTATAATGATTGCCCGAAAATCATTTACATTCGTGCCTGTTGGTCCAGTAACAAATAAATCACCACTTTTTTTAAAAGCCAAATATGAATTATTTTCTAATAAAAGTACTTCTGGACTTAATTTTTTATTTCTTATTTTTAATAATGTATTTTCATCAATAATTGCACCAGCATTATTCTCAGTACCATCAATACCATCCGTATCAGCTGCTATAGCAAAAAAAGATCTTATTTTTAATAATTCAAATTGAATAGCTAGACTTAAAAGATATTCAGTATTTCTACCTCCTTTGCCTTTATCATTTTTAATTGTAACAGAAGTCTCTCCTCCAGAAAAAAAACAAAACTTTCTGGCAGAATTTTTTGAATTATTTACTTCCATAAAATCCTTTATATAGGAAGCATGTTTCTTTGCTACATCAACTGCCTCCCCTTGACTTTCATCTGATATAATTACAGCTTCCAAATTCATTGATTTAGCTAATTTACAGACAGATTTCATCGATTGTTTTGCAGAGGCCAACAAAATATCAGAATTTTTTTTAAAGATTAAATCATTTATATTTGGGATTTCATTATTATGACTTTTTATATGATTGAGTATTTTTTCTGGTAGAACAACTTTATATTTATTTAAACAATTAATAGCATCTGAAGCTCCACCATTACTAGGTAATGTTGGCCCCGACGCTACTTGAGTAATATCATCACCAGGAATATCTGATACGACCAAAGTTTTTATTTTTGATGGATATGCAATTCTTGCTAGCCTGCCCCCTTTTATCATTGAAAAATTTTTTCTAATAAGATTAATTTCTTGAATAGTCATTCCTGAATTTATTATTTTTTTATTCAAAAGTATTTCATCTTTTAATGAAAATCCTTCTGGAGGAGCAGGTAAAAGTGCTGAGCCTCCACCTGAAACAACAAATAATAATAAATCGTTTTCTTTAAGTTTCTTTACTTGAGTAATTAAAAATTGAGATGCGATAATCCCATTTTTGTTAGGAATAGGATGACCTGCAAAAAAAATTTTAAAATCTTTTAAGTTTTTTGGTATATTTTTTATTTTTGTGGATATTATAATACCTTCAAAGCGAGATTTTATTTTTGGTAGAATATGTTCACAATAAGGAATTGACGCCTTTCCAACACCAATAATTAGAATCTTTCCATTATTTTTTATACTTTTAATTTTTTTTAGACAAATTTCAGGAGTAGCTGCCTCTACATAATTAAGGAATAATTTGGTAAGCTTTTTCTTAAAAATCTGATTCAATGTTCTACTTTTCTACTAAACATGCTGACCACCATTAATATGAACCTCAGCACCGCTAATGTAGCTTGATTGATTATTACATAGAAAAAAAATAGTATTAGCAACTTCTTCTGGAAGGCCTAATCTTTTAAGAGGTATATCTTTTACTATCTTATCTGTACCTTCACTTAGAATATCTGTTTCAACTTCACCAGGGGCAATAGCATTTACTCTTACTTTAAGCGGACCAAAATCAGAGGCCATTTCTCTAGTTAAAGCCGATAATGCAGCTTTTGAAGTTGCATATGCAGGACCTGCAAATGGATGCACTCTACTCCCTGCTATTGATGTAACATTAACGATTGCCCCTTCGGCATTTGCCAATTCGTTTTGCAAGCCCCTAGCTAAAACCACAGATGCAAAAAAATTAACATGAAAAACTTGTCCCCAAGTTTTTAAATCAGTATTAAGCGTATTCAATCTAGAACCATTTTTCCCCTTTGGAGAAATACCTGCATTATTAACTAAGGCATGTAATTTTGGTCCTATCCTTGATTTAATTTCTTCTATAGCTTCAATAGTTTGGTTAGGATTTGATAAGTCGAGTTGAATGTGGTTTATTTCTCCACCAGGCCAAGGACATCTGTCATCAAAAGGATTTCTAGAACAAGTAATTACTCTCCAATTCTCAGACGCAAATTTTTTAACAGTTGCATGACCTATACCCCTACTAGCACCGGTTAAAACAACTATTTTCTGATTTCTTTCTGGTTCCATTTATATTCATAAAAAACAGACTTTGCTTGTGAGCTACAATCCAAATAATAATGTATCATAGTCTACTTTTTGATTAAAAATAATCAAGTTTTAAATATTAAAGATTTTTATTTCAAAACAAAATTTAAAGAATTATTTTTCATCTTACATCACCTTCAGAAAAAACGCATAAGGCACGAGTTTCAGAATCCAACAAAAAATCTCCTCTTTTTATTAATTTTTTCAAAGCAACAAAACCTGCTGAACTAGATTGAGAGATGTGTATTCCTCTTTTTGATAAAAATTGATTGCCTTTCACGGATTCAGTCTCTGTAATACTCACAAATGCGTTAGCCGTCTCTGAAAGCGAATAAAAAGCATGCCTTGAGGGATATTTACAGTCTAGCCTTCCCATATCGGAAGCTTGCCCCTTAACTACTACAGGTTTACCCTTTAAAATTGATTTTTGCAAACAAGGCGCATATTCAGGTTCTACTATGATGATTATAGGTGAATATCCCAATTTTTTTCTACAATATGAAGCAAATGAAGCAGCTAATCCACCTACACCTGCTTGTAAAAATATATGTGTAGGATTATTTCTGATTTTTTTTAAAGCTTGGCTTATTGAAATTAGATAACCTTCCATTACGTCCAAGCCTGTATCATAATTTTCCCAGGTTGAATCCGAAATTAAAGTCCAATTATTTTTTTTTGAATCATGAATTGCTGCCTGAAGGGACTCATCATAAGTATCACCAATTATTGATACTTTAGCACCTAATGCCTCAAGTTGACCAATGAATTTTCTTGGTACATTTTTTGAAACATAAATAATAGATTTTGCCCCAAATAATCTTGCGCCTGCAGCTAACGACAAACCATGATTTCCTGCACTTGCTGTAGAAAAGGTAACTCCTTTCAATTTTTGTTTGGCCTTTAAGAGTAAATTATTATCATTGCGATCTATCAAATTTCCTAAAGCAATTTTTGCTATAGTGTATACTGCACCTAGAGCTTTAAAGCTTCCAAGACCCAGTCGCTTAGTCTCATCAATAGCAACTAATGATTTAATACCAATCTCATCAGCAATTTTATCAAGATTAAGTAAATTTACTTCGTCTTTGATTGGACATTTATTAAAAAAAAGAAAAGGTTTTTCAATATCATTGCTAACTGCTCTATTTGATAATGGGTCTTTACCTTTATTTAAACCTTTAGAAACATAAGAATTGAGTACTATTTTCAAATTTAGATCAAACCAATTTTTATACTTAAAATGAATAATTTATATTTAAAATTAACGTTAACATAATAATTAAAATAATTGATATGTAAATTTTCAGCTGATAAGTCTATTTGTCTTCTTTTTTCTTATCTTCTGGTAAAATTTGTTTTTTAGTTGGAGTAGAATTAACGATTTTTTTCACTATACCATTAATAGATGATCCATCTTCAATTGCTAGTATTTCATAGGTAATTTCAGCGTCAACAATTGCTCCTGAGTCTAACCTTATTGATTTACCTTTAATTTTACCTTTGAATTTACCACTTATAACAATTTCATCAGCATTAAGGGTTCCGTCCATTGAAGATTCAGGACCTAAAATTACTTTTTCTCCATTTATATTACCATTGATACGGCCGTCAATCTGCAATTCACCTTTGCATGTGATTGAACCTTTTAGACTAAAACTATTAGCTAAAATAGAACTTGAAAATTTTTGATCTGAAAACAAATCTGACTCCTAAATATTTTAAAATTTAATTAATCACTCCACAAAGATACAGCTAATGTAGTCTGATTTTTTGAACTACCATTAAAATGCTTTTGCATATCAATCAACCTTGCTCTTACTCTTCTGCCACTTTTAATACTGCAATTAAGCATATTGGCTATTTCGGAAGGTAAGAAACCTAATTGCTCTCTAACTTTTCTTTTAAGTCCAAAAAAAGAAGAATTTACATCAGCCCAAACAGATACTCTTCCGTCCTGTTCTGCTTCAACTCCTAACCAATCCCCTAAATTTAAATATTTTGAAGGTTCTGAATCATTTATGGATTCAAGTTTTGCTTGATCTACTAAATACATTTTCTGCTCCAATTATGGCCTGTGTTTATTATTTTTTTTGTTAAGATATACATAATTTAATCTGTTAGTGTATAAATTATTTTTGAATTATACCCTTAAAAACATTGAGTTATGGCACGAAAGCAACACTTTTTACAACGTTTATAATATAAAAATTACTGCATTTTTCATACCAATATTTAAAAAAAAACTATAGGTTGATATTTGAAGTTAAACTCTTCATACATATGGTATAGCGATTATCAATAAATACAGTTTTAATTTGAAATGACTTGAAAAAAAAAGGACGATTAATGATTATAGGATTTATTGGTTTAGGCAATTTAGGAGAAAAATTAGCAGCTACACTTTTAAGAAATGGTTTGGATTTAATCATTCATGATAAATTTAAAGAAAATGGTTCAAAACTAATTACTTCTGGAGCTAAATGGGAAGACAAGCCAATTGAATTAGCGAAAAAAAGTGATATTATTATTACTTGCCTGCCTTCACCAATAATTTGTGCTCAGGTTATGGAATCTGAAATTGGAGTAATAAAAGGATTTTCTGCTGGCAAAATTTGGCTTGAAATGAGTACAACAAGCAAGTCAGAAGTTTTAAGAATATCAAAATTAGTGTCTGAAATAGGTGGATATTCAGCAGACTGTCCTGTATCTGGTGGTTGTCATAAAGCTGCAACAGGAAATATTTCAATTTTTGCTGGTTGTAATAGGGAGGTTTTTGAAAAGATAAAATCAATACTTTTTATAATGGGAAAAAAAGTTCTCCATACTGGAAATATTGGCACTGCCTCGGTTTTAAAGGTAATGACTAATTACTTAGCTACAGCAAATTTAGTATCTTGTTGTGAAGCATTGACAACCATGAAAGGCGAAGGATTAGATCTGGCTAAGACATTCGAAGCAATAAAAATCTCATCAGGAAATTCTTTTGTGCATGAAACAGAAAGTCAAGTAATATTGAATGGAAGTAGAAATATAAATTTTACTATGGATTTAGTTCTTAAAGATATTGAAATATTTCAAAAAGTGGCGGATGAAAAAAAAATACCACTAGAAATAGCTCCAAAATTAATAGAAATATTTAAAGATGGAATATCAACATATGGCCATGGAGCATTTTCTCCATCCATAATTAGAAGACTAGAAGATAAAACTGGTCTCCAAATTTTATGTGATGGTTTTCCAGAAAATATTGAAGATGATGATGATGAAGTCACGGGTTACGAAGTTTGATAAAAATTATAGCCCTTTTGAGTCATAATTTGGTACTAAAGACGTATGGTTAGTTAAGAAATATTCATAATTTTTCTGATTAATAAATAATAAGCTATTTCATTATTACCAATATTAACTACCTAAGAATATATACGCCCTATATCAAATAAAAAATGGCTCATAATGATACCTTTGTTAGTTGTAAAAAATCTAAATAAGGATTTTGAAAGTTCTGGTGAAAGTTTTGAAGTTTTCAAAAGCTTAAACTTTGAAATTTATCCAAAAACTTCAACTGCATTATTAGGCGAAAGTGGTAGCGGCAAAACCACATTAATACATTTAATAGCAGGTTTAGAGTCTCCAGACACCGGTTTAATTAAAATAAATAACATCGAGATATGGAAATATTCAGAACAAAAAAGAGCAGATTTCAGATTACATAATATTGCTGTAATTTTTCAGCAGTATAATTTGATCCCATCATTGAATATTTTAAACAATATAAAATTTCATTCGAAACTCATTAAAAAATTTGACCAAAATTTCCAAGATGAACTTATAGAATTATTAGGTTTACAAAGCCTTTTAAAAAAATATCCAGAAGAAATTTCTGGGGGGCAACAACAAAGAGTCGCTATTGCGAGGGCTATTCTTACTAAACCCAAAATTTTGCTTGCCGATGAACCTACTGGAAATCTTGATGAAGAAAATTCTCTAATAGTTTCCAGAGCTTTAGAGATACTACTAACTAGGTATAACTCAACAATTATAATTGCAACACATTCAGAAAATTTAGCAAATAGATTGAATAAAAAATTACTAATAAAAAACAAAAAAATAAGAGAATTATAAATGAAAATATTTGACGTTCTCTTGATGTATAATTTTCAACATTGGTTCAGAAAACCTTTGCAGTTAATTTTTTTATTCCTAGGTGTATCTTTAGCTACTACTCTATGGTCCAGTATCCAATTATTAAATTCTGAAGCTAAAAAATCCTACGAAAATGCCGTAACAATAATTTCATCTAACCAAAGTCAACTAATTGTTTCGGTTAACAACGATTTAATACCTTTTGAAAATTTTGCTAAACTACGCAGAAATGAATGGCTAATAACTCCAATAATTGAAGGTAAATTACCTGATAATAAAAAATTAAAAATAATTGGAGTTGATCCTTTTACACTCTCTCAAAGTACTAGCTTTTATAATTCATTTTTTAAAACAACTGCTAATAATCGTGAATTCTTAATAAATAGAAAAGTAGCATTTGCTTCATCAGCAACAATTAAAAAAGTTTCGGGTTTAGATTTAAATCTTGAATTAATTGAAACCGACAACTTACTAAAAGATTATTTGTTGGTAGATATCAGCATTGCTGAAGAACTTTTGAATAGAAATGGGAAAATCTCAAGATTTGAACTTACAGGTGCTATACCAAGAGATACAAAAATACTTGATGAATTGGGATTGGAAATTAAAAATTCCGAAATAAATAGTGATCTTAAGCAATTAACCAAAAGCTTTCACCTAAATCTAACTGCTTTTGGGTTTTTAGGATTTATAGTTGGTCTGTTCATAGTCTATTCAACTCTCAACTTATCATTTGAACAAAGAAAATCATCCTTTTATTCTTTAAGACTTATGGGAATTTCTGTAAGAACAATTTTTTTATCTTCTTTAATAGAAATCTTTTTTCTTTCCTCAATAAGTGGTCTGCTAGGAATTTGCTTTGGTCATGTTTTAGCTTCTTCATTATTACCAGATGTAGCATCTACTTTAAACAATATTTATGGTGCTGACATTAATAATCAGTTAAGTTTTTCTATAAAAGAAATTTTTATTGCTTTATTGATGCCGATCATTGGAACAATTTTAATTTCAACTGGTTTTTTATTTAAAATCTATTTATCTGAAAGAAATACTAATTATAAACATATTTCTAATACTAACTTTTATTATTTAAAAAAATTTACTCCAATCTTAGTGCTTACTATACTGTTAGTGATAACAGTCATAATTTTGATAAATCCTACTGAACTTTTCTTAAGTTTTGTATTAATTGCAATATTGATAATAAGTTCTTCTATATTATTGCCTATATTTCTAAAATCGGGTTTATATTATGTCAATTATCGTTTTGAGTTTGAAAACCCAATTTTAAAATGGTTTTTTAGCGATACATTAAAACAAGTAAAAAGAATTTCTCTAAGCCTTAATGCCTTAATGCTATCAATAGCTGTAACCATAGGGGTTGATAACATGGTTAAAAGTTTTGAAGAAACTTTTTCAATTTGGCTAGACAAACGTCTTATAACTGAAATGTATGTAAGAGCAGATAGTGATGATCTAGCAATAAAAATAAGTAGAGAAACAATAAAAGAAAAAAATGTGATAAATGTTTATCCTATTATTGAAACTAAAAGTTTTATTAAAGATACAAAAGTGTCAGTAGTAGGGTTTAAGCCTCAAAAATTATATTTTGATAATTGGCCAATCATTTCTAAATCCAAGGATATCTGGGAAAAAATTCAAAATTCAAACGGAATTTTGATTAATGAACAACTTCATTACAAACTAAATGTTGATATCGGAGATAATATTCAGATCGCTAATCCCTCTAATAGTCTTAATAATTTTAATAGTACTGTTGTAGGAATTTATCCTGATTATGGTAATTCAGTCCCGCAAATAATGATAAATTTAAATAAATTTCAATATTACTATTCAAATATTTTACCACGAAATTTTGCAATCGATATAGTAAAGGGAACTTATAGTGATGTTTCTGAATTAATTCAGAATAAATACGAAATTTCTAATAAAAACATTATTAACCAGGCCACTATAAAAGAATTTTCAAAAAATGTTTTTAATAAAACATTTACAGTTACTAGATCTTTATCTGACGCTATGATAATTATAGCTACATTGACATTATTGACATCCTTGATTTCTCTATCAGAAATTCGCGTTATAAATTTATCGCCTCTTTGGGCACTAGGTATCACAAGAATTACCCTTTTAAAAATCGAATTTGCACAATTTTTACTTCTAATATTTATAGCTTTGGTTTTTGCTATTCCAGTAGGTTTAATTTTATGTTTTCTTCTGACTAACTACTTAAATGTATCTGCATTTGGCTGGAAATTACCCTACAATTTTTATCCCAATATGTGGGGAAAAACTTTTTTGATTTCATTACTTTGCAGTTTACTTGCTATAATGCTTCCTACTTATTTGATGTTTAAAAATTCAGCATCCCTGATGATAAAGAGATACAAAAATGAATGTTAAATTTATTTTTATTATATTCCTTTTATTAAATTTCAATATTGGGTTAACCCAAAATGTTAATCATACAGATAATGGACAATATAATAAAATTTCCAGTGAAAGCTTTGATCTTAAGTTTCCAAGAGACCATAATGCGCACAAAGAATTTAAAATTGAATGGTGGTATATTACTGCAAATCTTAAAAATGAAAATGGTGACTCATTTGGAATACAGTGGACACTTTTTAGAAGTAGATCAGAATTAGATAATAATAAAGCAACAAAACACTTCAAAAATCCCTGGATAAGTGATCAAGTTTGGATGGCTCATGCAGCTGTAACTACTAAAGACGGTCATTATTATGAAGAAAAATTTTCTCGTGGAGATACAGGTCAATCAGGAGTAGAACTCTCACCTTTTTTAGCCTGGATAGATGACTGGGAATTCTCAAGTAATAATGATTGGTCTAAAGCCTCATTAAAAGCTAATGGTAAGCAATTTTCTTATGAACTTAATCTAGAAAGTGAAGGACCACTTATACTGCATGGGGATGATGGTAAAAGTATAAAAACAAAAGATGGACATTTTTCAGCTTACTACAGCCAGCCATTTTTTAAAATTGAAGGAAAATTAATTATCAATAATAAAAGTTTTGATGTTCAAGGAAATGCCTGGGCTGATAGAGAATGGTCAAACGCCATTCTAGGTCCGAATCAAGAAGGTTGGGATTGGATTTCTATTCATTTGGATGATGAAACGAAACTAATGATATTTAGAGTTAGAGATAGTCAGAGAGGGGATTTTTATTCTGGAACTTTCATCTCTGATCAGAAACAAAAAATTAGTTTAGAGGGAAAAGATATTAAAATGAAACCGTTAAAATATTTTAATAGAAAAAATATAAAAAACAAAAAAAAATCAAAAGTACCTATAGAATGGAATATAGTTATTAAAAGTCACGGTATAGATCTAAAACTTAAAGCTTTGAATAAAAATTCATTTGTAGATACTTTGGTACCTTATTGGGAAGGACCAATTATATTAAGTGGGTCCCATAAGGGTTTTGGATATTTAGAAATGACTGGATATTAATTTGTTATGCGGCTTTACCATCTAATACGGCTCCAACTTTAACTTGGGCTTTCTCTTCTTCAACTCCATCTACTGCTGCAACCTCTCTGGTTAATCTTTCGAGAGCAGCTTCGTACAACTGTCTTTCTGAATAGGATTGTTCTCTTTGTTCATCATTACGATGCAAATCTCTTATAACTTCTGCTATTGATATTAAATCTCCAGAATTTATTTTTTGTTCATATTCTTGAGCCCTTCTGGACCACATTGCTCTTTTAACTCTTGCTCTACCCTTTAGGGTACTCATAGCTTTTCCTACTACATCAGGAGATGACAGACTTCTCATCCCAACTGAATCAGCCTTAGATGTAGGGACTCTTAAGGTCATTTTATCTTTTTCAAAATGAATAACAAACATTTCCATTTCAAATCCAGCTATAACTTCCTTTTCAATAGCCTCTATTTTACCAACTCCGTGTGATGGATAAACTACATAGTCGTCTTGTGAAAATTCTAAATTATTACTCATTTATTATTAATCCTTATTAACAGAAAAAAAGGAACCGATTAATTCGGTCCCTACTAGCAAATTACAGCCATAGTGAAATGGTTATATACTGGTTATAACCTAAGATTCTTGCTATATAACATTTTTTTGATAATAAATCAAATTTAGCTTATTTCTTCAAATTAAATAATGTCATCTAGTCTCCTTCACCAGGATTTTCAGAAAAATATTTTTTTAATTTGTCTTCTTCATCAGCTTTGGCGTCAGCTTCAGGTAGTGGATCCTTTCTTATAGTAATGACTGGCCACAGCTCAGAATATTTTCTGTTAAATTCAACCCAATCACTTGCTCCAGGATCAGTATCTGGTTTTATTGCATCAGCTGGACATTCTGGTTCACAAACCCCACAGTCAATACACTCGTCAGGATGAATAACTAACATATTTTCACCCTCATAGAAACAATCAACAGGACAGACTTCTACACAATCTGTGTATTTACAATCTACACATTTATCATTTACGATATATGTCATTTATTCACTCATAAAATTATACATGATTACAAGGTTACAGTTGTCTTATAGGTAGTCAATTTATTTAGTTTAAAAAGATACATAAAAATTATTTTATAAAATTCTCAGTGTTTTTAAGTTGGGTAAGTGCTCTTCTTTCTTTTTTGTTAGGGCGAGAAAAATTTTGAAAACCCTCATTGACATTACTTTTAATTTTTACCAGCTCAGTTACGATGCTGCTCTTCTTTTCATATAAAAACTTAGCCTTGCTATATGCATCTCTTTTATCTGCAAATTGTTTTACTATGATTCTGACAATTTCGTTTGAATTTTTTATTAGAATATCATCTTCTAGTTTTAAAAGTTGAGATTGTTTTTTTAATACCGATCCATTTAAGAAAATCATTTTTTTTTCTATTGCTTTTGTGACTTTTGTTCTAGTTTTAAAAAAACGAG
>CACHDI010000006.1 GCA_902578545.1 uncultured Alphaproteobacteria bacterium
TCTGCTGGAATTATTTCAGCAAGAGGTAGAGATTTACAGGGACCATATGATGATTTTATACAAACAGATGCTGCAATTAATAGGGGAAATTCAGGTGGACCTTTATTTAATACTGATGGAAAAGTTATAGGTGTAAATACAGCAATATTATCACCAAATGGCGGATCTATAGGCATCGGATTTTCTATGTCATCTGTAGTTGTCAAAAAAGTGGTAAACCAATTACGTGATTTTGGTGAGACACGTAGAGGTTGGTTAGGCGTTAGAATTCAGAATTTAAATTCTGAAGTAGCTGAAGCTTTAGGGTTAGAGAGTACAGATGGTGCTCTTGTTACAGACGTACCAGATGGTCCTGCAAAAGAAGCTGGCATTAAGTCAGGAGACGTTATAATAGAATTTGATGGAGTTACTATTAATGATAGTAGTTCATTAGTTAAAGTTGTTGGAGATAGTGATGTAGGTAAAGATGTTAGTGTTTTAATTTGGAGAGATGGTAATAAAAAGAAAGTTACTGTAACATTAGGAAGGCTAGAAACGGTACAAATCTCAGATGAGAGAAATCAAAGGCGAACTAATAAAGTCAACCAATATGCTGGTATGAGTTTTACTGATTTAAATGATGAAATTAGAAAACGTTTTGATTTATCTGAAGATACTATTGGAGTAGTGGTCATAGGAATAAACGATGACTCACCTGCTGCTGCAAGAGGAATATTAGCTGGAGATATTATTCAAAAAGTTGATCAAGTAGATATTCAGAATTCAACTCAAATATTAAAATTGATTGAAGAAGCTAAAAATAAAAATAAAAGTTCAATCCTTTTTCTTATTAAGAGGGGATCAAATGTAAGATTTATTGCTATACCAGTTGAATAAATTTATAAATCTAGTATTAGTTTCCAAAATGTGTATCAGCTTTTCTTGTTCAAATAGAAGTCATAAATAATGATCTAGAGTTTTTAATGCCAAAAATTACGTATATAACTTTTGATGGAATAAAACATACGGTTGAAGTGCCTGTAGGTTTAACTGTTATGGAAGGCGCCAGAGATAATAATATTCCTGGGATTGAAGCCGATTGTGGTGGCGCTTGTGCATGCTCTACTTGTCATGTTTATGTTGACAAAGATTGGATAAATAAACTCCCCGCAATAGATGATATTGAAAGAGATATGTTAGATTTCGCTTATGAACCAGATGAAAATTATTCTAGATTAACCTGTCAATTAGAAGTTACTGATAGCCTTGACGGATTGATAGTTAAAATGCCGGAAAAACAAATTTAAATTAATTTAATTAGTCAAATTAGTTAGTATATTTTTTTGCTATGTCCTTTCTGTGGAATTCATTCTCCCAGTTTATTTTATTTACCGCTTCATAAGTTTTCTTTCTAGCCTCATTTAAATTTGAAGATCTTGAAGTTATGCTTAAAACTCTTCCTCCATTAGTGACAATATTTTCATCTATACATTTTGTTCCAGAGTGAAATATTTCTATATCTGTAGAATTATTAAATTTCTCTACACCCTTTATTTTAAAACCAGTTTCATATTTGTTTGGGTACCCACCTGAAGCCATTACAACAGTAACACCAAAATCGTCAGCGTAATTAATTTTTATTTTACTGAATTCATTTGTAGAGCAATAAAATAAAGCATCTAATAGTTGCGCACCAAGTCTAATTGCAATTACTTGGCATTCTGGGTCTCCTAATCTTACGTTGTATTCTATAAGTTTAGGTCCTTTATGAGTGATCATCAAACCAGCATAGAGAATTCCGGAAAAAGGTGTTCCCCTTTCATCCATTTCTATTAAAGTTGGAGTGACAATTTTATCTAAAATTTCTTTCTCTACTTCTGGTGATATATTTAAAGCAGGAGAAAAAGCACCCATTCCACCAGTGTTTGCACCTAGATCTTCGTCATAGATCTTTTTATAATCTTGAGCACTTCCTAATAATTTAAAATTTTTCCCATTGCAAATCACAAATAAACTAGCCTCATTTCCAACCAGAAACTCTTCGATTAATAAGGTGATTTTTTTGTTTTGTTTAAGGTATATATTTTTAATTATTTCAATAGCCTCGGATTTTTTGTTTAAGATGAATACTCCTTTACCAGCTGCCAGACCATCCAGTTTTATAACAAATGGTGGTACGAATTTTTCAATAAAATTAAGGGCATCTTTTTTTGAAGATGCTAAAATATAATTAGCAGTAGGTATGTTTTTAATATCACATATTGATTTTGTGAAACTTTTTGATGACTCTAAAAAAGCTGCCTCCTTAGTTGGTCCGAAGCTAAGTATATTATTTTTATTTAGACTATTTATTAACCCGTTAGCCAATGGAGCCTCAGGACCTACAACGACAAAATCTATTTTGTTTAACTTGCAGTAAGAAATTATAAGATCATTATCAAGAATATTTAAATCCTTACAAATAGCTAGTTTTTCGATACCAGCATTACCTGGGATACAATGAATTTCTTGGCATTTGGGATTCTGAGAAAAAGCCCAAACTAATGAATGTTCTCGTCCGCCACTTCCTATGACAAGTATTTTCAATTTTAGCCTATTAAATTTTTGTTATTAGAATCGGATTTATTAGTTTACATATATTAATCATTATTATGGGAAATTAAAAATTGATAAATAATTTAACAAATTTAAAGGAGTTTTCTGTATCTGAAATTTCTTTATCCATAAAAAAACATATTGAAAATGAGTTTACTTTAGTCAAAGTAATTGGTGAATTAGGTAGGATATCAAAACCTTCTTCTGGACATATCTATTTTGATATGAAAGACGAAAGATCTAGTTTATCTTGTGTTGTTTGGCGTAATACTTTGAAAGATCAAGAAGAGTTTTTGGAAGAAGGCTCCGAGGTTATTGCATTAGGAAGAATAACTACCTTTTCTGGTCAAAGTCGATATCAACTTGTAGTTCAAGATGTTTTCCCTTCTGGTGCAGGAAGTTTAATGGCGTTGTTTCAAAAAAGAAAACAAACATTTTTAAATGAAGGTTTATTTGATCAATCTAGGAAAAAACCCATTCCATTTTTGCCAGAGGTAATAGGGGTTATAACTTCAGAAAGTGGGGCAGTATTTCAAGATATACTTCATCGATTAAAAGAACGTTTTCCGAGAACAGTAATATTATGGTCGGTTCCTGTACAAGGTGAAGAAAGTGCAAGAAGAGTAGCTGAAGCTATTGTTGGATTTAATTCATTTGAATTTCAGAAACAATACAAAAGACCTGATTTATTAATAGTTGCCAGGGGAGGTGGTTCTTTAGAAGATTTATGGGGATTTAATGAAGAAATAGTAATTAGGGCTGTAGCTAACAGTAAAATACCAATAATTTCAGCGATTGGGCATGAAACAGATACCACGCTAATTGATTATGTAGCTGATAAGAGAGCTCCCACACCAACTGCTGCTGCAGAAATGGCAGTTCCTGAAAAAATACAATTATCAGAACAAATAAAAAACTTATGTCAAAGACTTGATCGATCTATTGATACTAAAATTGAATGGGAAAAACAAAAACTATCTTCATTTGCAAAAAGTATAAATAATGTAACACTCATTTTATCTGATTTTAATCAGCGCTTCGATATTTTAATGATAAAATTCCCAAATATTCTTCTTAGTTATTTACAAAGGAAAAGAGAAAATCTATTTAAGTTGAATCTGTCTACGATTGAAAAAAATAGTTTATTAAAAGATATTAGATTTAGAAAAGATGGCTTAGTAAAGATAGAGAAATCAATAAATCTTTTATTTAAAAATGTTTTAGATACAAAAAAAAACTACTTAGACAATTTATATAAAATTTATAGTGCCTTAAGTTATAAAAGAACACTTGCAAGAGGATATTCGATTATTAGAGACAAAAAAATGAATTTGGTAACTAGTAAAACTTCTGCTATTAAAGCTCATGAATTATCAATCGAATTTAGTGAAGATACAATTGAAGTTGAAGTAAAAAGTAACAAATAGTTTTCTTATTATTATAAATTTTACAACTTCTCATAATTAATAAATAGGATACTTAATGAAATTCTTTAGAAAATTAAAGGAAAAATTATTTTCTACATCATCAAAATTCAACAATGGTTTAGAAGAGATTGTTGATAAACAAAAAGATGAAATTTTTAATCAAGATAATAATGAGAATGAAGATTCCAATAATCACATTTCATCAAATATGAAAGAAGACTTAAGGGAACAAAAAAAAGAAATAGAAACAGCAAGCATTAAGGATGAAAAAAGAAATAAAGTTACTGAAAAGCAGCCGTCTTTTTTTGAAAAAAATAAGAAAACTAATATTGAATTAGATGAAAAACAAAAAGAGACACAAGAAAAAAAACCTAGTTTCTTCAAAAAAATAATTAAATCTGTAGAAAAAGTAACAAAAAGAAGGAAGTTAGATGACACTATGTTAACTGAGATTGAAGACCTTTTGATCTCTTCTGATCTTGGTGTGGCTACATCCTCCTTTATAGTTGAAAAAATAAAAAAAGAAAATTTTTCAAAGGAACTAGATATTACTCAATTAAAAAAACTAATCAGTAGTGCAATTTATGAAATTATGAATGCTCCAAAAACTATTACTGAGATTAAAAATGATCAGCTTAATATTTGGCTTTTCGTCGGCGTCAACGGTTCTGGGAAAACCACAACCATAGGTAAAATTGCAAAACAAGAAAAAGAAAATGGTAATAAGGTAATACTGGCTGCTGCTGATACTTTCAGAGCAGCTGCTGTTGAACAACTTTCAATTTGGAGTGAACGTGCTGGGATTCCTATGATAAAGGGTGAGGAAAAGAGTGATCCTGCCTCAGTTGTTTATAAAGCAATAGAAGAATCAAAGAAAGGTAAATATGACCTACTTCTAATTGATACAGCTGGAAGACTTCAAAATAAAACAGATTTAATGGAAGAACTTGAAAAAATTATTAGAGTAATAAAAAAGCAAGATCCAACTGCACCTCACAATTGTATTATTGTGCTAGATGCTACATCTGGTCAGAATGTAAATTCTCAAGTGGAAATATTCTCAAAAACTGCAGGTTTAACTGGGATTGTTATGACTAAATTAGATGGAACAGCAAGGGGTGGAGTATTAGTAAGTGTTACAAATAAGTTCAACTTACCTATATATAGAATTGGTTTAGGTGAAAAAATTGATGATTTGGAAATTTTTGATCCTAAACTCTTTTCAAAGGTTATTGTTGGTTTGGACAATGATACTATTTAACTAAAGTAAATTTCAGCATAAAAATTATGTTGATTTTATTATATAACATAGGAGTACTGCACAGTGAATGAAGATAATAAGGAAAGACCTTTTTCAAAATTAGTTTTAGAAATTGGTCCACTAATTATATTTTTTGTGTGTTACTATAAAGCACCAATACCTGAAAATATAGTAAATGATATAGATGCAGCAAATCTGTTTAAGATAATATTTGCAACTAAAATATTTGTTCCAGCAATTTTAATTGCTTTATTTATTAGCTGGTTACAAACAAAAAAAATAGCAAAAATGCCTTTAATTACGGCCATTTTGGTTGTTGTATTTGGAGGATTAACAATTTGGTTAAATAATCCTGTATTTATCAAAATGAAACCAACAATTATTTATCTGATTTTTTCTGCAGTGTTAGTTTACGGGTTAATAAATAAAAAAAATTATATAAAATATTTAATGGGTTCAGCAATACCAATGAATGAAGAAGGCTGGTTTCTTTTGAGTAAGAGATTTGCAGGGTTTTTTATTTTACTTGCTTTAACTAATGAGATTATCTGGAGATTTTTTTCTCAAGACTTTTGGGTAAATTTTAAAACATTTGGTTTACCAATTCTCTTGATTATATTTATGGCAATGCAGTTTAATTTATTCAATAAATATTCAAATAAAATAAATAAAGATTTAGATTAATATTCGATTATTGATTAATGAATTTATAAAATTTTGTTTTCATTATCTCTTTTGTAATTGGACCGGCATGTCTAAATAAAACCCTACCTTCTTGATCAATTGCGAATGTCTCAGGTACCCCATAAACACCCCACTCTATGGCATTTCTTCCTGATTGATCTGTTCCAATTTTAAGAAATGGATTACCATACTCTTTTAAAAAGTTAAGGGCTGAATTTTTTTTATCTTTGTAGTTTACTCCATAAAGTTCAACGTTTTCTAATTCTGATAATCTTTCTAGTTGAGGATGTTCTACTCTACAAGGTGGGCACCAACTAGCCCAAAAATTAACTAACCTGATTTTATTGTCCTTTATAGAATCTAAATCTTTTTTGCTTACTAAATCGTAATTTCCTAAGTTTTCAAGCACAAGAGGTGGGGGAGATTTGCCAATTAAAACAGATGGTAGGCTTTCCCTATCATATTTTTGTAATGCAACAAAAGCTATTAGGATTAATAAAAAAAAAATTAAAAGAGGAAAAAATTTAAAAAAATTGATTTTTTTATTTATCATTTAAATTATCAATATTTAAATTTTTGAGGTCTCTTTTTACTTTTTTTGCGTCTAAATAGGTAGATACAATTACAATAGCTACAAGAGAAAATGTTCCTACGTAAGAAATTAATATTTCAAAAGTATATTTGCCAAAATCCAACATTAACCATCCCTAGCATTTAATAAAATATTAATTTTTCTTTTTTGTATTTCTGTCTTTATTCTTATTAATAACAAAGTCAAAAACAACAATACAAATCCTATAATGCATATAATAAGAGGAAAATAAAATACATTATCAATATTTTCCTCTTTATCTAATGATAAGGATGGTCCCTGATGAAGACCTTGATCCCAAAAAAACACAGCATATCTAGAAAGAAGTGCGAAAATAGAACCAACTATACATAGCCAAGATGATAAGTCTCCTATTTTGTCACTGAACTTCATAGTCTGCCAAATTGACAAATATCCAAGATAAAACATTAATAAAATTGCAAAGGAAGTTAGTCTTGGATCCCAAGCCCAATATGTACCCCAAATTGGCTTTCCCCAAATTGCTCCAGTTAATACGGCTGACAAAGTCATAATTAGGCCAATTAATGCTGCTGATTTTGCAGCTATTAAACTAACATGGTGCCTTCTTATTAACCAAATAATTGATGCTAAAAGCATCATGAAGTATATATTAATTGCTAGAAAAGCAGTTGGTACATGTACAAAAATGATTTTTACTGATGATCCTTGCCTGTAATCCTCTGGTGTAAAAAATAGGCCCCATACTAGACCTAAAGATAAGGTTATAATTGTTAATATCAAAAAAAAAGGTATTATTTTATTTGCTATACTTAAAAAATTATTTGGATTTGCAAACTCCCATATGTTTTTTCTAAATTTGATCATTGGTTATCTCATGTGTAATGAATTTTAATTATTAGTGAAGTGATAAAAGGGGTAATTGCAATACATATCAATGATAAAGCAAAAAGAATTAAATGTGCCATTATGTCGTAGGTTGAATTTGTTATTAAGAGAGATATTTTCATTCCAAATATAATAATAGGAAGAAAAGTAGGAAGTATAAAAATTGAAATTAATAAATTCCCTCCTTTTTCACCTAAAGTCAAAGCAGCTCCGATTGTTGAAATGAAGCTTAAAGCGGGTGTAGATAATAGCATTACAAAACAAATTAATATAGAATGGTATATTGTGATACCTAGAGGAAAACTGATTAAAGGTATTAAGGTTATAATAGGTAAATTGGTTGTTATCCAATGAACAATTGATTTAATAAAGATAATTGTTTCTATTGACGTATTTGATAAGATATATAAGTCAAGAGTACCATCATCAAAATCCTCCTGAAACATTGTTTTAATTGAAAGTAGAGAAGAAAGAGAAATGGCAATCCAAATTATTGCTAATAAAGTTTTTTCGGAACTTTCTCCAATTTGACCAAATCCAATACCAACTATTAAAATTAAAATAATAAAAAAACTTGTTGAAAGTAATATGCCTTTATTTGCTAATGCAAAAAGTAACTCATATTTTAAAAGGTGAAAACTCAATTTCATAGGATTAAATGAAAGGATCTCTTTCGCGGTTCTTTGGTGGATTTAAGGTCAAAATTATATCTTGATTATTCGACGAAATGAAGGCTTCATGAGACGCCACTATTGCTATACCTCCTTTTTTTTGGTGATCTTTTAAATAATTTTTTAATCTACTTACATTTTCAATATCTAACGAAGTTGTAGGTTCATCTAAAAGCAAAACTTTCTTATTATCTATTGATAATCTTGATAAACCTACTCTTCTTTTTTGACCTTCGGAGCATTCATAAATTCTTCTATTAAGAATTCTTTTCAAATTAAATGAGTCCGCCTCAAAGTTATATTTTTTTTCTGAGATACCTTCCCAGAAATCAATTTGCTGTTTTACTGTTAGATAGTTCTTCAGAGAATTACTATGTCCTATGTAAAAAAAATTATTATAAATTATATCGTTCCTATTTGTTATATCTTCATTGTTTAAACTGATTTTACCAGTCCATACTTTAATAAAGCCTGCTAATAATCTGAGGAGTGTTGATTTGCCTGAACCATTAGGTCCTTTAATAAAGCAAACATCACCGGATTTAATTTTAAAACTTAGATCTGAAAAAATCAATTTTCCATCTCTTTTGCATGATAATGAGGATCCTATTAAATTCATTTTTTTAATTTCATATTTACAGAAAACAAAATTTTTGATCTGAGATATTTTTCTATTTTATATACATAGTAATCAATTTTTTGAAATAATTAATATTAAAATATGTGTCATAAAATTTTTGAGGAAATTTATTCTCTGAAATTAAAAAATTCTTTTTATTTACATTTAATATATGATAAATAAATTTTGTATCCATTTACTTGTATTTAAATCAATATTTAAAATAAGTTTATTACTTGAAAGCTTATGATTGTAAGTATAAATAGAATTACTTTAATTTTATAATGGGACAATAAAATGAGCTTATATAATGCTTATTTGAATGAAATTTCAGAAAGAAAGAAAATTGGATTGTCTCCTAAACCTATTGATAGTGGAGATCTAACAAGCGAAATTGTTTCTAAAATAAAGAATAATAAAAACAAGGAAAGAGATAATGCTTTAAATTTATTAATATATAATACCCTTCCTGGAACAACGTCTGCTGCAAGAGTAAAAGCGGATTTCTTAAAGGAAATCATAACAGGTAAAATTCAAATAGAAGAAATCACCCAAACCTTTGCATTTGAACTTCTTTCACACATGAAGGGAGGTCCATCTATTGAGGTTCTTTTAGATCTTTCACTTGGAGAAAACAAGAAAACTGCAAAAAAATCAGTTCAAATCTTGAAGTCCCAAATTTTTCTTTATGAACATGATACTAATAGATTAATAGAAGCATACAAAGGTGGTAATGAAATAGCCAAGGAATTATTGATAAGCTATTCAAATGCTGAATTTTTTACTAGTTTACCCAATGTAGAGGAGGAATTAAAAATTGTTACCTATGTTGCTGCAGAAGGCGACATTTCTACAGATTTACTTTCTCCAGGTAACCAGGCTCACTCTAGGTCTGATAGGGAATTACATGGTCAATGTTTTATTTCAAAAACTGCTCAAGATGAAATAAATAAACTTAAAGAGCTTCATCCTGATAAGAGGATCATGATAGTGGCAGAAAAGGGAACGATGGGAGTTGGTTCCTCAAGGATGTCTGGTATTAATAATGTAGCTCTTTGGACAGGGAAAAAATCTAGTCCATATATACCTTTTGTTAACTATTTTCCAATTGTTGCTGGGACAAATGGAATTTCACCAATATTTATGACAACAGTTGGGGTAACTGGAGGAATAGGAATTGATTTAAAAAATTGGAAAAAGAAACGAGATAATGACGGGAATGTTATCTTAAACAATGATGGGGAACCTATTCTTGAGCAGTCTTACAGTGTAGATACAGGAACAGTTTTAGTCATAAACACAAAGAAGAAAAAACTTTACGGTGAAGATGGTAAGGAACTAGTAGACATCTCCTCATCTTTTACTCCACAAAAAATGGAATTCATAAGAGCTGGAAGCTCTTATTCGATTATTTTTGGAAAAAAATTACAAAGCCTTGCTTCTAATGTTCTTGGTATAAAAAATAAAATTATATTTGCTCAATCAAAAATGAAACTTGCTGATGGAAAAGGGTTAACAGCTGTTGAAAAAATCTTTAATAAAAATGCAATAGATATACCACAAAATACTGTTTTACTTAGTGGTTCTGACGTAAGGGTTAAAGTTAATATTATTGGTTCTCAGGATACAACAGGTCTTATGACTTCCCAAGAACTCGAGGCTATGGCAGCTACAAAAATTTCAGACTCTGTTGATGGTGCTTATCAATCAGGATGTCATACTGCTTCTGTTTGGGATATAAAGGCTCAGAATAATATTCCCAAACTTATGAAATTTATGAACGATTTTGGTTTAATAACTGGCCGAGATCCAAAAGAAAAATATCATCCTATGACTGATGTTATTCATAAAGTATTAAATGACTTAACAGTAGACGATTGGTCTATAATAATCGGAGGTGATTCTCATACCAGGATGTCAAAGGGAATTGCTTTCGGAGCAGACTCTGGAACAGTTGCTCTTGCACTTGCAACTGGTGAAGTATCAATGGTGATACCTGAAACAGTTAAAGTTACCTTTAATGGTATGTTAAAAAATCACATTGATTTCAGAGATGTTGTACACTCTACTCAAGCTCAAATGTTAGATCAATTTGGTGAAAATGTTTTTCAAGGAAGAGTTATAGAAGTACACATAGGAACTTTGCTAGCAGATCAAGCTTTTACCTTCACTGATTGGACAGCTGAAATGAAGGCTAAAGCATCGATTTGCATTTCTAGTGATGAAACCTTGATAAAATCTCTTGAAATTTCAAAAAAACGAATTCTTCTAATGATAAATAAAGGAATGGATAATGAGTATGAGACACTTCATAAATTAATAAAAATAGCTGAAAAAAGAATTCAAGAAATTAAATCTGGTGAATTACCAGCAATCTCACCTGATAAAGATGCAAAATATTTTGCAGAAGTTGTAGTTGATCTAGATATAATAGACGAACCTATGATAGCTGATCCAGACGTTAATAACATTGATATTTCTAAAAGGTATACACATGATACTATACGACCAATTTCCTATTATAAAGCTAACAAAAAAGTAGATTTAGGTTTTGTTGGTTCTTGTATGGTTCATAAGGGTGACATAAAAATAGTTGCTAAAATGCTAAAAAACCTGGAGGAAAAAACAGGAACTGTAGAGTTTAAGGCTCCATTAATAGTAGCCGCTCCAACCTACAATATTATAGATGAACTTAAGGATGATGGTGATTGGGATGTTTTACAGAAATACTCTGGATTTGAGTTTAATGATAATAACCCAAAAAATACCGCAAGAAAAAATTATAAAAATATTTTGTACTTAGAAAGGCCAGGTTGCAATCTATGTATGGGGAATCAAGAAAAAGCAGCTAAAGGTGACACCGTACTAGCTACATCTACTAGATTGTTTAAGGGAAGAGTAGTTGAAGACTCAGAAAATAAAAAAGGCGAATCTTTACTTGCTTCTACTCCTGTAGTTGTTTTATCCGCTATTTTGGGAAGAACACCTACTTTAGAAGAATATAAATCTGCAGTAGAAAATATTGATCTTACTAAATTTACACCATTAAATCAGATAAAAAATAATGGATTATCTTTGCACTTCTAAATTCAGAAGGTAAATCAATCACACTTTCGATTTTTTATTGAGTTAATCTAAACTACTTAAGAATTTATAAAATTTGGTTTAAATTATTTTTATTTAATTAATTAAATTTAATTTGTTGGTAGTTGTTGATATTTATGAGTGGTAAGGTATATTTAAGAAAATTCATTATTTTAAAAGTTATTATTAAAAAAAAATGAAAATAAAAAAATAATATATTGTAAAAAATTAAACATCTCCAAAGAAAATAAAAATGCAGTACTTCCAAAAACATTATATAGAGGTAAGTTGGCTATTTTTTTATTTAGTAATAATCATCAGTTGGATCTTAATATTTTTAATGATACTAGCCTCAGATAATACAGCAAGTATTGAAAATTTTTATGGATCAGAATTTCTATCCACGTTATGTCAACCCATAAATAAAATGAGTGATTGGCCCTATGCGTTTCTTATGTGGTCCTTAATGGGTATAGCAATGATGGTTCCCACAATACAACCTACATTAAAAACTTTTGGTGATTTGAGTAACTTACATAATGTATCGTACTTCGGATTTGTCTCGCTTTTATTTGGATTTATAGTAGTTTGGGTCATCTTCTCTGGTGTCGCATCTTTATTACAAATTTATTTAACACAATTAAGTTTGGTAAAATCTGACGGTATTTTTATACATTTTATTCCCTCTGTTACTTTACTTTTTCTTGCTGCTATTTATCAATTTTCTGATCTAAAAAAAGCTTGTTTACATAGATGTAGGCATCCACTTTTATTTTTTTTAAATGATTGGAATGGTAGTTTTGTAGCTTCTTTTTTTGTTGGTTTAAGAGTAGGTTTATATTGCTTGGGTTGCTGTTGGCTTCTTATGATGCTTGCATTTGTGGGTGGAGTGATGAATTTGGGTTTTATGGGTTTAGCAACATTAGTTATGATAGCTGAAAAACTCCCAGATTATGGACGTTACGTAACTTTGCCATTATCTCTTTTACTTTTGATTTCTGGATCAATAGTTGTTATATCGAATTTTATTTAGAAGGAAATTATAAATGAAGCCAGTATTAACAGCCTTTTTAAAAAAGTGGAAAATAAAAGGAGAATTAATCTTAAATTGTAATTGCACTGTTTTTTGTCCGTGTGTTGTTAGTTTAGGGAAACATCCACCTACAGAAGGATTTTGCCAAGCTTGGGCTGGTATAAGAATTGATGACGGATTCTATGATAAATATGACTTATCAGGTATCAATGTAGCAATGATGTTAGAAATTCCTGGTAGAATGGCCAGAGGTAACTGGAAGGCAGCAGTATTCATTGATGAAAATGCTAGTACGGAAGCTTACGATGGATTAGTTAAAATATTAAGTGGGCAAGCTAGGGGTACTACTGGACTATTTACAAAATTAGTAAGTGAAATTATTGGTGTAGAAAGTGCTGCTATTTCATATACCACAGAGGGTAAAACAAGGCATTTAACTGTTGGCAATAAGATACAGGGTTCAATTACTCCTATAGTTGGTAATGATCCTAATGAAGAGGTAATGGTTAAAAACACGAGATACTGGATGGGTTCTGATATTACAGTATCTGCTGCAGATAAGGGAAGAGTAAGAGCTTTTGGTAGAGTATGGGATTTTAAAGGCTTGAGTTCTGAAATTTGCCAGATTGACTGGCACGGGCCTAATTAAAATTTGAGTAAATAAATTAAATAAGGAGAAGAAATTGGCTGAAAAAGAAGTTTATGAGTTAGGTGATAAACCTCAATTAGGTGTAGTTCCAAAAAAAATGCATGCTTTTTTAGTAAGACAAGATAGATTTGGAGCTCCAAAAGATGCTTGGAAAAGAGAAATAATAGATGTTCCAACTTTAGGACCAAAAGATGTTTTAGTTTATGTTATGGCAACTGGAATAAATTATAACAACGTCTGGGCTGCTCTAGGTTATCCTATAGATGTTATAGCAATTAGACAAAAAAAGGGAGAGCCAGAAGATTTTCATGCGGGTGGTTCTGATGCATCTGGAATTGTATGGGCCATTGGTAGTGAGGTAAATAATGTAAAAGTTGGAGAAGAAGTTGTTATTCATTCGGGAACTTGGGCTCCTGATGATCCTTGGGTTGTTTCAGGGAAAGATCCTATGCTTGCACCCAGTGTAAAAGTATGGGGATATGAAACAAATTATGGGTCTTACTGCCAATTTGCTAAGGCACAATCTCATCAAATTTTAAAAAAGCCAAAACATTTAACTTGGGAAGAGTCTGCCTGTTATATGCTATGTGCCTCAACAGCTTATCGTCAATTAATGGGATGGACTGGGCATACTGTTGAAAAAGACGATGTCGTTTTAGTCTGGGGTGCAGCTGGAGGTCTTGGTGCTTTGGCTCTTCAAATTGTTGCTGCTTTGGGCGGTAAACCGGTTGCAGTTATTTCAAGTGAAGATAAAAGACAATTTTGCTTAGATAAAGGTGCTGTTGGAGTGATAAATCGAAATAATTTTGATCATTGGGGTGTTTTGCCAGATACGGACTCTGCAGATTTTAAAAATTGGGTTTCAGGAGCTAGGGCTTTTGGAAAAGCTATTTGGGATATTATAGGTGAACGTAAAAACCCTAGAATAGTTTTCGAACATCCAGGAGAAGCTACATTGCCTACTTCATGCTATGTTTGTGATTTAGGTGGAATGGTTGTTATTTGTGCTGGCACAACTGGTTACAATGTTTCTTTAGATCTAAGGTATCATTGGATGCAACAAAAAAGACTTCAAGGTTCACATGTAGCTAATGATGAACAATCTAGGGCAGTCAATGAATTAGTAATAGCAAAAAAAGTTGATCCATGTTTGTCTGAAACTTATAGTTTTGACCAAATAGGACATGCACATCAATTAATGCATGATAATAAACATCCTCATGGGAATATGGCATGTCTTGTAAATTCGTTATCTAAAGGGCAAGGACGTTCTTAAGGTTTTGAAAACTTTTATTGAATTTCTATTTTTACATAAAATTGAATACACCTTTAGTGAAAGATATTTCTATTGATTAGATTAGATGTTGATTTTGTAAGAAAGCAATTTCCCAGTTTTCAATTCGAGGAAGTAGTAGGCAATGGCTTCTTCGAAAACGCGGGGGGTAGTTTTATGTCTAAGCAAGTAATTGAACGACTTACTAGATATCATAATCAGAGAAGAGTTCAACCTTATTGGGTATTTAATTCTTCAAAGTTAGCAGGTGAAGAAATGGATGAATCCAGATCAAGAATGGCTGCTTTATTGAATGTAAGTAATAGTAGTCTACATTTTGGTCCTTCAACTAGTCAAAATACCTATGTTTTAGCAAATGCCTTCAAAGATCTCCAAACTGATAGAAAAGTCATTATAGTAACCAATCAGGATCATGAAGCAAACTCTGGTGTTTGGCGAAGATTAAAAAATTTTGGATATACTGTAAAAGAATGGAAGGTTAGAAAAAATACAGGATCTTTGGTTTTAGATGATTTAATAAAAATTTTGGATAAAGATGTTTGTTTGGTTACTTTCCCACATTGTTCAAACATCATAGGTGAAATTAATCCTGTTGAGAAAATATGTGAATTATCAAAAGAAAATGGTTCTTATACTTGTGTAGATGGAGTTAGTTATGTTCCTCATTCATTTCCTAATATTAAAAAAATTGGATGTGATATTTACATGTTTTCAACTTACAAAACTTATGGACCTCATTTAGGTATAATGTATGTTGATGAAAATTTAAATAGGTTGTTACCAGTGCAAGGACATTATTTTAATGCTAAAGACCCAACTAAAACTCTAACACCAGCTGGTCCTGATCATGCGCAAATTGCATCCGTTGCTGGAATAGTTGATTACATTGAAGAAATTGATAGGCATCATTTTAAAGATAATGAAGAAATAGCTACTCATTTAAAAGCTGAAAGAATAGGTAAATTACAGCGTGAGGCTGAAAGTGAAATTCTATTGCCTCTTTTTAATTTTTTAAAACAAAAAAAAGGAGTCAAAATTTTAGGTAATATGGATCTTTCTATAGACAAGAAAGTTCCAACTATTTCTATTGATATCAAAGGTGATGTAGATGGAGTAGTTCAACAATTAAATAAGAAAGGACTAATGGCTGGGTCAGGTGATTTCTATGCTGTAAGATTACTTGAATCGTTAGGTATTGAATTACCTGCAGGTGTGCTTAGATTAAGCTTTGTCCATTATACGAAGTCTAAAGAAATAGACTCATTAATAGAAGCATTAGATCAAATATTATAATATGTCATATATTGTTTAAATCAGAGAAAATTTAAAATGTTGAATTTTATAATAATTAAAATACTAACCAAATCATTAATTTAACATTTTACGAATAATACATGAATAGCCAAAAAATTGCAGTAATTGGAGCGGGTATTTCTGGGCTTGGTTCAGCATTAATACTTAGTGAAAATCATGAGGTATATCTTTTTGAGAAAGAAAATAGATTTGGTGGTCACTCAAACACAATTACAATAAATAAAGAAGATAAACAATTCAAAGTTGATACAGGTTTTATTGTTTATAATGACAATAACTATCCTTACTTTTCCAGATTATTATCATACTTAAAAATTAAAACCATCTGGTCTGATATGTCTCTTGGTTTTTCATTTAATAATAAGAATTTTGAATACGCGTGTGATAATTTAAATAAACTTTTTGCTCAGCGTAAAAATTTCTTTAATTATGGATATATAAAATGTTTAATTCAAATTTTAAGGTTTAATAAAGAGGCGCCATTACAACTTGCCAGAGGTGATCTGAAAGGATTAACCCTTAATGAGTTTCTTGTGCAAAATAATTATAGTAAGTTTTTTATTGATCATCTTATACTTCCAATGGCAGGTGCTATTTGGTCAACAAGTCTTTACGATATTTTAGATTTTCCTGCTGATAAGTTTGTAAACTTCTTCATTAATCATGATTTAATGACTGGTCTGAAGCCAGCCCAAAAATGGAGAACTATTGCAAACGGTTCGGAGCAATACGTTAACAAAATTATCAACAATGTAAGAATAAAATCAAAGCTTAATGCCTATGTAATAAAAGTCGAAAGGTATCAAAATAAGTGTTTGATCCATTTTTCTCAAGGTCAGCGGGAAGAATTTGATCAAGTGGTTTTTGCAATATCTCCAACAATAATTAAAAATATTCTTAGTAATCAAACACCATCTGAAAGTAAAATTCTTTCAAAATTTAAAAATTCAAAAAATAAAGCGGTATTACATTCAGATCTCAAAGTAATGCCAAGACTAAAAAAAGTATGGTCAAGTTGGAATTTTGTAAATAGTGGACTGAATGATTTTAAAGAAGATCCTCCAGGTGTAATTTATTGGATGAATAGATTACAAAATATCAATAAAGATTACCCTTTTTTTGTATCACTGAATCCACAGGACGATATTGACGAAAAAAAAATTTATTATGAAACTGATTACACTCATCCTCTTTTTGACATAGAGACGGTAGGGGCTCAAAAAGAAATTAATAAAATTCAGGGAAAAAATGGGGTTTGGTTTGCGGGTGCTTGGTTAGGAAATGGTTTTCATGAGGATGGTTTTGAATCTGCAATAAACATTTCAAAAAAATTTAATAGTTTACCTGAATGGCTAAAATAGTATTAAATATTAAAATCATAAATTTTAGATCTATGTCATGAAAAACTGTATTTATGTTGGAAATATTATGCATATGAGATTAGTTCCGAAAAAGCATAAATTCAATTATAGAGTTTTCAGTTTATTTTTAGATTTGGATTTTATTGACAATAAGAAGAATCATTTTAAATTGTTAAAATTAAATAAGTTTGGTTTGATATCTTTTTTTAATAAAGATCATGGAAGTAGGACTAAAAATAAATTAAAGCCCTGGGTTAATTCATTACTCATTAAAAATAACCTTCCGAAAGCTAGCAAAATATTTTTATTAAGTTTTCCAAGAATTATGGGTTTAGGGTTTAATCCTTTATCAGTTTATTTTTGTTATGATAAAAAAATTTTAAAATCTATTATTTATGAAGTAAAAAATACGTTTGGCGATCAAGTTCCTTATGTTTTTGAAGCTAAAATTGATAAAGATGGAGCTATAAGACATTCCCAAAAAAAAGAAATGTATGTATCACCTTTTATTGATATGAATCAGAATTATCATTTTTCAATATATCCACCTAATAAAAGAATAGCGATACGTATAAAAGAGGAAGGAGGAGATGGTGACATTTTGATAGCTACACAAAATGGAGTTTATAAAGAGCTAACTGATTTTAATTTACTTTTAACTTTAATAACTCACCCTCTAATGGGTATTAAAGTAATTCTTGCAATTCATTGGCATGCACTTAGATTATTCTTAAAGGGTATACGATTTCATTCTTATACTGAGTGGGTAAGCAACAAATATGGATTAAAAAAGGGGGTTAATAGGTGAAGGAAGATAATGTAGAGAGTAAAACAAGATTACCAAGATGGTTTAAGGGAGTTTCGGTAATTTTAAAAAATCTACGTAGAGGTTCGTTAGAAATTATACTTCCTGATAAAAGATCTTTTATATTTCAAGGAAAAGAAAAAGGTCCATTGGGTATAATATTTGTTAAAAATAATGATTTTTTTTCTAGAATTATACGAGAAGGTGATAATGGTTTTCCAGAATCTTATATGGATGGTTGGTGGGATACTCCTGATTTATTAGCTGTTCTAGATGTGATAATGTTAAATAACAAAGAAATTGGTTATAGTTTTCCAGGTACTTTTTTATTAAGAAATTATGAAAGATTAATTCATTGGTGGAAATCCAATTCAAAAAAACAGGCCAAAAAAAATATCTTTTATCATTATGATTTAGGTAATGATTTTTACTCGAGATGGCTGGACAAATCTATGACATATTCGTCAGCTCTCTTTAATTCAGATAAAGAGAGTTTGGAGAAAGCTCAAGAAAATAAATATTATAATATTTGCAAAAATATTAATCCTAAACCTGATGATCATTTGCTGGAGATTGGATGTGGTTGGGGAGGATTTATGGAGTATGCAATTAAAAAGTATAAGGTTAATGTTACCGGTATAACTATATCAAAGGCCCAGCATGATTTTACCAAGAAAAGATTGTTTGAAGCAGGCTTAGCTGATCGAGCTAAAGTAGTCCTTAATGATTACAGAAATCAAAGAGGTCAATTTGATGGAATAGCATCCATAGAAATGTTTGAAGCTGTTGGAGAGAAATATTGGCCAATATATTTTAGTACCCTAAAGAATCTTATGAAAACTGGTGCAAAGTCAACATTACAAATAATTACAGTTGCAGATGAACTATTTCCAAAATATAGAAAAAATGTTGATTTTATTCAAAAATATATCTTTCCAGGTGGGATGTTGCCTAGTAAGAAAGTATTAGAAAAACAATTTCTCCAAGTCGGTTTAAAAAATGTAAATCTCAAAAGTTTTGGTTCCAGTTACTCAAAAACCTTAAGACTATGGCACACTAGCTTCAATTCAGTATGGGATGATATATCTTCAGTTAAATTTGATGACAGATTTAAGAGAATGTGGAACTTTTACTTAGCATCATGTGCAGCAGTTTTTCATTCAAAGACTGGGGATGTAATTCAAGTTACTTTAAAGAAATCATAGTGTGAAATTTTCTTGCTTAAAATCTTAGTATATGGTTTTCCCTCTCTACCATTAGCGTCTTTATATTTTAGTATATACGTCCTATTGGGGGAATTTTATTTTGATAATTATGGTCTTTCACTTTCGATTATTGGTTCAACTTTTATTATTATAAGATTAATTGATGCATTTTCTGACCCAATTATGGGTTATATTAGTGATAATTTTATTTCAAAGTACGGAAAAAGAAAACCTTGGGTAATAATAGGTGGTACGATATTTGTTTTTTCAACTTGGTTTCTCTTCGTCCCTATATTTAATTCAGTAGGCTTTAATTACTTCTTTTTTTGGTTATTGATGGCCACAATTGGTTGGACTGTTGCTTATGCTCCATATTATGCAATGGGGGCTGAGTTAAGTATGGATTATTTGGAAAGAAGTAATGTTACTTTTTGTAGAGAATTATTCACCATCTTAGGTATAGTTATTGCATCTTTATTGTATTCAATTAGTTTTGATTTTGAATACTATATATTCAGAAATGGAATAAGTTCCAAAGAGGGTTTAATACAGATATGTATTTTTTCTTCTTTTGCTTTTTTATTTTCAATGATTTTGTTTTTATTTGGACACAAAGACAAAAAGGAGTTTTCAAATAATAAAAATAATAATTTTAACATTTTTGAAATTTTTTCTTCCTTACAAAAACAGGAATTAATGCGAAAGTTACTTTTTTCTCATTTTATCAACGGCCTTGCTAATGGACTACCACCTGCTTTATTTGTATTCTTTGTAAACTCAATATTAAAAAGCCCTGAATTAACTGGTTTTTTATTATTTTTATATTTTTTGGGTGCTTTAATGGGAGTTCCCTTGTGGGTTTTTTTAAGCAGCAAGTACGACAAACATAGGGTTTGGTGTTGTGCAATGATATATGCCTGTTTTATATTTATGTTTGTCCTTTTTTTAGATGAGGGTGATTTAACGTTATTTGTTGTTATTTGTATTTTTAGTGGTTTGGCATTAAGTGCAGACTTAGCTATTCCAAGCTCGATCCAAGCTGATATTATCGATTTAGAATTTTTAAAAACTGGTAAAAGACTTACTGCCCAATTCTTTGCTTTCTGGGGTGTTGTTTCAAAAGCGGCCATTGCTTTATCAACAGGAATAGCTCTAATCTTACTTGATATTGTAGGATTCAATTCTGGTGATAATAATTCAACATTTGTATTATTTTGGCTTTCTTTTATTTATGGAGGATTACCTATTATTTTAAAAATAGTTTCAATTTATTTAATGTGGGATTTCAAACTAGACAGAAAAGCTCATGCGGAGATTTCATTAAAATTAAAAAATTAAAAAATTAAAAAATTAAAAAATTAAAAAATTAAAAATTAACGAATTAAAAATTAAGAATTTTTATGAGTAAATTCAAAAAAAGTTATCCATTATTCTTTTGGGAATATATGGCCAAATTTTTTGGCTGTAATCTTTCGTTGGGTTATATCTAATTTTGGGATTTTTTGTTTCAATGCTTTTTATTATTACATTTGCTAATTTTTCCATTGGTAAAGAATTTTGATCAAATTGCTCAAGAGAGTTCAAAATTCTTTTGAATGGAACTGAATATTTGGTTTTACCAAACTTATCTTGTTCTTTTTGTTTTTTTACCGTTTGCCAAATTGGTGTAGAAATAGAACCAGGCGCTACTATTATTACCTTTATTCCAAAAGGTTTTAATTCTCTCCTAAGAGATTCTGAAAATGCTTCAACAGCATGCTTGCTCGCACAATAACTACTCATAAAAGGAGAGCCAATCTTACCTCCTAAAATACTACTTATGTTAACTATTCTACCAGGTTCACCAAGTAAACTATGATCAGTACCCAACAATGGTAAAAATATCTTTGTACAGAGAAATGTACCTAATATTTTTGTATCCAGCTGTTTTTTAAAATCACTAGTTGGTAAATATTCAACAGGACCTAAAGTAGCAATTCCTGCATTGTTTATCAGTGCAGATAGCGTTTTATTTCCAAGATAATTTTTTACTTTTTCTTTAGCATTTAAAACTTGCTTTTCATTGGTCACATCCATTATGAGGGCATTAAAATTTTGACCAAACTCCTTTTCTAACTCCAATACATCTTTTTTATTTCTAACAGTCCCAAAAACATTATAGCCCCTTTCAATAAATGATTTACATAAACCTCTTCCTATTCCGCTTGAGGTTCCAGTGATAACAACAGTACCAGAAAATTTAATTAGACTTTCCATAATGAATGCATGTTACCAACACTTTGTTTAAGTAAGAATTCAGCTTGCGAACCACCAGCATAAAATCTACTTCCTAACCATTCTCCATCATTGCCATAAAGTAATTCTAGGTCGAGGTCTCCACTTATTTTCCAGAGAGTCGCTGGAATTTCGCCATCAACACTTTTAGCCATATCAGGACCTATTTTATTAGCATTAACAGATAAAGGATCTCCATCTTGGGTGCTGATCCAGATTTTTCTTTTTAGAAAATCAGGTGAAAAATAACTAGTTGTTGCAGGATTACCTTTTACTAAACCAGAAAATTTAGATCCCTCAATTTGAAAACCCTTATTTTTTCTTTCACCTCTTACAAATTCAGTTTTTTTACCAATGATAGTTTTTGATTTAATTTTAGTTAAAACTCCAGCTTCCCAAATTTCTTCATTTTTAAGATTATATGAAAAGGCATCAAAGTTAAAAACTTTTACTGAAATTTTGACTTCAATATTTGCAGTAATTTTTTTTCCTGATCTTTTGAGTTTAATATTAGAAAAACCAACATCTAAACCACGCCATATTAAAGAAAAATAAGTGGATGCATTTTCAGCCATTGATATAACGGGATAAAGTCCTGTAATAATTAAAGAACTAGCTCCAGTTATAAAATTTCTTTTTTTCATTATGATATGGTTAATTGCTATTTAAAGGGATTTTATATATTAGTCTTAAATTAATTGAACTATCATTATTTAACATTATTGTACAGAAAGATCATAATTCGTAAATTAAGAGGTTTTAATTTAATTCGTTTGAATAATAAATTTAATTGGTGATGAAAAGTATATGTTTATAGACTCCAAAAATTTTTTATTGAATTTCTTTTCTATGTTAAAATTTTCTTTTTTTATTTGTCTTTTTAAATTATTGACTTCTAATCTCATTTTTGCAAGCGAGGGTATAAGGTCAGAAGTTGAATATAATCAGATACTTAAAATTTCAAAAGAAATTATAGATAGTGAAGCTTCTTCTGAATATTCCCTTAGAATAGTAAGGTCAAATTTAGTTGAGTTACGCACTGAATTATTATCGATCGAAAAAAAACAACTTAATATAATTAATAATATTAATGAACAACTGGATGCAGTAGCATTACCTTCAATCAACGAAGAATTGATTTCTGAATCTCTAAAACAATTCAAAGAGAAATTAAATTCTGATCTGGCAAATGCAAGTTTTCCTTTGGCTTATTCTAGATCATTTAGGGAAAAAGCAGAACAATTTATCTCTTCTATTGACCAGATCTTATTAGGTCGTTTTAAGACAAAGCTTTTGTCAAAAGGACCATCTCCTCTCAATATTTTTTCTTGGAATGTTACTTGGTCAGATTTAGTCAAAATTAAAAATGAAATAATCAAACAATTAGATTTTTCAAATATAGCTACAATTCTTGGAAAGAATGTTGCTTTTTTTAATCCATTTATACTGATGGTAGTCGGTTTATTATTTATTTATTCAAGGTTTTTCTTCAAAAAAAAATTAAAACTATACATTAATCAATCATCTTCTCCCATCTATTCAAATATTTTTTTAGCGATTGAAAATATAAACCATGTTTTATTACCTCTTTTAGGTTTATTTATATTTTTTGAAGGATTAGAACAGATACCTTTTTTTGGTCTTTATCATAATTTATTTATAAGTCATGCATTTATGATAACTTCAATCTTTATTATTTCAAATTGGTTAGTGTTAAGTTTGGCATCAAGGAGTGTTAGAGTTGGCCAGTTTTTTGATTTCAAAGAAACACAGGAGCGATATCTAATAAGTTTAGTAAATAAACTGGCAGCTTTATTTGCAGCCATATTATTCGTTGATATGTTAAATCTTGGATTTGTCTTGAGTCAAAAATCAATTGCTAATCTTTATTTTCCATTAATTATTATGATTTCTATTATTCTATTTTCGTTAAATAGAAAAATTACAGATTCTGGTAATTATCAAATTGCTGGCAAAAACTATGGATTTATTACAGTTTTTTTAAACAAATCAATTTTTCTACTTACAATATTAATACCTTTTTTATCAGTTCTAGGTTTTTTGGAAGCGACATTATATTTAATAAAGTCAATCATCCTTACATTTGGTATCTTAGGAAGTGCTTATGTTTTATTTAAAGTTTTGGATACTTTTACACAGAGTTTGATAGCTTATTTCTTATCTAAAGAAATTAATTCAGAATCAGAACCTAGGCAGAAATTAAGCTCAAGTATCTTGTCACTGTTTTTTCTTGTAGGATCTTTTCTTTTACTCCTTTTAGTATGGGGTTTTAGTGTAAATAACTTACAAGATCTATGGTTCAAGATTAATGAGGGTATTCCTTTTGGAAACAGTAATATTACTCCTTCAAGTTTAGTAAAGTTTCTTATAATTTTTTTTATTGGCTACTATTTAACTAAATTATTAAAAAAAATAATTAATGAAAAAGTACTTCCATCGACTAAATTAGATACTGGAGGCAAGAACGCTTTATTATCTGGTTTAGGATATATTGGAATTTTTGTTGCAGCTTTAATTGCTTTGTCTTCTACTGGGCTTGATTTATCTAGTTTAGCGATATTGGCGGGTGCTTTATCTGTTGGGTTGGGTTTTGGTATGCAAACTATTGTTTCTAATTTTGTTTCTGGAATAATAATGCTTATTGAGAGGCCTATTAAAGAGGGAGATTGGATTGAGGTTTCAGGTTTTTCAGGAACGGTTAAAAAAATATCAGTAAGGTCAACACATATCCAAACATTTAATAAGGCTACTGCTATAATTCCTAATTCAGATATTATATCTAGTTCTGTTGTAAATTGGATGCATGATGAAGTTGATGGAAGAGTTTCTGTTCCTATAGAGGTTGCTTATGATAGTGACGTAGAGTTGGTTAAGAAAATATTATTAGATACTGCAAATAGTCATTCAAAAGTAATGTCAGAACCCGAGCCGGTTGTTCTATTGAGGGGGTTTGGAGAAAGCGCTATTAAGTTTGAGTTAAGAGCTTTTGTGAATGAAAAATTTAGCTTATTTATTCAATCAGATTTAAATTTTGAGGTGCTAAAAAAATTTTCTGATCAAGGAATCGAAATTCCATTTCCAAAAAGGGATATAAATTTATCATTAAATAAAAATGATTTAAAAATTTTAAAAGGAAACAAAAAATGATAACCCATAATTTATTTTGGGAAGATCCTTATAAAAAACAAGCTAGTTCTTGTTTGGAAACTATTATTGAAGAAGAAGGCCTAATTTTTGAAAAATCACTTTTTTATCCTACAAGTGGAGGTCAACCATGTGATCTTGGTATGATAGAGTTTGAAAATTTTTCCTTGAAGGTGGTAAATGTAAAAAAAACTGCAACAGGCAAAGCCTTAATTGTTCCCGATTTTATTCCTGATAATTTAAAACTAGGTGAACCAGCTAAACAAATTATTGACTGGGATCTTAGATATAAGCATATGAGAATGCATACAGCTTTACATCTACTTTCAGTTGTTATTCCTTTTCCTGTTACTGGTGGACAAATAGGAAGTACTAAAAGTCGATTAGATTTTAATATGCCCGATGCTATTACTGATAAACAAATAATTGAAGATAAACTGAATAGCCTAATTGCTAATGATTTATTTACAGAACAATTATGGATAACAGAAGAAGAATTAGAAAAAAAACCTGAATTGGTCAAAACAATGTCTGTTTCTCCTCCTAAAGGTAGCGGTGATATACGACTGATTTGTATTAGATCTGAGATAGATCAGGTCGACTTGCAACCTTGTGGTGGAACTCATATTAAAAATGCGAGTGAAATAGGAAAAATTGTAATAGGGAAAATTGAGAAAAAAGGTAAAAACAACCGCCGTGTAAATATTCATTTTGATTGATAAATATGTTCACTAGACAATATTAAAAAATTTTTTTAATAATAACCAAACTGGAGAGGTGGCCGAGTGGTCGAAGGCGCACGCCTGGAAAGTGTGTAGGCGGGTAACCGTCTCCAGGGTTCGAATCCCTGTCTCTCCGCCACTTTAATGAAAATAATATGATACTTTATATTTTTCCAATTGTTTGTGCTTCTATTATAGTAGCTGTAAGTTTTGGTAGTCGCCAAATACTTCCGTTGAGTATAGACGGCATTACTACAGATACGGCATTAGATTATATAACACTAAGCATTGCCTTTGCAGTTGGACAAGTAATGTGGGGTTTTGCAAATTATGTAGGGGGAATGATTGCAGACAAGTTTGGGGACGAAAAAGCATTATTCTTAGGTATAGTATTATCTGCTTCTGGCTGTTTTCTCATCCCATATTGTAATACTACTTTAGAAATAGTGATTGCGGTAGGACTACTTTCAGCTGGAGGATCTGGAATTGCTGGATTAGCTGTTGCAATGTCTGCGGTTAATAAAAAAGTACCTGAAAAAAAAGCTGGTCTTGCATTTGGAATATTAAATGCTGGAGGATCAGTTGGACAAACACTTTTGGCTCCTCTAGCTGTAATAATAATTATAAATTATGGGTGGATATTTGCACTTAATTGTTTAGCGATTTTATTACTTTTGACTTTACCTTTCACTTATTTTTTAAAGAATGAAAAGCCAAAAATAAAACCAGTCAATGGTAATGATAAAGTAGATATTTTTGGGATGATTAAATTAGCCTTTCAAACTCCAAGCTATAACTTTCTAGCATTAGGATTTTTTACTTGTGGGTTTCATGTAGCCTTTATATCAACACATATGCCTGGTGTAATTGCATATTGTGGACTACCTACCTCTTTGACTGGTTGGTCTTTAGCCTTTATTGGTTTATTTAATATTTTGGGTAGTCTATTTGCTGGTTGGTATATTTCTTCGAGAAGTAAAAAGTTATTTTTATCATCAATTTATTTTTCAAGGGCTTTGATTGTAATTCTTTTTTTGATTTCACCTAAAACTGAATTTGTATTTCTTATTTTTTCTGCCCTTTTAGGGGTAACATATTTATCCACGGTTCCACCAACTGCAGCTTTAGTAACTAAAATGTTTGGGCCTAGTTGTATGGGTACTTTATTTGGAATTGCTCTATTTTCTCATCAAATAGGTGCTTTTTTTGGCGCCTATTTAGGTGGTTATTTTTTTACTATTACGGGTGAATATACTTTTGTCTGGTTAATTGACATAATTTTAGCTATCTTTGCCGCTATAATACACCTGCCTATTAAGGAAAAATTAGTAACAGCTAGATCTATATGATAATTTGTTATATTGGCTTAATTTTTAAAAGTTATTTGAGGTAATTATGCTCTCTAAAGAGTTACGGTCAGCAAGTCAAATAGTTGCACTGGTGGGACTGTTCTTCTCAATATTAATGTTTATACCTTGGCTAGCATCTGTTGCTGCTGGCTGGAAAGGTGGAGAACATTTTCTATGGTCAGGATTAACTGCTGGTTTTGTATGTATTCTCGTTTTGTTAGCCACAAGAGGAGAGACACCAAAAATTTCAGCAAGATTTGGAATTTTAGTTGTAAATTTTTTGTGGTGGGTGGTTCCATTAATTTGTGCGCTACCCTTTATATTGGCATTACCCGAACTAACTTTAATTGATGCAATTTTTGAGGCAACCTCTGGTCTAACAACAACTGGAGCTACAGTTTTAACTGATTTAATAAATCAACCTCGACCAATTTTACTTTGGCGATCTTTAATGCAGTGGATTGGTGGACTTGGAATTTTATCATTGGGATTAATTTTATTACCTTTCTTGAGAGTAGGAGGGATGCAGTTGTTTAGGATGGAAAGTTCTGATAGGGCTGATAAACCACTTCCTAGATTGATCGAAATTTCAAAATCAATAATTTTAATTTATTTAGTTTTATCTGGAATATGTGCCTTTTCATATATTGCAGTTGGTGTTGGGCCATTTGATTCAATTGCACATGCCATGACTACAGTAGCTACTGGTGGTTTTTCAACTCACGACGAATCAATAGGATATTATCAAAGTTCAAAAGTATTATGGGTTTCTATTACTTTTATGATTTTGGGAGGTCTACCATTTAGTTTTTTTATAGCAATTTTTTTTACAAGAAATATTCCAAAAATTGATCCCCAAATAATCTTTTTTTTGAGTTTAATAATAGTAGCGAGTATAAGTATTATTCTAGTGGATATGACATATGAAGAAATTTCTTTTTTCAAAATTACTCAATATATTTTTAATATTGTAGCAATTATAACTACAACAGGATATGCCTCTGGAGATTTCATGTCTTACTCTGGAATTGGGCCAGTTCTATTTTTCTTTTTGATTTTTGTAGGAGGTTGTGCAGGATCTACCTCTGGCGGAATAAAAATTTATCGTTTTGTAATTTTAACTCAATTGATTAAATCGTCACTCAATGAATTGATTTATTCAAAGGGTGTTTTTTTAATGCGATATGGTAAACAAGTAGTGGATCAGGCTGTATTTAGATCAGCAATGATTATGATAACAACTTTTTTAAGTTTTTTAGCATTAATTACTATTATTTTGGGTGCAATGGGTTTAGATTTCATCACAGCGTTATCTGGTGCAGCTAGTGCTTTAGCAAACGTTGGACCAGGTATCGGTGATATTATCGGACCTTCAGGAAACTATGCTACTCTTGATGATCCAGAAAAATTTGTACTTATTATTGCAATGATTTTAGGAAGGTTAGAATTATTAGTAGTCATGGCTTTATTTATGCCAATGTTATGGAGAGATTAATCTAAGCTAATATATTTTATGGAGATAATTATGAAAAAGGTTTTTCATTCAGCTGAACAAGCAATAGATGGGTTGATTTTTGATGGAATGAAAATTGCAGCCGGGGGTTTTGGTCTATGTGGGATTCCAGAAGAGTCAATAGCAGCGCTAAAAATGTCTGGTATCAAAAATCTGATAATTGCTTCCAATAATGCAGGAGTAGATGATTTTGGTATTGGTTTATTGCTACAATCCAAACAGGTAAAGAAAATGATTTCGTCATATGTCGGTGAAAATTCAGAATTTATGAGACAATATTTAAGTGGAGAATTGGAATTAGAATTTAATCCACAAGGTACATTGGCTGAGAGAATGAGAGCTGGTGGGGCAGGCATCCCTGGCTTTTATACTAAAACAGGGGTTGGAACAGTGATTGCTAAGGGTAAAGAGCATAAAGATTTTAATGGTCAAACTTATATTTTAGAGGAATCTTTTGTAGCGGATTTATCGATAGTTAAAGCTTGGAAGGGTGATGAAGAAGGAAACTTAATATACCGTAAAACAGCAAGAAACTTTAATCCAGTTGCAGCCACATGTGGAAAAAAATGTATAGCTGAAGTAGAAGAATTAGTTCCTATCGGTTCTATAGATCCTGACCATATTCATACACCAGGTATATTTGTTAATCGGATATTCGTAGGCAAACACGAAAAGAGAATTGAAAATATGACTTTATCAGAATGAGGACTTATTTATGTGGGATCGGAATCAGATGGCTGCTAGAGCAGCAAAAGAAATTAAAAATGGAATGTATGTAAATTTAGGTATAGGTATTCCTACACTTGTTTCAAATTTTATATCAAATGATATAAATATTACTTTGCAATCTGAAAATGGTATGTTGGGTATGGGACCATTTCCAACTAAAGAAAATGTAGATCCAGATTTAATCAATGCAGGAAAACAAACTATTACTGAACTGGGAAAAACTAGTTATTTTTCAAGTGCAGATAGTTTTGCAATGATAAGAGGTGGTCATATCGATATGGCTATTTTAGGGGCTATGGAGGTTTCTGAAAAAGGAGATTTAGCTAATTGGATGATACCGGGTAAACTTGTGAAGGGTATGGGGGGTGCTATGGATCTAGTATCTGGAGTAAAAAGGGTGATTGTGATCATGGACCATACAAATAAAAACGGTGAAAGTAAATTTCTTAAAGAATGTTCCCTACCATTGACAGGAAAAAATGTTGTTAATTCTGTGATAACGAATTTAGGAATGTTTGAGATAGCAGAAAAAGGTGTAAAAGTTTTAGAAATTGCAGATGGTTCAACAATAGATGATATTAAAAAGTCTACTGAGGCTCATATTATAAATTAGTATTAAGAATTTTCTTTGTTTTTATTGATAAATAAATCAGACCTATTGCCGATAGCGACATTACAAAAGACATCATCATAAATTGCACATTTAAATTAATTTGGTTATCTAGCATTAATCCACTTAAAAATGGTCCTAATGCAGAGGCTATTACCATAAAAGAAGTGGCTATAGCTCGCACATCTCCAAGATATTTTGTACCAAAATATTCTGGCCAAAAAGTTCCACTTAAAGAATTACTTATGCCTTGCATTATACCTAATAAGCTAAATGGAATTACAAAAAAAATTGGGTCTTTTAAAAAAATCATTGACAAAAAACCTAGTACTCCAGGGATTTGGTAATAGGGTATTACGGTCCGTACTCCAAACTTGTCTATAATATAACCAGTTAAAAAGGTAAAAATAATACTTGTAAATGTATAAAATGGAATAAGTATAGCAAATTGTGAAGCAGACCAATTATTTTCTATCCCAAGTGTAACCTGTTGAAAAAAGAAGATTGTTAAAAACATAGAATGTACGACAATTGCAAATATCATTGGCCATGCAATCCATGAATTAAGTACTTCATATTTAGTCCAATATTTATTATAAATTCCTACTTCTTTTTTTATAAGTGAAGTATTATCAATATTACTAGGAGTTCTTTCGTGAGTTAAAAGTATTTTAATTATAATAGAGATTAATACTAATATTAAACAAGCTAACCCCCAGGAAGGTCTCCACCCAAAAACCCCAATTAATGTAACAAAGATAATTGGTAATAGAGCTTCTCCAAAGGTAAAACCAAGACTTGTAAAAGCAACAGTTTTGCCTCTATTCTTCGAAAACCATTTACCACATAATACCATTGACAAATGACTGGCAAAACCTTGCCCAAAAAATCTAAGGCCAAAAATTATCAAAAATAAAAGAACGATATTTTCAGCAAAAATCATCAAAAAACAAAAAAATGCAAGTGAAATAATCACTACAATACTCAGATTAACAGATTTAAATTTCTCAGTAATCCCTCCTAATTTAAACATCAGAGCAGCTGACAAGCATGTCCCTAATGCATAAATACTTCCCCATGTTGTATGGCTTATTTCAAAATCATATCGAATATATCCAGCAAAAATGGCGATAAAAAAAGTTTGCCCAAAGGATGCCCCAAAGTAAAGTAGAGTAGTTACTACTAACCATCTAAAATTAGTATAATAAAAATTATTCTTCATTTGTATTTACCTAAATCTATTAAAGTAGGTATTTTCAACCTTTCATGCATTCAAAGCATTTTTTTACTGTAGGATTTGATTGAAGACGTTTAAATTCTATATCTTCTCCACAATCTATGCAAACCCCAAAATCATCTGTTTGGATATTATTTAAAGCTTGTTCTAACTGTTTCAGGCGTACCTTTTGTCTCTCTAATTTAGCAATAGACATTTTTTGATCCATAATACTATCCATCCTGGAAAGGCGTCCGATAAGTTGTTGGTCAAGCTCAACTACATTTGATTTGTTTTCAAGCATTTCTATAGCGTGTAAAGTTTCATTTAACTCATGCTTAATACTAATTTCTATTTCAATGAATTTTTTTTTCATTTCATTTAGTAGTTTATTAAATAAAAGATTGAATCTATTATTAATGTAGTCACTCAAATTTGATAAAAAATCATACAACTAATTCCAAATAATTAGAAAGAAATATATGTCTGAAAATGTAATTGAATTTAAGGTTTTAGATGGAGTTGCAAATATTCTTTTATCTAGGCCAAAGCAATATAATTCATTAAATGGAGAATTGAGAAATAAATTCTTACAAATGTTGAACGAAATTGAAAATGATGTTTCCATCAGAGTTATAGTAATTAGAGGTTCTGGACCAGGTTTCTGTGCAGGTGCTGATTTAATTGAAACATCTGCAGAAGATATACCCATTCAACTAGAAAATGAATACAAACCCATTTTTGAGAAAATTGTAAATGGAAAAAAAATTTTCATAGCAGCAGTACATGGATCTGCTGCTGGTATAGGATCCACATTAGCACTTGCTTGCGATTTTTTGGTTATGAGTCAAAATTCAAAGCTATCTTTTGTTTTTTCTAATATTGGACTAATTCCAGATGGTGGGGCACATTGGTCATTATCTCAAAAATTAGGTTATAATAAGGCCCTAGAGTTCATTGTTAATGGAGAACATGTGAGTGCTACTGAGTGTGAAAAATTAGGGCTAGCAAATAAGGTTTTTGCCGAAGAAAACTTTATGGATGAGGTTGATTCATGGGCTCATAGGTTAGCTAAAAGATCTCCCCTGGTTGCAAAAGGAACAAAAGAACTTCTACGTTTTTCAAAAAATAACGATTATTGGTCTACATTCAATAAAGAAATAAAAATACAAGGTGATTTAGCCAAAACAGATGATTTTAACAATGCCGTTAAAGCTTTTTTTAAAAAAGAAAAACCTCAATTTTTTGGCAAATAATTAATCATTAAATACGACTAATTTATTAGGATTAGCTTGATCAGAGCCTTAAGTATAAAAAATTATTATATTAAAAGTATATTTTTGATGCTTTTAACAGGGCTTTGTTTTGTTGCTGTAATGGTCAGTGTTAAGTTTTTGAGTAAAGACTTACCCCCAACACAAGCAGCTTTTTTTAGATATTTATTTGGTTTAATACTAATTTTACCTCTTATTAGATTGCAATTTAAAAAATCTATAAAAAAAATACCAATTTTAAAACATGGCTTAAGAGGAGTCGTCCATGGTCTTGCTGTAGTCCTTTGGTTTTTTTCAGTTGCTAACATTCCAATGGCGGATGTAACAGCAATAAACTATTTAACACCAATTTTTACTACACTTGGTGCAATTTTAATTTTTAAAGAGGCCATTACATTCAACAGGATATTTGCTCTTGTCTTATCATTTATTGGAGCAATGCTAATATTGAAACCAGGATATGAAGTTTTGTCTAATGGTAAAATTGCTCAACTTTTAAGTACAATATTTTTTGCGATTTCATATTTAATTGCCAAAAATCTTACAAAAACAGAAAGCACCCATTCTATTGTTATTTTTCTAACTTTATTTGCAACAATTACATTATTCCCTTTTACACTTTTTATTTGGACCAACCCAATTATGTCTGATTTGCTATTACTATTAGGAGTTGCAATATTAGGTACTCTCGGTCACTATTTTATGACAATTGCGTTATCCTTAGCGCCCTTATCCATTACGCAACCAGTAATTTTTTTCCAATTAATATGGTCAACTATAATTGGATTATTATTATTTGATGAGTCTTTAGATTTTTTTATATTAATAGGCGGAGCCTTAATAGTAATAGCTATAGTAAGGCTTTCAGCTAATGAAAATCTATCCTTAGAAAAATAAAACCCCAAAGAGTATATGTTCTAAGGGGTTATATTTTATAATATGTTATTTTTATCCAAACATATCAGAAGTTATGCCGGCATACCAACCAAGGCTTTCTTCATAAGTTGCTTTTCTAACAGATGCATCTTCTCCTGTTTTGGAAACAAAACCTGAGACTTTAGCAATTTTCTCGTCTGTTGCTTCATAGCTTGCTCCAACTTTAATACCATCGTTAGTATCAACTAAGGACCAACAAGTATTTGAAAATTTAGCTGGGAACACCTTTGAGTCAGTTAGTTCACCTCTAACTGCCATTGAACATACTTTTGCTTGAGAGTTTGCAGAAAAACCTGATTTTGGCATATCACCCTGGGCTGCTGCATCACCAAGTATATGTATATCACTATTTTTTCTACTCTGCATTGTATGAGCTATAGTTGGGGCCCAATTACCATCTGTTACTCCTGCAAGCTCTGCTATTTTGCCAGCTTTCATGGCAGGAATAACATTACAAACATCAACTTTTTCAGTTTCACCATCAATGATAACTTCCATGCTAGCTGGTCTTACTTCTACACCTTTACCACCCATCTCAGGACCAATCATTTCGATCATTCCTGGATAGTGCTTACTCCAGCCTTCTTCAAATAGACCTTGTTTTGAGAATTTTGGTTTTGGTTCTAGTATTAATATTTTTGCACTAGGATTTGTTTTCTTAAGCTTATGCGCAACCATTGAAACTCTTTCATATGGTCCTGGAGGACATCTGTAAGGGTTCGGTGGTGCAACCATACAATAAGTACCACCTTGTCTCATATTCTCAATTTGAGCATTCAATAGTTGAGTTTGTGATCCAGCTTTATAGGAATGTGGCATTTTATTTTGTGAAGATAAATCCCAACCAGGTACCGAATTGTCTACAAAATCAATTCCTGGAGAAAGGATTAGTTTATCATAATTAACAGTACCTCCTCCAGCTAGGGATACAGTCTTACCATTAGAATCAACATCTACTGCCCAGTCGTGGACAACATTAATTCCATAATCACTAGCTAATTTACCGTAGCTATGTCCTATAGATTCGAAGTCTCTAAATCCCCCTAAATATAAATTTGAGAAAAAACAGGTATAATAGCTTCTCGTTGGTTCAACTAATGTTACATCAATAGCACCTTTTGAATCTTTGGCGATATATCTTGCTGCTGTTGCTCCACCAGCTCCACCACCTATCACAACAACTTTTGGTCTTGATGCTCCAAATACCATAGGAGAAGAGATAGTAGCGGCTATTCCAGCAGAAGCAGAAATAAAATTTCTTCGGTTTAATTTCATATTTGTTCCTCCTTTATAATTTAATTATTTATCGATTCAAAAAAAATAGCAAGAGATGCTATTTCTTCATTTGATAGTCTTTGTGTTATCATCTCCATAATTGGATGTTTACGTGCCCCACTTTTATATGAATGGAGCGCCCAAACAAATGATTCTACTGGCCAACCTGTGATTGAAGGGATACCCTCATCTAATCCTTGAGCGTGATGACAAGTAGTACATTCACTTGAAAGATATTCTCCGTAATCAATATCTCCAACTATTGCTAAAATTTCATCAGATACTTCAAATCCATCATCATCTGATACTTCTTGACTTGCAAATATGGCAAAAATGAAAAATTTGAAATAAATGATAAGACAAATAAATAGCAGTGATAAACTTTTCATAATTAAATTATACATAGGAAATGAGCTCCTGCAAGATATTTACTTATTTAATAACTTGAATTTCATTATAAAAAGACTGAATTTGGTTAGATATTAGTTCTGGATCTTCTTCGTGCATAAGATGTCCTTGATTAGGATTCACTATGAATTTCGCTTTAGGTATTTCTTTTGATGCTTTTAGATTATCATTGTTTTGTACAATATTATCATTTTCCCCAACTATTAAACAAATTGGAATTTCAATTTGCTTCCATCTCAATATTAGCTGATTTAAATTCCATTGAGACATCATAGAGAGTGTTCCTTCGACGTGCTTTTTATCCGAAATTAATTTTCTATAATACAAGATACCTTCTGAACTAATCTTACTTCCTGTTAAATTCAGGAATTTTTCAACCTGACTTTTTGAAGAATATAATGAGGTAAAAAATGGGACAGTGAGTGGACTCATTGCTAGAAACTTGGCTAATAAAGGGTATAAAAATCCAGCCATACCTGTAAAATTTCCCAATGCCCCGTTAAGACATAAAATACCTTTAAAATTAATTTTTTTTGATAATGCTAAATTTAAGGCTACTGCAGATCCTGCTGAGTGACCTATGACTAAATCTGGTTTGAGATTAAGTTTAATTAATAATAACTCTAAATCTTCTGTTATAAATTCTAAGCTGGATCGATTTTTTTTACCTAATTTCGTAAATCCATGACCTGGTAAATCTATAAGAATGACCCTAAACCTTTTTTTTAAATGATCTAAAATTAATCTCCAACTATGTGTTGATGCACCAGCCCCATGAATAAACAATAATACTGGAGATTTATTTTTATTTCTGTAAATTTTTTCAGTATCCTGAACATGCCAAGTATGTGGATCAGAGATAACGAAATTACTTAAGTTGTGGTGAGGCCAATCAAATTTTTCTTTATTCCAATCCATTAATTTAATTGATTTAAAATAACATTTGATAGCTGATGAGCATTAGCTCGAGGGAGAAGTAAATATTTCCCTTGTAATTTTTGAGCTAAATCTTTTGCAGTTTCAGATTCTCTCTGAGATGTATCAATCACAATTGTTTTTAATTTATTTAATATAAATAATTTTGAAACTTTAGCACTATCATCTAAAGCAGATGCTCTTCCATTTTCACCTTTCAAATCAACATTGGCTTTACCGTCTGTTAAAATAACGTTAATAGGCGTGAATCCTTTTTGGGAATAATCAATAGATAATTTTAATGTTGACATTAATCCCAATGCTAAAGGTGTTCCTCCTCCCCCAGGAAGAGAACCTAAAACTCGTTTCGTTTTACTCAGAGATCTTGTTGGAGTTAATAAAGTTTCAGCACTTTCACCTCTAAAAGATATTAGTGCTACTAAATCTCTTGAAGAATAGGCATTAGAAAGAAGTAATTCTACAGCCCCTTTTGCTTCCGCAAGTCTTCCTACTGCTAATGAACCTGATGCATCGACTGTAAAAATAATAACTCGATTTTTTAAATCCTTGAATTTTTTTATTTGTATATCAGAAGTTCTAAATTCAATTTTTAAATTATCTCTTATCGTCGATATTTCTTTTCTGACTAATTGCCAAGGTGCTGCTGATTTTAATGTTCCTATAAAATCTAATTTGTTCCTTCCATTAGGAATTCCGTTTATAGAAGGAAGTGGACGTCCACGTTGGAAAGAGATTTTGCTTTGACCACTTCCTGATTTATTAGTGAAGGATTTATTGATCTCTTTTCCATGAACTATTTTTTCTAAAATATTTGATGGTAAATTTGTTTTTACAGCATCTAGTAGTAATTCAATAGGAATATCATAGGTTTGTTTTTTATTTTCTAATTTTTCTTTACTATTTTCTTTTTTTTGCTGATTTTTTTCGAGATCATGCTCAGGAGTTTCAGGAAGGTGTTTTATTTTATGTGAAATTGTTAAACTTAAACTTTCAATTAAGTCTTTTTCCTCAACGGTATTTACTCCTCTAAGTGCTGCTAACGCACATGCAACTTTTATGGTAAAATAAGGTGTCCTCATACTAGTTATACCAGTTGAAGATGTTATTTCAAAAAGATATTTATAAATAAATTCAGGTACTTTTATTTTATCCAAAAGAAACTTTGCATTAGAAATATTATATCTTTTTATTTTTAAATTCTTTATTTTTTCTAATGGAATTGTATTAAGATCAATATAAAAACAAATTCTTTCTTTAAGACAATTAGGAACGTCCTCATCCTCTATTCCTTCATCAATCACTAACATTAAAAAGTTTGGTTTAGCATCCATTTTTTGTGCAAAAATTCCTGCTACACTTGTGTCTAATCTCTCACCCATCATTAATTTGAATGTCTTTGGCTTACCTTCAAAAATACTTTTTGTGTGGATAAGTTTTCCTAATCTAAGGGTTTCAGAAAAATCTATCCCGCCATGAAGTTTCGAGTCCGCAATTTCAGGATATATTTTTTTTAAAGGAAATTTATTTAACTTTTTTTCTATAAGTTTAATTGCGATCCTTCTGGTTTCGCTATGTCGTGATTTTATTATTAAACCACCTAAATCAAAAGGAATTAATCGTAAAACTGTTATTATTTTTTCAAGGTTATATAATGAATTTTCAATATAATCCTTATTACTAAAATTTGAATTGTCTTTTATTTTTACCTCCTTAAAGTCTTTATTTCAAAAATCATTTTCCCAATACTTCTTCAATTGTTCTTTCAACTCTAATATTTGATCCAACATCATCTAATGGATCTTTCCTAAGTCTATGTGCCATGCAGATTGGAGCAACTTTTTTTAAATGTGAAATTTCAACATTATCTTTATTTTCAAAAGAGGCTTGTGCTTTTGAAGTTCTTAATAAAGTTAATTCTCCTCTTAATCCGTCTGAACCTAGGGCAAGACATAATTTTGCACAATTTTCTAAAATATTATTTGATACTTTTATGTTAGTAAGTTTTTTTCGTGCTCTGAGAATTTTTCTTCTTAATTTAGTATCTTCATTTTTCCAAAAAACAAAAAAATCTGAATCTTTATCATCAAACTTGGATCTTCTTTTAATTACTTCCATTCTCTCTTCTAATTGATTAGGGGATTTTACTTCAACTGACAAACCAAAGCGATCAAGAAGCTGTGGTCTTAATTCTCCTTCTTCTGGGTTTCCTGAACCAATTAGTACAAATTTTGAATCGTGTTTTACTGATAATCCTTCTCTTTCAATTAAGTTTTCTCCAGATACTGCAACATCTAATAAAAGATCTACTATATGATCCTCCAGCAAATTCACTTCATCTATGTAGAGATATCCTCTATTGGCATGTGCAAGTAACCCTGGTTCAAAGCTTTTTTTACCTTCACTTAAAGCAACTTCCAAATTTAGAGATCCAACTACCCTATCTTCGGTTGAGCCAAGTGGTAAATCTATGATAGGTGTTGGTTTTTTTTCAAATTTTTTAGGGGAATTTTTACAATAGGAGCAATTATCACTCAGATTTTCACAATTATAAGGACAGCCTTTTACAACATTTATTTCGGGTAAAAGCGCCGCCAGTGATCGAACAATTGTTGATTTTCCAGTACCTCGTTCTCCAAAAACTAAAACTCCACCTATTAATGGATCGATAGCTGTAAGAATTAAAGCTTGTTTCATAGTTTTCTGTCCAACTATAGCAGAGAATGGATAATCTAAATTCATTTTATTCCTATAATAATTTATATCACTGATTTGCCACACCATTTTCCAATGGCTTTTATTACTTCAAACCTTGCATATAATTCTTCAGAAAACCAGTTTCCTTCTCTAACTGATTTTATTGCTTTTGCATGGGGCCCGTCTTTTCTAGCAAAATCAGCCATTGTTTTTGCATTAGGCCAAATTGAAAAGGTTACTTGGTGAAACCAAGGAATTTCTCCTAAGCCCATTTTAAATAAAACATTTTTATCATTACCTATCACTTTTGAAATTGCAGGTACTTTAGACCAAAATTTTAGCATTATTTTTGGTTTTATTGTTGCTCTAGTTAATGCGGCCAACATATGATCTTTTTTCTTGAATTCGTTTTTATTGGGTTTAAATGGGTTAGTTTTATCCCAATAACCTTTGCTTGAAATTGGAGAAAGGAAAACAGTCCAGTTTTCAATGGAGTGGGTTCTATAATTCTCATATATTTTTCTTTCTTCAATATTATTTTCGGCTTCTCCTAAATTATTCCAAACACTTAAGATAGCATAGACACTGGTATTTGGATAAGGAGTAAATCCTTCTCCTATTCCAGAACCAAATAATTTGAAGAAAGAGATTTGTTTTATTTTTTTCAATTTTTTCCTTGCAAAACCCATTTGGCTAAAAGCCCATAGTTTTTGAAATACTCCTTCAAATCTAAAAAAACTTATTGCTACGATTTGTTCATTTTGTTTCAAAACTTATCCAATTAAATGTTAATAATTTTATTAAACTTTCTTTTACAAACAAGCATTCATTTAATATGTTGTCAAATTTTTCTGACATGATAAGTTTATTACATGTTAAAAAGATCTGACAATAGTGATTTTGACTTTCCAAAATCTTCTGAAACTTTATTAAAGAAAGCTATAGTTATCGGAGCTGGGTTTGGTGGATTAGCCGCAGCAATGCGATTGGGATCTAAAGGGTATAAAGTTTCTGTATTTGATAAATTGAATAGTCTTGGTGGTAGGGGTACTTCATTAAATCAAAATGGATATCGATTTGATTTAGGTCCAACTATTGTAACGTTGCCAAATATGTTCAGATCTCTTTGGAATGATTGTGGTAGAGATTTTGATAAAGATGTAAAGCTTAAACCTCTTGACCCTTTTTATAAAATTAAATTCCCAGACAATTCAGAATTTTTTGCCTCTAACGACTCCGACAAGATGAAAAAACAAATAAAGTCGTTATTTCCTAATGATCTAGGTGGTTATGAAAAATTTATGAGAGAATCAAAAATCAGATATGACATAGCCTTTTCAGATGAAAAAAGTATTGGAAGGGTATCAATGCATAAGCTTTGGGACACACTAAAAGTTCTTCCTTTATTTGGCTTGTTGAGAGCAGACAGATCAGTATATCAAATGGCTGCAGCGAGAGTAAAAGATTCTAGGCTTAGATTTGCATTAAGTTTTCATCCATTATTTGTTGGAGGTGATCCATTTAATGTAACATCCATGTGGGGATTAGTAAGTCATATTGAAAAAGTCTATGGAGTGCACTGCGCTATTGGAGGATTTAGTGCTATTGCTAAGGCTATGGGTAGGATAATTTTAGAACAGGGTGGTAGTATTCATTTAAATTCTGAGGTTAAAGAAATAACTTATAATAGGAAAAATGTTACTGGAATTAAATTAAAAGATAATCGAAGTTTTGAAGCAAACATTATAATTTCCAATTCAGACCCATCATACACATATAACGAACTTTTAAAGAAAAAAGAAAAAAAAAGATGGACCCCAAAAAAATTGAAAAACAAAAAATGGTCAATGGGATTATTTGTTTGGCATTTTGGTACAAAAAATACAAAAAATATGTGGCCAGATGTTGGTCATCATACAATTTTACATGGGCCAAGATATTCAGGCCATGTGAAAGACATCTTTATAAATGGTGTTTTGTCTGAAGATATGAGTCTTTATATTCATCGACCCTCTGTCACGGACCAAACATGTGCTCCTGAAAATTGTGATACTTTTTATGTTTTGTCGTGCGTTCCACACTTAGGGCATTCTAATCCAGTAATATGGGAAAAAGAAAAAGAAAAATATTTAAAAAAAGTAGCACAATTTTTGGATAATAGATTACTTCCAGGGTTTCAAAAAACAATAGTTGAAAGCCATGTAATGACTCCAAATGATTTTGGGAAAAATTATTTAAGCCCAATGGGCACAGGATTTTCAATTGAGCCTAGAATGTTTCAAAGCGCTTGGTTTAGGCCACATAATATATCTGAAGAAATTGAAGGACTTTATTTAGTTGGAGCTGGAACTCATCCTGGTCCTGGAGTTCCAGGTGTAATTGCCTCAGCTGAAATTATAGCTAAAGAAATTAAAGATGCTAAGCAATACCAAAAGGAAAAAAATAATTTTTATGAAAAAATAGATGCAAGGTGAAATCAAATGAAAATTGATAGTTATGATTTAGAGGAATGCAAATTACTGATAAAGGAGGGATCACATTCATTTTATGCTGCTTCAAAACTATTACCTAAATATGTACGAGACCCCGCCATAGTATTATATGCGTTTTGTAGAATTGCAGATGATGTTGTAGATAAAGAAACTAAAATTAAAAATCCAGCTCAGGATCTAAAGAAAAGGTTAAACCAAGTCTACAGTGGTCAACCTAGAAATTCTAGTACTGATAGAGCTTTTGCGGCTCTAGTTAAAAGCTATGACCTTCCAAAACAATTACCTTTAGCTTTAATTGAAGGACTTAAGTGGGATCAGGATGGTAGAAGGTTTAGGAATTTATCTGAGTTATATAGTTATTGTGCTAGAGTAGCTTCTTCAGTTGGAGTAATGATGTGTATTTTAATGAATGTAAGGGATGAAGATGCACTTGCAAGAGCTTGTGATCTTGGCATAGCAATGCAGCTCACAAATATAGCAAGAGACATAGGAGAAGATGCTAGAAATAATAGAATTTATATTCCAACAGAATGGATGGATCAAAGTAATATATCAATTGAGGATTTCTTGGAAAATCCAGAAAACTTTCCTGAAGTAAGTTCTTTTGTAAAACAACTATTAAATAGAGCTGATTATTTTTATAAAAGGGCAGGAGCAGGATATTTTTCATTACCAAAGGAATGTAGGCCAGGAATTTTTTCAGCCGGAAAAATTTATTCTAAAATAGGTAAGCATATTGCAGCTTCTAATTATGATAGTATAAATAACAGGGCTTACACTACGACCTTTGAAAAATTTTTAATGCTTATTTCTTCAATAGGAAACTCTGCATTAACAACAGTTATGCCTGTACCATCAACAATTCATGCCTCTGCTATACCGGAGGTGGATTTTTTAGTAAGTTCCGTAAAACAACCAAAAGAAAGTAAAAAGTCTTTTAAAGAAAGGTCTAGTAAATTTATAAATTTACTTTTTGATTTAGAGCAAAAAGATCGAGCTCTTGCAGGAATTTAAATTATCAAATAAGCATCAAGAGAATTAATTAATGGATTGGCTTACATTTGCTTTATTTTTTTTGACTTGTTGTGTAGCTGCATCTACAGGTGCATTATTTCCTCCAAATGAATGGTATAAAAATTTAGATAAACCATCTTGGAATCCTCCTAATTGGTTATTTCCAATAGCATGGTCAATCCTTTACATTGTTATTGCTTATGTTGGAATGAGGATTTCAAGCATTGCAGGTTCAAAAAATTTTTTAATTGCTCTATGGGCTTTGCAAATCACCTTAAATACTATCTGGACACCCATTTTTTTTGGTTTAAATGATATTAAATTAGCAATGAAATTTATGGTGGGACTTTGGTTATCAGTATTATTAATGGTAATAACTTATTGGTTTTCAGATCCACTATCATCAATTTTGATATTCCCATATTTTATTTGGGTAAGTTTTGCAGCTGCTTTAAATTTTCGAATAATGCAATTAAATAATTAAATTTTTAAATCACCAATTATATCTTGGAGCTTTCACAGCCAGCATTGGTTTTAGGAATGGACTTGAAAAACGATTAAGATCCAGTGCTTCATGAACACCTATACTTTTTTCACCAAATATCGAAGTTTGAACTCCAGCTCTTGTATAAAAAGGTGTATCAAGCATATGTTTAATTTGTTTTGGTTTAAAATTAAAATCTGACCTAGTTTCTCTTTTAACCAGCCATAAAGATCTTGATAAATTAGCTTTATCTGGAGGATTTAAAATTTTTTCTATTCCTCCATTGTTTTTAAATAAAAGAGCAATATTTACATCCTTTTCTTTTCTTGGAATTGCGTCATAAAAAGTATAACTACCTTTATCAGTCGGAAATCTTCCCCAAGTCCAATAAGAAAAATCTTTTTCTAGGGCGTTAGAACCAAAATTTGCGTCAAAATATCCATGACCTTCCCATTGCCAACCAGGTTTATTGATATCAACTTCAATTTTTGAGATGGGAGAAAAGGGACGCCAAACATGGCTATTATCTGATAATAAATTACACTCTATTTCTGATATAAACTTAGGAATTATTTTAACTGTCCCCTTTACATTATCAAAATGAGGAATGGAATATTCATCAAAATTTATAATTAAATGATCTTTGTTCCAATTAAATGAACTTGGTCCAACTTTGAGCATATTTTGAGTTCTTTTAAGTTTTTGTTTCCCTCTTTCGGTCATAGTCCATCTCCAGCCTTTTCCATACATGGCTACATTTATACAAACATGATTTTGGGGGTCTTTTCTTTTGCTCCAGTAGTACCACGGCGAAAATACAGAGCCAATAAATCCGATTATTGATATCGCTCTATTTCCGTCATTTGAAATACCGTCAACATACCACCATGCATATCCGTTTGGTTTTACATCTATGTCAAACTTAGGTCTTTCAATATCATTTCTGCCGCATGCTTTCCTGATAGGCATGCCATGGGAATTCCCGCTCCTGGGTGTGTTCCTCCGCCTGCTAATAGCAAACCCTTTATTTTGCTTTTGTTTCTCGGCCTCATAAATGTCGAGCTTATTCCGTGGGGTGTTCTTCCGTAAAGCGAACCTTGAGAGCCAGGAAATAATTGCTCGAACTCCTTTGGAGTAGTTAGCATTTCTTCTGTTGGTTTTAAATCCATTTTTAAGCCCATTGAATCCAAAATCGAAAATGTTATTTCCTTGCATTTGGTGTATTCCTTTTGTTTGTTATATTTCTTATGATTATAAGTTGGAGATCCATTTATTATTATTTCAAAACGACCCAATGACTTTTCTTTTGGCCTAGGATTATTAATACTACCTTGAGCACAAATATATAGGGTAGGGTCTTTAGGTATTTCACCCCGTTTAATGTCATCAAATTCTGATTTATAGTTTTTATTAAATAAAACATTGTGATGGAGTAAATCTAATCCTTGAGTTTTAGCAGCAAAACTCCATACATATGCGGATAAAGACCTTTTGTTTATATTGTTATTAGATACGGCATTTTGTATTTCATCTCCTAATAGGCCATCAAAAAGTGCTTTTGGATCTCCATTAAATATAATAGTATCACAATCAATAACCTTATTATTTTTTAACTCTATTCCATTTATTTTATTATTTTTCATCAAGATTTTTTTTACCTTATTCTTATAAAAAAAACTTGCATCTGATCTTTTTGAAATTGTTTCAATTTGCTTTACAAGATCGTACATTCCTCCTGCTATTCTCCAAACACCCTGGCATTCTACATGCCAGATCAGTGATAAAATACTTGGAGAATTAAATGGTGATCCGCCGACATAAGTAGAATATCTAGAAAATAATTGTTTTAATCGATGGTCTGAGAAGTTTTCATTGAGATAACCGTATAATATTTTATTTTTTATTAATAAGTCCTTTAAAAGCTTAATGTTTTTAAATCCATTAATTAAAACTGGAAAAATATCAGGTTTTGAATTCATAATTATAGGGTCTTTAAATAAACCAAAAAGATCCTTAGAGAATTTATCAAATTTTTCAAATTCTAATGCTGATTTGTTGCCAGCAAAATGCTTAATTTCTTCTAAATTTTTTTCAAAGCAAGAATATAAATCAAGTGAACTACCGTCTCTCCACCAATGTCTTGCTATTATTTCTTCTTTGATAAATTTCAATTTTTCATCAATCTTATAACCACACGAATGGAATAAATCTGCAAAAACGTTATACATCGTTAATACAGTAGGACCAGCGTCAATAGGACCAACTTTACTATCAAAATATCTAATTTTTCCACCTGGCTTTTCATGTTGCTCATAGACTTCAACATTAATACCTGAAGTAGAAAGCTTCATAGCAGCTGCTAATCCAGCAATTCCTGCACCAATAATTATTACTTTTTTATTTCTCAAAATGAATTCTTTTATAATGTCAGTAAATATTTACATACTTTTGTCAAAAAAAATAGACATAAATTAAGATTTATGTTAGCTCTAAGTTTAGGAGTTATTATGAAAAATATAAGAAATATTCACGAAAGAGTTAATTTAGCGCTTCTAAAAACACTTAAGGATGCTAGAAAAACCCCAACCCCACCGAAGTTAGCAGCCTCTATTGACTATGCCATTTTCCCTGGTGGAGCTAGAGTTAGACCCAATCTATGCCTATCGGTTGCGGAGGCTTGTGGTGAAGACGATTTTGCAATTGCTGAGTCCGCAGCAGTAGCCTTGGAGTTTATTCATTGTGCTAGCTTAGTTCATGATGATTTACCTTGTTTTGATGATGCTGAACTCAGGAGGGGCAAACCAACAGTTCACAGAGCTTTTGGTGAAACTGTGGCAGTTTTAGCAGGAGATTCCTTAATTATTTTAGCTTATGAAAATTTGGCAAAAGGATGTGAAAAGAAACCACAAAGGTTAATCCAATTGATTAAAATATTGTCTAAGTCCTCTGGTGTTCCCTTTGGTATATGTTCTGGCCAAGGTTGGGAAAGTGAGGATAAGATTAATTTAAGTGCATATCATCAATTAAAAACTGGTTCTCTATTTGTTGCTGCAACCTGCATGGGTGCGGTTTCAACTGGTGAAGATCCAGAGCCATGGGTAGAATTAGGAGCTAGGATTGGAGAAGCATTTCAAGTGGCAGATGATTTAAAAGATGTTACATGTTCACAAAAATCTATGGGAAAACCAACTGGACAAGATATAAAAAATTCTAGACCAAGTGCGGTTGCTGAATTTGGGGTAGATGGTGCAATCAAAAGATTGCAAGACATTTTGAGTGGTGCAATTGCTTCAATTCCGTCTTGTCCTGGTGAGGCCAGATTATGCGATATTGTAAGATACCAAGCTAAACAGTTAATGCCTTCCTTTGCAGCAGATAAAGTTCTTTAAAAACACCGATATTATTAATGGACATTTTCTCCAATTGGTTGAATAATCTAGTATCAAAACCTTCTTTTCACACATTTATCAAAAAGATACCTATAATAAGACAGTTAGCTTTCAATGAAGGTGAAAAAATTTATGACCTGGTAGCTGGTTTTGTTTATTCGCAGATACTTTTAGCTTTTATTGAATTGAGTTTAATCGATTTTTTTATTTCCGGTAGAAAAAAAATTGACGAGATATCTAAGTATACAGGGTTATCAAATAACAAATGTTTATTATTATGTAACGCTGCTACCTCTATTGGTTTACTAAAAAAGAGAAGAGACTCTACTTTCAAACTTACAAGACTTGGAGCTGCCATAAAGGGTGTAAGAGGATTAGATAAGATGATTTTACATCATAAGATTTTTTATAGAGATCTTATTGACCCAGTAAAATTATTGAATGAAAATTTTGATACTGAATTAAGAAATTTTTGGAAATACGTTCCGTCTACTAAGAAAATAACTAAAGAAGAAGCCAAAAATTATTCTGAATTGATGGGAGTTTCACAATATATCGTAGCAGAAGAAACGCTAAATTTGGTAAAATTGAATGGTTTTCAAAAACTACTAGATGTTGGGGGTGGTAATGGTACTTTTATTTTGGAGGTAATGAAACTTTATCCAAATTTAACGTTAGGAGTTTTTGATTTACCAAGTGTTATTGAAGAAACCAAAATAAAAATTAGCCATCTTATTGATGTTTCTAGAATCAATTTAATAGCAGGAAATTTTATAAAAGATGGATTGCCACACGGTTATGATATTATTTTTTTAAACAGAGTGTTGTATGATCATAATGACACAGTTGTCGAGATAATTTTAAATAAAATATATGATGCTTTAACTCCTAAAGGGCAATTAGTCATATCTGAACCTATGGCAGGTAATCATTATCCAACCCGAGCTGGAGATGCTTATTTTGGTTTTTATACTATGGCTATGACTTCTGGGAAGCCTAGAAACAAGGAAGAACATTTCAAATTCTTGAAAAAAAATGGTTTTCGACACTTAAAACTTGTTTCAAGCCCTAATGATTTTATTACTTCAGTAATAGTTGCAAAAAAATAAAATCAATAAATTGAAATTAATTGTCAATATTTATTGACAATATAAACTGTCAGTATAAAATTACACTAGTTTTGCAAAATGAATCTTTTTAATTGAGGTTAAATATATTGATTACAAAAGCTGTAGTTATGTCAAATCCTGGCAAATTGGCAATAGAATCTGTTGAGTTGAAGAAATGCCAAACTGAAGACGTCGTCGTAGATATTCATTATTCAGGGATTTCTACAGGGACAGAAAAATTATTTTGGAATGGCAAGATGCCAGCTTTTCCAGGAATGGGCTATCCATTGGTTCCAGGTTATGAGTCAACAGGTGAAGTGGTTCAGGCATCTAAAAGTTCTGGATTTAAAGAAGGAGATATTGTTTTTGTACCTGGTGCTGATTGTTATTCCGGTTCTGTAAGGAGTCTATTTGGTGGTGCTGCAAAAAGAGTTATTTCGCCATCTAACAGGTTAATAAAGATTGACAGTACCATGGGAGTAAACGGCGCACTTTTTGCCTTAGCTGCAACAGCCCGACATGCGATTGCCGGTTTTGGTAATAGAATGCCAGAAGTAATAGTAGGTCACGGTGTTTTAGGAAGGCTATTAGCTAGACTTGTTATACTTGCAGGAGAAAAACCTCCCATTGTTTGGGAAAAAAATATATTTAGGCATGCGGGTGCTAGAGATTATGAAGTTGTATTACCTGAATTCGACAGCAGATCAGATTATGATTGTATTTATGATGTAAGTGGAGATTCTGATATACTAGATAGCCTGATTGGTAAGGTGAAAAAAGGTGGTGAGGTCGTAATGGCAGGCTTCTATCCTGAAAGAGTAAGTTTTGGATTTGCTCAAGCTTTTATCAAAGAAGTTTCAGTTAGGGTTTCGGCAGAATTTACACCTGAAGATGTAGCAACTACCAAGCTTCTTATAGAGGATGGATCATTATCATTTGATGGGCTTGTGAGCGATGTATTTCAAGTAAACAAGGCGACTGAAGCATACAAAGTGGCATTTGAAAAGGCTGAATGTCTCAAAATGGTTCTAGATTGGAGAAATGCAGCATGACAGTAGAAACAATAAATGTAAAAGGTAATGCTAATAAAGTTCTTGAAGAACATCATAGTAGGTTAAAATCAGAAGCTAAAGAAATTAATAATGAACTTCATACGGCTAAACCAAAGAAAAAGTGTCAGATAATTGCAATTTATGGCAAAGGTGGCATTGGTAAGTCTTTTACTTTAGCTAATTTAAGTTGCATGATGGCTGAACAAGGTAAGCGAGTATTATTAATAGGTTGCGATCCAAAGTCAGATACTACATCTCTCCTTTTTGAAGGAAAAGCTTGCCCAACAATCATTGAAACATCCACTAAAAAGAAGCTTTCTGGAGAAGAAGTTGCCATAGGTGATGTTTGCTTCAAGAGAAATGGTGTATTTGCAATGGAATTAGGCGGTCCTGAAGTAGGAAGGGGATGTGGTGGTCGTGGTATTATTCATGGTTTTGAATTACTGGAAAAACTTGGTTTTCATGATTGGGATTTTGATTATGTATTACTAGACTTCCTTGGAGACGTCGTCTGTGGAGGCTTTGGTTTACCCATTGCAAGGGATATGGCGCAAAAAGTAATTGTAGTTGGATCTAATGACTTACAGTCACTATATGTTGCCAATAATGTTTGTTCTGCAGTTGAATATTTCCGAAAATTAGGTGGAAGTGTTGGTGTAGCTGGCATAGTTATCAATAGAGATGATGGAACTGGAGAGGCAAAGAAATTTGCTGAAAAAGTAGGAATTCCTGTACTCAGTACTATTCCTGCTGACGATGATATAAGAAGGAAATCTGCGATGTATCAAATTATTGGTACAAAGCAAAGCCAGTGGGGAACTCTTTTTGAGACATTAGCTTCCAATGTAGCAGATGCTCCTCCTGTAAGACCAAAGACACTAAATCAAGACCAATTATTGGGATTATTTGATGGTGGTGAGACAGGAGCAGGTTTCACATTAGTGCCTGCAACTGATGCTGATATGCGCGGTAAATTTTCAAAACCAAAAAAATCTTTAGAAGTAATTTATGACAAAGTTTGAGAGATAATCCAGGTTCTATTAATGAGTACTGAAATAAAATATGATCAAACAAATGAGGTGAAATTGACTGAAGCAAGTCAAAATTCAATAGAAGATTTGGAGATACCCTCCAAGCCTGTTTCATCTGGGTGTCATTCAAAGGACAATAAAGAAAAGTCTATAAAGTCCTTAAATAGTAATAATGAAATATTAGACAAATTTAGAAAAGATTATCCACTTGGGCCGCATGATAAACCGCAAAGTATGTGTCCAGCTTTTGGATCTTTACGTGTTGGCTTGAGAATGAGAAGAGTTGCTACAATTTTATCAGGATCTGCATGTTGTGTTTATGGTTTAACTTTTGTTTCACATTTTTATGGAGCAAGAAGATCGGTGGGTTATGTTCCTTTTAGCTCAGAAACACTTGTATCTGGAAAATTATTTGAGGATATAAGAGATTCGGTTCATAAAACCGCTGATCCTTCAAAATATGACGCAATTATTGTAACAAATTTATGTGTCCCAACAGCATCTGGTGTTCCATTAAGGTTACTTCCAAAGGAAATAAATGGTGTAAGAATTATTGGTATTGATGTTCCTGGCTTTGGTGTCCCAACCCATGCAGAGGCAAAAGATGTTCTGGCAGGAGCTATGCTTAATTATGCTAGAAAAGAAGCAGAGAAAGGACCAGTTGCAACACCTCTTTCAGGAAAGTCTGATAGACCAACTGTCGCTTTATTAGGTGAAATGTTTCCTGCTGATCCAATTGGAATAGGAGGAATATTATCTTATTTAGGTTTGGCAGCAGGTCCTGTTGTACCATGTCGTGAATGGAGAGAACTATATGGTGCTTTGGATTGTTCATTAGTTTCAGCTATTCATCCCTTTTATACTGCTTCAATAAGAGAGTTTGAAGAAGCTGGAAGACCAATTTTAGGTTCAGCCCCAGTTGGAACTGAAGGAACTGATGACTGGATTCAATCAGTAGGAGAAATTTTAAACATTAAAAAGAATATGATTTCAACATGTAAAAATGAAATTATACCAAAAATAAAAGAAGGTCTAAAATTAAATAAGATTAAAGGGACAATAACACTTTCTGGTTATGAAGGGTCTGAATTACTTGTTGCGCGTCTTCTTACTGAAAGTGGAGCTAAGATACCTTATGTTGGAACGGCATGCCCAAAGACTAAATGGTCACAAAAAGACAAGGAATGGCTAGAGGCAAAGGGAACTATGGTTAAATTTAGAGCCAGTTTAGAAGACGATTGTGCCGCAGTTGAAGCAATCAAGCCGAATCTAGCGATTGGCACTACTCCTGTAGTCCAAAAAGGTAAAGAATTAGGAATACCTTCTTTATATTTTACAAATTTAATTTCAGCTCGTCCTTTAATGGGTGTTGCTGGAGCTGGAAGTCTAGCACAAGTAGTAAATGCAGCAATGAAAAATAAAAAAAGAATGGCAAATATGAAAAGCTTTTTTTCCGGAGTAGGGAAAGATGATACATCAGGAATTTGGGAAAAAAGTCCAAATTTAAAGCCTCAATTTCGGGAACATAATTTGAAAAAAATTGAAAAAAGAAAAAAAGCTGCAAAAGCAGCGGAGATGATTTAATGCTAATTCAAGATCATGATAGAGCTGGTGGATATTGGGGGTCTGTATATGCTTTTTGTGCAATAAAAGGTCTCCAAGTTGTAATTGATGGACCTGTTGGATGTGAGAATTTACCCGTGACATCTGTTTTGCATTATACCGACGGATTACCACCTCATGAATTACCAATAGTAGTTACTGGATTAGCAGAAGAAGAGTTAGGACGTGAAGGAACCGAAGGTTCTATGAAACGTGCATGGAAAACTTTAGATCCAGCATTGCCGTCTGTAGTTGTTACAGGATCAATTGCAGAGATGATTGGTGGTGGAGTAACTCCTGAGGGAACAACCATTCAAAGGTTTCTTCCTCGAACAATTGATGAAGATCAATGGCAGTCAGCTGACAGAGCCATGACATGGATTTTTACTAATTTTGGACAAACAAAAGGTAGAATGCCTAAAGAAACTAAAAGAGAGGAGGGGTCAAAACCAAGAGTAAATATTTTAGGCCCCATGTATGGAACATTTAATATGCCGTCTGATCTAGCTGAAATAAGAAGGTTAGTAGAGGGTATAGGAGCAGAAATAAATATGGTTTTTCCCCTAGGTAGTCACCTAGCTGATGCCAATAAATTAGTAAATGCAGATGTAAATGTTGTTTTATATAGAGAGTTTGGAAGAGGTTTGGCGGAAGTTCTTGATAAACCTTATCTACAAGCACCAATTGGAATAGACTCTACTACTAAATTTTTACGTAAATTAGGAGAATTATTAAAACTAGATCCCGAACCATTTATTGAGCAAGAAAAACATTCAACAATAAAACCAGTTTGGGATTTATGGAGATCTGTAACTCAGGATTTTTTTGCAACTGCAAGCTTTGGAATAGTTGCAAATGAAACATATTCACGTGGAATTCGTAATTTTTTAGAAAACGATTTGGGATTACCTTGTAGTTTCGCAGTAGCAAGAATTTCAGGAAAAAAAACCAATAATGACGAAGTAAGATCATTAATAAGGGATAAAAGACCTTTAGTATTAATGGGGTCAATTAATGAAAAAATGTACTTGGCTGAATTAAAAAATGGTTTTGGTCCTAGCCCATCATTTATTCCTGCAAGTTTTCCAGGTGCTGCAATAAGAAGATCTACGGGAACACCAATGATGGGATATGCAGGAGCGACTTATTTGCTTCAGGAGGTATGTAATAGTTTATTTGATTCTCTTTTTCATATTCTGCCATTGGGGTCGGATATGGATGAAGTCGATGCGACACCTACAAATTTAAAGAGGGATTTTCCTTGGGATAAAGATGCTCAAGAATTTTTGGACAAAATTGTCCAAGAGCATCCAGTCATAACAAGAATATCAGCAGCAAAGAACTTAAGAGATGAAGCAGAAAGATCTGCTTTAGCGGAGGGTGACGAAAGAGTTGTTTTAGAAACAATAAAGAAAATAAGAAATAAAAAATTATAGTAAAAAAGGAAACGGGGAGAAAGAAAAATGAAACAGTCAGCAGTTAGAGATTTTAGTGTTTCAGAATATAGGAAAACTATAAAATTTGAGTATAGGGTTTATTTTGCGCTCATTTTTTTAATTTCAATTCCTCTAGCTACTTTTGCATGGATAGCTTGCTTAACTATGAACATCTTTAAATTAAAGACTGTGCAAAATGAGGGCATTTTTAAAAGGGCATGGGGTCATGCGCAAGTAATAACCCCAATGATATTTACCGCATGATTGTGGTTAACGAAATTCGATGGCTTAGCTATCGAATAGTTCTGAGCCATGAGGGCTCAGAAAATCAACCCTACGAGAAATCGTGGGATCAGTCGAAAACAATCCGGAGGATTAAACATGGCTGGAAATAACGACCTGTCATTATCAGGTTTAACAGAGGACCAAGCACAGGAACTTCATAGTGTTTATATGAGCGGTCTTTGGACATTCACACTAATGTGTGTTTTAGCTCATATTGCAACATGGATTTGGCGTCCTTGGTTCTATTTCAGTTAAAGGAGAATTAAATGAGTCAATTTTATAAAATATGGCTGATTTTTGACCCACGTAGAGTGTTCGTGGCTCAAGGCGTATTTCTCTTTTTATTAGCAGCGTTAATTCATTTAGTGCTGCTAAGCACAGAACACTTCAATTGGTTTGAGGCAGCAGCGAAGGCAGCAGGCTAAGCCAATTTAAAGTGGCCGTGGGCGGGCTCCCCCCCAAACAACCCGCCTACGGCAAATCAAATGTAGAATTATTGGATGTAAATGAAAAAAATTAAGAATTTTAATAGGAGGTCGCGAGATGGCATTACTCAGTTTTGAGAGAAAGTATCGTGTTCCCGGAGGCACCTTAATCGGAAGAGACTTATTTGATTTTTGGGTAGGTCCTTTTTATATTGGCTTTTTTGGTCTTATGACCATGTTTTTTGCCTCATTAGGTACTTTACTTATCTTATGGGGAGCCGCTTTACAGGGAACTTGGAATCCTTTCCTTATAAGTATTAATCCACCAGCCTTGGAGTATGGGTTACAGTTTGCTCCATTGAGAGATGGAGGATTATGGCAAATAATTACTATTTGTGCACATGGTGCATTTATTGCGTGGTTATTAAGAGAAGTAGAAATTTGTAGAAAATTAGGTATTGGATTTCACATACCAGTTGCATTTGGCGTTGCAATATTTGCATATACTTCGTTAGTTGTAATAAGGCCAGTGTTGATGGGTGCATGGGGACATGCATTTCCATACGGAATTTTTTCTCATCTAGATTGGGTTTCATACACAGGATACGCATATATTAATTTTCATTTTAATCCAGCACATTGGGTTGCAATTACATTTTTCTTTACGACAACTCTTGCCCTTTCTCTTCATGGTGGGTTGATATTATCTGCAGCAAACCCCGAGAAAGGAAAGGAATCTAAAACACCAGATCATGAGGATACGTATTTCAGAGACTTTATAGGTTATTCAATTGGAACTTTAGGAATCCACAGAATAGGATTGTTACTAGCTTTAAATGCAGGATTTTGGTCAGCAGTATGTATATTGATTTCAGGTCCAGTATGGATATTTCCTGAGGGTTCTAGTTGGGTTGAGTGGTGGAATTGGTGGCCAAGATTGACCACTTTCTCTGATGCTCAATATCAAGAAACAATGAACTTTATTAATAGTCTCGAATGGACGCAGTAGGAGGTTTATGATGGCAGAATATCAAAATATTTTTACACAAGTCCAAGTAAAGGGTCCACCTGAAATGGGAATGGACGAGACTGGAGAATTATCAAGTGAAAGAACAAAAACAACTAGAAATAATACTTGGCTGGGTTATTTAGGTAATGCTCAGCTTGGTCCCATCCATTTGGGTATGTTTGGTGTTGTTTCGATATATTTGTTCTTTGTTTGGTTTTTTCTTGTTGGATTTGGAATGCTTCAACAAGTCAATTTTGACTTTGCTCTTTTTATAAGAACCTTATTTTGGTTATCACTTAATCCTCCACCAGAAGAGTATGGATTATCATTTCCACCAATAAACGATGGTGGATTGTATATGATAGCAAGTTTTTGTTTGCTATTTTCTGTACTTAGTTGGTGGATAAGGTCTTACTTAAGGGCTCATGAATTAGGTATGGGAAAACATATTTGTTGGGCTTTTGCTGCTGCAATATGGTTGTTTTTGGTGATTGGATTATTTAGACCTATCGCAATGGGTTCATGGTCTGAAATGGTTCCCTACGGTATTTTTCCTCATCTAATTTGGACTAATAATTTGTCTGTTGCTTGGGGTAATCTATTTTATAATCCTTTTCATGCTTTATGTATTGTTTTTTTGTATGGATCAGCCCTATTATTTGCAATGCATGGTGCCACAATATTAGCAACATCCAGACTTGGTGGAGATCGTGAGTTAGAGCAAATTTATGATCGAGGAACTGCATCTGAAAGAGCAGCGTTGTTCTGGAGGTGGACAATGGGGTTTAATGCATCAATGGAAGGAATTCATCGTTGGGCCTGGTGGTTTGCAGTACTTGTGCCTATTACTGGAGGAATTGGAATTCTACTTACCGGTACTGTTGTGGATGACTGGCGATATTGGGCAATAGAACACGGTTTTGCTACTGAAATAGAATATTCAGTACCTGAATCTACATTGTTAGGAGATTAATCATGGAACCATTTTTTTCAAATTTTGATATAGCTCAACTAAGTCTTTACCTATTCTGGGCTTTTTTCATTGGTTTAGTGATTTATCTTCAAAGGGAAAACATGCGAGAGGGATACCCATTAGAGAATGAGCAATCTAATACTGCCCATAATCAAGGAATGTATCCTGTACCAACACCTAAAACGTTTAAGCTCATGCATGGACGGGGAGAAGTAAGTGTTCCCAATAATGTAGGAGAAACGAGAAAATTAAAGCTCGAAATTAAAAATGTCGCAAATGGATCACCATTATTTCCAAGTGGTGATCCAATGGATGACGGCTTAGGGGCTGCTGCATGGACAGAAAGAAGAGATGTACCAGAACTGGATGGTCATGGAAAACCAAAGATCAGACCTATGAGTAGTCTAAAAGGTTTTGAGGTTTCTGCAGGAAGAGACCCTAGAGGAATGGACGTGGTCTCGGCAGATAAAGTCGTGGTTGGACAGGTAATAGATATGTGGATTGATGTGCCTGAGCAGTTGGTAAGATATCTAGAAATAGAATTAAAAGATAAATCAAAACGGTTATTACCTATGCCTTTATCAAAAATAAATAGTAAGTCTGTAGATGTTCATTCTTTATATGGGAAACATTTTAAAAAAGTTCCTTCTATAAAAAAACCAAAAGAGGTAACTATGCTTGAAGAAGAAAAAGTAAGTGCTTATTACACTGGTGGAAAACTTTATGCTTCTTATGATAGATTAGTCTCACCAGTTTAGACTATTGAAAATAATAGGAGAGAAAATATATCTCTCCTATTATCAAAAGGGGGAAAAATGTCAGAAACAAAGATATTAGACACTGTTAATTTTCCATCAGATTTAAAAAAATTATCTGATTTTGAACTTAAAAAATTGGCTAACGAGTTAAGGCAAGAGACTATCTCAATTGTATCTAAAACAGGTGGACATCTAGGTTCAAGCCTAGGGGTCGTAGAGTTAACCGTTGCCATACATTCTGTATTTAATACTCCATTTGATAAATTAATATGGGATGTAAGTCATCAATGTTATCCTCATAAAATCTTAACTGGTAGAAGACAAAGTATGATTACACTAAGACAAGACAAAGGTTTATCAGGTTTTACAAAGAGATCTGAAAGTGAGTTTGACCCATTTGGAGCAGCTCATTCTTCAACATCTATTTCTGCAGCATTAGGATTTACTGTGGCTCGAGATTTAGGGTCAGGTGTGGGAGACTCTATTGCAGTGATAGGTGATGGTTCAATAAGTGCAGGAATGGCATATGAAGGTTTAAATAATGCTGGTTCCGAAGGACGTAGGCTATTTGTGATATTAAACGATAATGAAATGTCAATAGCACCTCCAGCTGGTGCAATGTCAAAATATTTATCAAGTTTATATGCAAATAATGAATTTTATAGTCTAACTCAACTAGCCGAGGGATTAGCAAAAAATCTACCTGGTCCATTACAAGAAGGTGCTAGACGTGCAAAAAGTATAATTACAGGTCTTGCATCTGGTGGTACTTTCTTTGAAGAATTAGGATTTTCCTATCTTGGTCCTATAAATGGTCATGATTTAGATCAATTGTTACCTGTATTAAGATCAGTAAAGGCGCGAGCAAAAGGGCCTATTTTGATTCATTGTGTTACTAAAAAAGGAAAGGGCTATTACCCAGCAGAAAGTTCTGCTGATAAATATCATGGAGTATCAAAATTTGATATAATTTCTGGAGAACAAAGTAAATCCAAGCCAAACGCACCTTCCTACACTTCTGTATTTGGAAAAGCTTTAGTTAGTGAAGCTTCTAGAGATCATCGTATTGTAGCAGTGACAGCTGCCATGCCTTCTGGTACGGGGATAAATCTTATGCAAAAGGAATTTCCCCAAAGGACATTTGATGTTGGTATTGCAGAGCAGCACGCTGTTACATTTGCTGGTGGAATGGCTGCTGGGGGCTTAAAGCCATTTTGTGCAATATATTCTACTTTTTTACAAAGAGGATATGATCAAATTGTTCATGATATAGCTTTACAAGGATTACCAGTTAGGTTTGCAATAGATAGAGCGGGTTTAGTTGGTGCAGATGGAGCTACTCACGCAGGTTCTTACGACATAGCATATTTGTCAAACTTACCTGGTTTTGTTGTTATGGCTGCTGCAGATGAGTTAGAATTAATGAATATGGTTGCAACTGCAGCATCTTATAATGATGGTCCAATAGCATTTAGATATCCAAGAGGAGAAGGAGTAGGGATAGACCTTCCAGAAAAAGGGACCCCCCTAGAAATTGGAAAAGGTCGCATCATAAAGGATGGAAAAAGTGGGGTTGCAGTTCTAAATTTTGGAGCCCATTTGAAAGAAGTAAAAGAAGCTTCTGAAGTTTTACTTCAAGCTGGTATTGATATAACAGTAGCTGATGCTAGGTTCGCTAAACCACTTGATGAAGAACTTGTAACTAATTTAGCTAAAAATCACTCTGTTCTAATTTCTATTGAAGAAGGAGCTATTGGAGGTTTTGGCTCTCATTTATCAAATTATTTAAGTGAATCTGGATTATTAGATGATAACTTGAAATTTAGGGCAATGTTTCTTTGTGATAAATTTATAGATCAAGGAAAACCTGAAAACATGTATAAAGAAGCTGGTTTAGGTGTTCAGGATATAATAGATAAAGTTAAGAAATTAATGGGTGTATCTGTAGTTAAATTTAAAAACAACAATCTGTCAGCTTAAAAAGTAGATATTTATCTAAAAACTATCCTAATATCTCCATTGAATGCTCTTGCATATAAATTTTAAACCATTCTGTGAAAATTGTAGGATTATTTTCTATTTCTTTTAAAACTGACAATATCTTTATCCATTTTGTAGACTTCACTTCTTTCGGATTTGGATCTATAATTAAGTCAAAATTTTTTGGAATTTCAGCAATAAAAACACTCACTACTTCGTGCTCTATAAGGTCGTTCCCAACATCTGCTTTATATTCAATTTCTTTGCAAAACTTCAAATCCAAAGATTTTATATTAAGCTCTTCTTCAAGCCTTCTTATTGCACATGTATAAGAACTTTCTTCCCAATGAGGATGAGTACAAACGGTATTAGCCCAAAGATTTGGACTATGATATTTGCACGCAGCTCTCTGTTGCAATAATATTTCATTATTTCTTTTTACAAAGACAGAAACGGCTGGATGCTTTAAACCTTTTTTATGTACTTCTAACTTATCTACAGGAGATAATACATCGTCTTGCCAGGCAGCAATTTGCTGGTTCATGTTGTGGCTCTTATCAAACCAGTCAAATGAAGTAAATTCTTAATCATTATTTTCAAATGAGCAAAAGGTTTTTTTGTAACTAACTTTTTATTCATATAAGATTCAAATGTTAATCTTTGTACATCTTCGTCTTTGCATAAACTTACAAATCTTTCCCTTCTGTCGTCTGATCTGTAGTAAGCATTTTGCATAGCTTCCAAGACTCTAAATACAGTTTTGTGTTCAGACATAAATCTTTTTCTGGCTAATTTTAATAATTTTGGATTTTTATATTTTATGCACTCATTAACTGCATATGCAGCTTCTTGGCCTCCAATCATTGCATAATAAATACCTTCTCCAGATGAAGGTGCAACCACCCCTGCAGCATCACCAGCTAATACAAGATCTTTACCATTATCCCAGTTATCAAGAGGTTTTAACGGTATTGGAGCACCCTCTTTTCTAATTGTATTACATTTGTCTAAACCAGAGGCTTCTCTTATTTTTGCAGTTGCCTCTTTAAGATCGAAACCATTCCTTCCAGTTCCCATACCAACACTAGCAGATTTTCCATGTGGGAATACCCAGCCATAAAAATCAGGTGATATTCTTCCGTCATAGATTACATCGCATCTGTCTGGATCATATATACCTCCTTTTGGTGCCTCAATAATTTCATGATAGGCAATAACATAAGGGATACTTTTACCTCCTGGCATTTCTGATCTCGCTACATCTGATCTAGCTCCATCAGCTCCAATAATAAATCTAGATTTTAATTCAATTTCCTCTCTCGTTTTTTTATCTTTAAAAAAAACAGAAACAAGATCGTTTTCATTCGTTCTTTCTATCCTTAAAAAAGTACCAGTAAAGCGTTTTGCTCCTTTATTACTTGCGCGATTTCGAAGAAATTCATCAAAATTTTCTCTTTCAACCATTCCTACATAACCATTTTCTATAGGTATATCTACCATACGAGATGTAGGAGAAATCATTCTTGCTGTCTTTATTTTTGCAACTATTTGACTGTCAGGAATATTAAAATCACGAATAAGTCTAGGTGGTACTGCTCCACCACATGGTTTAATTCTACCTTCTCTATCAATAAATGCAACTTTTCGATTTTGAAGAGCTAGCTCTGTAGCTGCTGTTGCTCCAGATGGTCCTCCACCAATTATAACAGTATCATAAATCATTTTATATCTTCACTATAACGTTAGTTTTGTTTTAGCGGGTATTGTAATTAGTCTAGTAGCAAGAGCAGCAGATGCCAAGAATAAAATTCCTTCAATTGTAAATATTATTCCATATGAAAAAGCTACATCTTTTGTAATACTTTGTAAAACATCTACAAATAAAGTAGAAAATATCATTGCATTTCCAGCTGCTATGGCTTGACCAGCTCCCCATAAACCCATTCGTGTGCCTTCACGTTGTTTAATTCCATATCCTGCGAGCTCCATCATTGAACCGATTGCGCCTACCGCAAAATTACCATTAAAGAAACCCAATAATGCAACAGAATACTTTAAGACATCTTTTGAAGGAGAAATTTGTCCCAATAGGGCAATTAAAATAAGTGCTGATCCAGACCCGATACATCCAAAAAGTACCCAAAATCTTAAAGAACCAAACTTAACACCTGTTACCAAAAGGCCAACAATTATCATTCCCAATAAAATTCCACTTTGATGATAACCTGTAAGTTGAGTAGATTCACCTACTGAGAAATTAAAAATTAATCCAGCATAAGGTTCAAGTATTGGTTCTTGCATAAAATATGCAGTCATAGATAAAAAGACAAATATGGTAAACCATCTCGTATTTGGCTCTAGTAATACTTGTTTAAGACCCTGAAAGAAAGTAACCTCAACTGGTTCAAGGTGTTTGTTAATTTTTGGTTTAAAAGTTCTTTCTAGTTTATAAAGTGTTATAAAAGATATAATAATCCAAAACAGGCTTATAACGGTTACAATCTTCAATAACTTTTCAATAGTATATGGATCAATGATTTTTCCAACGAATATTGCTGTAAAAGCTGCTCCAAAAATCATCATTATCCAAGTTATGGTAGCTGCAGCAGCCTTTTTCCTATAATCAGTTCTAGTTGCTAAAAAAGCTAATAAAGAAGTACCAGATGCACCAACACCTATTCCTATTAAGGTGTAAGCAAAAATTGATAATACCAAACCTAGTAGGTAATTTTTTGGAATTAGTAAAATACCTAAACATGCTAATATTGATCCAAGGCATAATATAATTACACCTGTAATGATCCAAAAAGTTCTATTACCACCTTTATCAGATAAGAAACCCCAGTTTGGCCTACTTATTTGGATAAAATAATGTAATGCTAAAAGAAGACCGGGAATTATTTGTAATAATGAAAGTTCTACAACCATAACTCTGTTAAAGGTTGAGGCTGCAATAGATACCAATGATCCTAATGCCATTTGGATAAACCCTAATCTGATTATTCCAAACCACGAAAGGTACATATTCAAAAATATCCTAAACCAATAGCACTAATCATCATCCCTGTAACATATGAAAGTACCCCAGTTCCGTTATACCAAGGAACTAATTTTTTTGGATTTTTGAGCATTTTTGACATGGCAACAATTTGGGTGCAAAGCAAAATAAATATTATGAAAGCAATAAAATACATTTTTAATTGAACAAATATGCCAATTACCACAATTTGTGCTAAGGTCATAATTAAACAAGATAATAATCCTGCTTTTTTAGGACCAAGTGTAACTGGAAGTGAATTAATTCCAAGCTTTTGATCTCCCTCAATTGCCTTAAAGTCATTAAGGACCATGATACCATATGCTCCAAAGGCATAAAATCCGGCTACTAATAGTATGGTTATTGAAGGAAATTGAGATGTTAAAATGGCTACCCCGGTAAACCAAGGCAATCCTTCATAACAAAGAGCCACAATACCTGGACCAATGATACCAGAACGTTTTAGTCTCAGTGGTTCTGCAGAATATGCCCAAGCGCATGAGATTGCAATTACCGTAGCAATAAATCCCCACAAACCTAAAAACCATGAAACAACAATCCCTATAATTGACATAAATACGGCTATCCAAAACCCCCAACTTCCTGGCACTTTACCTGAAGGAATAGGTCTGCTAGGTTCATTGATTGCATCTACTTCTTTATCACACCAATCGTTAATTGCTTGGCTCATGCCACAAACTATTGGCCCTGATAAAATTAATCCAATTAATAATATGATTGATGTATCTAATGAAATATTTGAGCTTGATACTGCCCCACATAAAAATGCCCACATAGGAGGAAACCAGGTAATAGGTTTTATTAGTATAATAATTGATGATATGGATGGAAAAGTTTTATGCTGATAGTTTTCTGTGGAGTTCATTTTAAATCATTAAGTTGAAGAAATAGTACGTGATTATAAAAGATTATGTTTCCTAAGTTTAACATAAAGACTTTGACGAGATAGGTGGAGCATTTCAGCAGTAGCCACTCTATTATTTTTAGTCATTTCTAGAGCAGTTTCTATACAAATTTTTTCGACAATATCACTTGTATCTGCAACTAAATCTTTTAAAGGAGCAGAACCTACTAATTTCGTAATTTTTCTTGTTGCTTTTTCGCTGACTACATTATCACTAGTATTTATCTCATTTTCATTTGGTTTGTAAGAAATTATGAAACAAATATATTCTCCAAATTTTGTTGAAGTATAAGTGCTAGAAATTTCAATATCAGTTCTAATGTCAAAATTAGATATGAGTTGTGTTTTAAAAGGCATGGTAGAGCCATTCTCTAAAGTAGCTTCTATTAGTACTTTGAGGTCTACTATTCCTCTTGCTAAAAATTCAGAAAATGGTCTATCAATTATTAATTGTTGATTTTCGCTTTTGCATAAAGAGAGAAAGCTGTCATTCACATATTTTATAATTCCCATTTTATTTGTAAAAACAATTCCATCACGTGTTTTTTCATAAAACTTATTCAAAATATTAATAAATTCATTTTCTGATGAAGCTTCTTTTAATGTTTTCTCTAACCTTACTATAATACATATTTCGTTCTCTGCTCTAAACACAGACGAGTGTAAGATAATATTATTTTTATTCTTTTCATTTATGTAAACAAAATCAGACTTATTAATTTTGTCAGATTTTAATTTTTCGATAAATTCTTTTTCATTTTCATAGTTAAAAATTTTAGAAAGATTTATTCCAATTAATTTTTCTTTTTTTTGTTTTAGTAGTTTTGCAGCAGGATTATTTAAGTCCAAAATATTACCCAAGGATGCATCCAATATGACTAAGGCTTCTTCAGAAAACTCTATTAAAGCTTTATACTTAGTTTCAAAACTTCTAAATTTAGAATATTCTCTTTCTAATGCTAATTGTGAATTTACAAACCTCTTTTGTACTTCAGCAATTTGAGATAAATCATTTCCGATGAGTATTATATTTTTTTTATCTTCAGTTTTGAAACCTTTATACCTTACAGGAAATTCACCTGTATCTGTAGATACATGATTTAATTCAAACCCTTTTGTAGAAAGTATATTTATTTCAGTAAGGGAAGTAATCTGCAAATCAAGCTTTTCTTTACTTTCAATTGTTAAAAAATCAAAAATATTCTTATTTAACCAACTGTTTAGATTTTTATTTATATTTTTGTTAGGTAAATTAATTTTTAAAATTTTACCTTTTAGATCTATTAAGAGGTTTATGTCACCAATATTAGATATAATTCTTGAATACATTTCATTTGTAGAAACTAAAGTAGTATTTGTACCGTGATGTTTTAATTTATTAGCCACTAATTCAACACACTTGATTTTAACTTTATATAATTTTTAAAGAATTTTTATTGTATTTTAGATTTAGTTCGATCAAGACTTGTTCTATATTTTGTGAAACAAGATCAACTTTAAGTTTTTCATTGGTTTTTTTGTAGGTATTAACAAGGTTTCCACCTAACACAACAGGTACCTTTTTTTCTATAATATTTCCTATTTGGATAGTTAATTTGTTAATATCATCAACCATGAAATTATTTGCAGAAGATATTCCAATAAATTCATAATGTTCGTTATAAAGTAAGTCCTCTAATTCTTCATTTTTATAGTCTAATGTTAAAAATGGTTTAGTACCAAAGCCTCGAAGTTTTCTTGTAGCTGCAATTCCACCATATGTATGATGCTCCCCTGTTGGGATAAGCATAAGTATTTTCGTATTGGAGGATTTAACTTTTAAATTTGCTAAATATTGATGTTCCATTTTTGAATTTAAAAACTGTATTTTGCCTAAAGCAATTGTTACTTCTGAAAAAGTTATCTCATCAGAAACCCATTGGTCTCCAAGTCTTTTAGCAATTATTGGGAAGTATGAGTCTAAAATAAGTTCAATAGAACGACCATAATCTAAAAATTTTTTTATCAATTTTTCATTAGATTTGAGAGACTTAGATTTAATAAAAGTAAAGAGTTTATCTAGATCAGACTCAAAGTTAATAGCTGAAGTAGTTTTATTTTTTTCTATTAATTTTTCTAAGGTTTCTAAAACTAGTGGATTTACAATTGATATGTTATTTAAATTTTTTAACTCTTCAGTTGAGTTCATAACTATAACCTTTTAAATGCATCGATTCGCTAATTAAAGGCAATAAGAAACTCAATTTAAATAATTTCAATAATTAACGAATTAAAAACATTATTTTTGTAATTTTAGTTTTAGAAGTTCATTTTATTTCCATTTATAATCACAATTATGTTTAATTTTAAAAAAATGTCAAAGATTATTGACATTATTGTATTTTATCAGATGTTTGGGATATTTTTATTTTTTTAAAAAAAAATTTTTTACAATAAAAATCAAAATATATTGGTTTTAATTGTTGTAATAATACAATTTATTTTTTTTACTAACTTTTAAAAAAAACAAAATAGTGTAAATTTTAGTTGACACTTTTTCTCACTTTATTACTCTCATAGATGCAAATCGATTAACCTAAAGGTTTTAACATGCAAAAAATGTCAGCTGGGAAAGAGCGCTCTCCTCAGCTTTATACACCAGATCAAAAAATTCGAAGAGATAAATCAGTATGGACAATGGTTCAAGCTGTTTTAGCACCTCTACAATTTCTTGTATGTTTTATTTCAATAGGCTTTGTTCTTAATTATTTGATTAACGGTACTGGCTATCAAATTGCCACTATTTCAATTATATCAAAAACAGTAATTTTGTATTTGATAATGGTTACTGGTGCGATTTGGGAAAAGGAAGTTTTTGGTCAATATCTTTTTGCATCTGCCTTTTTTTGGGAAGACATAGTAAGTTTTTTTGTCATAGCGATTCACACAGCATATCTGTTGGCTCTTATTTTGAATTTATTAAGTGCTGAACAATTAATGTGGTTAGCATTAGTAGCTTATTCTGCATACTTCATAAATGCCCTTCAATTTTTGATAAAATTCAAACTGGCCCGTATTCATTCAAAAAATGTTGAACAAATGGGGAAAGGTATAACAATTTGAATATTTCTTCTTCATTAAAAATAAAACAAGGATGCAGTAATGTCCCAATTCTAAAAGAAAAAGGACAGAATGAGGTTTTTTGTGGGTTAACTGGGATTATATGGTTGCATAGAAAAATTCAGGATGCTTTTTTTCTTGTTGTTGGTTCTAGGACTTGCGCACATCTTCTTCAATCAGCTGCAGGTGTAATGATTTTTGCTGAACCTCGTTTTGGTACAGCCATTTTGGAGGAAAAAGATCTTGCTGGTATGGCTGATGCCCAGGATGAACTTGATCTTCAAGTGGAAAAACTTTTAGAAAGAAGGCCTGAAATAAAACAATTATTTTTGGTTGGGTCATGCCCTTCAGAAGTAATTAAACTTGATTTGTCAAAGGCCGCAGAAAGATTAACGTTAAAATATGCTCCAAATGTAAGAGTTTTAAGCTATTCTGGATCTGGAATAGAAACCACCTTTACTCAGGGTGAGGATGCGTGTTTAGCATCAATAGTACCTACTTTAGAAAATACACCTTCAGAGGAATTAATTTTAGTAGGAGCTTTACCTGACATAGTAGAAGATCAATTTTTATCAATTCTCAAAAATTTTGGTATAACAAATGTATCTTCTTTTCCTAGTAGAACAAAAAATAATGCACCTAAAGTAGGTAAAAATGTCAAGTTTATTTTAAGTCAGCCTTTTTTAGGGGATACCTGTGAAGCACTTGAAAAAAGAGGAGCTCATCACATTAAAGCACCATTTCCCTTCGGTGAAGAAGGAACTACCATGTGGCTGCAGGCCATAGCTCAAGAATTTAATGTAAGTCAAGATAAATTTGAAGAAGTTACAAATGGACCAAGAAATAGAGCATTAAAAGCATTAGAAAAAATTAAAAATAAACTATCTGGAAAAAGTGTTTTTTTCTTTCCAGATAGCCAACTAGAAATTCCTTTAGCTAGGTTTTTGGTTAGGGAATGTGGAATGGAAGCCTTAGAAGTTAGCTCTCCTTACATTAATAAAAAAATAGTTCTTTCAGATATGGAAATGTTACCTCAAGGACCAGTAATCTCTGAAGGTCAAGATGTAGATCTCCAAATTGAAAGGTGTAAAAGCCAAAAACCTGATTTAACTATTTGTGGAATGGGGCTTGCCAATCCATTAGAAGCTGAAGGTTTGGCTACTAAATGGTCCATAGAGCTAGTTTTTTCCCCAGTTCATGGATATGAGCAGGCAGGAGATCTTGCTTCCCTATTTTATCGACCTTTAAAGAGGAGAGAGGTACTTCAAATTTGAAACTTTCTGTTTGGACATATGAAGGACCTCCACATGTTGGTGCAATGAGAGTAGTTACTGCTATGAAAAATACTCATTATGTTTTGCATGCACCTCAAGGCGATACATATGCTGATCTATTGTTTACTATGATTGAAAGAAAAAACGCTAGGCCTCCTGTTACCTATACCACATTTAAGGCTAGGGATTTAGGTTCGGATACATCTGAAATATTTAAAAAAGCATGTAAAGACGCATATGATCGTTTCAAGCCTCAAGCACTAGTTGTAGGTGCATCTTGTACTGCAGAATTAATTCAAGATGATCCAGGAGGGCTAGCAGAAGCTCTTAACCTGTCAGTTCCTACTATTCCTCTAGAGTTACCCTCATATCAAAGAAAAGAAAACTATGGAGCATCAGAGACTTTTTATCAGATTATAAGAAAATTAGTAAAAAGTTCCAGTAAGACTGAGAATTTATCTTGTAATATTCTTGGACCAGCATCCCTTGGTTTTAGACACAGGGATGATATTATTGAAATTGAAAAGATCCTTAGTGGAATGGGTATAGAAATTAATTTAATAGCACCACTAGGTGCTTCTCCTGAGGATATTCAAAATAAAACGGCAAAGGCACATTTCAATGTTATGCTTTATCCTGAAATTGCTGAAACTGCGTGTAGATATTTAGAAAAGGAGTTTAATCAACCATATACTAAAACTATCCCTATTGGAATTGGGGCTACTAAGGCATTCATTAAAGAAATTTCTGATACTTTTGGACTTCAAAAAACAAATAATAATATAGAAACCTTGAGAGCTGATTGGTGGTCAAAATCAATTGACTCTACTTATTTTACTGGAAAAAGAGTTTATGTTTTTGGGGATGCAACTCATGTAAAATCATCTGTCAAAATCGCTAATGAAGAAATGGGTTTTGAGGTTGTGGGACTTGGTTGTTATAATAGAGAGTTTGCTAGAGATATAAGAGCACTTGGTAAAGAACTAGATTTAGAGTCTCTTATTACTGAAGATTATCTTGAGGTAGAGGCAGAAATTCAAAGGCTTCAACCAGAATTAATTCTAGGAACACAAATGGAGAGGCATATAGGTAAAAGGTTGGGCATACCTTGCGCTGTAATATCTGCTCCTTTTCATGTCCAGGACCATCCCGCTAGGTATTCACCACAAGTAGGGTGGGAGGGTGCTAATGTCATATTTGATACATGGGTACATCCTTTAGTTATGGGACTAGAAGAGCATCTTCTTCATATGTTTAGGGAAGACTTTGAATTTAATGATAATGCTGGACCTAGTCATTTGGGCGGTCACTCCAATATGGAATTAAATTCCAATATGAAAAAAACAGAACCTAAATATACGATTGAAGAGATTATTTGGGAAAAAGATGCAGAACTTGAACTTAAGAAAATACCATTTTTTGTTAGAGGTAAAGCAAGAAGAAATACAGAAACTTTTGCCAAGGATAAGGGGCTAAGTTCTATTTCAACAGAGACTTTATATGAGGCTAAGGCACATTATGCTAGATAAAACTCTAAGCAAAAATAAACCAAAAAATTACAAATTTGTAATAATTACATTAGATTCTCATAGCGCAGGCCCGGTAGCAAGAGTTCAAGCAAAATTAAAGCCGTATTTTCCTACTTTGGAGATAACTGTTCATGCTGCAGCTGAATGGGCTGAAAATCCAAAATCATTAGAAATAGCTAAAAACGATATATTAAATGCTGATATAATTATAGCTAATTTGCTTTTTTTAGAGGAGCATGTCAGAGCAATCTTACCAACTCTGAAAACTAAAAGAGATAATTGTGATGCATTGGTAGGTTGTATCTCATCAAAAGAGGTTGTTTCTTTAACAAGAATGGACAGACTCGATATGAGCAAACCTACCAGCGGTTTTTTATCTTTATTAAAAAAACTAAGGGGAAGTAATAAGTCAGGGAAACCAGCTAGTGGGAAAAGGCAGATGTCAATACTTAGGAGATTGCCTAAGATATTAAGATTTATTCCTGGAAAAGCTCAAGATGTGCGCTCTTATTTTCTCACAATGTTATATTGGTTGGGTGGCTCAGATGACAATGTTGAGTCAATGATAATTTATTTATGTCAAAAATATGGGAAATTAGAAAGTAAAAGTAATTTAGTAGCCAAACCACCTATTGAATATCCAGAAACTGGGCTCTACCACCCTAAACTGAAGAAAAGAGTTTCTACTAGCATAAAAGATTTACCTTCAAAAAAAGATAGTGTTGGGAAAGTGGGTATTTTGTTGATGAGATCATATGTCTTATCCGGGGACACTGCACATTACGATGCCGTAATTAGTGAGTTAGAAAGTATGAATCTGCAGGTAATACCTGCGTTTTCTGCCAGCTTAGATTCTCGTCCGGCTATTAATGAATTCTTTTATGTTAGTGATCAACTTAATGTTGATTGTATTCTGTCTTTAACAGGATTTAGTTTGGTTGGAGGTCCTGCATATAATGATAGTAAGGCTGCAGAGGATATTCTCTCTAAATTGGATGTTCCATATATAGCTGCACATGCTTTAGAATTTCAAACTCTTCCAAATTGGCAGGAAAATGATATAGGCTTAGGTCCTGTGGAAACCACAATGTTAGTTGCTTTACCTGAAATTGATGGTGCTATTGCACCGACGGTTTTTGGAGGTAGAATGGCTCATGGACTAGAAATGCAACCTTCAATAGAAAGGGTCAAAAGCTTATCATCAAAAGTCCAAAAATATGTAAATCTGAGAAACAAAAATTTAAAAGATAAGAAGTTATCTATAGTGCTATACGGTTTTCCACCAAATGCTGGTGCAATAGGAACTGCAGCATATCTAGATGTTTTCCAGTCTCTCTTCAATACACTAAGTAGATTAAAACAGGAAGGGTATAGTGTTGACCTACCTTCTAATGTTGATGAATTAAAAAAATCTATACTTAACGGAAATAAGGATCAATATGGTCAAGAGGCAAATGTCTTTAAAAGAATTTCTGCTGATGATATAGTGTTGAATGAACCTTTTTTGAAAGATATTGAAAAAACTTGGGGACCAGCGCCAGGAAAACAACAATCTGACGGCTCTGGTCTATTTATTTTAGGTGAGAAATTTGGTAATATTTTTGTAGGTATACAGCCAGCCTTTGGTTATGAAGGGGATCCTATGCGTCTTCTTTTTGAAAAAGGTTTTGCTCCTACGCATGCCTTTTCAACATTTTATAGATTTATTAAAAATGAATTTGAAACGGATGCAATAATTCATTTTGGCATGCATGGAGCTCTTGAATTCATGCCTGGAAAAAAATCTGGAGCAAGTGAAAGTTGTTGGCCTGATAGATTAATTGGAAATATTCCAAATATTTATATTTATGCAGCAAATAATCCAAGTGAGGGGTCTCTAGCCAAACGAAGATCTAATGCAGTTATTATTTCTCATCTAACCCCACCCTTATCTAAAGCTGGTTTATACAAAGGCTTATTAGAATTAAAAGAATCTTTGATACAATTGAGACAAGAAAATAATGGAACAAAAAATTTGGCTGATCTTAAACAACTGATCAAAGATCAAGCAGAGGCACTTGAAATTAAATTTGATAATAATTTTGAATTGTTACAGTCAAAGTTATACGAATTAGAGGAGGCACTTATTCCAGAGGGACTACATGTAATTGGATCACTTCCCTCTGATAATGCTCGTGATAGTTATCTAAGTGTAATTCCTGGAATAGAAGACCAAAAGGATCGTGAGTACTATGATCATTTATTAACTGCTGATACAGAAATTAAGGGGTTAATTAATGCACTCAAAGGTAAATATATAAAACCGGTACCTGGCGGAGATATTATACGTTCTCCTGAAATACTTCCTACAGGAAGGAATATGCATGCATTTGATCCGTTTAGAATGCCTACTATCTTTGCAATGCAAGAAGGCAAAAACCAAACAAAAGCGTTATTGGAAGCACAAATAAAAATACCAGAAACTGTCGCCATGGTTCTTTGGGGTTCAGATAATATCAAAACAGATGGGGGGTCAATTTCTCAGGCAATGAATTTGCTTGGTGCTAAACCATTTTTTGATGATTATGGAAGACTTTCTGGCGCTAAACTTATTTCATTGGAAGAATTAGGTAGACCAAGAATTGACGTCTTGATGACTTTATCTGGTATTTTTAGAGATTTACTTCCATTACAAATCAAAATGTTGGCAGATGCATCCAAAAAAGCAGCATTAGCAGACGAACCAGTTGAAATGAATTTTGTAAAAAGAAATACAATGGCTTTTATTGATAAGTATGATTTCACAATTGATCAAGCAGTGCTAAGAGTTTTTTCTAATGCAGAGGGTACATATGGGTCTAATGTAAATCATTTGGTAAGTTCAGCTACTTGGGATCAGGAAGATCAATTAGCAGATACATATGAAAATCGTAAAAGTTATGCTTACGATTTTAAAGGAAAATGTTCGAGGCAAACAAAGCTTCTTCAGGCAATTTTAGAAGTTGTTGATTGTACTTATCAAAATTTGGAAAGTGTAGAATTGGGTGTAACTACTGTAGATCATTATTTTGATACTTTAGGAGGCATAACTCGGGCGGTAAAAAGGGCTAGAGGTGAGGAAACACCAGTATTTATAGGTGATCAAACAAGAGGAGGATCTAAGGTAAGAGCGTTGTCTGATCAGATTGCACTTGAAACACGTTCAAGATCTTTGAATCCTAAGTGGTTTGAACCATTGCTTAAGCATGGTTACGAAGGTGTAAAGCATATCGAAAGTCAAGTTACAAATACACTTGGTTGGTCAGCTACTACTGGACAAGTGGAACCATGGGTTTACGGAAAGCTATCAGAAACATTTATTTTAGACGAGGATATGAGAAGAAGACTTGCTTCTCTTAATCCAGCAGCAAGTCTTAGAGTTGCAAACAGACTAATGGAAGCTCATGATAGGTCATATTGGGAACCAGATGAAGAAACCTTAGAAGCTTTAAAAGATTCACTTGCGGAATTAGAGGATAATCTTGAAGGAGTAAAACTAGCAGCTGAATGAAATAATTAACAATAAAATAATTAATTTAGTATATGGAGAATTAAAATGAGCCCTTTGGATAGCAATAAACAGGTTCCAAATCTTCGAGGAGAGGATGGAGAAGGATCAGTTCAAGTTCAAATGGATCCTAAAGTCAAAATTGAAGGTGCAAAAGTTTTTGCAGTATATGGCAAAGGTGGAATTGGTAAATCAACTACTTCATCAAACTTATCTGTTGCTTTTTCAAAATTGGGCAAGAAAGTATTACAAATAGGTTGTGATCCAAAACATGACAGTACTTTTACATTAACGGGAAGATTAGTTCCAACAGTAATAGATATATTGAAAGAAGTAGATTTTCACGCAGAAGAATTAAGGCCTGATGATTTTGTTTATGAAGGATTTAATGGAGTAAAATGTGTAGAAGCTGGTGGTCCACCTGCAGGGACTGGTTGTGGAGGTTATGTGGTAGGCCAAACTGTGAAGCTTCTGAAGCAAAATCATATGTTAGAAGAAACCGATGTTGTTATTTTTGATGTACTTGGGGATGTAGTATGTGGTGGTTTTGCTGCGCCATTGCAGCATGCTGATAGAGCAATAATAGTAACAGCTAATGACTTTGACTCTATTTATGCTATGAACAGAATAATTGCAGCTGTTCAAGCAAAATCAAAAAATTATAATGTAAGACTTGCAGGTTGTATTGCTAATCGATCTAAAGATACAGATGAAGTAGATCGATATTGTAAAGAAGTTGGTTTTAAAAGAGTTGCTCATCTTCCCGATTTAGATGCAATAAGAAAATCCAGATTAAAGAAAAAAACATTGTTTGAGATGGACGACAATGAGGAAATTCAATTAGTTCAAAAAGAATATTTAAGACTTGCTCAATTACTATGGGATGGAACAGATCCTTTGGCACCTCAACCATTAGAAGATAGAGATATATTCGAATTATTAGGATTTGATTAAGTATGAGAACGTATTCTCAAAATAGAGATAAGATAGCCGAATACTTTAACAAAACAGGTTTTAGAGCTTGGGAGGCTTTAACCAATGAAACTCCTGTTTCAAAAATAAGATTAAAAGTTAGACAAAGTAGAGAAAAGATGAGAAGGAAAATATTATCAATTTTACCTAATGATCTCTCTGGAAAAAGGGTTCTAGATGCTGGATGTGGACCAGGTCAGTTCTCTATTGAACTAGCTCAAAGGGGCGCAAGCGTTTTAGGAATTGATATTTCATCAAACCTAATCGAAATAGCTAAAAAAAGATTACCAGAAAAATTAAAAACAAATATTGAATTTGAAACATCAGACATGATGAAAGACCATGGAAAATTTGATTATATAATACTCATGGATAGTTTAATACATTACCCTGAAAATGATACTATGTGTCTTTTAGAAAGCCTACTAAAAAATACAAATGAAAAAATAATATTTACGTTGGTTCCATCAAATTTTATTTTATCATTAAAATTAAAAATAGGTCGGCTTCTCCCAAGAGCTGATCGTTCACCTACTTTGTCCCCATTAAATATCAACAATTTTATCAAAGAATATCAAAAAAAATTTGATAAAGAATTTGGGGTATCTTTGGCTAGTATTGGTAAAGTAAATGATCTTTTTTATACATCAGAGGTTCTAGAGTTAAAAAAATGATTATTTCTAAAGACCACATATTCAAAATAAGTAAAAAGATCCTACCATTTTCAGATGCAGCTAGCTCAAAGTTTTCATTATTACAACTCTTAAGATTGTCATTATTTCAGGTATCTGTTGGGATGGCTACTGTTATGTTGGCAGGTACTTTAAATAGGGTAATGATAGTAGAGTTATTAGTTCCAGCCTCCTTAGTTGCTGTAATGATTGCGATTCCTGTTTTAATTGCGCCAATGAGAACTTTCTATGGTCATAAATCTGATATCTACAAGTCATTTATTGGGTGGAAAAGAATACCTTATATGTGGTTTGGTAGCTTGTTTCAATTTGGGGGACTGGCTGTGATGCCGTTTGCAATTATTATACTTTCTGGTGATCAAACAGTTGGTCCAGATTGGGCAGGTGAGGTTCTAGTGGCAATCGCCTTTTTATTAACAGGAATAGGCATGCATATAACTCAAACAGTTGGTTTAGCCTTAGCAGCGGACAAAGCTTCAAAAGAAACAAGGCCAAGAGTTGTAGCTCTTCTTTATTTTATGTTTCTATTTGGTATGGGAGTATCAGCTATTGTAATTGGTGCTTTGTTGGAAGATTTTTCAAAACTTCGTTTAATACAGGTAGTTCAAGGATCAGCAGTACTGACTTTAATCCTTAATCTTATAGCTGTTTGGCGACAAGAAAGAATAATAATAATTAAAAATGCAATGAATAAATCTGAAGATAGATTTTTTATTTCTTGGAAAAAATTTATATCAGATCGGAAAAGTAATAGTCTAATTTGGGTAGTGTTTTGGGGAACCCTTGCTTTTTCAATGCAAGACGTCTTATTAGAACCATATGGAGGTCAAATTTTAGGTTTAAGTGTTTCTGATACAACAAATTTAACAGGCATTTGGGCTATAGGTGCATTACTTGGTTTAGCTTTGGCTGCAAATAATTCTAAAAAAACTATTTCTTCAGTCAGTAATGCGATGACGGCACTTCTAATAGGTATTGTAGGTTTTTCTGCTATAATATTTTCTAGCCCAATGCAATTTCCATTTTTATATTATTTAGGAACATTATTTATTGGATTTGGTACTGGTTTATTCTCAGTTTCACTTCTGATTATTGCTATGGCTTTGTCATCTGCAACAAAATTAGGGAGTGGTTTCGTTTTAGGTTCATGGGGTGCAAGTCAAGCCATTGGTGCAGGTTTGGGAATAGCTATAGGTGGAATAATTAGGGACATAGTTAATAAAATGGCCTTAAATGGCTATTTTGGTTCAACTTTTGAAAATAATTCTATTGGGTATATTTTTGTATATCATCTAGAAATTTTATTCATTTTCATAACACTTATAGCACTTGGCATGTTGTCACAGGAATTAAATAAAAGAAAAATTAAAAATAATGGTCAAAAAAGTTTTGGATTAACAGAAATACCGTCATAAAAGGAAAAAAATGTATAAGATTAACAATACACCACCAAAAGATATACTTAGTGTTATTCCTAAAGATGAAAAAATTATTTGGTATGGAAAACCAGATATCAGAAGATTTTGTTTAACTGCCTTAGGTCTCAAGTATATATTCATTTATTTAATTATTATTTTCTGTTCTATTATTTATTCAAGGTCTGGAGATCTAAATTTTTTAAAAATCATTGAAGTACTTTTTCCTTATATTATAAGTAGTTTTTTAGCTGTTTTATTATTAATAGCAGTTGGAGTTTCACAAGTTTTACCCACTGTATATGTAATTACTAGTAAACGAGTAATTATTAGAAGTGGCTTAGCACTAATTTTTATGTTGAATGTCCCATTTGACAAAGTTGTAAGTATTGACAAAAATATTTACAGTGACGGGTGTGGGAATATTTCATTTAAACTATTAAGCAAAAGCAGAATTCCATTTTTTGCAAGTTGGCCAAGTGTAAGACCTTGGTTTTTTTCAAATCCACAACCAACGTTCAGATGTATTGCTGATGTTGAGATTATAGCTTTAAAATTATCTGAAGCTGCTCGATCTAGAATTTCAGAGATAAATTTATCAAATTCAAATGCTATTAAAAATGTTAATATACAAGATGGGGAGATAACGGCATGAGAGAAGATACCAGTATACAAGAAAAAGAATTAATTCCTATTCGATTAGTACAAGCAGTTGGAGCATTACTTTTAGTGACTTTATTAATGGTAGGATATGCAAGGCTATCTGATATGCCATTGATTGGAACGCCAAAACAAGCGCCCGTAGTTTCTCAAACCACCCTAGAATTTGTAAAAAAAGAAAATGGTTCTGTCTCAATTTATAATAATAAGGGTGAGGAAATTATTAATTCAAGGGGTGGTCCATATGGTTTTATAGTTGTAGTATACAATGGTTTTATGTCGGAAAGGAAAAAGAAAAAAATTGAAACCAATAACCCACTTAAACTTGTACATTATGAAGATGGTAGGCTTACAATAATTGATGAAGTTTCGTCGTGGGATATGCATCTTAATAGTTTTGGTGCGATGAATGCATCTGTATTTAAGAAATTAATTAAATAAGGCAATTGGGGGGAATTATAATGTTAAGAAGAAAAAAAGAAATGACGCCTTGCACTGTAGAAGTTTCACATACTTTTGAAAGTTTGCATGCTCATGTTCGTTTCAATAATGGGGCAGTTGTGCATCCTGGTGACGAGGTTATAGTACATGGCGAACCTGTTATAGCGCCATATGGAAAGGTAGTCATTGAAGATAGAATAGCTACAATAAAAAGAGCGATTTGGTTTCATAGATTATGGACTAAACTCATTGGAAATTTTGAATTTATGGAAATTTGTGAGTTTTCATTCTCAGAGGAGATTTCATTATGAAGGAAGTTGATTACCAAAATGAAAGAGTAGATGCAATAAATGAAACCACTGCTATGGCGCATGAAACTACTCTATTAAATCCACGTTTTTATACAACCAATTTTAAAGAAATGGATGAACTTAATGTAGAGAGTGTGAGGAAAGATTGGGATGAATTAATTTCTGAAATGAAATCAGATCCAAACCGCACTCATTTTAAGAAAACTGAAGATTGGGACAAGATTGATTTTAAGAGTTTAAATCCAGAGTTAAGGAAAGAGTTTATTGATTTTTTAGTTAGTTCATTAACAGCAGAGTTTTCAGGTTGTGTTCTTTATAAAGAGATGAAGAGAAGGGGAACAAACGAGGAGATATGTGAATTATTTTCGTATATGTCAAGAGATGAAGCTAGGCATGCAGGTTTTATTAACGATGCTCTAAGAGAAGCTGGAATAGGAGTAAACCTTGGTTTTCTCACAAGAAAGAAAAATTATACATATTTTACTCCGAAATTTATTTACTATGCCACTTATTTGTCTGAAAAAATTGGCTATGCTAGGTATATAACTATTTACAGACACTTAGAAAAAAATCCTGATAAGAGATTTCATCCTATTTTTAAATGGTTTGAAAAGTGGTGTAATGATGAATTTAGGCATGGAGAGGCATTTGCATTAATAATGAAATCTGATCCTAAGTTTACGTCTGGAATAAATGTATACTGGATCAAATTTTTCTTGGTAGCAGTTTTTGCTACTATGTATATACGCGATCATGCAAGACCAGCCTTTCACAAGGCTCTAGATGTAGACATTGAATGGTATGATGAGACTGTTCTCAGAATCACATCAGAAATTTCAAAACAAGTTTTTCCTATCGAACTTGATTTAGAAAATCCAAAATGGAAATCAGGTTTAAAAAAATTATGTTTTACATTTGATAAAATGGAAAAAGCCAAAAAATCAGGTGGGATTATTGGAAAGTTAAAATATAGTTTTTTTGCCACAAGAGCACTAAGTATTTTTGTAGGATTATATTTAATTCCTTCCAAAAAAAACATAGTTCCTGAAACTTCGCGGCTTCAACCTAGTTATTGAGACGGAGATTTAATGGTTCAAGAAATTTTGGCTTTTTTTAAAATACCCTGGATTGCAGCATTTACTGCAGTATTTTTTTGGTGGTTTTTAACAGGGCTAATCTTATTTATTGTAAAAAAAGTAGATGAAATCAATCAAAGGGCACACAAATTTGTTACATTAATTTTGTGCCCAGTCTTTTTTCTTGGTGTTTATTTTTATTTAACTTCACTTTCAAATATCTCGCTCTCTTCTATTTATAGTGCATTTTTTGGAAGTTTGTTAATATGGTCCTGGTTTGAGCTAGCATTTTTATCTGGATTTATTACGGGACCTAGTAAAGAATTATGTCCTCAAGGAATAGATCAAATAAAACGTTTTAGTTATGCTTTATCAACCATTGCCTATTCAGAGCTATTATTATTTATTACTTTATTGAGTATGGTATATCTTTCAACAGGTGCAAATAATACTGTTGGTTTATGGACTTTTGGGATTTTATTTTTTGCGAGAATTTGTGCTAAGTTAAATTTATTTTTGGGAGTACCTAGTATAAACACAGAATTCTTACCATCGCCAGTTGTTCATCTTGCAAGTTACTTTAGAGTTGGCAGTACTAGTTGGTTTTTTCCTGTCTCTATTTCACTGATTTCATTCACTCTTTTTGTATTAGTGGATAATATTTTTGATGCAGAAAATCAAATATCAACTACGATTGGTTTTACTTTACTTGCATCTTTGACTACACTAGCGCTTATAGAACATTGGTTCATGGTAGTCCCATTGAGGGATGCTGAACTTTGGAAATGGATGTTGCCAAAGCAAAAAAAACAATTAAAACTTAAAAAAACAAACAGCGAAAATTATGTTTCGGAGAAAATTCATGGATTATGATCATCTTTTTAATTTACAACTTCAAAAACTTAAAGATGAAGGAAATTATAGGGTTTTTGCTGAACTAGAAAGGTGTCGTGGTAATTTTCCAAAAGCTAAAAACTATATCGAAAGTAATCAAACATCTGAAGTTACTGTTTGGTGTTCTAATGATTATTTAGGTATGGGACAAAATCAAAATGTTTTAAATGCAATAAAAAAAGCTTTAAATGAATGTGGTGCTGGAGCTGGAGGAACTAGAAATATTTCTGGTACAAACCATTATCATGTATTACTTGAAAAAGAATTGGCAGATTTACATCAAAAGGAATCTGCCTTGTTATTTACATCCGGATATATATCTAATTGGGCAACATTATCAACTTTAGGAGCTCGATTGCCTGGATGTACTATTTTATCAGATGAGAAAAATCATGCATCTATGATTGAAGGAATAAGACATTCTAGGGCAGGAAAGATGATATGGAGACATAATGACCCAGAAGACTTAAGAAATAAGTTGTCTTCCTTACCTGCTGATGCTCCCAAAATAGTTGCTTTTGAAAGTGTATATTCTATGGATGGTGATATTGCACCTATTGATGAAATTTGTGAAGTTGCAAAGGAATTTGGTGCAATGACATATTTAGATGAGGTTCATGCAGTAGGTCTTTATGGAAAAAATGGTGGGGGTATATCGCAACAAAAAGGTGTTGTTCATAAAGTTGATTTAATTGAAGGTACTTTGGGTAAAGCTTATGGTGTAGTAGGTGGCTACATTACGGGTTCAAATATTTTATGTGACTTTATTCGTTCTTTTTCGAGTGGATTCATTTTTACTACTGCTCTTCCGCCAGCGGTAGCAGCAGGTGCTTTGTGCTCTGTTAAATATCTAAAATCAAGTGATATTGAGCGTGAAAATCAAAAAAGAAAAGTATCTTATTTGAGAAGTAAATTAGATAAAGTGGGCATACCTCACTTGTCTAATCCAAGCCACATAGTTCCTGTTATGATAAAGGATTCTGTTAAATGTAAACAAATAAGCGATATTCTACTTCATGATTATTCCATATATGTACAACCAATAAATTATCCAACTGTTCCAAAAGGAACTGAGAGGTTGAGATTTACACCATCGCCATTACATACATATGATGATATCGATTATCTAGTCAATAGTTTGGCATCACTATGGAAGCAGTGTGCTTTATCAAGAGTAGTTGCTTAAGTAGTTGCCAACTCAATTTAATTAGAGTAAATCGTTCTCTATATAGATATAAATATTTTTTATGTGAGGGAAATATGAGAAAGCTTTTATTTATTGTTACAACTGTAATTTTTTCTTTTACTTTGAATTTGGTATTTGCTGCTGAAATTGAAGTAAAAATGCTTAATAAAGATGCAGACGGTAATAAAATGGTATTTGAACCCATGCTAATAGTAGCAGAAAAAGGAGATACAGTCACTTTCTTGCCTACTGAAAAGGGACACATGGCAGCCAGTATTAAAGGTATGCTACCAGATGGAATTAAAAAGTTTAAAGGTAAGATTAATAAACCGGTAAGTATTGTGGTTTCAGAGGATGGACTCTATGGTGTTAAATGTACACCACACTTAGCCAACGGTATGGTTGCCCTAATAGCAGTGGGTGATGTTAAAGTTGATGGTTTTTTAGATGGAGTAAAACTTCCTAAAAAGTCCAAGGCTAGAATGGAAGAGATGCTAGCTCAATTAGGATCTTAAAATTATTTTGTAAAGATAAGCTGCCTCAATTCTATTGGTAGCTTATCTTCAGTAAATTCTTCACAGATATAATCAGATTTTCCAAAATTATCATCACTGTGATATAAACTTGGAGAACATATAGTTTTTATATTTGCTTTTTTAGCTGATATTAGTCCATTGTTACTGTCTTCCAAAGCAATGCATTGTTTTGGATCCAAGGATAGTTGTCTTAGAGCAAGTAAATATAATTCAGGGTCAGGTTTTTTCTTCTTAACCATATCACCAGTTGCAATAGTTTTGAATAAGGTATGTGGCTCTTTTCCAAAACAATTTTTAAATAACGATTTTACATTCATTAAACTTGTTGATGTTGATATTGCAAGTTGTATGTTTTTTTCTCGAGCTTTATAAATTAAAGTTTTTATGCCAGGTCTTAGTTGGAGTAAACCTTCATTAACCCATTCATTATACTGTTTATTTTTTTTTGTATGTATTCTTAAAATTTCATTAGTATCTAAATTATATTTTTTTGTGGCAACATTATCTTCGTAATGTTTAAGTCGCTCTCTACCACCTGTAACCTTCAATAAATCTTTATATAGTTCTTTTGACCAAGTCCATGAAATCCCCTCTTCAGAAAACACACAATTATAAGCCTTTCTGTGTAACTCTTCTGTCTCCGCGACTGTTCCATCTATATCAAAAATTAATGCTTTCAACAATTTTATTACCTGTAAAAGATTTTTTTTTATTGATAATAAATAATTTATTTTGTTTTCTAAAACAATAATCTTTTTATAATTTGTGAGGTAAAAATGAATGATTTTTTTGAAATTGGTTTAAAAGAAAGAAAAGCAACTTTGGGCGATAAATATGTTGAAAAAAATTTAAATGAAGCTGATGATTTTACAAAACCTTTTCAAGAGGCTATGACATCTTGGTGTTGGGGTTTTGGTTGGGGTGATCATTGTATTGACAGGAAGACGAGATCTATGATGAATCTAACAATGATTGGCGCTTTAGGAAAAATGAAAGAGTGGGAAATACATTGCAAAGGAGCAATAAAAAATGGTGTTTCAAAGGATCAAATAAGAGCCATTATTCATGTAATTGGAATTTACTGTGGTGTTCCGCAAGCATTAGAATGCTTTAGAATTGCACAAAAGGTGCTTGCCCAAGAACAACTATAAGAAACTAATCTTTTAAAAACCCTTTTAATTGGTTATTAATTTGCTTTACAATTGAGATTATCAAAAATTTGGGAATGCTAATTTGAAATGCTCAGAAGTAACATAACTAATATTCAAACAAAAAACATGGTCAAATTTTATCTAAATAATAATTTGATAAAGAAATCAATTAATGATCCACAAGAGACTTTATTAGACTTTTTGAGAATTAATCAAAATTTAAAAGGGACAAAAGAAGGTTGTGCTGAAGGTGATTGTGGTGCCTGTACTATATTAATAGGTAAATTAGATAAAGATAACAAAGTTATTTATAAAACTGCTAATTCATGCATACTTTTTTTACCTTCAATAGACAATTCTCACTTGATTACAATTGATGGGTTATCAAATTCCCTTGAAAATCTCCATCCAATTCAAGAGGCATTTGTAAAATTTTCTGGAGCGCAATGTGGATTTTGTACACCTGGATTTGTTATGTCAATTTATGGGTTACTTTTAAAAACAAAAAAACCTAATAAATCTGAGATATTAAATGCAATTCAAGGAAACCTTTGTAGATGTACTGGGTATGGTCCAATAATATCAGCTGCTGAGGAACTTAGCGAAAAATACTTTATAAGTAACGATGTTCTTGTTAAAAATAACAAATACTGGGCTCAAAAACTTAATGAATTGAAAAGCTATAATATTCAAGAAAAAGAAAATTCAAAATTAGATTATTTTATTCCTAAGAACTTGACTCAATTGAAAGAGATTTTGCACCGTAATGAGAATACTACAATAGTTGCTGGTTCTACAGATGTTGGACTATGGGTTAATAAACAATTTAAAAACATAAGACCGGTAGTTTTTATTAATCAAATAAATGCACTTAAATCTATAAAAATTACTAAATATAAAGTTTCAATAGGATCTTTGGTCACTTACTCAGATTTTCAAGATTTTATAATAAGTTATTTTCCAAATTTGATTGAGTATATTAATAGAATTGGAGGAGATCAAATCAGGAATATGGGAACAATTGGTGGTAACATTGCTAATGGTTCTCCTATAGGGGATATTGCTCCTTTGTTAATATCACTTGGAGGAAAGATGCAAATTTCTAGTAAAGAAAAATCAAAAAAAATATATGTAGAAGATTTTTTTATTGAATATGGTCATCAAGCAATTAGTGGTAATGAGTATATCCATGGTTTTGAAATCTCAAATCCAAAAAATAAAAAATTTGAGTTTAAGGCATATAAGGTATCTAAAAGGCGCTATGAAGATATCTCTACAATTACTGGCGCATTTTACTATGAAAATATTCTAAATAAAAAACCTGTTGCTAGGTTTGCTTTTGGAGGTATGGCAGGAATCCCAAAAAGGTCAAAGTCTTTGGAAAATCTATTCAAAGAAAATCCAGAAAATAATTTTGATGAAAATAATATTGAAACAGCTATAAAATCTGACTTTCAACCGCTAACTGACTGCAGAGCAACTTCGCAATATCGTCAAAGGGTAGCTGAGAATCTTTTTAAAAAGTTTACTTATTTCGTAAATAATGAATTTGATAGAGAGGAAATTAGTAGGGTTTCATAAATTGAGACAGTTAAGAAAAAAAGAAGGATTATTACAGTCAAGTGAAAATGATATTACACGTCATGAGTCCTTGAATAAATTTGTTACAGGCAAAGCAGAATATATTGATGATTTAATCGAAGAAAATGGAATTTTACATGCATATATTGGTAAATCTGATTTTGCCAAAGGAAAAATACTTGATATAGACGTTAAAAAGGTAAGTGAATCTGAAGGAGTTGTAGACATATTTTCTGCAAAAGATTTGCCTGGAATTAATGATATTAGTCCTACTGGATTAAAGGATGAGCCCGTACTAGCGGATAAAGAGGTATCCTATTATGGTCAACCACTTTTTGTAGTAGTCGCTAAAACTAGGCTACAAGCAAGAAAAGCTGCTTCTTTAGTAAGATTAAAAAAAAGTATAAATACCCCTCTACTTGATATTGAAAAAATTAAAAATAAAAATCCTGAAGTAGTTACAAAGCCTTTGAAATTGGAAAGGGGTAATGTTGATAGTGGTTTAAAAAAATCAAAGTATAAATTAAGTGGAACTATCAATATTGGAGGGCAGGACCATTTTTATTTAGAAGGTCACATTGCAATGGCCAAATTAGAGGATAGCTCAGAAGTAATAGTACTTTCTTCAACGCAGCATCCCACGGAAGTTCAACATATGGTAGCTAAAGTTTTAAATATTCCTTTTAACAAAGTAATTGTAAAAGTTAAGAGAATGGGTGGGGGATTTGGAGGAAAAGAAACCCAGTCAAATTTGTTTGCAGTAGTTGCAGCTTTAGCGTCTGTTAGAACTGGAAAATCAGTCAAAATTAGACCTGATAGGGATGATGATATGATTATGACAGGCAAAAGGCACCCGTTTTATATCAAATATAACGTCGGGTTTGAAAAAAACGGACAAATTATGGCTGTTGATGCACTTTTAAGTGCAAATTGTGGTTTTTCTTCAGATCTTTCAGGACCTATTACTGATAGGGCATTATTTCACTCTGACAATTGCTATTTCTATCCAAATGTTAGATTAATTTCTAGGCCACTCAAGACAAATAAAGTTTCTAACACAGCATTTCGAGGATTTGGTGGTCCCCAAGGTATGATGTTAGCAGAAAGGATTATTCAAGAAATTGCATTTTTTCTAAAGAAAGACACACTAGAAATAAAAAAAATAAATCTTTATAAAACTGGAAAGAAATCAATTACACCATACTTTCAAAAAGTTTCTGACAATATTTCAAAAAAGCTTATTCTTGAATTAGAGAAGTCCTCAAATTATGAAAAAAGAAGAAAAGAAATAATTCAATTTAATAATGAAAATAAATTATTTAAAAAGGGGATTGCTCTTACTCCAGTAAAATTTGGAATATCGTTCACTGCTACATGGTTTAATCAAGGTGGAGCATTAGTTCATATTTACACTGATGGATCTGTTACTGTAAATCATGGTGGTACAGAGATGGGTCAAGGTCTACACACTAAAGTTCTAGGAGTAATTACCCATGAATTAGGTGTTAGTTTTGATAAAATTAAAATAACTGATACTGATACTAGTAAGATAGCCAATACTTCTGCAACTGCTGCATCTTCAGGTTCAGATTTAAATGGTATGGCAGCTTATAACGCAGTAAAAAAAATCAAAAAAAGATTAATTAATTATATTTCCAATAGATATGAAGTATCAACAAAACATATTAAATTTAAAAATAATTATATATTTATACCAGACAAAATTTTGCCTTTTCATGAAATTGTGAAAGAAGCATATCTAGAAAGAATACAACTTTGGGATTCAGGATTTTATAAAACTCCAAAAATTCATTGGGATAGAAACATGGCAAGAGGTAAGCCATTTTATTATTATAGTTATGGGGCTGCAGTATCCGAAGTTTTAATTGATACTTTAACTGGTGAATATGAAATCAGGAGGGTAGATATTTTACATGATGTAGGAAAGTCTTTAAATAAAACTATCGACATGGGACAAATTGAAGGTGGCTTTATTCAAGGCATGGGTTGGTTAACTTCTGAAGAACTTTTTTGGGGTCCGGATGGTGCCTTAAAAACGCATGCACCTTCAACGTATAAAATTCCTCTTGCATCGGATAGACCTGATATTTTTAATATAAAAATAGCAAGCTGGTCTAGAAATCTTGAAAAAACTATTAAAAGGTCCAAAGCTGTTGGTGAACCACCATTCATGTTGGCAATTTCTGTTCATGAAGCAATTCAGATGGCTGTAGCTTCAGTTTCTGATTATAAAATAAATCCAAGATTAAATGCCCCAGCCACGCCTGAAGAAGTTTTGTCCTCAATTTATAATACTCAGAGGATTACACAAGTTTGATTTTAACCAAAAACACTCTTATCAAATTTTTAAAAAACAAAAGTAAAATTGCTTATTGCGAAATTAAAAATAATTTAGGTTCTTCTCCAAGAGAAAAAGGGGCCTGGATGTTAATCAGTGATAAGGGGGAGATTTTTGGTACAATTGGTGGTGGTCAATTAGAATTTAATCTTATTAATAATGTTATTACTCAAAATTGGAATAATGATTTCAAATTCGATATTGAAACTACTTTGGGTCCAGATATCGCACAATGTTGTGGAGGAAAAGTTGTTATTTCAATTCAAAAACTAAACTCTATTTCGTCCCAAAAATTAGTTGAGAAAATTGAAAATAATTTCTCTGATATTACGTCTGTACTTATTTTTGGTGCAGGAAATATAGGTACTTCTTTATCTTTGCAGATGTATAATTTACCTTTAAAGGTAAAGTTAATTGATAATAGGAAGAATTTTATTTCAAAAATAAATATACCTATTGAAAAAAAATTTACCTTAATTCCTGAGCAAGAGGTTCATAAAGCACCTGCTAATTCATGTTACATAATAACTACTCAAGATCATGGTCTTGATTTCCTTTTATGCTATGAAATTTTAAAAAGGAGGGACGCTTTATATCTAGGTATGATTGGTTCTAAAACAAAAAGGGGAACACTAGATAATTGGCTTAGAAAAAAAGGATTAAATAATATTTCAGATGTAAAAATTCCAATTGGTAAATCTCTATTTGATACCTATGATAAAAGACCTGAAATTATATCTGCCCACATAATCTCAGAAATGTTATCAGTGCTTGAAAAAAAATCATCTGTATAAACGTATATAATGGAAAAAATTGATGATATTAAAAGGTAGAATTTTTCATTTTGTAGACGACGGCAGAAAAGAAAACCCAGAAAATTCTTTTGAGTATTTTGAAATGGGTGGTTTAGTAGTATCTGGAAAAAAAATAGTCGATATTGGTGATTTTAATAAAATTATTGCCAAATATTCTGACCATGATGTTATTGATCATAAAAATAACTTGATTTTTCCTGGTTTTATTGACTTACATAATCATTTTCCCCAAGTTCAAGTAATCAGCTCATATGGTACACAACTTCTAGAATGGTTAAATAAATATACCTTTCCAGAGGAAGCAAAATTTATTTCCGAAGATTATTCTAAGCAACAGGCTAAGAAATTTTTAAAATTGCTTATAACCAATGGTACCACTACCTCAGTATCCTTTTGTTCTGTTCATAAAGAGTCAGTCAACGCACTTTTCCAAGAAGCTTCAAAAAAAAATATGTGTATGATAGCTGGTAAAGTGATGATGGATAGAAATGCCCCTAAGAATCTGTTAGATACACCCCAATCTTCATATGAGGATTCACAAGCACTTATTTCAAAATGGCACAAAAAAAATAGAAACTTTTATGCAATTACACCAAGGTTTGCGATAACTTCTTCTCCTGAACAACTAAAATTAGCAGGTAAATTAGTTGAAAATAATCCTTCATGTTATATTCAAACTCATCTTTCAGAGAATAGAGATGAAATAGAATATACAATGTCACTTTACCCTAATTACAGGCATTATTTGGATATTTATCTGCAAAACGGAATTGTAAATAATAGATCTTTATTAGGTCATTCTATTCATCTAAGTGGTGATGAAATTTCCATATTTGAACAATCCAAAGCAGTTGCTGTTCATTGTCCAACATCTAATCTTTTTCTTGGAAGTGGTTTATTTCCTTTAAAAGAATTAAATAATTCAAATGTTAGATTAGGTATATCTACAGATGTTGGAGGGGGTACATCTTATTCAATGCTAAATAATTTAGATGCAGCTTATAAAATTCAACAATTTAGAAATTTCAGTTTAAACCCAAAATTTTCATTTTATTGGGCTACGCTTGGTAATGCAAAATCCCTAGGATTAGAAAATCAAATTGGAAGTTTTAAAAAAGGAACCTTTGCTGACATCGTAGTACTAGATAGTTTAAGTAATATGGTATCAAAGATAAGGATGGAAACATGTGAGTCACTTGATGAAGAACTTTTTGTATTGCAAACTTTAGGAGGGGTTCAATCAATAAAATCAGTATATATTGCTGGTAATTCATTTTTATGATTATTTTTTATATTAAAATGTGTAATAATGACTTAACCTTTCCTACAAAAAGTACTTAAAACAATATATTTTATTCGATGTTTATTCTAAATATTTCAGTTCTCACATTTTTAATTGGGTTAGGTTTATTTTCATATAGTATTTATGATAGATCAGTAAATTTGGTAAAAGAAGAACTAGATGGATCTGTTAAAAATTTGAATCAAACGAATGATTTAAATATGGAAGTAATCCCTAATAAAGATGAAAATTTATCAGATCTAAAGAAAAATTTAGAATCTGAATTATCCAAAAAAAAACTTGAGATTGAAGAAGTAGACTCTCTTAAAAATAAATTAAATCAGAAAATCAGTTTACTGAATTTATCAAAAGATCAATTAGAATCAGACCTTTTTGAATTGAAGCTTGAAATTTCAAAGAAAAAATTGAGCTTACTAAAAGATCAGCCTCAAAATAAACAAAAAAAAGAAGTTTCAAAAATTGGGAATAATAATCTTGAATTACAAGAAAATAAGACATTAATCTCTCAAATACAACAAAAAGACAGTGTAATTGCTGAATTAGAAAATCGTATTAAAGTTTTAAGAGAAAACTCAAAACAACTTGAAGATGATAAGATCAAAACTTTAAAGGCTGAATTTGATAATTTGAAAGAAAACAGTGAGATCTATCAAAAAACTAACAAAAAATATGAACAAACTATAAGAAAGCAAAAAGAGCAAATCTTAGAATTAAAATCCGCAAAGCTCATTTTAGAAAAAGAAATCAAAGGTCAGACTAAAGATAATACTCCACAAAATAAATCAGATGGAATAATCGCTACCTTTACTGGCAACCTTTTGTATGAACCTAACAAGAAAAGAATTATTCTAATCTCATTAGATGGAACAGAATATACTATTTTACAAGATGATTTTCCTGGTGATTTAGTTGCCAAATGTGGATTGCCAATAACCACAAGTTCAAAGGACAGATGTAATGTTACTATTTTAGCTGAACTTAAGGTTCAAGGTGATGAGTTAATACTTAAAGGAAAAGAAATAAAGGAAATTAAAAAAAATAAGTAAATAAATGCCTTAAATTAGTGGCACGTTGTTTGCAAATTAGAGGAATGCCTTATTTTTTTTATTATCTTTTTTCAAAACTTTTTATAACCTCATTCCTGTATGTATTTTTTGCTATTGGCTTATGTTGGTCAGCAGATTTAACTAACAAGCCTAATTGTGAAAAAATTGCTAATCGTATTGAATCTGAAACTAATCTACCAATACATTTGTTAAGTAGTATTTCAAGGGTTGAAGCAGGAAGAAAATTATCATCTGGTGAGGTTAAAGGCTGGCCCTGGTCTATTAATCATGCTGGTAAAGGACTCTATTTTGAAACAAAAAAAGGGGCACTTAAATACCTTAAAAATGCTGTATCCAATGGATCTAAGAATATAGATGTAGGATGCATGCAGTTGAATTACAGATGGCATAAAGGAGCATTTAGCTCTTTAGACGATATGTTTGATCCTGAAAAAAATATCCAATATGCTGCAAAGTTTGTAAAGGAACTTTATGGAAGACATCAAAATTGGGAAGACGTTATAAAACATTATCATTCCAATAAGAAAAAGTTTAATGTTCCATATTATCAAAAAGTTTCTAAGGTATGGAATAAACAAAAAGAAAATAAGCTAGACAATAATCCATTAGGTTTTACAGCTGCAGAAAATATTTTACCTGCAGTTGAAATCAAAACTATTTTCAAAAAAGAAGTTGAGCCAATTATTGTTTATGATGCTTCATCTCATATTAACATTGGAGAAATCGATCAGGTATTAAATGAAAGTGGTTTGAATTTTGAAGGAGATAATAAAAGCCTTACAATAAATTCCCCTTCAAATGTACCAAAATTTATAAAGAAACATTGGTCGTTAGTACTTTCTTTAAGACAGCAACTTGAAAAAGATTAAAAACCTTTTAAAATAAAAAGAATTACAAGTGGGGCTATTATGGAAGAACTTGAACAACATCTTATGAAAGATTTAAAAACTCTTTTAGCTAAATATGACGAACTTTATTTAGATCCCATCATTAGAGATAATGGTGACTTTTTAATACCTCTTCACCCAGATTTGAAGAAAAATAAAGAAGCACAAAAAAGAGTTGCTGATGCATTTAGTGAGATGATGAAAGCCGATTTAAGTAAAAAACCCAAGAGTAAAGCTTGGGTTTAATTTGGTTTTTTTATCAAAAAAGCGTACTTTAGAAATTTTAGAAAAGGCGAAGCCTGGTGACAAAGTAAGTCAATATAGTGATTTTTTATTATCAACTTTAATAATTTTAAATCTTTTGGCAGTTTCTCTAGAATCGGTTGAATCAATTGGTTCAACATATAGAAAACAATTTTATGTTTTTGAAGTATTTTCAGTTTCAATCTTTTTGGTCGAATATCTCCTAAGAATTTGGGCTACAGGTGCAAGAGGTGATGGTAGTCATAAATCTACAATGAAGCATAGAATTAAGTACATTTTTAGTTTCACTGGTATAATTGATTTGTTGGCTATATTACCAAGTTTATTACCACTATTATTCAGTGTTGATCTTAGATGGTTGAGAGTACTAAGGTTATTAAGATTGCTAAAAATATCTCATTATTCAAGTGCTCTAGAAGACTTATTTTCTGCTATACATCATGAAAGGTCTTCTTTTGCTGCTGCTTCTTATCTATTTATATTAGCATTATTCTTTGCTTCATCCCTGATGTATGTTGCTGAAAATAGTGTTCAACCTGATAAATTTAGTTCTATACCTGAGACAATGTGGTGGTCTTTAATAACGCTTACTACAGTTGGTTATGGTGATGTTTCCCCAATTTCACCACTGGGAAAAATAATAGGCGCATTCACTGCTGTTATGGGTGTTTTTTCAGTAGCTCTGCTTACCGGTATTGTTGCTAATGCATTTGCTCATCAAGTGGCTCAAAGAAAAGCTATATTAGAAGCTCAAATAGCAAGTGCTTTAGAGGATGGAGAAATTGATTCAGACGAACAAATTGAGATTGAAAATTTAAGAAAAAGATTTGATATATCTGAAGATCATGTAAAAGCAATAATACAAGTGCTTAAAGAAAAACCCTCAGTAAAAAAATAGTAAAAATTTTTAATCAAAAATTAGCTAATAGACATTTCCATTTTTGCTTTTCTTCTTCTTTCAGATGATGATGGAATATTCAATATTTCCCTGTATTTTGCAACTGTTCTCCTGGCGAGTTTGACTCCTCTTTTACTGATATTTTTTGCTATAGCGTCATCACTTAATGGCTTAACTGGCTTTTCATCTAATATCATTTTTGAAATCATATGTCTTACTGCAGCAGCAGAGGTTCCTACTCCATTTGAGTTACTTTGAATGCTGACACTAAAAAATGATTTTAATGTAAAAGTACCCCTTGGTGTGTTCATTAATAATCCTGCTGTAACCCTGCTTACAGTACTTTCATGCATACCAACAGTTTCTGCTACATCTTTTAAAGATAAAGGCTTAAGAAAATCTAACCCATTATCAAGGAAGTCAGTTTGTCTTCTCACAATCTCTGCAGAAATTTTCAAAGTAGTAGAATTCCTTTGTTCAAGAGCTCTTTTTAGCCATCTAGCAGATGCAAGCGCTTGATTTGCAAAGACATTATCTTTTTTATCATTCTTAGGTTTGGAATTTATTCTAGATGCATAGTCTTCATTAACAAAAACTGTAGGAAGTGTTGATTTATTTAAATCAACTGACCAGCCATTTTTCGTTTTCTTTACTATTAAGTCAGGAGAATTAATTTGAGGCAAATCATTTTCAAAAAAGGCACCAGGTTTTGGATTAAAACTTCTAATAAGTTTAAGATAATTGGTTACATCACTCACTTTGCAGTTACATTTTTTTGATAAAGATTTCAAATCACCTTTTGCTAATAGTGTTAAATTTTGAAGTAATAATTCTAGGCTCAAACTATAATTATCACTAGCTTTAGCTTGTATCAATAAACATTCTTTAAGATCTCGTGCGAATAATCCAGCAGGTTCAAAATTTTGAAGTTTTTGTAGAATTTTTTCAGCTATTTCTAGGGAAATACCACACTCCATAGCTATTTCATCCAATGCCTTTCCTAACCAACCCGAAGGTTCTAGATGTTCTAGAAATTTAAGTGCAATAAATTTTTCCTCTGGGCTTTCAAAAGCATAAAGTACTTGTTTTTCAACATGCTGATAGAGTGAATTAGGATGATCCTCAACTGTAAGCTCAAGTATATTTTCACTATCAGTCGCATTACCTTGAAATTGAGTATTAGTATGGCTGGATCCATCATATTCAACTAGATTACAATCAAATCTATTATCAAAATCCTCGTTAGATGTTGGATCATCCGATAGAGCATTTCCAGTTTGTAACGTTTTATCTACTTCATTTTTATCGTTTGATTCATTAATCTTAGGTGTGAGTTCATCTAATTTTTCATTTTGTAGGGCAGAATTATTTTCTTCTGTTTCCAAAAATGGATTCTCAAATGTTTGTTCTTCTAGATATTTAGACAAATCTAAATTTGTCATCTGTAATAGTTTTATAGCTTGCTGAAGCTGTGGAGTCATTACTAATGACTGCCTTTGCTTGATATTTAATGAAGGTGTCAATTGCATTTTTTTTCTCCTTTTTTCTTTAGTTTGTTCAAAAAAAAGAAAAAATCAAAAAAACAATTTGACTGGGGACCAAGTCAAGATTATGACAAAATTATTCAATTAAATCAATAATTTAAGTATTAAATGATAATATGACATTTTTGCAATGTCAAAAAAAAGTTATTTTTTTTGCTTATTATATTTTGATTTGGTATTATATTTTCATAGTATTAGATGAATAATTTAACGAGATTATAATGAAAAGATATTCAAGTTCAAAAGACACTGGAGCCCCTTGTCAAAGGTGCATGATATTAAGAGTTTTTTTAGGCATGGTGCTTTTTGTAGTTATTCTTGGCTTAGCAGGTGGAAATGAACTTTCTTACCTTAAACACATAACGACTCAAAAAGTGGCAAATACAATAATGATTATCGGTTTTATTATATTCATTTTTAAAATAATTTTTTGGTATTGGGACAAGAAAAGAGAAAATGTTTCAGAATGATTTGGCTTAAATCATCTATCTCTTACTAACCGTACAGCTAAAGATTGGTAAGGATAAAATCTACCATAAGTGTTTCCTGTATAGAAATTTACTGACCAATAATGTTTCTTAGCAAATTTATTCCTTTCACCAGTCCAATAAGGAACAGGTTCAGTTCTTGGGAATACTTTACTATCAATCTTAGGAATTTTACAATCCTTACATACTAAAGATTCTAATTCTTTTCTTGTAGGTAATCTCCAACCTGAACCAAGTTGATCAGAGGCTATTCTTAACACCTCATCCATCTGTTCATGATTCAAACTAATAATTTTTCCAATACATGTTTCACCATTCCATCTTTGTCCTACGCTGCATCTCATCCATTCTGTAGAGGTAAATAAATCAACTACGAGGTGTTCTTTTAAGTAGAATTGATTAGATTGACTTAATATGATTTGAGGATTCAGTACGATACTAGATAAAATAAATGAAAATATATAGATAGACTTCTTGGATATATTGGTAATTTTGAACATTTTGTTAAATCAATGTAATTGAAATAATATCATTATAGTATTATATTATTTAATCACGCATGAACAATTAACAATATTTTTGTAATTTATAATTATTTTTAACTTGGTATTATTCTTGCAAAAATACACTAACTTTTACAAAACAAAGGTAATATTGAACCAATGGATATAGCATCATTAGTAGGAATATTAGGAGCGATTGGATTAATTGTAGTAGCAATGACTGCAGGGGGTAGCATAAATACATTTATTGATGTTCCTTCCGTACAGATTGTTTTTGGTGGTACTGCCTTTGGTGTTATGTATAGCTCTACTCTTCCAGCTTTTTTAGGTAGTTTTGGTGTAATGGCTAAAGCATTCTTCCCACCTGTAAAAAAACAAGACGAACTTATTGAAAGAATGGTTGAACTAGCTGGTATTGCTCGTAAAGATGGAATGATGGCTCTTGAAGGTCAAGAAGTACCAGATAAATTTTTTGCTAAAGGAATGCAGATGTTAGTTGATGGAGCTGATGAAGCAAAATTAACTTCACAGCTTAATCAGGAAATTAAAGCTATGAAAGCTAGACATGAAACTAATCATGGAGTAGTTGGAGCCTGGATAGACATAGCGCCTGCAATGGGAATGATTGGAACGTTAGTTGGCCTTGTTCTGATGCTTGGAAATATGGCTGATCCAAAAGCAATCGGACCTGCTATGGCTGTTGCATTACTTACAACATTATATGGTGCATTTGTTGCTAATGTTTTGTTTTTACCTATGAAGACAAAATTAGAAAGCTATACCGCATATGAAGTTACTTATAGAGAAATGGTTGTCTTGGGTTTGAGAAACATTGCCAGAGGTGAATCGCCCAGAAATATTCAAGATCAAATGCTGGCTAATTTACCACCTAAGTTGCAAGCAAAATTAGAAGCTGCCTAGAAAAACTCTTTAAATTTAATTATGGACTACATTAATGGCTGAAGCTACAGAAGAGGTTGAAGAAGAAGAAGAACAGGAGTGTCCTAAATGTCCTCCTCCTGGAGCTCCTGCTTGGATGGCTACATTTGCAGATATGGCTACACTGCTAATGGCATTTTTCGTATTAATTCTTTCTTTTGCTGAATTTAATGTACCTAAATTTAAACAAATCTCAGGGTCATTAAAAAATGCGTTCGGTGTTCAAAGAATAGTGCCAGTAGTTGAACAACCTAAAGGTACAACAGTGTTGTCATTGAACTTCAGTCCTTCCCCTAGTCCTTCAGTTACAAAACAAATGACGCAGCAGACTACTACTATTGAGCAGCCTGAATTAGAACAAAAACAAAAAGAAAAAGATTCTGATGGTGGTGAAACTGATAAAAAAGAGACAGATGGTGGTCAATTAGAAACAGATGAATTAGCAAAAGCTCTTAAAGAAGCCATTGGAAGGGGAGATGTTACAATAGAGTCGCTCGGTGACAAAGTTTTTGTGAATTTTAATAATACAAATGAAGATGATGATAAAAAAGATACAGCAGAGCTTATCGAAGAAACATTAAAAGCTCTAGAAGAAGCTCGGGCGGCTTCTGGAAAAGCTGAACAAGAAGTACTTTTTGGAGGTATCGAACAAAAATTAGCAGAACTTGCAGCTTCGGCCAAAAGCAATGATAATGATAATCAAGTTTCAAATGATGAAGGAAATGATTCTGGTAGCGGATCCGCACAGGATCAAAAGGCCAAAATTGCTGAGGATAATCTCCAAGTAGCCCTTAGACAAGAAATTGATAAGGGATTAGTTCAAGTTGAAAGAAAAGACGGTAAAGTATTTGTAACAGTCGGAGCTGGAGGAGCCTTCCCATCTGGTTCTGCTGAGTTGACCGATGAAGCTAGAACAATTATGGCAAAGATTGCTACTACCGGTGTTGGACCCACTAGCAAAATCACAGTATCTGGTCATACAGATAATGTACCTCTAAAATTTGGTTCTAACTTTAGAGATAATTGGGATTTAGCAGCAGCAAGAGCTGCAAGTGTGGTTCAAGAGATGGAAAAAGCAGGAACTATAACTGCTGACCGTATGCAGGCTGTGAGTTTTGGAGAGGCCAAGCCAATAAAGAGTAATGATACATCTGAGGGTAGATCTAAAAATCGAAGGATAGAAATTGAAATAGATTTTTGATTTTTAACTTTCACTACAGTATCTATACTTACTACATATTCATCCAATAAGTTCTTACAATTTAACTTCCTTTTTATACGTATATATTTCTCTTTGCTTTTTAAATGGTGAAAGGAGATTGATTAGTAAATTAGTGATGAAATTATCAAAACAAATGAAGAAATTTTATATCCTTAAATTGTTTTCAAACTATTTTTAGTTTTATTGAATTATTGTTAGTTATAGAAAGCTAGTGTGTTTTCTAATTTGCTAAATTTTAAATTTGTGATAAATCCAAAGTCATTTTCATATATATAATAAATAATTAGATTGAATATCTAATAAGTACAGAAGATTAGAATTTGTAAAGGTATTTACTTTATTCATAAAATATTTGGTAGAATATTTTCTAATTGAAAATAGCATTTCTTTAGAAATGAAATACAATGAAATTATGTACAAAAAAATAGTTTAAATTAAAAAAAGTTTTGATGATTATAATTTTGTACGGATTTCTGTTATAAGAGGTATCTTATTTAGTTTACTAATTTATTACTCTTTTTTAATTAGTAATTTCTAGATTAATAATTTTCTTAGCTTTAAATCTCAGTAAAGCAATTCACTTATTTTATATAATAGAAATTTAACATACTGACTAATTTAAGATAACACTATAAATGACAAACTTATAGTGAGTTGTTTAATTATTTAATAATTTTAAATTAAAAAAAAATTAATAAGTAATTGGAGACACTGAAGCTACATTACCACTTTTACGCTTCTTTTTCTTATTCTTATTATCTTCATCACTTTTTGATGGAGGTCCAACTAGACTTTTTAAAAAGTCACACTTTGGATCAAATTTTCTACAAATTTGTTGCACTGTAGCTTCATTTGTTGCAGCTATAATTGCCCAGACCTGAAATTCTTGAAACATACTATAACTCCTTCGTATAGTAATTTGGCCTTGCTTAAAATAGACAGCAATGAGTAATGAAGAAATAAGAAAAAGAATAAGGCTTACGTTAAATGTAATTAGGTAGACAGAAGTTACTGCAATAAATGGCTCCCACATTCTATTTTGTAATAACCAAACTGGTGGAAGAAAAACAGCTATTTGTGAGAAAGTAGTGTCGTACACATCACATTTTTTGTGCAAGTTTTTTAATACTTCAAAAGTTCGAAATGCTGATTTTTCAATGATGGGTCTTTCAGAAAACTTACTTGCAATTAATTGAGTTTCATCATCAGAGGTGAATTTCAAAACACCTCCAAGTGGTCCTGCTGTGAAAATTTCAAAAAATTGACCTTCCCTAAAAATTGTCAGCAACCACTTTCCATGCTCTTCACTAGACAAAAGATCTACCAAATTATCTGAAGTTGACCTGAATTCTGTGCCATCTACTGCAACAATCACATCTTCAATTTTTAACTTTAAAGCCTTGGTTCTAGAAGATCTACCATGCTCAGCTATTTTAAGATATGGGGTGCTATCAATCTTTGAGTTTTCATCCAAAGTATCATTTTTATAATTTTCGTTTTGTTCAGCCATCACAATTAATTAAGTTTTTAAACTAAGGAAATTTTATATGATTATCTTTACTTTGCAATTTTTGAATCATTTCAGTATTCTTTTTTTCTAATAACTTAATTTGTTGTGATAATAGATTTTGAGTATCAGCTAGACTTTGCATTGTCTTATTATCAGCAAGAGTGGTAGAAATCCCCTCTAAAGAATTAGAGTAGGACTCTTGAATACCATTTATCAATGATTCAATTTGAGCTAGTTGTCCATTCATTTGTGAAACCAAAGTATCTGAAACAGTGTTAGATAATTGTCCACTAAAATTTGCAATTTCTCCAGAAAGTTGCTCATTAGCTGATTTAACCTGCGATTGCATAGAATTTGTAGTTGTTTTAAAATCATCTCGCATAACTTCAATCTTGTTCAATACTTTTTTATTCTGGTCTTGAATTAGCGCTTGATTATCCATGGCCATTTTTAGGTTATTTGTGGTTTCTTTTAATGCATCAACATTTTCAGCAAATATAACTAATGCTTCTCTGTTTGTAGTAGTCATCACAGACAAGTCAGACATGGATTTAAAATAAAGTACTGAAGAAAACCCTATTGCAACAACTGATGCTAAAATAGAACTTCCAAAAATTATGGTTGTGTACCGATGGATTTGCTTCACTTTTGCCTCCAACTTTTTATGTTCTCTTTTTACCTTATTATATTCAGAAGTAATATCTGTCGCTGCGTCGGCTGCATCTAAAGCAATCTTAATGCTTTCTTCAATTGTATCTAATTCTGCACTCATGCTATTCTCCCACGGCCTTTATATTTTTTCTGAGATTTAATAAAAGTATCCTTTTTTATAAAATAAGCACATTTCATGCCAGTTGTAGCATAAACAACGTGACTTGGTAGATTACGAGACTTAAAGCCAAAATTTGAGCACCCCCATGGTTTAAATTTGTCATAAGTAATGTATAAAAATTTGCAGCCATTGCAAAAATTATTTGTTCTGTTTTTCATTGTCTTCTTTTGTTAATTTCATCAAAAAATCTTGCAATAGGATATCTCAAGGAACCTAATAAGCAGAGTATGGATGCTAATATTAAAAAAAATGCTCTGATAAAATTTCCCTGATCAAAAAATTCTATCCCTTTAAGGCAGGCATAAATTGATACGCCAAAAAAAGACATTGTGCTTATCCAATCTCCATAACTTTTATGATGTCGTCTTGGCATATTATTCCTTATCTTTAATTAAATTACCATTTTCGTTAAATCTTAGATCTTTTGGAATTTCAATTTCTGGTTCATCAACCAATTCCCCTTTATCAATTTTATAAATATAAGCTAATGCTACGGCAACTGCATTATAAAGCTTTTCTGAAATTTCCTTTCCAATATCAGAAGTGAAAAATAATGCCCTTGCTAGTAAAGGGCTTCTATAAACTGTAATATTTTCTTCTTTTCCTTTATTAATTATATCTTTAGCTACATTACCTCTACCCATTGCCACAACTTCTGGTGCTCCTGCTTCTCCAACAATATATCTTAGTGCAACCGCAAAATGAGTTGGATTTGTTATAATAGCTGTTGCATTAGAAACATTATCAACTGACTTTCTTTGAGCAGCTGACGCCATACTAGCTTCAATTTGCTTTTGCCTTATTTTTTGTTTAACCTCGGGAGATCCTTCAGTTTGTTTAAATTCATCCTTTTGTTCTTGCCTCGTCATTTTTAATGATTCTATGTGCTGATGTCTTTGCCAAAAATAATCTATTGCAGCTATCACTGCTAAGGAAATCAGAGAGGCAATTAATAAGTAAGGGAATAATTTTTTTAATGTTTCAAGTGCTGAACTCAAATTTCCATCTGATATTTTTATAATTTCAGGTAAGAAGAGATATATGACATATGCTGACGCACCCATTAGTAAAAATACCTTGAGTAAAGATTTTCCTAGCTCTACTAAAGATTTTATAGAAATTATATTTTTAAATCCTTTTATGGGATTTAATTTACTCCCTTTAAATGACATTGCTTTAGGAGCAAAGTTTATTCCACCAACAGCAAGCTGGGTCCCCACAGTAATAAGAAAAACTGGAGTACCAAAAAAAAGACTTACTTTTAAAAAATACCATAATGCATAATTGGTTTTTATACTTGGTAGGTCGTCTAATTTTGTATCACTATCAAAAACAAATAAATCTGCCCATTCAAATAAATATTGTCTGGCTACCAAAAAAAAAGCAAACATTAAAATTAATCCCATAGAAATATTTGTGAAAACAAACATTTCTTTTGAGCTTAATACTTTACCGTCTTCTTTGGCTTTTTCTATCTTCCGTTGGGATGGTTCTTCAGTTTTTTCTTGTCCATCTTCATTTTCTTCAGCCATAGGTTATTCCCCATATCATATCCTGCATAGATACAATTGCAGATTCTACTAGATCAGACATTGCAAAACCAATTGAGGAAGCAGAGAAATATAAAAAGATAAATGTACCAAGTAAAGTGATGGGAAAACCAAAAGAAAAAAGATTTAAAGTGGGTGCGGATCTAGTCATAACCCCAATCGAAAGGTTTACCATTAGTAAAAGAACAGATACTGGTAACATGATGATAGTTGCTGCTAAAAACATAGAACCTGCAGCACCAATTCCAGTTTTAAGTAATATATCTAATGTAGGAATAGAATCTATTCTGATATACTCGTATGAATCTAACATTGTTCTAAGGACTATAAGATGACCATCAATAGCTAAAAAAATTACTAGCAAAAATAACATCAAAATTTGACTTATTACGGGTGTCGAAGCACCTGTATTTGGATCAACCTGAGCAGCAAAAGCGAGACCGGAAGTACTCGCTATTTTTTCACCTGCAAGTGATGCGGCAGAAAACCAAATAGTTAAAATTAAACCTGCACTTAAACCAATAGCAATCTCTTTAATAATAAGAATTACTCCTATTGCTGACGTTATGGTTTGAATTTCTATTAAATCACTTTGATGTTGAAATACACTTAAAGTTAGTACCATCCCAAAAAGTATCCTTACTGGTAACAAAACATATCCTGCACCAAAAATAGGAGAAGAGATTAAAAAAGCACTAATTCTGATACTACAAAATAAAAATAATAGGATTTTATCTTGAATTATTTGTAGTTCTAAACCAGGGAGTGTTCCAATATTACTAATAGGAAAATCAAGCATTAACTGTATCCCATTCCTGCAACTCTATCAAAAATAAATAGAAAATAATCTGAAAGACTAACAAGCATGAAATTAGCAAGTAAAGCAAATGTTAAAACTACTATTACTAACTTTGGTACAAAACTTAATGTCATTTCATTAATAGTAGTAGCGGCTTGAATAATTCCGATAATTAATCCCACCGCGAGTGCTACACCCAATAAAGGACCAGCAGTTAGTATTATTTGGTAAAATGCAAGTCTCAAAAATTCTACATTAGCATCAAAGTCCATTTTTTCCTCTAACTAGATGAATAAGTTGCTACTAGAGAGCCAACTGTCATGGCCCAACCATCAACCAGAACGAATAGTAGTAGTTTGAAAGGAAGGGAAACTAACATAGGGCTAAGCATCATCATTCCTAAAGACATAAGAGTGGATGCAATTACCATATCAATAACTAGGAAAGGTAAAAATAAGAGAAAGCCAATCTGAAATGCTGTTTTCAATTCAGAAGTTATAAAAGCTGGTAATAATACTGGTAAAGGAACCTCATAATTATTTTCATATTTATCATCACCTGCTAAATCTGCAAACATTTGCAGGTCATTTTTTCTAGTATTAAAAACTAAAAAATCTTTTACAATATTACTTGCATTTTTAAGTGCTTTTTCGGCAGCAACATCACCATTTAAGTAAGGTGTAAGAGATTCATTATTAATTTTTGAAAGAGTAGGGGTCATAATAAAAAGCGTTAAAAAAAGTGCGACAGCAATCAAAACTTGATTTGGAGGTGTCTGCTGGGTACCCATTGCCTGACGTAATATTGATAAAACAATGATAATTCGAGTGAAAGATGTCATACCTAATATTAAAGATGGTAACACTGTAAGAACTGTCATTAATGCTAGTATTTGTAAAGACAGTGAATATGTGGTTTCACCTTCCGGAGTGTCGGAAACATTTACAGCTGGTAGACCAACTCCAAAACTCTCAAATAATGTTTCGGCTTCTAAAGAAGTGTTAGAAAAAGAAACAAATAAAATTATTTGAAATATAATTAATAATTTAACAGGAATTCTCATTATTTGTAGCTCACATTTGGATTCATTTCTCTAGCTATTTTAATAGCTTTGCTAAGTTCGTGTTCTCTTGGATTTTCAGATATTTTTGGTTTAGGCGTTCCTAATTTAAATCTTTCTTCTAATTTTGGGCCCTTATTTAAATTAGAATTTGAGGACTCTCTTTTTTTATAGATTTTAAGATCGCTATCTATTTTTAAAAAAGAACTCTTTTTACCTTTATTAGAAATCAATAAGAATTCACTATTATCAATAGAAATAATTCTAATTTTTTCTGTTGTACTTAATGCTTTTTCTTCAACAATATGGATTCTTTTATTCCCTCCCCATTTTGAAGAAAATTTGGATTTATTTTTGGTAATGAATATTTGTAAAAATATTAGGCCAACTAAAAAAATACCTACTGTAAGTATTTGTGTTGTAGTTATCCCTTGGATGTCCATCTTTGCCTCCTTTTTATAAAAAAGGCAAGAAACGTGCCAACGTATTAATTAAGTTTTATATAAGAAAAAAAGGGATATTTATGATCATCATTATTATTTTATTATAATAAGTCAAAAAAATGACAAGTTATACGCTTTCCATTCTTTTTTCTGGATCAACTATTTCTGTAAATCTCACACCATATCTTTCACCCACCATTACGACTTCTCCTTTAGCAATCATTGTTCCATTTGCTAAAATATCAAGTGGATCCCCGGCCAACCTATCAAGCTCTACAACTGAACCTTCACCAAGCCTTAGAAGTTCTTTAATCTTTATTTCAGCTCCTCCAACTTCTACAGTTAGGGCAACATCAATATTTTCAAGAACTCGTAGATTTTCCTTACCAGGTTTCTTTTCATTTGCTGGTTCACTAGAATTATCTACTATATTTTCATTACTTCCTTCAGTATTTTCTTCAGCCATCTTTACATCCTTTTCTATTTACAGAAGTATTTTCTATGATGAAATTCTCTTATTCAAATTTATAGCAGATTGTCCAGACACTTCACCCATTTCCCCTAAAAAAATAGGTTTATCTTCGACTCTAACTTCTACCCCTTCACCTAATTGAATAGGAATTACTTCTCCTGGTTGCAGATTTATTAATTTACTCATGGATACAACTGGTTTACTAAGTCTTGCTGTAAGTTTAAGAGGTACTTCTAGAACTGCATTTTCTAGGCGCTGCCTCCAAGAAACATTATCCTCAACTTTATCTGATTGAACTTTAGAGCGTAATAGTGAGGCAATAGGTTTTAGAGTTTGAAGAGGATATATTACGTCAAAGTTAGCAGCATCCATACCAGGTAGTTGAACCACAAAAGAACAAATTATAACTAACTCAGATCCATCTACAAACGATACGAATTGAGGATTAACTTCTCTTCCTTGAACTGAAAGATTTATAGGCATTAAATCTTTCCAAGCGGTCTCCAGCATTCTGTTTAAACCCTCTGAAATAATTTCAATTAACCTATCCTCAGTTGTTGTGAATTCTGTTTTTTTACTTTTATCTGGTCCAAGTTGACCGCCATAAAATGAATTTGTTAGAATAGAAATAAATGTTGGATCCATTACCAACATCATATTTCCTCTCAATTCTTCTATCCGACTTGCAGTTAAACTCATAAAACTTTCTATTCCAGATGTATATTCATCAAAAGTTTTAACTTCTGGAGGAAAGGATGAAATTCTGGGTTGAATTCTTAGCATAGGAAGAAAAACTGCTCTAGCAAATCTGGCAAATCTTTCATTTATCATCCTCAAGGCATAGTAATCACCTAGAAGTGTAAGATCATCAGTGCCAAACTTAAATGGCCTTACATTATCTTGATCAGATGTATTAGAAGTACTATTTTCATCACTATCAGATTGAAGTCCTTCGATTAGAGCATCTACTTCATCGCTAGATAATTTTCTTGATGATACCAACTATAATTTCCTCTATTGCAGCATAAAAGAAGTAAAATGGACTGATTCAACACCTCCAAAATCTTCTAATTCTATAAGTTTTTTATTTATAGCTTCGGCTATAGCAGCTGATAAAGCGTCTCTACCAGCTTTTCCTTGTATCTCTTCCTCTGAAAATTCACTCATCATTCCTAGGATTTCTGATCTTAGAGACAATTGGTGCATTTCTACATTAGCCATAACTGTATCGTCATATTGTGTAGATACACCAATTCCAACTTGCAAAAACTTAGTAGAATTTCTCAGATTGGTGGTAAATGTACCCGAAAATTCATAATAAGTAGTGACAAAATTTTCAACTTCAGGTGCTATTTTTTTATCTGGATCAGCATTTGCGGCTTCTTCAGCTGCTTTTGCTTCTTCAGCCTCTTTCATTTTTCTTTCAATTATTTCTTCAATTTCAGCAGAAGGATCTGCAGGTTTACCTCCAAAAAGAAAAAATCCAACTCCAAGACCAATCCCTATAAGTAAAATACCACCACCGATAAACATCAGTAATTTAAGTATTCCACCTTTCTTTTTTTCTTCTGTATTTTCATCAGCCATGATAAATTCCTTTACGCTAGTAAATTAAGAATTTGATTTTCAGAATTTATTTTGCTCACCATTTGATTTCCTTTTTCAAGGCTTATCTCATCATTTGCAAGCATTTTTTTTCCAGTATTATCTTGATTACCATTTTTTGTGTTGTTTTTCTTATTTTGATCTGAATTTGTACTAAAATTTGACAGTTTTAATCCAGTATTTTCAAGCATTTGTGACAATTTACTTTCAGCCTCTGAAAGAAGAAGTGCAGCACTTGAGTTTTCAGTTATAATATTTATTTTCGCAGTATCATTAGTTAAACTAAGAGTGATTTTCATTTTACCCAAATTTTTAGGTTTTAAGGATATCTCAAGGGATTCTTCCCCATTTTTCATAATTTTTTCTATTTTATTCAGAAGATTATTACCCCAGGTTTTATCAAGCATATTCAGATACTCTATGGAATTTCCTTGTCCAGAGTAAAAAGAATGACCTCCATTAAAATTACCACCCATATTCTGATTAAAAATATTTGTGTTATGACTGACGTTGCTAACCTGAGAAAAGTTATATGCGTTATCTACTTTAGAAACATTCTCTTTACTTGCTGACTTGATAAAATTTAATGGATTGGAATAACTTTCTATTTTATTTAAAAATTCCTTTTTATTACTATTTAATAAAAAATCTTGTTTGATTTCTTTGGTAAATTTATAGTCTAAATCAGTGCTAAATTCTTTAAATTTTAGTTTGTTAAGATTAAAATCCTCTGGATTTTCTTTTTTATTTATTACAGGGTTTTCACTTTTAGTATTTAAAAAATAAATTTTTTCGTTGTTTTGAATTTTTTGTTGGTCTAATTGTGAGTTTATTTTTTTGATAGATGTTTCGTCATTTATTTTTTTGACAATTTCAGAAAAATTTTTAGAAAAATCTTTGACTTCTTTAGTATTGTTAGTACTCAGAATTTCAAAATCAAATTCAAAAGAATTATCACTGAAAGAACTATTATGCTTTGGAATAATTTCTTTATTAATATTATTTGGGTTGAGGGATTTTTTATAATCATTTAATAAAAATTTTTCGTCAAAATTTGAAAATAGCTCATTATTATTTTTCTCATTATCAATATTAAAAATACCATCTGCTTGATTTTTTCCACTAAAAGATAAATTTCTATCTAATAAAGAACTTTCTTCATTATTATCTGAGATGATTACAAATAAGGAACTAAATAAACTATCGTCTGACACTTTGTCAGATTCCATATTTAAGTTTTTTTTACATTGCGAAAGATTATTTTCACTATTTAATACGACAGATGACATTTCTATTTTTTAAATATTAATCTATGAATTCTAATAATGATAGATTGCAATTTGAATGCCATTCTAGATTTTAAAGACTTATTTAACCGTACTCTTATTATTAAGTGGAACGGAAAAAAGGTGTTTTTTTTCAGCAACCTCTTGTTCTATTTTTTTATGTAATGAGGCCTTTTCCAGTGAATTTTTCATTTTATGTTGCTTTTGTGCTATTTTTTTTTGAATTTGAAAGTTTTCTTTTTGTAAAAAAAGGTCTTTATTTTCTGAAGCTAAAATTTGTTCCTGAATTTTTAAGCCATACCAATTTTTTGATTTTAATTGAATTGCAGTAATTGAATTGTTTGTTTCTTTTTCCTGTCTCGTAATTTCTTTCAATTTTTCTTTTAAAGAATTATTTTTTTGAATTTCTTCATTAATGTCTTTAGCTTGTTTAAAGTGTTTATTTCTTTCAAGTTTCTCTTTCAACGCTAATAACTCAAATAATTTACTTTTTGCTCTCATATCAAGAACCAACTATAATTTTTTTTAATTCATTAAGGGAATTTGAAAAATCAGCCTTTGTTTCTTGGCTTTGTTTTAAGAATGAAACTAAATTTGGCCACTGCTGTACTGCTTCATCGAGATCTAAATCTTGGCCTGGTGAATATCCACCCATAAGAATTAGGTCTCTATTCTCTAAATATAGTGAAACCATTTTTTTGAATTTATTTGCGAGTTCTTGATGTTCTTTACTTGTAATATCAGTCATAACGCGACTTACTGATTTAGGAATATCAAGAGCTGGATAAATTCCAAGTTCAGCATTTTCTCTAGATAGTAAAATATGTCCGTCAAGTATTGCTCTAGCAGTATCTACAACGGGATCAGTAGCATCATCACCATCTGCCAATACTGTGTAAAATGCAGTTATGCTACCTTGCTCTCCAATCCCAGTTCCAGATCTTTCTACAAGTTTGGGAATTAGTGATACAACTGATGGGGGATATCCTTTGGCTGTTGGTTGTTCGCCTAGAGCCAAGCCTATTTCTCTTCTAGCATGAGCTACTCTAGTTAAGGAATCCATTATTAATAAAACATTTTTTCCAAGGCTTCTAAAAAATTCAGCAATTGCAGTTGCTCTATTTGCGCCTCTTATCCGTAGTAGAGGAGATCTATCTGCTGGTACTGCTACAACTATTGTACGATTTTTTGACTCGCCTGTAAGAATTTCATTAACAAACTTGCCTACTTCACGACCTCTTTCTCCAATTAGACCAACAACAATAACGTCAGCAACAGTATTTTTGCTCATCATTCCGAGTAGCACGGATTTTCCAACTCCAGATCCTGCAATAATTCCAATCCTTTGTCCCTTACCCACACTTAATAACCCGTTAATTCCCCTTATCCCAACATCTAATGGTTGAGAGACATTTTTTCTTAACAATGGGTTAAGTTGCACACCATTAAGAGGCCAGGTTTCTCGTAAAAGAGGATTTGCTTTTCCATCCAATGAGTTACCTAGGGCATCTATAACTCTTCCTAGTAAGTTTTCACCAACAGAAATTGAATATCCATCGTCTAATAGGAATACTTTTGATCCTGATTTAACTTGAGCTCCTGGTTGAAATAGCGATAAACAATTATTTCCATTTTTAAAGCCAACTATTTCAGCTTTTTCTAATTCACCATTATCTGTTTCAACCTCACATATAGCCCCAATATTTGCAGGAAATCCATCACACTCTAATAAATTCCCATCATATTTAGATACCTTGCCAGCTAATTTTGTATCTTTAGGCTTAAGGCTGATACTAATGTTTTCAATTAAATTTTCTGTAAAATTTAACATCATTTTTGTACTCTTTAATTCTTATTAAAATTAACGAATTAATCCTCAAAAAAATAAGAATTATTTTTAATTTTTGTTGTTTGAATTTATTTCTGGGTCTATTTCTATAAATTCGTCTATATTCTGACTTTCTGGTTTATTATTGATTTCATTATCCATTTCTATAAATTCGTCTATATTCTGACTTTCTGGTTTATCATTAACTTCATCATTTATTTGGTTAGTTTTATTAGATTCAACATTTTTTTGTTTTTCTTGGAGGTTATCATCTATTATTTCTTGTTCTGATGAATTGGGTTCATTATTACTGTCATCATTTAATTCGATTTCAGAGATATTTTGTTCTTGGTTGAAAAGTGGATCATTTATAAGCTCTTTTTTTGAAGTATTCTTTGTATCGAAAGCCTCATTTTTTTGAACTGTTTCTTGACTATTTTGTTTAATAAGAGAAATTTCGTTATCTGCGTTCACAGTATTATCAATTTCAAAATATTTTGTAGATTCTTCGTTAATATCATACCTATCTTTGATTTTATCTTCTAAGGAGATTTCTCCAATTTCTATGATGTAATCGCCTCTTGATAGGGATTTATCAGCATGAAAAACAAATTGTTTTAAAAGGGGTTCATTTTGAATAATTTTTTCAATAGATTCCAAATCATCTGAATTTAATTTGAGTATTTTCTTTTCACTTTTTTTTCTAATTGTATTTGAGAGTGATTTAATCTTTTCCAAAAACTCTCTAGGCATTTCGTCAATTAATGAACCAACACGTTCTGACGCAATTTTGATAATTTCTTGTTTTATGTGCTTTTCTAATGTATTCGTATCAATACATGTTTTTTCATTTATTTTTTTTATCAAATTATCAAAGTCTTTAATTGAGTTTCCTCTTTCCTCAATATTTTTTTTTTGTTCCTGTTGAACTCCTTCCAAAATTCCTTTTTGATATTCATCATTAAGATCATCTTTTGTATAGAGATTTTCTTTTATGGGGACACCGACATTCACTATAGGATCTTTTTCCAAAGAATCAGTATTGTTGTTAGCTTCAACTTGTTCTTTTGTTTCTTGAGTTTTTTCTGAATTAGTATCAGTTTGATCAAGGTCTGTTTGTTGAATATCATTTTTGATTTCTTTTTCAGGATTAGTCAGTTTGTTTTCTTCATATGTATCTTCAATAAGTTGGTTATCGTTGTTCTCTATTATTTCTTTGTCTTGTTGAGTTGTATCACCTTTTAAATCAATATCATTTTTTTCTTTAGAAACGTTGCTTTCATTTTTTGAAACATTTTTTTTTGCTATTTCAAATAAAGAAGTTGGTTTAAAAGGTTCTATAATTTTTTTAGGAAAAGAATTATTCTCTTTATAGTTTTTAGACGCAAGAGTTTTCATTAAGCTTGCAATCTCATTATCAGCAAGAGATTTATTTGAATTTTCTTCTAATTCTTCAATCATAAACTCTTCCTATCAATTCATTAGACATAATCGTCTCCACCTCTGCCAGCAAGGACTATTGTTCCTTCATCTGACATTCTTCTGGCAACATTAATAATTCTTTTCTGAGCTTCTTGAACCTCTGTTAGACGGACCGGACCTAAGGCTTCCATTTCATCTTGAATATTAGCAGCTGCTCGACTTGACATACAACTAAATATCTTATCAGCGAGTACATCATCGGTTCCTTTGAGCGCAAGTACTAAATCTTCAGTATCAACACTCCTCATTAATGTTTGAAGAGATTTATCATCAGACATGATAAGATTGTCAAAAACAAACATTGCCTCCTGTATTGCTTGCATTAAATTACGATCCTTTTTGGCTACTGCCTTAAAAATAGCTTGCTCTGTATCTCCAGTAGTAAAATTCATAATAGCCGCAGCTGCTTTAATTCCACCAACTTGTGATGCTCTTAGTGTAGTATTAGCTTGAAATTTCTTTTCCATTACTGCTTCTAATTCTCTTATAGCATCTGGTTGCACATTTTCTAAATTTGCAATTCTTTCAACAATTATTGGTTGAAGTTCTTCAGGTAGCATATTTAATACATCTGCACCCATTGCAGCATCAAGATATGAAATTATAAGGGCTATTATTTGAGGGTGCTCGTCTACTATCAATTCTGAAATGGCTCTAGCATCCATCCAATCCAGAATTTCAATTGGTCTTTCACTACTAGAAGGTGTTATACGCCCTAATACAGATTGAGCTCTGTCTTCACCTAATGCTTTTGTCATTACATTTCTAATGTAATTACCTGCTCCTAATCCAAGACTGGTTTGTTCTTTGATAATTGCGAGAAATTCATCTAATACTTTATTTACTGTATCCTGATCTATTCCTTGTACGGAATACATGGCAGTCCCCAAGTGCTGCACTTCTTTTGGTGATAGATTTTTGAGTATTTCAGAAGCCTCATCTTCACCTAAAAGCATCATAAGTATTGCTGATTTTTGTGTTCCACTTAGACCTTCAAATACACTTTCATCTGCCATTTTAAACCTCAGTATTTTTAATTCTTAAAAAATTACCATTTTTTATAATAATATAAAAGTAAACTTACTAACTTGGACCCATGTCTTTACTAATCATTTCTTTAAACACATTTGATACTTTTCCGGCTTCTTCAGAAACTATCATTCTTATGACTGCAACTTTATCATCATATGTATTCGCAGTATCAAGCATATCAGCTGATATTGCTTGTTTTTTTGGCTTTAGTTTTGCTTTAATATCTTCTAACGATTCCCCTTCTTGAACTTCTACTGTATCTACATCTACTTCATCTTCCATTCCTACTAGGACTTCACCAGGAGCGCCGGGTCCGATTGGTATCATTATTCTATTGAGGAGTGGTCGTATTACTCCTAATGCTACTATGGCTAATATTAAAATTGTTACTAATTGTTTTAGCAAATTCTTTATTAAAGGGATTTCATGCCACTCCTTATCAACACCTTCTAATGTAGATACAAATGGGGAACTACTTACGGTCAAAGTATCACCTCTATCAGCACTAATTCCAATTGCTCCTGATACTAATTTTTCTATTTCTGCAATTTTTTCTGGAGCTATTGGTTGGCCCTCCTCTATTCCTGTTTCTGGATTTACTGAAACACTTTCTCTTAGGAGAACTGCAGCTGTTATCTTTACTATAGTGTTAGAAGGCTTTTGAGTTGTTGAAATGGTTCTACTGACCTCAAAATTTTCAATGTCACTAGAGGATCGAGTTCTAATTCGATCATCACCTATATTTTCAGTAGGAGAAGTACTCAATTCTGCTTGAGTGGGAGGTGTATTTGAAACTGCACCTGGTATTCCTCTAGCAGGGAGATCTGTTGAAATATCCAAAGTAGTTTGTTTACTTCTAGTAGCTGTACCTTTTGGATCAACAATTTCTTCAGTTGTTTCATTCCTAGTGAAATCCATATCTAAGTTCACCTGAGCACTAACATTACCTGGTCCAACTATAGGAGTAACTAAAGACATAATTCTACTTCTGTAAATACTTTCGAGTCTCATTCTATGTTCGAGTTGACTATCCGATAAGATGCTATCTGGATCATCAGCAGATTTTGAGAGAAGTGCTCCATTTTGATCAACTACTGTCACATCTTGTTTTGACATATTTGGTATTGATGAAGATACTAAATGAACTATTGCTGTAACTTGACTAGCGCCGAGTGTCCTTCCATAAGGTAACTGTACGAAAACAGATGCAGTAGGTGGTTGTTGATTTCTTACAAATACGGACTTTTCTGGTAGAGCAAGATGAACTCTAGCCGAAAGTACATCCTCAATTTCTCTAATTGAGCGAGCTAATTCAATTTCTTGGGATTGTTTCAATCTCATAAGTTCAACAGAACGACTTGATCCTAATGGTAGTTCATTTAAACTTTGATAACCACCAGGTACAGAAGAAGGTAAACCTTGTGCAGCCAATGAAATCCTTGAACTATGATAATCATCAACAGGTACCAAAACTTCACCAGTTGTTGGATCTAATGTAACATCAACCCCTTGATTTTTTAGCGCGTCTACAACTTTTGATTTCTCTGAATCTGGAAGTGAAGCATATAATGTTGTCCGATCTGGTTGCTGCAAAATTGCATATACTAGTAATCCTATTGCAACTGCAATAACAGCAATAACTGCGGGAAAAGATCTCTGAAAACTAGGTTGAGACGTAAATCTTTGAAAGTTGGCTAATAACCTACTAGTTTGTGTTACTAAACCATTATCAGTTTTATTTGAAGCAGCTGAAAATTCTGTTGTATCTGTCATTGTTGCACCTAAATATAATCAATACTTCTTAAACTGGCATATTCATTATGTCTTTATAAGAAGAAAGTACTTTGTTTCGTACATTTAAAGTTAGTTGAAACCCTAAGGATGAAATTTGTTGTTTCATCATTACTTTACTCAAATCATTTTCAATTCCTAACTCAAAATTTTTGGCACTAATAGAAGCTTCTTCTTGAGCTTTAGCAACTTGTCTAATTGCCGTTGACATTCTATCTGAAAAAGCTGTTTCAGGAATTTGTGGGCCTAAAGTATTCTTAGCTGGATTTAATACCTTATTGTGAAAGCTTAAAACTTTACTTTGGAGATCCGTAGCTTTTATATTAGACATTACTTATTCCTTCCTCTAATGATGCTTTAGATAAGATTTGGTCTCGTAAATTGTCTTGTATTGATGCTTTGCTATTATCTGTATCTACAATAATATCAAGTTCAGATATTTTATTGTTGGAACAAAGTACCAAAGCCCTTTGAATAACATTTTCTAACTCTCTTACATTGCCAGGCCAATTGTAGTCTAAAAGGGCTTTAATAGCATTGTGTTCTATGTAGGGAATTTCAGATAATTCTTTAATATGTCTTGTTAATAAATTAGTAGCAATAGGTATGATATCATCTTTTCTTTCAGCAAGTGATTTTGTTAATAGAGGAAATACATTCAGTCTATAGTAAAGATCTTCACGAAACTTATTTTGTTTAATTTCTTCCATCATCGAACGATTAGTAGTTGCAATAACCCTAACATCTACAGGTATTTCTTGTTGAGATCCAAGAGGTGTTACAATCTTTTCTTGTAAAACTCTTAATAATTTTGCTTGTAATGAAAGGGGCATTTCTGATATTTCATCTAATAAAAGTGTCCCTGTGTCAGCTGCACGAAAGATTCCTTTATTTGATGTTGAAGCTCCAGTGAATGCACCCTTTTCATGTCCAAATAATATGGCTTCAAGCATATTCTCAGGAATTGCTGCACAATTTATTCCAACAAAAGGTTTTTCACTTCTTCTTGAATTCTTATGAATAAATCTTGATAGTACCTCCTTACCTGTACCAGTGGGACCATTAATAAACACTGTGACATCTGCCTCAGAAACTTTTTTAGATAATTTAAGCAATTGATGACTATTTGTATCTCCAGCTGTCATAGAATCCTTGGGTTGAATTAGACTTAGTAGTAATTGGAGCTGAAAATTTTCATTAATCTTAATCTCATTAGGTTCTTCTTTAAAATAAAATCGAATTAGATTTCCACCTAAATGTTTTTCTATTTTAAACTCATTACATTTTTCATGAACAACAACTATTGTTTTTGCTTTTACTTTTCTTGCAAACTCGAGAAGTCCTTGTTGGCCACCTAAATTATTTTCCCATAATGAAGTACAAATATAAGTATTATTCGATGTTGTTATGATTGGGTTATCATTTTTAAAGGTATCCCCAATAGCAGAAACATTTATAACTCTAGAGTTTAAAACTTTGAATATATCTTCTGCATAGGAGAATTCATTTTTTTGAATATATGCTATAGTCATCTTAACCCTCTTTTTTCTTAGAGTGAATAAGGCAAGAAGTAGGCCAAATATGCAAAAAGGCATAAATTTATTCTAAGTAATTGTTTTATATGATTTTTTTAAAGAATAAGAAAATATTAATCACATTTATTTTTATTCAAAATTTTGACAAAAAAAAACTAATGTGCTTTTATTTATTCAAAAAAATGACATCTAGTTTATGTTTTATTAAATACAGGTATTTTGATGAATGAGATTAAGAACAAAATTGATGAAATTATCATTGGTATAAGTAGCCCTAGTAAAGAGTTGAAAAAGCTTATTCAGATGGTATCCAAGTCCAAAACTAATGTTTTGGTTTTAGGTGAAACTGGTACAGGTAAAGAACTCGTAGCAAAAGCCATACATAATGAATCAAATAGAAAAGGACCTTTAATCTCAGTAAATTGTGCAGCAATTCCATCAGAGCTTTTAGAGTCAGAATTGTTTGGTCATGAAAAAGGTTCATTCACTGGGGCCGATAAGCCAAGAGCTGGTCGATTTGAACAAGCAGCGGAAGGCACTTTATTTTTAGATGAAATAGGTGATATGCCTTTATCTTTACAATCTAAGCTTTTAAGAGCTTTAGAGGATAAATCAATTCAAAGAGTTGGTGGAAATAAAACTATTAATGTTGATTTTAGGTTAGTTTGTGCTACTCATCAAGACTTATCCAAAAAAGTAGAAAATGGTGATTTTAGAGCAGATTTATTTTATAGGATAAATGTTTTTCCAATAGATGTTCCAAAGTTAAGTGAAAGGTCAGTTGATATTCCCTTAATCGTGAATAAAATTTTAGAGGATATTAAAATTGATGGTGATACGAATAATCAATTACCCGTTTTTGATGATACTGCTATAGCTGCGCTTCAAAAGTATAATTGGCCTGGAAATGTAAGAGAATTAAAAAACTTAATTGAAAGAGCTTGTGTGCTATTTGGAAATAAAGAAATCAATTCGGAAAATGTAAAACACAATTTACTTAAAATTAAAATACCTATCCAAAATGAGGAAAGTGAAGCTTTATGGGATGCAGCTGCCGATTTAGTTGGAATTTCTCATAATAATGATTCCTCTAATGGAGATTTAATTCCACTGCCCAATGCGGATAATTATAAAGATTGGTTCCTTTACCATGAAAATATTGATCTTAGAAGGCATCTTCAAGATATAGAAATAGTATTAATTGAAGCTGCTTTAGATAAATCTGCTGGTCAAGTTAGTCTCGCATCCGAAAAACTAAAGTTAAGAAGAACAACATTGATAGAAAAAATGAAAAAACTTGCTATAGAAAAACCAAATTTGTGAACAATATTTATAAATTATATCCTTTAATAGCCTTCATTTTTATATTAGCTTTTTCAATACTCTTTGTTGTAGCTACTGAAATCTCTGAAATTAAGTTTTCGTTTTCTTCCGCAATTATTTTAATAATATTTATATCTGCTTCACTTAAAGTTTTGATACCTTTTGAAAAAATTTGATCAATAATTATCCTACGATCATTATCTATTGCGATTATCTTATTATAGTCATTTTGTTTTTTTGCTAACAAAATCTGATTTGATAGATCTTTTAAATTTTCAATAAGAGTGTGCATTATATCAATTACTAATTAGATCAGACCATGAATCTTTAATTTCTATAATACTATTTAATGCTATCAAACTTTTATTAATTGCACCATTTTTAAGGTCCTTTATTAAGTTAAGTCTCAAAAATTCATATAATCTAAAAAGGTCATATGCAATTTGACCACCTTTATCTAGATCTAAGCTAGATTGTAAAATATATATCACTGAAATTGATCTAGCAAAATTCTTAGATCTATTTAAAATGTTTCCAGTTTTTAAAGAAATATTATTGTGAAATGATTTTACAGACTTAATTAATTCTTCCATGACTAAAACTACAACTGTTTCAGGATCCTTGGTTTCTACAGCACCAAACATTTCAGTTTTTTTGTAAGCTTTTGCTACTTCTTTAAGTTGCATAAATTTTATATTCCTTAAAGTATTTGATTAATTTTGTTTATATTATATATTCATCATATGATATTAGATAAAGTAAACCTTTCAAATGGATCCAATCTTCAAAGTAGAAGGCCAGACTCAGTAAATGTTATTTCTCCTTCTGCAAAATTGATGCCACCAATAAATGAAAACTTGATTCAAACTTTACCACTGAGTGATCTACAAAAATCAGGGCATATTAATTATACCAACTATTATGCATCACGAGCTAACAAAAGGCAGGCACCAAGTACAATTTCAGCAGAAGCTTATTTAAATTCAAGAATAAGTTTAAAACCAGTTTTTATACACAATGAAATGATTACCAAAATACAAAATATTTCTGACTTAGCAAAGGATCCCCCAAGATTTAAGGATCAAATTGATTTATTAGCTTAAAGAATTACAAAGAATCAAAAATAGTAGGTTTTGAGGTGATAAGATCTCCAAACCAACCAATTCCTTCCTCTGAATTTACATCCCATCCAGCAGGTATCTCAGTTGTTAAACCAGATCGAGAACTAAATACAAAAGCTTTAAACAAAATGACTGCCTTTTCCGAACTATAATCTTTAGTTTTTAATGCAGCAAATTCATCAACAAAGAGTCCTGTTAATTTTCTAGGTTTATTATTTGCATGAAATTTAATTCTCTTAAAAATATATGAGTCTATATAATCAATAGCTGTTTCTCCAGCTTCTATTTCACTAAGAAATTCAAGAATTTTTGTAGCAGCTTCTTCAAAAACTTCTGATTTTATTTCATTATAATGTTCTTTTAATCCATTTGAAAACTGGTTTGCGAAAACGGTAATAGGCGCATTTCCTGATAAAAACCCGCCAGCTACAGCAGCGACACTAGAACTAAAGACCCATTCTGGGCAAAATTTTGCCATTAATTATGCTCATAAAAATATTAGTACGCTTTATTTTATAACATAAAGAAAATGGGTCTACAATATTTTGAAAATTTATTAAATTTTATTGAATATAATTAGAAATATTAATTATTTACTGAAATTGAACTCCAAGCATCCACTAGTGAACCAATAATTGAAATAACAGTATCTAATTCATATTCTTTTTCATCTTTTAAAATTAAGTGGAGTTGATTCAAACTATAATTATAGATTTGCTCTAGGTTTTTAGCAATTTCACCACCAGTTTCAAAGTTTAAGCTAGATTTTAAAATTTCAAAAGCAGCAACTGCTTTAGCAGATTCTAAACCCCCTATTTTGACATTATCATTTAGTTTTTGTCTTATAATTAGTAAGTTCTTTTTTAGGTCTTTAAAAGTCAATTCTATTAATTTATGGGGTGAAGCATCTTCAACTTCTGTTAGGTTTGTTTCTTTGTATGCATTAAGTGCTGATTGAACATTCATATATATTTCCTCCAACTTGCTCACGATTATTAACGACATGAGAAAAAAATATTTAGAAAATAATATATAAATTTTTTTTTTTTTGAGACGTAAATTTATTTAATAAAAATAAGTAAATTGGCATATATTTTGCTTACTTATTGGGTTAAATTTTATAAGGAAAGAAATTGTCTTCTGTAGATTACCTGAGTATTTTAAATCAAAAGGGTTCTGGACTTAACATAACTCAAATTGTTGACAGTTTAGTTGAAGCTGATACCGTTCCAAAGAAGAACATGCTTGAGGAAGATAAAACAGTCAAGCAAACTGAAATTTCAGCATTCGCTAGTTTAGCCAGTGAACTAAATTTGCTTAAATCTGATCTGTCTTCTATGGCAAATTCAAACAAATATGTTCCTGTAAGCGGTAATTCAAATTTGGCAATTAGTGTTTCAGATAACTCTGTTGCTACTGCCTTTTCTTCAGATGTTACAGTGAATTCACTTGCTTCTCATCAAACCTTACAATTCTCAGGTTCTTCTCCTTACACTTCCCCTACAGCATCTATAGGTCAAGGAACACTTACTCTAAATTTAGGTACTTGGAATGTTTCAGGAAATTCTTTTACAAATAAATCTACACCAGTAACTCATACTGTAACAGTGGATGCTAATAATAATACTCTTCAAGGATTAGCATCGAGTATTAATGCTTTATCAGGAATAAGTGCATCAGTATTGCAAACCTCAGCAGGAGTTTATTCATTAGTTGTAAAGTCTCCAATGGGTGCTGATAATGCAATTAAAATTACTACAGATGATGCACAATTAGATGACTTTAGAGCAGATCCTACTATCGTAGGTATGCCAAAAAATGCACAAAAACAAGTTGCATCTGATGCTGAACTTATAGTTGATGGTATAACAGTAAAAAGAACATCAAACTCAATCAGTAATATATTCTCTGGATACACATTAGATTTAAAAGGAGAAACAGATACATTAACACCAGCCAATTTCAATGTTAGATCTTCACTAGATGTTGATACAGCCTTTGATAATGCCAAAAGTTTAGTTGATAGATTAAACCTTACTCGAAATTATTTTGATGAGTTAATGGATAGAGGTGTTGAAGATGGTGAAGCTGGGACACTATCCAATGATCCAGTTATGAGATCCATTTCTAATCGAATTAGAAAACTTACAGAAAGTAATATTGTTGGATTTGGAGCAAATTCTAGATATTTATCAGAATTAGGCATTCAAACAAAAAGGGATGGAACATTGCTTATTAATGAAAGGTCTTTTAAAGACGCCGTTGAAAAAGATCCAAGTAGTTATGATGCAATTTTTAATTCTTCAATTACATCAAGTAACAGTAATTTGTTATTGAGTAAGACATCTTTTTCTAAACCAACACCAGGTACTTATAGCTACAGGCATAGCTCTGGAGATTCATATCTTGATAATATCAAATTATTAAAAGGAACTGATTCAATCACGGGTTTAGATTATTATTCAGCTGTAGACGGTGGTCCAGCTGGTATTACTATAATTCCTCAATCGAGTGTGTCTTCAGCATTTGTTTATGTTGGGGAAAGTATGCTCGATAAAATGGATTCTTATATTGAAAATATTTTGTCCTCATCGGGGGACATAGAAAGACGAAAAACCTCATTAAATCAAGATTTGACAGATATTGATGACGGCCTATTAGATATTAATCGTAAGGTTGATGTAATAAGAGAAAGATATCTAGAACAATTCTCAGCCATGGAAAGTGCTGTAACAAGTTTAAAAGGTACTAGTGAATACCTAGAGAATATGGTTAAAAGTTGGAGTAAAGATGATAATTAAGATTTTTAATAATTAAAAATTTATAGCATTAAGCTCGATTTTTTTTATTTGAATTATATTATTTTCTTAAAAAATTATTTAACCAATCCAATGTGTTAAGAAACAAATGCGAAGTTGCTGTTTCATCACTTAGCATAATAATATTAGTCCCTAAGTTAATTGAGTGTTCTAAAGCTATTATTTCACTTTTTGATGGTTGCAATCTAGTTTGCATGCTTTCTAAATTTTCAGTTGCCATTATTAGAGGTTTATTTAGATTTACAGCATTTTCTGAAATTTTATAGATTGATTTATATAATTTATTACTCCCAACTTCAGCTAATAAATCACCTCTATCTATCATGATAAGGTCAGAATTTTTAGTTATTTCTTTTACATTATTTAATCCATGGAGGTTTTCAATCTTTGAAACTATAATTTTATTTTTAAATATTGATTTTATTCTCAGTGGAACATTACCATCTTGAATAAAACTTAGACCAATTCCATCGTGTTGTACTTTTTCAAATTTGTTAATAAATCTTAAATAAAGTTTTTCTTGCAAAATATTATCATAATAACTGTTTGGAATATTTAACCCTTTTTGTGGCTTTAATTTAAAGGAATCTTTGGAAATTCCTTGTATTAAATTTTCTTTGTTTTTGACATGAGTGAAAATAAATTGTCCATCAGATAAGCTAAATTCACTTAGGTTTTTATTAATTGTAGGAAGTGGCTTTGTTGTTTTTATTGATAAAATATCATCATCAACTTTAATATTTCCATAGCTGAATGTTACAATTTGTCCTTTTTTTATATTAATTATTTTTTTATTGTTAGTTCGGGGCTTAAGTCCCGGAATATCAAGTAAAATAAATGATTCTGGACAAATTGCTTTAATTCTCTTTGAAACTTTTAAGTGCCAATCTAAAGTATTATGGCTACCATTAATTCTGAAGAGATTTGTATATTTTGATATTGTCTTAATTGAGTTCTCCGAACAAGATTTTGGACCTATGGTCGCTAAAATTTTCACGCTTTTTTTAGACTTTTTTCCTGAAGTAACATTTAATAAACTATTTGGTAAATGTGTATAATGATCTTTAGAGATTGCGATCACATTTTCTTTAA
>CACHDI010000007.1 GCA_902578545.1 uncultured Alphaproteobacteria bacterium
TAGTGCAAGTAAAATTGCTGTAGAACTTGGTGAAGGCGTTTCTAGAAATGCTGTAATTGGTAAAATTCATAGATTGGGTTTGTCTGAACGCGGATCAGGATTGAGTCCAAAAAGGACAAAAAAATCTTCTGAGGATCAGTCAGATAACATTTTAACTGCTGATAAAAGTCCAATTGATTTGAAATTAGATCCAAATTTAGAGCAATCTACAAAAAGAAAAGGAAAGAAAAGAGGAAGAAAACCATCTATCAAAAAACTCATTAATAATGAAAATACATCTGATAGTATTTCCAAAATTAATGATAACTTTTTGTCTGAAAGTGGTGAATTAGAATCTGAAATTGACCAAGTCACATTAGCCAATATGATAAAGATAGAAAAAAATGCAAAAAAACTTTCTTTATTAGAATTAACTGAAAAAACTTGCAAGTGGCCAATTGGAGACCCCGCAACTTCGGAGTTTTGGTTTTGTGGTCATCCATCAGAGCAGGGAAAACCCTATTGTGAAGCTCATGTTTCTATTGCTTTTCAACCTGTAACCACAAGAAGAGAAAAAAAACAAAATAAAATAAATAGCTAAAATTAAATTATGATAAAGTATAAACTTCAATGTAAAAATCTACACCTGTTTGAAAGTTGGTTTAGTAATTCCGATGCATACGAGAGATTAAATAAAGGAAAATTACTCTCTTGTGAGATTTGCGGTTCTAATTCAATATCCAAATCTTTGATGTCACCTAGTGTTAATTCAAAAGAAAATAAACCTCTTAAAGAAGTACTCAAACCTAACCCAAATAAAGAGCAGATCATTTTAAAGGAATTAAAAAAAGAAATTGAAAAGAACTATGAATATGTGGGTGAAAATTTTGAAAAGGAAGCACGAGCAATTCATTTTGGGGATTCACCTGAAAGATCTATATATGGCAAAACAACATTAAAAGAAGCTAAATCTTTATATGAAGACGGTATACCTGTAACTCCACTTCCGTGGACTGATCGTAAAACTAATTAATCATATTAGATTAATTTTTTAGTCAGATTTTATGAGGATTTTAAATTGTCAACTATTGTAATGAAATTTGGGGGTACATCAGTAGCTGACCTTAACATTATGCAAAATGCAATTTTAAAAATTGTTGAAGAAGTAAAAAACAAAAAAAAAGTCATAGTCGTTGTTTCAGCAATGGGATCAACAACAGATCATTTAGTCAGAAAAGTAAAGGAAGTGTCTGCAATTTACGATGCTAGAGAATATGATGCCATTTTATCAACTGGAGAAAATATTTCTGCTAGCATTATGGCCCTACTTTTACAAAATGAGGGAATTAATTCAAGAAGCTGGCAAGGGTGGCAAATACCTATAATAACTACCGACAATCATTCTAATGCTAGAATATTAGACATAAGTACTAAAAATCTAGAGAAAAGGTTTACAAATGGAATGCAGGTTGCAATTGTTGCTGGATTTCAGGGAATAAGTAATAAGAATAGGATAACAACTCTTGGTAGAGGTGGTTCAGATACAAGTGCAGTTGCTTTAGCTGCAGCAATTTGTGCTGAAAGGTGTGATATATATACTGATGTAGACGGGATTTATACAACTGACCCTCGAATTACAGCTAGTGCAAAAAAATTAGATAAAATTTCTTATGAGGAAATGTTAGAGCTTGCATCCCTTGGAGCAAAAGTTTTACATACTCGCTCTGTTGAATTAGCTATGCAATATAAAGTAAAAGTACGGGTTCTGAATTCTTTTAAAAAGGGTTCTGGTACTTTATTATGCGATGAGGAGGATATGATGGAAAAGAAGGTAGTGTCAGGAATTACTTTTTCAAAAAATGAAGCTAAATTAACTCTTCTTGGAGTTAAAGACAAACCAGGTGTTGCAGGAATTGTATTTGATTGTTTATCTAGAGCCAACATTAATGTTGACATGATAATTCAAAATATATCTGATAATGACTTAACTGATGTAACTTTTTCATGTCCCACTGATCAGGTTGATATGGCTAAGGAATCGTTAGAAGAGGGGAAAAAAAATAATATAATAGAGTACAGAAAATTAGACGTAGATAGACAAGTCTCTAAGATATCAATTGTTGGAATAGGTATGAGAAGTCATTCAGGTATTGCCAAAAAAATGTTTAAAACACTTGGTGACGAAAACATAAATATCAAGGTTATTTCTACTTCTGAAATTAAAATTTCTGTTCTATTGGAAAGAAAATACTTAGAACTGGCTATTCAATCTCTGCATGAGGCATTTGAACTAAGCAAGGTCTAGATTTATGACGCAACCCAGTAATAATTATAATTCCAGGGTTTTATTAAAACGGCTCAAGGAAACTTTGTCTGAGCTGGGAGAAGCGCAGGCTAGATTAGATGAAATCGTAAAGATAATTGCAGTTTCTATGAAATCAGAAGTTTGTTCAATATATCTTTTAAATAGAAATAATAATCTAGAACTTTATGCTACCGAAGGGCTTCAGTCAAAAGCTGTTCATTATTCTGAATTAAATGTTGGTCAAGGACTTGTTGGAAAAATTGCTGCAACCGCTGAACCCATTAAAACATCTCAAGTATCAAAAACTAAGGGATTTAGATATCTACCTGAAACTGGTGAAGAAATTTATAATTCTTTCCTTGGAGTTCCAATACAACGCTTAGGTAAAATTCTTGGAGTTTTAGTAATTCAAAACCTTAAAAATAGAGATTATACCGAAGATGATATTTATGGATTAGAAATAGTCGCAATGGTTATTGCTGAAATGGCTGAATTGGGTGCTTTTACTAATTCAGATGATACTGATGAACTAATTCGTGAGAGAAAAAAACCTTTTTCTATAAATGGATCAATTGGAAAAGAAGGCATAGTTATTGGGACTGCAGTTTTATTGGAACCTCAAATTAAGATTAAAAATCCAATAGCTGATAATCCAAGCCTTGAAAAACAAAAACTAAAAAAGAGTATAAGTAAACTTAATAATCAATTATCTGAAATTATAAGTAAAAAATACTTCAAAAAGAAAAGAGATTTTTTAGAAATACTAGAAACTCATAAGCTTTTGATTGAAGATAGAAGTTGGATAAATCGAATGGAAACATCTATAGATAGTGGCCTTTCAGCAATTGTTGCAGTAGAAAAAGAACAAACAGTTATAAAATCTAGAATAACAAAAGTTCAAAATTTTTATTTTAAAGAAAGACTTCTTGAATTTTATGAAATGTCTAATATTCTACTCAAAATACTTACAAACCAAAATACCCATCTCAACCTTGATCAAGTAAAAGAACCTATTTTGGTTGCTAGAAACATTAGCCCTCTAGAGTTGGTTTCATTGAGAAATCAATTGAAGGGTTTAGTATTAGAAAATGGCTCAGTTGGCAGTCATACTACTATAGTTTGTAGGGCATTAAACATTCCATTATTAATACAAACAAAAGATATCATTAATAAATCGTCTAATGGAGATCTTGTAATATTAGATGCTGATCAAGGAATAGTTCATTTAAGACCAGAAAATTCTATTCTGCAATTATATATCAGCAAAATTGAACTAAGAACTAAAGCAAAAAAAAGTTTTTTGGCATTAAAAAATAAAGAAGCACGAACACTTGATAATAATAAAATTTTACTAATGATGAATGCTGGACTTATGGCAGACCTTCCATCATTAAATGAATCAGGAGCCAATGGTGTTGGTTTGTATAGAACAGAACTTCAATTTTTAATTAATAGCAGAGTACCAAAAAGAGCTGAACAAGCAAAAATTTATTGCAAAGTATTAGATTCTGCTGGCCGAAATCCTGTGTTTTTCAGAACATTAGATATAGGAAGTGACAAAATACTACCAACAATAACACCTGAAATTGAACCCAACCCAACATTAGGATGGAGAGCAATACGTCTTACATTAGAAAGAACTGGTGTGTTTAAAATGCAAGTACAATCTTTGATAAGAGGAGCTAAAGGCAGAAATTTAAATATAGTTATACCTCTGGTAACTGAGCCCAGAGAGTATTTTGAAGCAAAAGAAATAATTTTTGAAGAAATAAAAAGAGAAAAAAATAGGAACAGAATTATTCCTAAATTAGTAAAAATAGGAGCAATGTTAGAGGTTCCAAGCTTAGCATTTGCACCTAATTCATTTTTTAAAAACGTTGATTTTCTAATGGTTGGTGGGAATGACCTTAAACAATTTTTCTTTGCAGCAGATCGCGAAAATGAAAAGGTTAGAAAAAGGTATGATATGTTAAGCAATAGTTTTTTATCATTCTTAAAATTGATAATTAAAAAAAGTGAGAAATATACAATACCACTTAGTTTTTGTGGGGAAGATGCTGGAAAACCTATTGAAGCTTTAGTACTTTGCTCCTTGGGTTTTAAATCTTTATCTATGCAACCAAACTGTATTGCACCAGTAAAATCTCTATTAAGAAATATAAAATTGTCAAAAATTAAAGAGATTGTAGAAAATACTTTAGATTCAAATTATGAAAATGTTAGAAATAACGTCCTGCAATATCTAGAAGATATAAAATATAACCCTATAACTTAAATTGTCATTCCTAATAAAATTTTTTTACTTTGCCCTTTATTCCTTCAAAAGAATTACTCTTTATTTCAAGCAATAAAATTCTTTGTGGATCTGTAGGTGAAGGAAAATCAATTTTATTGTTTTTTTGTTGAAAAAAACCAAAAGATTTATAATATTGAATATCTCCAATTAAAATTGCACGTTCCCACCCATATTTTTTTGATTCTTTTATTGAGTAATTTATTAAATAGGTACCTAGACCTTCGCCTTGAAATGTAGGATGTACTGCTATTGGTCCTATTAAAAGAGATATGTTTTTTCTGCTTTCAATAAAAATTGGCCAATTTCTAATTATGCCTACTATTGAACCTTTATTATTCTTAGCCACAAAAGAAAGTGTACTTATTTTAGGAACATTTTTTCTTAGTAAGTAAGAACTTAAATTTTTCCTGGATGGAGAAAATACTAAATCAAGTAAATCTTCAACCTTTTGCTTATCATTTTCAGTTTCGTGTTTAAATCGAATCATATAAAAAATTTGATTTGTTTAGTATTTAGATATGTAGTAATCAAACAATTCATTATAGTAATAAAAAATATTAATAAAGCATCATTACCAAGTTTTTTTGGAAAGCAAATACATGTTTTACAACACAGAATCAGGACATAAACTACCGCACGACCCCTTTAAAGCAATTGTTGCTCCAAGGCCAATAGGTTGGATTTCTTCTATAGATAAAGATAAAAATGTAAATCTTGCACCCTACAGCTTTTTTAATGCAATTTCAGATAATCCTCCTATGGTTATGTTTTCTATAACAGGTACAAAAAAAAATGAAAATTCATTAAAAGATACACTAAAAAATATTTCTGATACAAAAAGCTTTGTTGTAAATATAGTTAGTAAGGAACTAATAAATCAAATGAATGTATCTTCTGGAAATTACTCCAAAGAAACAGATGAATTTAATTTGTCAAAATTAGAAAAAAGCAATTGTGTAAATATAGATGTTCCAAGAGTAAAAAAATCTCCAGCATCTTTAGAATGTAAGTTATACAAGATTATAGAACTTCCAGGTTTAAGCAATAATATGGTTATAGGTAAAGTAATAGGAATACATATTGATGATAAGTACTTACAAAAAGGGATATTTGATGTGCTAACTTTTAACCCAGTAGCCAGAATGGGTTATAAAGACTATACAATTATAAATACAAAATTTGAGCTAGAGAGACCTAAATAAATATCTTTATTAATAAAATATAGTTCCAGGATTTAATATATTTTTAGGATCAACAACATTTTTTATTAATTTCATCATGTAAAGTTTTCCAGGATCTTCAAATTTATATAATTCCTTGATTTTTGACCTTCCAATACCATGTTCGGCACTAATAGAACCAGAATATTTATTTACTAATTCATTTATAATGTTTAGAAGTTTCTTTCTATTTTTCTCAAGTTCAATTCGAGCATTTTCAGATCTTGGAAAAAGATTATAGTGTAAATTGCCATCACCTATATGACCAAAACAATTAATTAAAACATCTTTTGAAAATAGATAGATGGAGTTATCTAATTTATTTATAAATTCTGGAATTTTTTCTATGGGAACAGATATATCATTCGAACAAATAGAACCTTTTTTTCTATTTGCAGCAGGGATTAATTCTCTAATTTTCCAAAATTCATTCCTTTGATTAATATTAGTGGCAAAAAATACTTCAATTATTTTATTTTCTAAGAGTAAATCGTAAAATGTATTTTCTATAATTTCCCCCAAATTAATTGGGCCTATATTAACATCTATTTCAATGAGAACTTTCCAATTTGTTTTTTTATTAAAAGGATTTTTAATTGTAAATCCAGTCTCTTCAATGAAGTCTATACCTGTCATTTTTATTAATTCAAAAGCTAAAATTCTTTCACTAAACTCTCTAGAAATTTTCTCAAACACAAATAACACATCTGCCAAATTGTTTATTGATAAAAAAATTGAAACGGGATCTTTTGGAATTGGAAATGTTTTTAATATTGTTGAAGTAATTATACCCAATGTTCCTTCTGATCCAATTAATAGGTTTTTTAAATCAAATCCCATATTATTTTTTTTTAATGGCTTCATAGTTGAAACAATTTGACCACAAGGCAACACTGCCTCCAATCCCAAACATAAATCCCTAACGTTACCATATTTTATAACGTTCAACCCACCTGCATTAGTAGCCAAATTTCCGCCTATTTGACATGATCCTTCTGACGCAAGGGACAATGGAAAAAGTCTTCCATTATTAATAGCTAATTTCTTAATATTAGATAAAATAGCTCCAGATTGTACATATAACAAATTGCTGTCTTTGAAAAAATTAATGGTATCTAATTTCTCTAGAGATAATGTGACATGATTAGATTGCGAAGCAATTTGACCACCAACCAAACCAGTACTTCCACCAATTGGTATAATCGGTATTATAAACTTATTTGCTAATTTAAGTATTTTTGAAATTTCCTGTGTATTTTTTGGTTTAACACAAATTTCTGACTTATTTTCAAGCCTGTCTCTAGGGTCAATTACATCAATAGTATTTGCACTACTGATCTGATTTTCACTTATTTCTTCTTTCAAAAATTTTATAAATTGACTTAAGTTAGAAGTCATATTTTTTCCCATTTAATTTTTCAATCGAATTTTTCTCGAATCACAAATATTTGCATATAAAATATGGTGTTCCCATTTTCCCTTTATTTGTAAAAAGTATTGACCAACACCTTCATATTTGAAATTACACTTTTCTAACAATCTTCTTGAAGCTAAATTTGTAGGTAAAGTTGCTGCTTCTATTCTTGAGATACCTAAATCTTTATTAGCATATCTAATTAATGAAATTAGGCTTTCAGTCATAATTCCCTTTTTAGAAAATTCTTCACCTAGCCAATATCCTAATGTTGCTGATTGGAAAGGTCCGTACCGTATATTATCCAAAGTTATTCCTCCTACCAAATGATTGTTGGAACGTAAAAAAATAAAAAGATGAATAACCTTTTTAGAATTGAAGTTTTTTTTTGCCCATTTTACCCTTTGGTTAAAGTTAGTTTTTGAATAATAATCAGAATCCTTCTCAGGTTCCCATTTGTTTAAAAAATCTTCAGATTTTCTTCTTAAAATGACCCAGCTTTTGTAATCTGTTAATAAAGGTAATCTTAAAATTAGTTTTTCTGATAATATTAGTGGTTTAGACTTTGAAAACAAATTCATTTAAATTGTAATCAATTCAGAAGTTTTTGAGAAAATTGATTAACATCTAAAGCATCTTTAACTTTACCATATAAAGCCATTGCGGGGCAAGAATTATGAAACATCTCTACACCAAAGTCTCTAACATCTTCTAGACTGACAGAATCAATTTTAGATATAGTTTCTTGCACTTCAACAATTTTATCCCAAATTATTAATCCCCTTGCCAGCCTTTCACTTCTACTAGATGAGTTTTCAAGCCCCATTAATAAACTTGATCTTAATTGAGTCTTGGCTCTTTCAACTTCAGTTTCATTAATAGTCGTAATTGAATCCTTAAATTCAGTTGCGATTACTTCTGAAAGCTCTTTTACCTTATCTCCTGATGTTCCAGCATATGATAAAAAAATGCCATTGTCCGAATAACAATCAAATGAGGTTCCTATTGAATAACAAAGACCTCTTTTTTCTCTGATTTCTTGGAAGAGTCTAGATGACATACCGCCACCCATTATTACTGAAAAAACTTTACCAGCAAAGAGTTTAGGACTTTTTAAATTTGGTGCCTCAAAACCTACTGCAAAATGTGCTTGCTCAAGATCTTTAATAACCCTTTTTTCCCCACCTTTAAATAAAACCTTATTTTTTGATTTAGGTTTTTTTAACTCTCTAATGTCTTGCAAGGATAAGGCTAACTTGCATAAATCTTTATGTTTTAAATTACCAGCTGCACATAAAACTATTTTTTCTGCAAAATAATTATTTTCAATAAAATTGATAAAGTTTTTTCTTTGAAAAGAATTTATATTCTCAACTGAACCTAAAATAGATCTTCCCAACTCCGAGTCAGCAAAGGCTTCTTTTTGAAGTAATTCGAAAATTATGTCATCAGGGGTGTCTTTCATTTGACCAATTTCTTGAATGATAACTCCTTTTTCAATCTCAATTTCTTGTTCATGGAATGTAGAGTTACTAATTATATCTGAAAGTATATCGACAGCTAATGGTAAATGATTTTTTAAAACTTTTGCATAATAACACGTGATTTCTCTACTGGTATATGCATTGATAAATCCACCAACACTTTCAATTTCCTCTGCAATCTGTAAGGCACTTCTTTTTTCAGTTCCTTTAAATGCCATATGCTCTAGAAAATGGGCAATCCCGTTTTCTATTTTTTTTTCATTTCGACTACCTGCATTTATCCAGATTCCAACGGATACACTTTCAATTGAAGGAATCTCCTCAGTTACAACCCTTATACCATTTTTAAGTTTATCAATATTTATTGTCACATTAAATCTCTCTATTTATGTAGTTTTTGTAAAAATTTACTTCATTTGGCGCATGAATAACTCTTTCTGTTTTAGAATACAACTGTTTCATTTCTATAGGTTGGGCTATCATCTTTCCTATAGCAGACTGAACTGAATCAATAAATTTGGATGGATGTGCAGTAGCAAGAGTAATCATTACTTTATTTTTGTTTAAAAATTTTCGGGATACAAATGTACCGACAGCTGTATGTGGGCATATAGCTAAGTTCAATTTTTTATAAACACTAGATATTTCTAATAAAGTATCTTCCTCAGTGGCAACACCACTTAAAAAATCTTCCCTTAATTTATTTAAGTCAGAACTTTCAATTTTATAAAACCCTTCTGAGTTCAATTTTTCCATTTGTTTAATAACAATTTTTGGGTTGTCATAAATATCATGAAGAAGTCTTTCGAAATTAGAAGAAACTTGAATATCCATTGAAGGGGAGTGTGTCTTATAAACTTTGTCTTTAAAATATTGACCAGTTAAGAGAGTTCTATGCAATATATCATTAAGATTTGTAGCTATGATTAATTTATCTATATTTATTCCAATCTTTTTAGCAATAAAACCTGCGTAAATGTTTCCAAAATTTCCTGTTGGTATACAAAAGTCTATTTTTTTTTGTGAATCAATTTTACTAGCTGCATAGCAATAATATACTACTTGCGATATTATTCTTGCCCAATTGATTGAATTTACTCCAGTTAAAGAATTATTTTTTGAAAAATTAGTATCACTGAAAATTTTTTTTACTATTAATTGGCAGTCATCAAAAGTTCCATCAACAGAAAAGATTTTAATATTTGATGCGTTTGCAGTGGTCATTTGACGTCTTTGTATCTCCGAAATACGGTTGTTTGGATATAAAACAAATAAATTTATATTTTTTAAATTACTAAAGGCATTAACTGCAGCTGCTCCAGTATCTCCAGAGGTTGCAACAATAATGTTTATCGATTTTTTAATTTTGTTCAAAGCCTCCTGAAACATTTGTGCAATCATTTGCATTGCAAAATCCTTGAACGCATAAGTAGGACCATGAAATAATTCAAGCATCATATGATAATTTGACAACTTTACCAATTCACACCTATTTTTGGATTTAAATTTACTGTAGGCTTTCTTTGTTATTTCACAAAGTTGATCATCATCAAAAAAATTTCCAATAAAAGGCTTCAACACAATTTGTGCAATTTCATCATATTCCTTACTTCTAAAACTATTAACATTAAAAGTTTCTGGTCCAGGTAAAAATTCAGGAATATATAATCCTCCATCAGGGGCTAACCCAGAAAATAAAACTTCTTGAAAAGAGACTTTTTCTATCAGTCCTCTTGTTGATTTATATAACATTTTAATTTTTTGCCTTCCTATGTTTGCTTACTACACGAGAGATCAAATAAACAGACATAAAAAGCCAGGCTGCTGCCATGCTAAACCAAGTTACCAAATACTGTAGATGATTATTAACAAAATTTGGGTTTAATGGAGTAACAACTATATCGGAAAAATTTAGATCTGAAGATAAAATAAGCATCTTTGGACTACTGTTTAGAAAGGATGACATTTTTTCTAAATCTCTTGAAAACCATATATTTTTTGTAAGGTTTGGTGATGGAGTAAAATAATCAGTTTCATTAGGAAAAAATATGTTGCCCATAATTTTAGTTTCCTTAATGTTTCTATCAATATTTTTATCACTTTCTTTAACAAATCCTAAATCAACTAAAATAATTTCACCACTTTTTAACTTAAATGGTTTTATAATTTTAAATCCCGGACCATATGGTTTTAAAGAAAATAAAACATGAATTTCATTATCTAAAAATTGACCTTCAAAAACAACCGACAAATACTGTGAATTAATATCAATATTTTTTAAATCTACTGTTTGGGGTTTCATAGAAATACTGTTTGTAACTTCATTAATAAGATTATTTTTCCAGTATAGTCTTTTTATTTGCCAGGTTCCTAGCAAGCAAAGAATTGTAACCCCAAAGAGTCCCAAACCAACTGGAAATAATAATTTTCTAGCCAACAAATTTCTACACCAAAGTCAAATTATAAAAGATTATTCGAATTCTTAATAAAAGAAATTATAAATAAATAACTTTAGGATCCCCATATGTATATGGCCGCAAACAAAAATAGCCAAACTACATCAACAAAATGCCAGTACCATGCTGCTGCTTCAAAACCAATGTGACTTTCAGGGGTAAAGTGACCTTTTAAAGCTCTAAAAAGACAGACAGCCAAAAAAATCGTTCCTACTATAACATGAAAACCATGAAAACCAGTTGCCATAAAGAAGTTAGCACCATAAATATTACCCGAAAAACTAAAAGCTGCATGAGTATATTCATAAGCTTGAAAAATAGTAAATAATATGCCTAAGAGTATAGAAATTATTAATCCATTTATTAAGTCTTTTCTATTATTTTCGTGTGCAATTGCATGATGCGCCCAGGTTGCTGCAGCACCAGAACACAAAAGTATTAATGTATTGATTAGAGGTAAATGCCAAGGATCAAAGGTTTCAATACCAGCTGGGGGCCATGTAGAACCAATAGCTTCCATGGGATAAAGTGCATGTTTAAAAAAGCTCCAAAACCAAGCACTAAAAAACATTACCTCTGAGACTATAAACATAATAACGCCATATTTCAGAGCAATTTTTACAACTGGAGTATGATCCCCTATATGACTTTCAGTAATCACATCTGACCACCATCCATACATACAATAAATTACAAGAAGTAATCCTATAAAGAAAACAACTGATGTATAATCATGAAATAATAAAACACTACCTAATAGCAATACAAATGCACCTACAGCACTTAAAAAAGGCCATATACTTGGATTTAGTATGTGGTAATCGTGATTTTTTTCATGTGCCATTATTGTTTTCCTATTTATAACTTCAAATTAATAGTTTCAAAATCTTTATTATTTTCAAGATAACTCGCTGTTTCCGGTAGGTCAATCTCATAAAAGGTATAAGAAAGTGTAACTGAAGTTACATTTTTGGATTCAAGATTATTAATTAAATCAGGATCTACATAAAAGGACACAGGCATTTTAATTTTTTCACCAGGTTGTAGAATTTGTTCAGTAAAACAAAAGCACTCGATCTTATTAAAAAAATTTCCTACAGAAAAAGGAACAACGTTAAAACTAGCTTGTGCAGCAATTGGTTTGTCTGTTGGATTATAAGCCTCATAAAAAGCCAAACCAGTTTCTCCTAAATTTAGGGTCATGTTACGCTGAAGAGGTTTAACCTCCCATTCTAGACCTTTTTCTAAAGAAGCATCAAATCTAACTGAGATAACTTTGTCTGAAATAATGTCAGATTCTTTTTGTGCAACATTTGTAGCACCACCATAACCAGTTACTTTACAAAACCAGTTATAAAATGGAACAGATAAAAATGATGCGGAAGCCATAAATAGAACTAAAAACACAAGATAAAAAATAGTTTTTTTCTTTTTATCCAATTATTTATTCCTTTATTAAACTTGGTCTTAAAATATGATCAAAACCTTCGATGGAGTTTCCACCGGAAAGTTTTGCAATTGTTACAAAAAATACGACGACTATAAATGAACCTAGGCTTAGAGCCAACCATAGGTTTTTACTTTTTCTTTTTTGGTTAATATCATTTTCTAGTTTATTTAAATCCATATTAAACCCTTTACCATAATTAGGTATGACGGAAAGAGTAATTTAGTAAAATGTTCTATAAGCAAAAGTAAAAAAAGCATAAACAAGTAAAATATGGAGTACAAAAAAAGCTTTTTTTCTTTTGGAAAATTTTCATTATTAGAATTGTAAGGATTTATTAAGAGTAAATAAGCATAAAAAATAAAAATAGAATTTAAAATTAACGAGGATATAAAGTAAAAATATCCACCGATATTTGTAAATGAAATAATAATTGAAGATATTGCAAGAATAATTGCATAAATGAAGATCTGTAGTTTGGTAGCTTTCACACCATGTGTTTCTGTAAGCATAGGAACTTTAGTTATTGAATAGTCTTTCTTAGTTATAAGACAAAGAGACCAAAAGTGTGGAGGGGTCCATAAAAAAATCAATAAAAATAGTAAAAAACTTTCTATACCGATTGTATTTGTGGACACAGCCCAACCTATCAATGGAGGAAAAGCTCCTGCAGCACCACCTATAACAATATTATAAGGTGTAGTTCTTTTTAAGAACATTGTGTATATGAAGATATAAAAACTAATTGTAAAAGCAAGTAGTAATGCTGATAAAAAATTTGCAAATAAAGCCAAAAAAATTACAGAGAAAATAGATAGGAAAAGACCGAAACTTAATGCTTGGTCAGAAGTAATTTTGCCATCTGGAATTGGCCTTTTAGAGGTTCTTTTCATTAATAAATCAATGTCTGAGTCCCACCACATATTTAATGCACCTGATCCACCGGCTCCTAATGCAATACAAATAATTGAACCTAATGCAATAAATGGATTGAGGTTATTAGACGAAATTATCATTGCAACGCCAGCAGTAAAGATGGCTAATCGCATGACTTTAAGTTTCAGAAGTTCAATGTAATCTGAAGCTGAGGGTTCATTTAAACTTAAATAAATATTGTTGGTGGATCTAATCATTAAATCATTAATCTTATATTTAAATTATTTTTTTGCTAAGTTTATATTTTTCACTTTTGGAAGAGATGAGAATTCTATTGAAGCTTCTTTTAACCATTTTTCATATTTATCTTTAGAAACTGCTTTGACCACAATCGGCATGTAAGAATGATTCAAACCGCAAAGTTCTGAACATTGACCAAAATAAATACCTTCTTTGTCAACTTTATACCATGTCTCATTTAATCTTCCCGGTACTGCATCCATGTGAACCCCAAAAGCTGGTATTTTCCAAGCATGCAAAACATCAGCACCTGTGACTTGCATTCTTACAACAGAACCAACTGGTACGACTACAGGATTATCAGTTGCTAATAAGTATTCGTCGTCTGAATAACCGTACTTCGACAATTCTTCTTTAGCAAGCATGAAGGAATCAAAAGCTATTTCTTTGTCTGGATATTCATATGACCAATACCATTGATTTCCGGTTGCTTTAATAGTTAGATCATACTCAGGTATATTTAATTGTTTAAAAAGAATTGGAAGTGAAAAAGCCCCAATCAAAACAAGTATTGCTGTAGGTACTAGTGTCCATGTAATTTCTAATGCTGAATGATGTGTAAATTTGGCTGGTTTAGGATTGGATTTTTTATTAAATTTTATTACAACTATACCCAATAATACAATAACAAAAAGAGATATTAAGGTGATAATAACAAGTAAAAAGTTATCTAACCAGCGAATATCTCTAGCAAGTTCTGTCACAGCAGGTTGAAAATTAATACCACCAGGTTCAGGTTTTCCTATAACCTCTAAATCTTTAAGATTATCTGAGCCATAGGCGAACAGAGGGATTATATACAAAAAAAGTGGATAAAATGATTTATAAAAAATATTGTTTAAAAAGTGCATAGTCCCCCCTTAAAAGTGATATTTTGAAGCACATTTATAAATATATGTTTGTAGTGATCAAAAAACTAGTTTAATTAAAAAAAAAATCAATTAAATTTCTAACAAATTACAGAAAAGAATATAATGAGTGAATTAGACGCAACCTTTAAACCTTTTGAAAATAATATAGATCAAAAAAAAACTATAAGTTGTTTAAAAACAGCTACCAAAAATACTGATGATGGAGAACTTTTCTTTGAGAGAACTCAAAACGAAAGTTTTCTCTATGATAATAGAAAATTAAAAAATTCCTCTTTTATTTCTAGAGAAGGCTTTGGTATTAGAGCTGTTAAAGGAGAAAGAACTGCTTACTCTCATTCTTCAGATATTAATTTAGAAAGTATAAAAAATGCGTCAGAAGTTATATCTTTAAAAAATAAGGAATCTGACTTAATTGAAAAAAATTTCAATAAATTAGACATTAAAGAAAGAAAATTTTATACAAATGAAAATCCTTTTCATAATATTCAATTATCAAACAAATTAAAATTACTTGAGAAAATAGATGATTATGCCAGGCAATCGAACAAAAATATAATACAAGTTTCCGTTAGTATGAATGCTTCTTTACAAGAAGTTTATATTTTGAGACCTGAAGAAGAGATTTTGCATGACATAAGACCAATGGTACGTATTTATGTTTCAGTTATCATTGAAGAAAATGGGAGAAGAGAAAGTGGGTCTTCTGGTGGAGGAGGACGTTATAATCTTTCGGAAATAATGATTGAAAAAAATTGGAAAACTCATGTCAATGAAGCTTTGAGAATTGCAAAAGTTAATCTTAAGGCCAAACCAGCCCCAGCTGGTGTAATGGATATAGTCTTAGGTCCAGGCTGGCCTGGTGTAATGTTACATGAAGCAGTTGGTCATGGTTTGGAAGGTGATTTTAATAGAAAAAAAACATCAGCTTTTACAGACTTAATAGGAAAAAAAGTTGCCTCTAAAGGTGTGACCGTTTTGGATGATGGAACAATTCCTAATAGAAGAGGATCGATTAATTTTGATGATGAAGGTTCTCCAAGCAAAAGAAACATACTTATCGAAGATGGAGTTTTAGTAAATTATATGCAGGATAGACAGAATGGACGCTTAATGGGAACCCATTCTACTGGTAATGGTAGACGCCAAAGTTATGCTCACCCTCCTATGCCTAGAATGACAAACACTTTTATGTCGGAGGGAAAAGAAAATCCAAAAAATTTATTAAGTGAATTAAAAGATGGGATTTATGCAGTTGGTTTTTCTGGTGGTCAAGTTGACATAACTAATGGAAAGTTTGTATTTTCTTGTACTGAAGCTTATAAGGTCAAAAATGGTGCTATCTTATATCCTGTAAAAGGAGCCACGCTTATTGGTGATGGACCAAGTGCTATGAATAAAATTCAAGGGATTGGTGATGATTTGTCTTTAGATCCTGGTATTGGAAACTGTGGGAAATCGGGTCAGTGGGTTCCAGTTGGTGTGGGTCAACCCACCGTTTATATGAAAGGCATTACAATTGGAGGTAGCAGTACCTAAATGAGATGGTTTGGTAAATGGCAGTAGTTATAGTCGAATCTCCCGCAAAAGCTAAAACTATAAATAGATATTTAGGTAATAAGTATACTGTTTTAGCATCATACGGTCACGTTAGAGATTTAAATGATAAAAGAGGATCAGTTGACCCTGAAAATAACTTTTCAATGAAATGGCAAATAAATCCTAAAAGCACTAAACATATATCCGATATTAAATCAGCACTTGCGAAGGATAATCATCTTATATTAGCGACAGACCCTGATAGAGAAGGTGAAGCTATTTCATGGCATCTAGTCGAAATTTTAAAAAAACAAAAAAGTGTTAAAGAAGATACAAAAGTACAGAGAATAGTATTTAATGCAATAACTAAAACTTCAGTACTTGAAGCTATTAATAACCCTCGCGATTTAGATGGTCCTTTAATTGAAGCATATCTTGCAAGAAGAGCATTAGACTACCTATTGGGATATAATATGTCCCCATCTCTTACCAAAGTTGGATTTGGGTTTCAATCCGCAGGAAGAGTTCAGTCACCAACTCTTAGGTTGATAGTAGATAGGGAGATGGAAATAGAATCTTTCAAACCTCAAGAGTATTGGTCAATAAATTTGTCGTTAATATATGAGAGAAATAAGAAATTTGAGGCAAAAGGGATAGAGTATAAAAACAAAAAAATTGAAAAGTTCACGATAAATACAAAAGAATATGCCGATGAAATAGTAAAAGATTTTCAAAACTCAAAATTTTTTGTGGAAGATATTTCCTCTGTTCCAAAAAAAAGAAAACCACTTCCTCCATTTCTCACTTCAACACTTCAACAAGATGCAAATAATAGACTCTTTATGGGAGCACAGCAAACAATGTCAGTTGCTCAAAAGTTATATGAAGCAGGTCATATCACATATATGAGAACTGATGGAATCGATATGGCTCCTGAAGCAATGACCACAACTAGAAATACTATAAAGAAAATCTACGGGGACAAATTTTTACCAAATAGACCAAGGTTCTATAAGAATAAAATTGTGAATGCACAAGAAGCTCATGAGTGTATCAGACCAACAGACATAACCAAAACTTCAGAAAATCTAAATCTACAAGATATAAATCAAAAAAAGTTATATGATTTAATTAGAAATAGAACGCTTGCTTCACAAATGGAAGATGAAATTTCAGAAACAACCACAGTTATTTTAAAAAATGAAGATAAAAGTAATTCTTTAAAAGCAACTGGTCGAGTTGTAATATTTGAAGGTTTCAGAAAAGCATTTTCTTATGATGAAAATGAAGAAATAAATAACAACGAAAATAAAGAATTACCAATAATTGAAGAAGGAAAAGAAGTAATAACTGATGATGTTGTCCCTCAACAGCACTTTACTCAAGCAAAACCAAGATATTCAGAAGCCACTTTAGTAAAAAAAATGGTTGATTTAGGTATAGGAAGACCATCTACTTATGCATCAATAGTTTCAACTATACAATCAAGGCAATATGTAAGAAAAGAAAAAAACAGATTAATTCCTGAAGATAAAGGAAAATTAATTTCGATTTTTCTTACTGAGTATTTTAGAAAATATGTAGAGTATGATTATACTGCTGAATTAGAAGTAGAACTCGATAATATCTCTTCAGGAAAATCTGAATGGGTCAAAATTTTAGCAAAATTTTGGAAAGAATTTTATCCAACTATAGAGGCAGCTAAGGATTTAAGAATTGCTGAAGTGCTAGATAAAATTAATGAAATACTTACACCTCACATATTTCCAAATAATGATGGCAAAAAAGATCCCAGATTATGTCATAGTTGTAATGAAGGAATACTGTCAATTAGGACTTCCAGGTCCGGAAGTGCTTTTATTGGATGTTCGAATTATCCCGAGTGTAAATTTGTAAGACCGTTTGCTGTAATCACTAATGAAAGTATTAATGAGAAATCTACAGAAGGTGCTATTGGTTTTGATGATAAAGGAATTGAGATTTTTTTAAAATCTGGAAGATTTGGACCTTATGTACAATTAGGTAATAGTTCAGAACAAAACCCTAAACCAAAGAGGACTTCTATACCAAAAAATTTTGAAACCAGCAAAATTACTATTGAAATTGCAAGAAAACTTTTGGATCTACCAAAAGTTTTGGGGAATCATCCTAGTGATAACGAGCCCATACATTCTGCGATTGGACCATATGGACCATATCTTAAACATAATAGTGTGTATGCTAATATCAAAGATTTAGAAGACTTCCTTTCAATTGGGATGAATAGAGCAGTTGAATTATTATCTGAAAATGAAAAGAAAAATAGTAATAGTAAAAAAGCATCCTCAATATTAAAGATAATTGGCGCCCATCCAGAGGGTGGTGATATACAATTAATGAATGGAAGGTTTGGTCCATATATCAAGTACAAAAAAAGTAATATAAGTATAAAAAATAAAGATAATTTAGAAGATATAAATCTTGATGTTGCACTTGAGTTAATTAACAGTAAAAAAAAGAAATAATTAAAGCTGATTATGAGTTCTACAGATTTTTTGAATAATTATTTGACAGAAGAAGAACTTAAAGAGTTTGTAGTTGCAAATAGATATTTAGATAGTCATACAGAAATAATACATACTCTAGGTCTAGAAAGTCATTATTTTACTATTCTCAAAAGATTATTCCCTAATACCCCATTTAAAAAAAAAAATATCGAATAAAGCCTATCCTTAAGTCTAAAATTTCTTCTTTTGATGTTTTAATTGTTAGTAAAATAGATTCATCAGGAATAATTTTTTTAGAGCCACCTTTTTGGAATTTCAGATTTAAGTTTCCCAATATTATAGTCAATAAGGATCAATCTCATAAATTGAATATTTCGATTGGAAATAAATTTTTAGTAAAAACTAAATTATTTGATAAAACAAAAACTAACTATTTTTCGGCAGAGTTAATTAAACCAATAAATAATTTTTCTAAGAGAATTTTAGGTATTTCAAATCTCAGGGAAAACAAAATATTTATTAACCCAACAGATAGTTTTTTTGATTACCCAATCAATCTTATAAATAACCAAAATACCAATTTTAAAGAAAACCAAATTATTGAACTAGAAATTCCAATAAAGAATAAAAATAATGACCTCTTGTTAAGTAATATAAAAAAAACATATGGTAACACTGATAGATCTGATTTATTCTCATATTTATCCATTAAAGAATTTGGTCTTCCTGAAAAGTTTCCTGATTCAGTAATGAATGAAATAAATAATCTTAAAAGGAAAAAGTCCCTTCATGAAATAGATCTAACTAACATTCCTTTTGTTACGATAGACCCAGTAACTGCAAAAGATCGAGATGACGCAATTTTTGCCAATTTCCCAAATTCATTAAATAATGATAAAGTTTTTTGTGAATTATGGGTAGCTATTGCTGATGTTTCTTCATTTTTTGAAATTCAAACCAGTATAGATAATGAAGCTCTTTCTCGGGGAAATTCAACTTACCTTCAAGACACTGTTATTCCAATGTTGCCAGAGGAGCTTTCCAACAAACTTTGTTCATTAGATGAAAATGTAATAAGATATGCTGTTACTTTAAAAGTTAATTTTGATAAAAATGGAAACAAGTTAGAGCATAAATTTTTCAAGAGCAAAATTAGAGTAAAATATAATCTAAATTATGAGGAGGTTGAGGAATTAATTAACAAAGAGAAAAAAGGTAACCATTCAAAATCTATCATAATTAAAAATTTGAATAAAGCATACAAATTTCTAAAGAATAAAACAAAAAACTCTCTTAATATAAAAATCTCTGAACCAAAGATAGAAACTAACATTTTGAATAAAAGTTTAAATTTAGTTTCAAATAAATCATTAAACTCTCACAAGTTAGTTGAAAATTTCATGATCATTGCAAATATTTGCGTTGGAGAAACTTTATCAAAATCTAATTTCCCAGTAATCTATAGACACCATGAGAAGCCGACTATCTATAATCTTAATAAACTTAACAGAACTCTAAAATTGATAGGGATAAGCTCTAGTGAAAAAAAAAATGAGCCAATCCACTTTAATAGTATGTTAAATGAGAATACGGATAAGGATCTCAAAAACTTAATAAGTATCATAATTCTTCAAAATATGTCCCAAGCCTATTATTCAAAAGATTATAGTGGGCATTATGGATTATCCTTAAAAAAATATGTTCATTTTACTTCCCCCATAAGAAGATATGCTGATCTTCTAGTGCATCGGCAGCTTCATTTATATTTAGGCTGGGATTTAGATGAAATAGAAAGAATTAACCTTCTTAGATATAATCAAATAAGCACGCATATCAGCAGTACTGAGCGTAAATCAATTAAAGCAGAAAAACGAACTCACTCTAGATATTTAGCAAATTACATGAAACATTTTTTAAATGATAATTTCACAGCAGTAATATACAATATTTTAAACAGTAAAGTATTCTTTTTTTTAGTAGAAAATCATATACAAGGATCATGCATATATAAACAATTTCAATATGATAAAAGAAAAAAATTTAAGAGAAAAAAAGAAATTAAACAATTAAATTTTTCACTTTCCATAGGAGATTTAATATCTGTTAAGCTTATAAGTGCAAATGATTTTAACGGTAATCTTGTTTTTGAATTTCAACACCTATTAAAAAAATTTAAAATAAAAAATGAATAAAATTAATTATTCCAATCCTTGGTCTGCATTTCATTTAATCTTGATATTGTTCTTTTAAATTCTTTTTTTAATTTTGTTCCATTGTAAATATCATCAATTTTCATGTAAGAAAGACAAATTAGTTGGACCTTTCCTTCATAAATAATATCAATTAAATTTATAAATCGTCTTGCTAAATCATTCTGTGATTTACTGATTTCCGGTATGTTTTCAAGAAATAAAACTTTAACATAATTACATAAATTTAGATAATCTACAGTACCCAAGGGGTTTTCACATAATTCTTTAAATGAAATTCGACATATACCATTTGAAAATTTATTTAACTTTAACTCTCTACTTTGATAATTTATTACAAAAATACTGTCATTATGTTCATAAAGTTTTTCCCAAAGCTCATCAAATCTGGTAATTTCATTTTTTTTATTTTTTAAAAAAAATCTGCTTTCAATTATCAATTTTTTTTTTCTATAATCTACTTTATTATCTACTTCCAAAATTTTCAATTTATTCTCAATTAATTCTATAAAAGGAATAAATAATTCTCTATTTAGTCCTTCACCGTAGAGTTCTCTAGGTTTGAAATTAGATGTTGTAATTATGGTTACTTTTTTTTTTATTAACTCATCAAATAACCTACCAACTATCATAGCATCTGTAATATCGACGATTTGAAATTCATCAAAACATAATACTTTTATGTCTTTAGCGATTTCACTACAAATTGTTTTAATAGGATCCTTATTTTTTTTAGTTCTTATTTTTTTTGTTTTTTGATGAAAATCATGCATAAATTCATGAAAATGGACCCTCTGCTTTTCGGTAATATTAAGATTTTGAAAAAAAAGATTCATTATCATGGTTTTTCCAGTCCCGACACCTCCATATAAGTATATTCCATCATGAAAAAAACTTTTTTGTTGAAAATGTTTAAGAAAAATTAATTTACCAAATAAGGTTCTTATTTTTTTTGTTGAAAATGACTTCAATATATGTGTTTTAAGATTATTTAGCACTTTCAACGCATTGTGCTGAGACTCATCATAGTCAAGATTTTTTTCTTTAACCAAATTTTCATAAAGCACCTCTAAATCACTCATTGTAAACTCTAGAATACTTTATTTTCATTGGTACACTTCTACTCATTATATAATATTTTTAGGTGGGTTTCACCTCTTTCTAAGGCTAAGCGAATTTGCTTTTGCCTTTCTCTGAAATTATTTTTTTTAAAATCATTAGAACGATCATAACATTGAGGACAACTTACTCCTTCTTCATATTTTGGATTCTTCACATCTTTAGGCTCTAACGGTTCTCTGCATGCAAAACACAAAATACTTTTTCCTTTGTTCAAATTACCATCAACTGAAACTCTTTGGTCAAACACAAAACATTCTCCATTCCAAAAGCTTTTTTTGTTCTCTTGTGTTTTCAAATAATTTAAAATACCACCTTTCAAATGATAAACATTTTCAACACCTTCTTTTAGGAGGTATTTAGTAGATTTTTCACATCTTATTCCTCCAGTACAAAACATAGCAATAGATTTTCCTGCAAATTTTTCTTTATTTTTTATCCACCAATCTGGAAATTCTCTAAATGACTTTGTTTTTGGGTTAATAGATCCTTTAAAGGTACCAATTCTGACTTCATAATCATTTCTCGTATCTATAGTGATTATATCTTTTTTAGATATCAAATTATCCCATTCATTAGGTTCTACATAATGAGCTTTTTTACTGTAAGATGAAATATTATTGATACCAAATGTTACGATTTCATTTTTAATTTTGACTTTAATTTTAGTAAATGCAGGTATTTTTGAAAAAGATTCTTTAAGGTTAATTTCACATTTACAGATTTTTTTTGAAAGTAGCTCTTTAAATTTATCTATATCATTTTCTAATCCTGAGAGAGTACCATTAATTCCCTCTTTTGCTAAAATAACTAAACCAGCGATTTTGCTTTTTTTGCATTCATTTTTTATAATTTCCGATATAAATTGGAGGTCATCAAAATGTATAAAAGCATAAAATGAAATAATTTTGAATTTATTCATTTCTACCATTTACCATAAGAAAATATTATTTCAACTGATCAAAATTACTAACCACTTGACCAATAATAAAAATTAGCCTAGATCCAAATTAATCTAGTTGTACATAATTATTATTTTTTTCAAAAGAAGAGCTTTTAGGTAACTAATGTTTAATACACTTTCAAAAAATTTAACAACTATCTTAGAGAAACTAACTAAAAAAGGTATTGTTACTGAACAAGACGTAACCAATGCTCTAAGAGAGGTAAGGATTTCATTATTAGAAGCTGATGTAGCACTAGAAGTGGTGAAAAACCTTATTGAAAACATTAGGGTAAAGGCAACAGGACAGTCAGTCATAAAATCAGTAACACCAGGTCAACAAGTAATAAAAATTGTAAATGATGAATTAGTTAAATTACTTTCTGGTAATGATAAGAATGAAAATTTTCTTAAAATAGATTCTCCACCAGCTAGTATATTAATGGTTGGACTTCAAGGTTCAGGAAAGACAACTACCTCGGCAAAATTAGCCAATTTCTTAAGCAAGCGAGAAAATAAAAAGGTTTTAATGGCCAGTTTAGATACTAGTAGACCTGCTGCGATGGAACAATTAAAAATACTAGGTAATGAAAACCAAATAGATGTTCTTGATATAATTCCAAATCAAAAACCTTTGGATATTGCAATACGAGCTGATCAGCAAGCCAAATTAGGTGGATATGATGTGTTTATACTTGATACTGCAGGTAGAATGCATATTGAAGAAAATTTGATGGATGAAATTACTCAAATTAAATCTAAAATTGATCCCAATGAAACACTTCTAGTTGTTGATGGACTAACCGGACAAGACGCAGTAAACGTAGCAAAAAAATTTAACGAATTATGTGAGCTTAATGGAATAATTATCACCAAATTAGATGGAGACAGCAGGGGTGGTGCCGCTTTGTCTATGAGAGCTATAACTGAAAAACCTATCAAATTCATTGGAATGGGAGAAAAATCTACTGAACTTGAAGTATTTGATCCAGTAAGAATTGCAAATAGAATACTAGGAATGGGTGATATTGTTTCTCTAGTTGAAAAGGCCCAGGAAAAACTAGACGCAGATAAAACCGAAAAGATGTTAAAGCGATTAGAAAAAGGTCAATTCAATATGAATGACTTGAAAATGCAACTTGAGCAAACTATTAAAATGGGCGGAATGAAAGGTATGATGGGAATGATACCTGGTTTTGGTAAATTATCAAAACAGATTGATAGTTCAAAAATTGATGACAATATTTTAGGCAAACAAATAGCTCTAATATCATCTATGACCAAAAAAGAACGAGCTTATCCACAAATTCTTCAAGCAAGTCGAAAAAAGAGAATTGCTTTTGGTGCAGGCCAAGATGTTTCTGATTTGAATAAACTTATAAAGATGCACAGACAAATGTCAGATATGATGAAAAAAATTGGTAGAAAAAATGGCAGGGGTATGCTCAGAAATTTACTTGGTGATTTGACAGGTTCTAAAAGTAATAATGACGACTTTGAGAAGATACTGGAAAATAATCCCAACTTTAGCAGACATCTATCTTCCCAACTAAGTCAAAAAAATTTTTCCAATGTAATGGGAAATATTCCAGGTTTTATGAAAAAAAAATAAGTTATATGAACAAAAATTATAAAGAAAAATTACAGGACTGTAGGGAGTCAATTGATAGACTTGACACTATTCTTACTTATACATTAGGAGAAAGATTTCAAAAAACAAAAGAAATTGGAAAAATTAAAGCCAAAAATAATCTTCCTTCAACTGATAAAAATAGAGAATTAAAACAATTAAAAAGGATTTTAAAAATAGCAAAAGAAATTGATTTAGACACAGTTTTTGCTGAAAAAATTTTTAATTTAATTGTTAATGAAGTAAAAAATAATCATAACAAAATGAAAAAATAAAATTACTTAATTTTTTGAATTAAAGGAGGATATGGATGGCAATAAAAATTCGTTTAACAAGAGGTGGCTCAAAAAAAAGACCTTTTTACAGAGTAGTAGCAGCAGATAGCAGAATGCCAAGAGATGGCCGGTTTATAGAAAAATTAGGTACATATAATCCACTGTTACCAAAAGAAGACCCAAATCGAGTAAACCTCAACATTGATAAAATAAATGATTGGCTCAAAAAAGGAGCTCAAGTATCAGATAGAATATCAAGAATGCTAGAAAATCTTTCTGTATTAGATCCCAAGAAGAGAAATAATCCAAATAAAGGAAAAAAACATAAAGCGACCTTAGAAAGAGAAGCATCAAAATCTGAAAAGGAACAAAAAGCTAAAGATGAGATTTCTGATCAAGCAAAACAGGATGAAACTCAAAAAAATTCTGATATTAGTGAGGAGAATAATGAAAAAAACTCACAAGAGATACCTGAAGATTCTGTTAACAGCGATAATGATGATAGTAAAACTGAAAAAGGAAATAGTCCTGCTTCAGAAAAGGAACCTGAACCTTCCGAAAACAAAATCGATGTGACGGATACTGCAACTGACAAAACTAAACCTACTGACCAAAATAAGGTTGAAGAAACAACTGAAGTTACCAAAGAGGAAACTGTTGACACATCAAGTGATGTAGAGCCTAAAGAGAAAAAATAATTTGATACAAAAAAATTTAAAATTTGAAAAATTATAATATTAAAGAAAAATGGGTTGTTGTAGGTGAAATTATAAAAACTCATGGTACAAGAGGTCTAGTCAAAATCATTTCTTATTGTGAGAAACCTCACTCAATTTTTGATTATCAGCCTATTGTCTTAAAAAGCACTGGAGAAAAAATAGATTTTGAACTAGATCAAGAAAAAAACAATTTAAAAACAAATCAGTTTACAGCAAGAATTAAATCTTCAAAAAATATGGAAACATCTAAAGTTTTTATTGGAGAAAAATTATTAGCTCACAAAAAAAAATTTCAGAACTTTAAAAAAAATACTTTTTTTTACTCAGACTTAGAAGGATGTAATGTTATAGATTTAAATAAAAAATCAATCGGGAGAGTAAGTAGAATTTTTAATTTTGGAGCTGGTGATATTTTAGAAATAACTAAATTTGAGGATAATTCAACTATTTTGATAAGTTTTAACAAAACTAACTTTCCAAAGGTTTCTATTAATAAAAGGGAAATAACATCTAAAGTTTCGATTTAAAAATTTAAACTGAGTATAACAAATGATTAAAAATAACACTTGGACCGCTAATGTAGTAACATTATTCCCCGAAATGTTTCCGGGAAGTTTGTCGTATTCACTTACTGGAAAAGCTTTAAAAAATAACTTGTGGAACTTAAAAACTTATAACCTTAGAAAATTTGCCAATGGTAAAAGAAAAACAGTAGATGGACCTTCAGCAGGAGGAGGAGCAGGTTTAATTTTAAAGGCTGATGTTTTAGACAAAGCTATAAGTCATATAATTGAAAGTAGTTCTAGCTATGACAGAAATAGTTGGCCTATAGTTGCTTTATCTCCAAGAGGTAAGGTATTTAGTCAAACTGAGGCATTGCACTTTTCAAAATGTAAGGGTATTACAGTTGTTTGTGGGAGATACGAGGGTATTGATGAAAGATTTTTAAAATTTCATAATATACCAGAATTATCTCTTGGTGATTTTATTTTGTCAGGAGGAGAGATCGCTGCTCAGGTATTGATAGATTCAGTTGTAAGGCTTATACCAGGTGTTATTGGTAATTATAAATCTTTAGAAGAAGAAAGTTTTGTAAATTACTTGTTAGAATACCCACAATATACTAGCCCAAAAGAATGGAAGAATTTATGCATACCTGAAGAATTACTTTCTGGCCATCATCAGAAGATAAAAAATTGGAGATTAAATAAATCTGAAGAAATTACAAAAAAAAGAAGACCTGATTTGTGGGAAAGACATAAATCTTTAAGAAACCACTAATTTAATGGAGTAAGATATGAACCTTATTGATCAAATAAATAGAGAACAAACTAAGAAACTAGGTAAAGAAATACCAGATTTTGCTCCCGGGGATACTTTAAGAATTGGCTATAAAGTAAGTGAAGGAACCAGAAGCAGAGTTCAAAATTATGAAGGTGTAGTTATTTCAAGAAAAGGTGGTATGGGAATTTCAGCTTCTTTTACTGTAAGAAAAGTTTCTTTTGGCGAAGGAGTAGAGAGAATTTTTCCTTTACATTCTCCGAATATAGATAAAATAACAGTTGTGAGAAGGGGAAAAGTACGAAGAGCAAAACTTTATTACCTAAGAGAACGAAGTGGTAGATCAGCCAGGATTACTGAAAAAACTAATTATAAACCATTATCTAAAGTTGCAAAGGACCAACAATGAAAAAAGATGCTCACCCAGATTACCATTTTATAGAGGTAACTTTAACAACAGGAGAAAGTTTCAAAACTAGATCAACATATGGAAAAGAAGGTGATAAAATTAACCTCGACATTGATCCCTCTTCCCATCCAGCCTGGACCGGTGGCAAACAGAAATTACTCGACACAGGTGGTAGGGTATCTAAATTTAAGAAAAAATATGAAGGACTTGGCTTTTAGTAGATTTAAATAATGTCTATTATTAATTGATTATTATTTGGAAATTTCGCACAGTTGCCCCAAAGCTTTGATTTTTTCACAAGCTCTTATTGCATTTTGTTTGGTTAAAGGGGAAATGTTTATTCTAAATCCTTGTTTTTTCATATAAACAACACTAACAACTTCTGCATTTATCTCATCTGTTAAACTAGAATCATTTAATAATATACCTGGCAAGTCCAGTTCTGCATTATACTTATTGTAATAAAATCCTACCATAATACTAAGAGGACTGTGATTTTCTTCAATATTTTGGTTGTTTTTGAGATTGGTAATTTTCTTTCCTTTTATCATAAAAGATACTGGCCTAACTAATGGTATTTTAGAATATTCAACTAATTTAAATTCCATTTTTAAATCATTATTTAACCCTATTATCAATTTTTCTATCTCATCACTATTTTTATTATTTTCAACTAAAGGAATTTTTTCTAGAATCAAAGGTCTCTTTACAGGCTCTTTGCTCACTTTTAAAAGACTATTTTCCCCCGATATATTTATAATATTAGGGTATAAAGATAACTTTTTTAAACTAGTAAAAGCTACATTTTCTTTTGAATTTGCAAACCCAATATTTAAAAGTTCTGTCATTCTTTTATTTCTAAGAGAAACAGAACTACTACCAAAGACAACTCCTATTATTCTTTTATTACCTCTTTTTGCAGAAGCTGCTAAATTAAAACCAGCAGAAGATGTAAAGCCAGTTTTTATTCCATCAGAACCATTATATTGCGATAAGAATTTTCTATTTGTGTTGTAAAGTGTTCTTCCTAAAACATTTACAGAATTTCTACCAAAAAGATTATAATATTCAGGGAAATCATAAATAAGCCTTCTTGCTAATATAGCCATGTCTTTAGGAGTAGAAATATGCTTTGCTGAAGTTAAACCATGAGCATTTTTAAAAGTAGTATCTTTCATCCCCATTTGTTGTGCGGCAAGTGTCATATAATCTGCAAATTTATTTTCAGAACCTGAAATAAGTTCTCCTAGAGCAGTTGCAGCATCATTTGCAGACCTTATGGCAGCCCCTCTTATTAGATTTCTTACAGATACCCTCTGACCTTTTTTTAACCCTAGTTTAGAAGCAGGTTCATTAGAGGCATTTGAACTTATAGAAACAGTTTGATCTAATTTAATTCTATTATTTTTCAATTCATTAAAAGCCAAGTAAAGCGTCATCATCTTAGTAAGGGATGCTGGATGTAATTTTTTATTGTAATTTTTTCCATAAAGAAAATCTCCACTTCTTGCGTCTATTACATAAGTAGCAAATTCAAATGCATTTAAAAAACTTGAGGTTGAAAAAATGAAGAATATTATAACTAATGAATTTAAATAGTTTAAAAAAAAATTTTGAAATGCATAATACTTTAATAAAATTCTCATTATCATTTTTGTAAAATTAAGAAGAAACTATTACAATTAACTGTTAAACATATTTATCATTTATATTTTTAAAACAAAATAGGTTTTAAACGTAAAGTTATAAATAATTATTATGGAAAAAAACACAAATTAACATATATTATATATTAAGATATCACTTATCATAAATATAAAAATCAGTTAATAGAAATGACAAGAAAAAAAGACATAGATCAAGACGCCTTAGTATTAACTCAGACAAAACCTAAGACAAAAAAACCTTCTATGTATAAAGTGCTTTTATTGAATGACGATTTTACGCCTATGGAATTTGTAGTGCATATTTTAGAGAGATTTTTTAATATCGACCATCAACAAGCAGTATCAATAATGCTAACTATTCACCAAAAAGGGTTGGCTGTTGTTGGAGTTTATCCTCATGAAATTGCAGAAACAAAAGTTGCTCAGGTAATGGAGTTTTCTCGGAAAAACCAGCATCCACTTCAATGCACTATGGAAAAAGAATAATTTGTTAAATAGTAAAATAACTAAAAGACTTATATTTGCAAAAAAAAAAGGGTATTTAGATGGATGTTGTTTTGAAGCTTGCGCATTAGGTTTTCATGAAACTAATTGCTTTGATATTCTAAGCATAAAAAAACTAACAATTTGTAATCCTGAAAAATCTGTAATTAAAAAAGCAATTAAAAATAATCATTTAACATTTGTTGATTTAAAAGGATTTAAGATAACAAGAACAAAATCTTTTGATAAAACTTTCGTTAATATCACTAAAAGTAGAAAAGAATCCCTTTTTAACATAGCAACAGCTTTTTTTTTAACAAAAATAAATGGAATTATAATAATAACTGGAGATAAAGAACTAGGAGTAGATTTTTACTTAAAAAAAATTAATTCTTTTGTAAATTTAAACATTATTTCAAAATCTCATGGGAAAATTACTCTATTTAAAAAACCAGAGTTTATACCAAAAGAGATAAAGATATGGAAAAATTTTGGTAAATTTCAAAAAATCAATGATAATTTTTTTACCCTGCCTGGTTGTTTTTCTGAAAAAGAAATTGATGACGGATCTAGACTATTATCATCACAATTTACAAATAAATTATATGGTAAGGTTGCAGATTTAGGTGCAGGATGGGGATACCTTTCAGCAAAAGCTCTGGAAAGTAACAAGAACATAAAAGAGATATCTTTGGTAGAATCTAATTTAAATGCATTAAACTGTTCACGGAAGAACATTTCAAATTTTAAAGCAAATTTTTTTTGGGTAGATATAGAATTTGAAGATTTAAATTTAGAAAACTACGATCACGTAATAATGAATCCACCATTTCACAAAGGTAAAAAATTTGTTCACTCACTTGTTTCAATCTTTTTAAAAAAAGCAAAAAAAATTCTAGCAAAAAATGGTACCTTATGGATGGTTTACAAAAAAGAATTACAATACGAATTTGTGATTAATGATATGTTCCAAAATTTTGAGTGTATTTATATAAATAAGGGGTATAGGATTATAAGGGCGATTAAAAGATATTAAGTAAGTCCATAAACCAAATGGAAAAAATTATGAATTATGATTTATCTGGAAAAACAGCAATTGTAACTGGCGCAAGTAATGGCGTTGGTTTGTCAATAGCAAAATTATTATGCTCTGCAGGAGCAAATGTTGTTTTAGCTGACAATAATGAGGTTGTTCTTAATGAAGAGACACTATTACTTAAACAAAAGGGATTTAAAGTAATTGCTTTTTCAGGGGATCTGACAAAAAGACTGACTTTAAATAATCTTTTAGCTGCAACAATTGACGAATTTGAGACAATTGAAATACTTGTTAATGGTTTTAGGCAAATAGAATTATCTGACGCATTGAACCCAGAAAAAGATAACTTTCAAAGATTATTTGATTTAAATTTTATGGTAACTTTTAGGTTAAGTCAAATTGTTGCTAAAAAAATGATAATTCAAAAGGAAACAGATATAAGCAAAGATTGTGGGTGTATAATTAATTTAAGTTCAATTGCTGATAGATTAATATTACCCGAAAGTTTTTCATATTCAATTTGTTCTGCATCGGTAAATCAACTTACTAAATCTCTAGCTGTTGCACTTGCTGAAAAAGGTATTCGTGTAAATGCAATAGCACTTGGAAGTATAATGAGTACAACTTTAAAAGAGATGATAAGAGAAGATTTAGATTTACATGACCAAGTCAAAGATGCAACTCCATTAAGACGCATAGGTGAAACAGACGAAGCAGCTTCAGCTGTTTTATACCTCGCTTCTTCTCTCTCAAATTTTACAACAGGTCAGATAATTACTATTGATGGTGGAAGAACTTTAACAGAGAACATTCAAGTATCAGCTTACTAAAATTTTAAAAATGATTATATCTAACTATTTTCATTTTTTTCAAATAAGCTCTCTGCATTTTTTATAATTTCTTCTTTATTTAAATCATTTTTTTCTAAACTACTTGAAGATATATTTTTATTATCAGAAGCTAATAAATTTTCTTTTTTTGTCAAATTTTCAGTAGAGTTATTTGAAGAATTTTTTTTATCAATTTTTTTAATTGCCGAATCTAATTCTACTTGCTTACACAAACCAAGAAGAACTGGGTCAGTAGGAACAATATTAGTTATATTCCAATGAGACCTTTCTCTAATTGCCTTGATTGTTGGTTTTGTTGTACCAACAAGCTTAATAATTTGGGAATCTGGAAAGTCGGGATAAAATTTGACTAACCACGCTATTGCAGCTGGTTTATCTTGCCTTTTTGAAAGAGGTGTATATCTTGGGCCTCTTCTTTTAGTTTCACCAATAGTCGCAGGATTTATAATCAACTCTAATTTGGAATTTGGATCTGATTCACATCTTTTAATTTCTTGTTCTGTTAACTGATTACTTGTAATCGGATCCATTCCTCTTATTCCGCTTGCTACTTCGCCATCAGCAATTCCACTTACCTCTAATTCGTGTAATCCACAAAAATTGGCAATTTGGGAGAATGTGAGGGATGTATTTTCAACTAACCAAACAGCAGTAGCTTTTCTCATAAGTGGTAATGCCATCAAAACTCCTTTGAATTTAATTTATAAAATTTATAGTAACTCTTATTACATGAAAAAAAAAAATTCTAGTAGATTCGAGATAGTAATTGACAATAATCTCTAAATTTAAATTTTACTATTTTTAAATTTAATTAAATTAAAATAATCTAATAGATCTTTATAATTAAACTTTAATTTTCCTATAACTTTTAATTCATCTAATCTTGATGTTATAAATCTATATGTTTCACTGTGATTAGTAGAATTATCCCCAAAAAGGAATAATAGAGAACTCAAATAAATTGATGCAAGTAATATCCTTTTTGTATACCAATCGTAGCTATAACTTCTATCACCAATTTCAACCCAAATTTTATCACAAGTAGAAAATACTAAATTTAATCCCTCGATTTGGTTAAATGGTAAACTATAGAAGGCCATACTTCTTCTAAAAGCCTCCTTATTTTTAATTATTACTTCAAATCTTTTAAAGAGTGCTAATTCTATCTTTTTAAAGTGCGATAAATTACTCAAATCTATTTCTCTAAAGATCTTCAAAAATATTTTATCTTCATATAAATGATAAAACTTTACTAAATCTTTTGCCCCTTTAGGAAACAATTCTCTTAAATGTTTGACAGTAATTCCATTTATTGATCCAGCTTCAAATAAAGTTTTATCTGACCAACCATCGAAAATTACAATATCCAAAGAGGTCAATAAAATTTTTTCCTTTAAATTTTCAAAATCAAGAGACATAAAATTTATTTAATTAAAAAACAAGTATAGACATTTTACTATAAGGTTGATACTAATCCAACTTATAAATATGAGGATATAATTTTGCAAGTACATGTAAGAGATAATAATGTTGATCAGGCACTTAGGGCTCTCAAAAAAAAACTACAAAGAGAAGGTGTTTTTAGAGAGATGAAACTAAAACAACATTTTGAAAAACCTTCCGTTAGAAAAGCCCGTGAAAAAGCTGAAGCTATACGTAGAGCTAGAAAATTAGCAAGGAAGAAAAATCAAAGAGATTCATATTAATTTTTTTAGGAATTAAAAATAGCCAAAAAAATTATTGCTGCAATTGATGCATAAAATAGATACAAGCCAAAACTTATAAATCTTTTGAAAGTTTCCTCTTGATCCTTTATATCCATCTTGCCATGTTGGTGTTTATTTTCAGACATCGTTGACCTTATATATATTTAAATTAAACATAATCGTAAATAAATTATTTTACAAATAAATTTACCCCTTTTTTATCAACATCTTTTTTTAATATGCCCATTTTAAAAAGATAATTTAAATGTGCAACTGATTCACCAAGTGCTAAAGTAAGTTCATAATTTTTAATTTTTCTTTTAAAAAGGGCTGGAAATATGTCATAGGCACTTTTAGGAGTTTTATCGATATATTTTTGAATTCTTTTTAGAGCACTTTGATGATGATTGATTAATTGTTCTACTCTGGTATTAAAACCATAAAAAGGTAAATTATGACCCGGTAACACCAAATATCCTAAATCTTCAATGTTAAGTAATTTCTCACAATCTTCCAAATATTCAGCTAAGGGATTTGCTAAAGGTTCAGTTGGGTAAACACTAAGATTTGGAGAAATACCAGGTAAAATTTGATCACCTGAAATTATAATTTTTAGGTCTGGGCAAAATAAAAATATTTGCTCTGGCGCATGACCATTACACAATTTTACAAACCATTTTTTATTATCAATTAATAATTGTTCTTCTTCTACCATTCTTCTATAGCCTAATGGTATTTTATCTACATAATCACTAAAATTAAAAGGTTTTTCTAAACGCTTTTTTTCTATAATTTCTGATGGCATACCTGCGGACAACCAGAAATTTAATAATTCTGTTGATACTTCATTTTTTTTGTCCAATGTTAACATTCTACCAGTCAACCAAGAAGATCTACTAGTCCAAATTTCTGTATTAAATTTTTTTTTAAACCAACCAAGTAATCCAATATGATCTGGGTGGTGATGAGTAATAATAATTCTCTTAATTGATTTGTTTTTAAAGTCATGAGTTAAAATATGTGTCCAACTTTCTTTGCAAGAAACACACGATAGACCAGTATCAATAATAGAAATTCCGTCTTCATCATCTAAAATATATGCATTTACATGAGAAATCATTGAAGGTAATAAAAGCTTAACCCAATAAACACCCTCTTTTATTTGTAAAACTTTTTTTTTAGTGGGAAAAATTTCAACTGGAAATTTTAGTTCTTTCAATTTGATTAACCTTAAAAAATTGAATTAACATTCTCATAGAGATTGTTTGCTCCAAGAGTAGCAATAGAGGATTCTACATTACAAAAGGGTAACAAGTTTTTTATATAGAAATTTGCTAATTCAATTTTATCCTCTTGATCGGTAGTAATTAAAGTTTTCAGCATGTAATTTGCTCCGATAATTAAAGCAAATGCTCTTAAAAAAGGATCAGCACCTGAATATCTGTCATTAAGATCATTTTGTGAAATCATCCAATCTGTAGCTTTTGTTAAGCTAATCCTTGCATTTTCAATATAATCAGCAACAGAGGATTTTTTTTGATTTATAATTTGCTCATTCATTTTTATCTCATCTAAAATAGAATATGCAATATCACCATTACTCCCTAGCTTTCTACCTACAAAATCCATGGCTTGAATACCATTAGTCCCTTCGTAAATGGACGTAATTCTCACATCTCTATATACTTGTGATATTCCTGTTTCCTCAATATACCCCATTCCTCCATGAATTTGAATTGCCAGATCTGCAACTTTACCTCCAATTTCTGTGCAAAATGACTTGGCAATTGGTGTTAAAAAAGACGCCTTTCTTTTTAGAAATGGATCATTTTTATTCTTTGACAAATCTATGGTTAATGCAGTTTCAAAGCATAAAGCCCTGGAAATATAAGTTAAAGATTTCATAATTAAGAGATTACGTCTTACGTCTGCATGATTAATAATAGGTGTACTTATTTCTTCAGAATTATTCATATTACGACCCTGCTGTCGTGTTTTTGCAAATTCAATGGCTTTTTGTGTAGCTAATTCACTTTGGGAAAGACCCTGAACTGCCACACCTAATCTAGCATTATTCATCATTGTAAACATTGCCATCATTCCTTTATTTTCCTCACCAATTAACCAAGCCTTTGCGTTTTTATACTCCAAAACAGCTGTGGGAGAACCATGTAAACCCATTTTATGTTCTAGTGATATTGTGTTAATTGAATTAACTTCATTTATATTTCCATTCTGGTCAGGTATATATTTGGGAACTAAAAATAAAGAAATACCTTTAGTTCCTTTTGGACTATTCGGTAATCTGGCCAGTAACAAATGACAAATATTAGAGCTTAAAGAATGGTCTCCCCAACTGATATATATTTTTTGTCCGGTAATTTTATAAGTTCCATCATTATCTTTCAAAGCCAGTGTTCTCAATGCACCAACGTCTGATCCTGCTTGGGGTTCAGTTAGATTCATCGTTCCTGACCACTCACCAGAATTAAGTTTAGGTAAAAAAATATTTTTTATATCTTCATTTGCATGACTTTCTAACGCATCAATCTGTCCTTGCGTCATCAATGGGTTAAGAGCTAAAGATAAACAAGCACTTGATAATAATTCATTTACACATGTGGTAACTATTAAAGGTAAGCCTAAACCTCCATATTTTACATCACCAGATATTCCAACCCATCCACCTTCTGCAATTGATTTATACGCTTCATTAAAACTTTCTGGTAAGATAACTTTTTTATTTTTCAAACAGGCCGGTTTAGTGTCTGCATCTCTGTTAATTGGTGAAATCAATTTTTCCGATAATTTTCTTACTTCATCAAGAATACCATCTAATGTATCTTCATCTAAAGATTCATATTTTGTATTTTTGAATAATTTTTCTATTTGAAACAAGTCTTTTAATAAAAACTTAATTTCTTTAATTGGTGCTTTGTACAATATATTTACCTTAATTTTGAATGATAATGGTTGATCAAACGTATTAAGTTTATATATTTCTCAAAAAAAGGAAAATTTCAATTGAATATTTCTAAAATTAAAAAAACTGAAATTTTATCAAATGATGATGACGGTATTGATAGAGCCTCCATAATAATAAAATCTGGTGGCTTGGTAGCTTTGCCAACAGAAACGGTTTATGGACTTGGAGCAGATGCTACAAATGCTAAAGCAGTAGAATTAATTTTTAAAGTAAAGGGTAGGCCTGCTATAAATCCACTAATAATACATATTGATAAAATGAATATTTTTGAAATTGCTGAGGAAAATGAAATTGCTCAAGATTTATCATCAAAGTTTTGGCCTGGACCTCTAACATTAATTTTAAATAAGAAAAATAAAAGTAAATATAAAATTGCTAAAAATGCATTAGCAGGTTTGTCGACAATAGCAGTAAGAGTGCCTGCGCATCCAGTATTTAGGAATTTGCTTGAAAAAAGTAATTTACCAATAGCATGCCCATCTGCAAATTTTTCAGGTAAATTGACTTTAACAAGGTTTGAAGATGTCTTATCCTCTTTTTCAGGAAAAATTGATGCTATTATAGATGGTGGGCCATGTCCAATTGGGTTAGAAAGTACAATAATAAATATAGAAAATAAAAACTTATCTATTCTTAGGCCAGGGAAAATAACGGAAGAAACTTTTCTTGAAAATAATTATGTTTTAAAAAAAAATAAAAGTAAGAATAAAATCATATCACCAGGCCAACTAAAGTCACATTATCAACCCAATACACCATTACGAATGAATGTAGAAAAACCTAATAAAAATGAGTTATTACTGTCATTTGGGCCATTGCCAAAAAATACAATTGGAATTAGTCTTTCTGAAGTATTTGATCTTAATGAAGCAGCAATGAATCTTTACAGTTCCCTTGCTGATTTAGATGAATTAGCATTAGTAAATAATAGCAAATCAATTGCTATTAATCATATACCAAATGAAGGGATTGGAATTGCAATTAATGATAGGCTTAAACGGGCATGTAATTAGACAAAACTATCAAGCTCTTCCACAATCACTAGAAAAATAGGCGTTTTCAATACCAAGTAATTTTAGAGAAAGATTATATTTTTCCGAATGACTTTTATTAAATACTAATTCAGGATCTGCATTTACGACTAACCAAGAATCTTCTTTAATTTCTTTTTCTAATTGGCCTGGATACCATCCAGCATAACCTAGCATAAATAAACTTGAAACAGGTCCATTCCCTTCAATTATATCAGAGAGTGCTTTAGTATCATTAGTCAAACAAAAATTATCATCGATTTTTAAAGAAGTATTCTTAATTTCATATTCAGTTGAATGTAATAGAAAACCACTTTTAAACTCAACAGGTCCGCCAAAAAAAACAGTGTTTTTTTTTTGAAAAGCTATGTTCTTATTTGAATTTTCTATTTCAATAATATCACCTAGCTGAATATCATCAATTGGTTTATTTATAATAAAACCCATAGCACCTTTCTCATTATGAGAAATTAAATAAATTACAGATCTACTAAATCTTGGGTCTAACATACCTGGGGTAGATACTAGAAGAGATCCTTTGTAGAAACCATTAATGGATGTTCTAACAGCATTTTCAGTCAAAAGTTTTTTTTCAGACATATTTTTAAATTAATCTAATTAATAGGTTGCATATAATTATTTTAGATTTAAATTTCAAAAAATTATTTTAATAAAGGAAATGTTTTATGGATAATAATTATTTAAAAATAATAATATCTAAAAATGTATTAATTAAATATTTAATTCTGATAATGACACTTATTCATTTTTCTACAAGTAGTTTTGGAAATCAAAAGACAAATCTCTATAAAGATGAAAATATTGACATATCTTTTTTAAAAGCATGGGACAGTAAAGAAGCAACTTTATATGCATTATTTATTAAAATGAAAAAAAATTGGAAAACTTACTGGAAATATCCAGGGGATTCTGGCTTTTCACCAGAATTTAAAATTATAGAAAGTAATAATTTAAAGAAAATTGCAATATCATGGCCAACTCCTAAAGTTTTTTTTGAAAATGGTTCCGTAATTAATGGCTATAAAGAAGAATTAATTTTACCTATTTTTTTTTATAAAGAAAAAAGTAGTAAAAAAATAGATTTTAAACTTAATTTTTTAATGGGTTTTTGTGATGACATATGCATTCCCATTAAATTTATAATAAACAGTAAAAACGCGTTAAAAGCTAATGAATTAAAAAACAAACTAGTATCTAATTCTTTAGAAAAGATACCCCAAGATCTCTCTAATTCAGAAAACCTAATTGAATGTGAAGTAAAAAAAATTAACAAAAAAATGAAACTTATATCAAAATTTGACAACAATTTTTTTTCAAATAATAATTCAATAGAACAACTGATTTTAGAATATTTAGATGGTCAAATCTGGTTTTCAGAAATAAGTAAAACTAATAAACGTTTTGAATTTTTATCTATTATTAATTCTTTAGATGACAACAACTTTTTTTTAGATAAAAGTAAAATTAAATATACAATAATTACAAGAAGCGGTGGTTTCCAACATAAAGGGTGTAAATCACCTATTAATTAGAATTAATTTTTTTTAAAACTTTAGAGGGAAAAAAGAATATAATAATAAGTGCTAAAAAGATTAAAGTTAAAAAAGCAACAATTAGTATATATGAAAAGTTTTGAAAATTAAAAAAATCAAAATTAGTTCTAGTTAAAAGTACAATTATAAGGAAAAAAACTAAAGACATTGAGATAAGGGAAAATGTATATATAAACTTAATGAGTAAAGATGTTCTTTTTGTTAAAAATATTCTCTTAAAAGACTTAACCAAGTCAGCAAAATCTTTTTGAATTAAAACTATAGATGGTACCAAAAAAAGTACAATCAACATCCCAAAACCTAGACCATATACTAATGTTACAATAGTGGGTTTTAAAAATTGTGCGTCTTTTGATGTCTCAAAAAGGAGTGGCATTAAACCTAAAACAGTAGTTAAGGTCGTTAGTAAAACTGGCCTAAGTCTATCACATATAGCATCAACTATTGCAGGTTTTAAACCTCTAGTCTTTGAATATTCATCTATGGTAGAAACTAAAACAATTGAGTCATTAATAATGATCCCAGTCATACCTATTAAACCAATAATTGAAAACATAGATAAATTAATTCCCCATAAATAGTGACCCCATAGTGTGCCAATAAGACCAAATGGAATAATAGACATAACAACTATAGGACGCGCCCAACTAGCAAACACCCAGGCTAGTGCTAAGTAAATACCAACTAAACATAATAAAAATCCAATTAATGCATCATTTAAAAATTCTCTTTCTTGTTTAAACAGACCACTTAAATTAACTTCTACACCAAATCTCTCTTTTACATCAGGAAGAATATTTTCTTTTATTATATCCGTTATCTCAATTGCACGAGTTGGATCGTCTTCAGAAATTTCTCCAGTGATTGAAATCTTTCTCAATCCATTTTCTCTTGAAATAGATGAAAAACCAAATTTGGATGTAACATAAACAATGTCTGAAAGTCTAATATATTCTCCCTCTGGACTTACCAAATTTACTTTTTCAAGAAAATCAGCCTTTATCTCTTCTTCTGGTAATTCTATAATTATTTTTGATGAACGGTTTCGAAAGGGAAAACTCACAGCTTCTATACCGTTTAACTGCTGAGAAAGCTGTTTGCCCAAATTATCAATATCAAATCCAAGCGCAATACCTCTAGCTGTTAATTGTAAAATCAGCTCATTTTTATCATAAGATTGGGTATCTTCTAAACCTGTAATTTCAGGATAATTAATTATCTGATTTTGAAAATAGACAGAAGCATTTTTAAGGTTTTCTACATCAAAACCTAATAAATCAATCGATAAACTGTCTCCTCCAGGTCCAGAAGTCCAATTTCGAAAGCTTAAGGTTTCCAATAAAGGATGCCTAATTATTTCATCTTGAATTCTACCTAATAAAGCGTAGGAGGAATATGGCCTTAAATCAGCATCAATAAGCTCAACTGAAACTGCTCCCAACATTTCAGGATCTTTATTTTTGGCTCCTGAAATTCCTCTTCCTGAATTTCCTCCAAGCTGACTTATGGAAAACTTTAAAGGATTAAGACCATACTCCTTTTCATATTCCAGAGAAACTGAGTTAACCGCTCTAATCATTTCATCGAGCATTTCTTTCGTATCTGATCTACTAGATCCTGGTAACATGGCAATATTACCTGTAAATCCTCCCCTCTCTGGTGCATCAAAGAACCTCCACTTTATCTCACCTGATATTAAAAGTGCTGTACTAACTACAAAAAGAAAAATTGAAAGACTTAAGACAGGATATCTAAATTTCATTACGTATTTTGTAAAAGGCCGAAATAAACTTTCTCTAAAAATTCTAAATACCATATTAAATTTGTCTGAAGGCAAGTCATACCATTTCTTTTTCAAAACTTTTTGTCTAAGGGCATGAGCCATATGATTGGGTAACACTAGAAAACATTCTAAAAGTGAGGCTATTAAAACTGCAATTACTGTAAATGGAATATCTGCTATTAAACTACCAAATCGACCACCAACAACAACTAAACCAGCAAAAGCTATTACAGTAGTTATGGTGGCGGTAAATACTGGTAATGCCATTCTAGTAGCACCACGTTCTGCTGCCTCTTCAGGATTTTCTCCCAGTCTTCTCAATCTAAAATCAGCATGCTCTCCAACTACAATTGCATCATCAACTACAATACCCAAACAAATAATAAGCGCAAAAAGAGAAATCATGTTTATAGTCAATCCAGATATAAACATGATTCCAATAGCGGCAAATAGAGCAGCTGGAATTCCTGCGGCCACCCAAAAGGCAGTTCTTGCACTTAAAAAAACAAACAAAAGAATTAAGACTAAAGCTAAACCTTGTAAACCGTTGCGTAATAAAATTTCAAGGCGATTTGATATTGCATCTGCCCTAGTTTTTGAGAGAACTATTTCCACACCATTAGGAAGAGAACTTTTAAATTCCTCTGTTATTTTTTCAACATTTTTTTGGATTTCTATAGCATCATCTTGGGCAAATCGGTCAATCCTCACTACAATAGCTTTATTTCCATTAGAAAAATATTCTCGGTTTTGGGATATATTATCGAAATAAATATTAGATATATCTCTTAAAAAAATCTCTTTCTGTGAATTTGGTAATCTTATTACAATATTTCCTATATCCTCTATAGACCTTTTGGAAAATCCACTCCTCACTCTATTTGAATTTCCTACCTCACTAGTAGGGTCAATATCCACTTCTGAAGCAATAACTTTGGCTAAGTGATTTAAGGGTAATTTATATTGAACCAAATTTATTGATGGAACACTAACTTTAATAATTGGGGCACTAACACCCATAATTTGAGTATTACTAATTCCCTTTCTATATAGTTTACTAACATATTCATCAGCTAAAATAGCTAATTGTTCAATCTCTAAAGGTCCCGAAATGACAACATCAGAAACTCTATCACTCCAAGATATTTTTTTAATAGTAGGTAATTCAGAAGCTTCAGGTAGATTTTGAACAGAATCTAAAGCTGTTTGAACTTCCTCTTTTGCCTTTGACATATCAGTACCAGGCTTAAAATCTAAATAAATTCTGGCATTACCTTCACTAGATGAGGAAATAATTTGTTCAACACTATCTATTCCTAGTAATGGAGCCTCAAGTAGAGACACAATTCCATCATCTATTTCTTCAGGACCAGCACCAACCCACTTTACTCCTATATTTATTTTTTCTATTGGAACGTCAGGAAAAAATTGGGATCTTATATTATTAACAGCAAATAAACCTAAAATTATCATTAAAACAAATATTAAGTTTGCAGCAGTATTATGCCTGGCAAAATAACTTATATATTTCGAAGGAATAGATTTTTTTAAAACTTCCATTAGTTATTACCCATATTTTTTTCTAACCTTTTCAGGGTTTTAGCTTTAATTTTTCCACTATTAATTTCTTCATATAATCTATCTTTTACACTTTTAGGCATACGATCCAATTTATCTAAAATATTTATAAGTTTCTTTTGTTTTTCAGGGCTTATTGTTACCAATTCGTTATTTTTAGACAAATTAACTGAATTAGAAATTTCTCTATCTTTTTTCCTTAATGGCTTTATTTTTAAACCATTTCCTAGCTGAGGAGATCTTTGCATTACATACTCTTTATCAGTTGGAGCACCAGATACAATTACTTCGTTCCCTTGTCTGCGGAGAATAGTTACTTCTATCTCTTTTAATCTATTATCTTCTTCAAGTATGAAAATTTTCCCATCAATAGTAACAGCTGAAGAGGGTAATACTGTAATATTTTTTAAGAAGGGTTCCTTTATTTCAAGGACAACAAAATCACCAGGTCTTAATGTTTTATTTTCACCAAGGTTTATAGAAGCAAATAACTTTCTTCCACTACCTATATTTATAATTTCAGGGTTTATGCGTTCTATTTTACCACTAAATGGAATATCTTTATTCGATAACTTTAAATAGGCTGTAATATCTAGATTTAATAACTTTCCATCTTTGTCAATTACCCTTGCAAATTCATTTGCAGATAAATTAAACATTACCTCTAATGAATTAGGATCTAATAAAGTACCTAGTTTTTCATTTTTATTAATAACACTGCCTGGTAGAATATTTACAGAAGCGATTATTCCATCAAAAGGTGCCTTGATTTCAGTTTCATCTAAATTTCTTTTTGCTTTATCAATAGAGATAGACCTTCTTTTCAATTGAATTTTGAGTTTGTCAATTGCATTTTTTGAAGACTTCACTAAGTTTTGCTTGTTTAAAAATTGCTGCTTGGATGATGAATAGGCCAGTTGTGTATTTTCTAGTTCAGAACTAGTAATTAATCCTGATTCAGCTAGTTGAGTTTGCCTATCTAAGGCATTTTTTCTTAAATTAAGCTGTGATTCAGAAACCTCAAATTCCAAATTTGCATAATCTAATTTTGAAATCGCTTCAGATAATTGTGCTTTAGTATCTTCTAAATCAATTTCAGCTATTTCCAACTCATTTAAATAGTCTTTTTGATTTAATCTAAATAAAATATCACCAGATTTTACATAACCACCTTCCACAAACTTTTCTGATACATAATCTAATCTACCAGAAACTAAGGGACGAATTTCCAACATTCGCTTAGAATATATTTCACCATAAGATAATATTTTAGGACTAGCTATTTGTTTATTTAAGGTTTCAACATTTACTGCAAAAACTCTTTCTTTTTGAAACCGCCTATTGTCGGACTTCTCAGATCTTTTTTTTAATGCTTCAATTAATACGAACGACCCAAAAATTAAAAACCCTAAGGTAATACTTAATATTATTAGTCCAAGAAAACTTCTTAATAAAAAATTCATTTTAAACAAATGGTAAATTAAAATTAATTTAAATAAATAGATTTTTACTACAATAAATCAAGCTATTAAATCGATTCTGTAGAAGTTACTATAAATACTAAATAATAAAAAATTATTTTCTTTTTTTGTGCTCTTCTAGCCTTGGCAAAATCTCGACAAAATTACATGGTAAATTTCTATAATCAAATTGTTTACATAAAATTTTATCCCATGCATCTTTACATGCGGAGGGAGAACCTGGTAATGCAAAAAGAAAGGTACCAGATGCAACACCTGCACACGCTCTGCTTTGAATAGCAGAGGTTCCAATTGTTTCTATAGATACTTTAGTAAAAAGAATTTCAAAAGCATTTATCTTTTTTTCATAAAGATCATTGTGAGCTTCAACTGTAACATCTCTTCCCGTAAGACCAGTACCTCCAGTAGAGATAATAACATCAAGATTTTTTGTTAAAATCCATTTTTTTAATATTTTTTTTATTGTTACCTTATTATCCTTAACAAGGTCTCTTACAACAATATTATGACCAGCATTTAAAATTCTATTTTCTAAAATATCACCTGATTTATCATTAGTAAGTGTTCTGCTGTCAGATACAGTTAAAACACCAAAACCCATTGGAATAAAATGTCTTTCTTTTTTTTTATTGTTTATTTTCATTCTGCATAAGTTGAATTATTAATTTCAAACTGTTCCAAGTTTTTCTCTTTTGCTCAGGATTATTTATCATAGACTTAATACTTTCTATTTCAATAGTTGGAATTCCAAGATAATCCCCTAAGTAACCTTCTCTATTATCAAATTTTAGAAATTCACTTAAACCTAAAATATTTGAAGGCATTTTACTCACAAAAATCATATATTGTGGAGATATGATTTCTATATATCTCTTCAAAAAAGGTTTTATCAATTCTAAATCAGAAATTTTGTCATCAGAAGTTTTAACAATCCTAAATGGAACAGCAGGTATAACAAAAATATTACAATTACTTTTATTCAATGGGATCAAGCCCATAGCTTCAATAATTTTTTCAAATAACTTTGCAGCTTCGCCTACATAAGGTTTTTGTTGCAATTCTTCTTCATAAGAAGGTGGTTCTGATACAAAAAGAATTTTAGAATTTCTGTTTCCAGCGCCCAAAAGAAATTTGTTAGATCCCTTTAGAGAATGAAATTTTTTAAATTCAACTAAACCGTTTTCAAGAGAAGGTATATCTTTGAAAGTATTTGCAAAACTTTCAACTTCCAAAATTAATTCAAAATTTTTAACATTTTGGCTTTTTCTCTCAATTAAAGATTTACTATTACTCTGATTTTTATTTAAAAAATATTCTTCATCTTTTTGATCAATTCTTATTTTTTCTTTTTGGATAGTACTTAATCTAAATAATTGAGATAATAAATACTCATCATTATCCGTATTTGGATCAAGGATACCTGCTTGTTTATAATCCCACAAAAAAGCAAAAATTGTTTTTTGGATATCATTCAATTGTTAAATCTCTATATAAACTAAAAACTTTTCAGAAGATTATTGTTGGATATTATTATATACTTAAAATAGATTCAGACATAAAGAGGTAGTTTTAATTGTTAAATAAAAAAGATTTATTAAGCATCGAAGATCTGTCAAAGAAGGAAATTATTTCAATTATAAAAAATGCTAATAATTTTTATAAAAATAAAAAGATTTCTATAAAAGAGAAAGTTTTGAATAATAAAACTCAAATAAATCTTTTCTTTGAAAATTCAACAAGAACGCAGGTAAGTTTTGAAATCGCCGGAACATTACTTGGAGCAAGTGTTGTTAATTTTCCCTTGAATAACAGTTCTCAATCTAAAGGAGAAACACTCATTGACCTTGCCGCTACTTTAAATTCAATGAATCCAGATATTTTAGTAATAAGGCACCCAAATTCAGGAGCAGTCCAATTAATTTCAGAAAAAGTCACATGTCCAGTGGTAAATGCAGGGGATGGAAATCATGAACACCCGACTCAGGCTTTATTGGACCTATTAACTATACAAAAAAGGGTGGGTAGGACAGATAATCTTAAAATAGCTATTTGTGGTGATATTTCTCATAGTAGAGTAGCTAGATCGAATATTTTTTGTCATAAAAAACTTGGAAATGAGATTACATTAATTGGACCAAAAACTTTAATACCAAGAAATATTGATAAGCTTGGTGTTGATATATCATACAATATGGCTGATGGACTAAGAGATGTAGATGTAGTAATGGTTCTTAGATTACAAAAAGAGCGAATGGATGGAGGTTTCTTCTCTTCAGAGAGGGAGTATTTTCATTTATACGGTCTTGATGATAGAAAAATGAAATATGCTAAACCTACAGCTATAATAATGCATCCTGGACCTATGAATAGAGGTATAGAAATTGATGGAAATCTAGCTGATAATTTAGATAAATCTGTAATTACTATGCAAGTTGAGACAGGTTTGGCTGTAAGAATGTCAGTTTTAGAACTCCTACTGAAGAACAAATATGAAAATGTCTAAAACAACATTTATAAATGCGGTTTTGATTGATCCCAAATCTAATACTCTCACAAATGGATCCCTTACAATTGAGGACGGTTTCATTGATAAAATTAATGGTCCTAGTAAAGGTAATATAATTGACTGTAAAAATAAATATTTAGCACCAGGGGTTATAGATCTAGGTGTTCATATCTGTGAACCTGGAGAAAGACATAAAGAAAGTTTTAAATCAGCAAGTATGGCAGCTGCTTCTGGAGGTGTTACCTCTATTGTAACGTTTCCAAATACAATTCCAGTAATTGATAATCCTGAGTTACTCGAATTTTTTATGAAAAGAGCAAGAGAATCTAGTAAAGTTAGAATATTACCAACTGCTGCTATTACAAAGAAAGTTGAAGGAAAAGAAATTTCTGAACTAAGTTTTTTACAAGATGCTGGAGCTATTGCATTTACAAATGGCCTAAAAACTATAAAAGACCCTAAAATTCTATTAAGAGCCTTAAATTATGCTTCATCTTTACAGAGTTTATTTATCGGTCACTGTGAAGATTATTATTTGTCAAATAAAGTATCTGCTACTTCAAGTCTTTTTTCAACAAAGATGGGTTTATCGTCTGCTCCAAGAGAAACTGAATTGATGGGTCTAGAAAGAGATACTCTATTATCAGATTTAGCTAAGGTGAATTATCATGCAGCCCAAATAACTACAAAAAAAAGTTTTTTGAAAATTAAAGAGCTTAAATCAAAGAAAAATAATATTAGTGCTGGAATATCAATCCACCATCTCCTTTTTGATGAGTCTTACATAGAAAATTATAGAACATTTTTTAAGCTAAGACCTCCATTAAGATCTATTTCAGATAAAGAGTTTATATTAAAAAATATTAAAGATGACACTATAGATACCATCAGTTCTTTTCATTTACCACAAGATGAAGAAAGTAAAAGATTACCTTTTGAAAAAGCCGCCTTTGGGGCAATTGGATTACAAACTTTATTACCAGCTTGTCTTAAATTAGTACATGATAAAATTTTAGACCTACCTACGCTATTTAAAAAAATATCATTAAATCCTGCAAAATTATTAAATTTAAAATCTGGAATTTTAAAAGAAGATTACCCTGCCGATTTAATTCTTTTTGATCCTGACAAACCATTTACAGTTGATAGATTCAAACTTTTATCAAAAGCAAAAAATACACCATTTGACGGGTATAAATTATATGGTGAAGTACTAAAAACATTTGTAAAAGGTAACGAAATTTATAAATCAAGGAATGCAATTGATACCTGATGTTTTAAGATTTTGGGGAGCATCTCCAACAGCAAATGATGGTTTAATCTGGGTTTTTTGTATTTTTTTTATTTCCTACCTAGTCGGTTCTATTCCTTTTGGAGTTCTTATATCCAAACTTTATAAATTAGGTGATATTAGGAGTACGGGCTCCGGAAATATAGGTGCAACAAACGTTTTAAGAACAGGAAGCAAATCAGCAGCTTTTCTTACCTTAATCATGGACATAGCTAAAGGTTCAATTGTTGTATTTTTAGCTGGAGAATTCTTTGGAATTACTGCTTCACATTTTGCTGCATTTGGAGTTTTTATTGGCCACCTCTTTTCTATTTTTTTATTTTTTAAGGGTGGTAAAGGAGTAGCTACATTTATTGGAATACAGATAATTTTAAATATTTATATTGGTATTTTTGTTTGTATGGTGTGGATATTTATTGCTTTAACAACAAGGTTTTCGTCTTTATCTTCATTAATTTCGTCTATTTTTTCTTTATTAATTTTAGTAATAATAAACGATTTGAGTTATGTTTGGGTCCAAACTATAATGATTTTATTAATAATAATCAGTCATAGAAAAAATATTTATAACTTAATATCGGGAAAAGAGAGTAAAATAAAAATTATTAAATATTAATATGAATATTCATTATAAATTTGCTTTATATTTTTTGACCAATCTTTATTGTATTTAATGAGCATTTCGTCGGCCAAAGAAATACCCTGTTCTAAACTTGAAAACAAAGGAGACAAAAAATCACATTCATTCTGCTTCGTTCCATGAATATTTATTTTTTTCCTATTTTTCAGTCCATTCTCAGAAAGTTTAAGTATTTCATTAGCCAACTCTTTGACAGTTTTATTTTGTATTTTAGCATCAAAACCTAATTTTGAAACATCCTTGTAAAGTTTGTGACGCTCTTCACATGTCCATTCTTTGCAAATGTCCCAAGCTGCATCTAATGCATTTTTGTCATAAATTATTCCTACCCAAAATGCTGGAAGAGCACAAATTCTGGACCATGGGCCTGCATCCGCTCCACGCATTTCGATAAATTGTTTTAACCTTACTTCTGGAAAAATTGTGGTTAGATGATCAACCCAATCTGATAATTTAGGTTTTTCATTAGGAAGAATTGATAATCTGCCCTCTAAAAATTCTCTAAAGGATAGACCCAAAGCATTGATGTATTTATTATTCCTTTTGATAAAATACATAGGAACATCTAATGCGTAATCTACCCACGACTCAAATCCATATCCTTCATCAAAAACAAAGGGGAGCATACCTGTTCTTGATTTATCCGTATCGTGCCAAATTCTTGACCTGAAACTTTTAAATCCAGTAACTTTTCCTTCAAAAAATGGAGATGCAGCAAATAAAGCGGTTGCTAGAGGCTGTATTGCCAATCCAACTCTCATTTTTTGTACCATATCTGATTCCGAACTATAATCTAGATTCACTTGTACAGTACATGTTCTAAACATCATTTTAGTTCCGTGAGAACCAACTTTTTCCATATATGGTGCCATTAATTTATACCTATCTTTTGGCATGATTGGCATTTCGTCATGCAACCATTCTGGGGCAGATCCAAGTCCAATAAATCCAGAACCAATTCTATCTGCAATTGTTTTAACCTCAGCTAAATGAGTGGCTACCTCTAAACACGTTTCATGAACATTATCTAGAAGTCCTCCTGATAGTTCTAATTGACCACCTGGTTCCAATGTAATGTTTGCATCTCCTTTTTTAAGGCCTATAATAAGATCGTTTTCTTTAATAGGTGTCCACCCAAAAGTTTCAATAAGTCCCTTTAAAACACCAAGCACTGAACAATTACCTTTATAGGGTAATGGCTTTAAATTACTTTTTATAAAGCCAAACTTTTCATGTTCTGTTCCAATTTTCCATGAGCTTTTAGGTTTGCAACCATCCTCTAAGTATTGGACAAGTTGATTTTTGCCTTCTACTACTACATTCAATTTAGACATTTTTTACCTATCCTTATCCAAAAAAATAAAGAGCTTCTAAAAAAAAAGGAATTTTGATTTAATCATGCGCCCAATTCCCAAAATAACTTTGCCAAATACTTACTGCTGAGACTATAGCCGTTTCTGCTCTTAAAATCTGCTTCCCTAAACTAACATTTTTTACAAATGGAAAATTATCTAAAAGAGTCTTTTCTTTTTCTGAAAATCCACCTTCTGGACCTACTAAGATGGCAGCTGGAGATGGTTTTAAATTATGAAATACTTTAAAAATAGGATCACCGTCTAATTTTTCGTCACAAAAAAATAAAATTCTGTTGTTATCCCATTCATTTAAAACATTTTCAAGTTTATTTAAATCAAGTAAATTTGGGATCCATGTACTTCCACATTGTTGAGCAGAGCTAATCATTATTTTTTTATTTCTTTTTTTATTGAAATAATGAATGTCCGTAAAATCAGTGGTAATAGGTATTATAGTTTTAACACCTAATTCAACACACTTTTCAATAACTAAATCTGTCCTTGATTTTTTTAATGGAGAAAAAAGAACGAATAAATCAGATGGGACTATTAATTCATTTAATAAATAATTTATTTTTAATCTTACTTCTTTTTTTGAAAGTTCTACTATTTCACAATTGAATTCACCTGAATATCCATCAATTAAATTTATAATATCACCTTCTTTACTTCTTTTAACATCAATCAAATAATGTATTTGATCTTTTGTTAAATAATAATATCCTTTTGAAGCATATAATTTAGCAAGGTTAACTTCGCTGTAGAGTCTAGTAATATTCTTAGTCACTTTTGGAGATCCTTTTGAATTCATTAAAAAAAAATATAGTTAAGATCCCAGATTCATCCGAAGGAAATTTTGTAATTAAGTATTTTCCAAATTGGAGTATCCCATATCTTCATCTTAGCCGAGCAGATAGACCAACAGGAACTTGGCTACTTTTGTTACCATGCTTATTCGGTATATTACTAGCCTGCATCGAAAAAAACAACTTCAGTATTTCATTTTATGAGATTTGGTTGCTTATAGCTTGTTCAATAGGAGCATTTTTAATGCGTGGAGCTGGTTGTACTTGGAACGATATTTTAGACAAAGACTATGATGCTAAAGTTAAAAGAACACAAAATCGACCTATTCCATCCGGTCAGGTTACCATCAGGAGAGCAATCTATTGGATGATAGTTCAATCTTTATTAGCTTTTACAATTTTATTAACATTCAACAAATTTAGCATTTTGATTGCCTGTTTATCTCTTCTATTAGTTGCAATTTACCCACTTGCTAAAAGATTTACCTGGTGGCCACAAATTTTCCTTGGGTTGGCATTTAACTGGGGCGTTTTAGTTGGTTACTCGGCAATTACTAATGAATTATCTGTTTCAGTATTTTTAATGTATTTAGCCTGTATTTTTTGGACTCTTTTTTATGATACCATATATGCATTACAAGATATTAAAGATGATACTCTTATTGGAGTTAAATCAACTGCAAGATTATTTGGAAAAAAAATAAAAAATTGGTTATTTTTATTTATAATATTATTCTTAAGCCTATTAACCATAAGTATTTTATTAACAAATAATGTCGATAATTATTTTAGAATAACCATTTTCTTTATTGGCATGAGTATTTTACTTTTTCACCTAATTTTCCAAATTAAAAATTTAAATGTTTCATCAACTATTTCAGCACTTAAAACTTTTAAATCAAATAGAAATTCAGGATTTATAGTAGTTTTAACTTTAATCGGAATTTCGATATAACTAGAAACTAATTTATTACCAATCCTTTAACGATAATTCATCCTCTTCTTTACTTTGAACCCAAGAACTATGTGTTTTATAATGCTCTTTTTTCCAAATGGGTGCCCTACTTTTTAGAAAATCCATAATAAACTCAGCAGACTTAAATGATTCCTTTCTATGTGCCGAAGCAGTAATAACTAAAACAATGTTATCCCCTATTTTTAAATTACCTACTCTATGAATTACTTTAACAAAATTTATTTCCCATCTTTTTTGTGCGTCTCGACATATAGTAATTATTGCTTTTTCAGTCATTCCAGGGTAATGCTCTAATTCAAGGGAGACCAATTCTTCTTTCTCTTTTTGAGTATCTCGAACTACTCCTATAAAGTTGGCAATTCCGCCAATTATTTTTCTTGTTCCTATGGATTTAATTTCTGCATTTACATCAAAATCATCTTTTTGAATGTTTACTGATATAAAACAGTTATTTATTTTTTTATTCAAGTTATCCACCTGTCATTGGAGGAAAAAAAGCAACTTCTTTTACATTTTTAATAGATACATTTAAATTTTGTATTAATTTTTGGTCGACAGCAACTCTTATCGACTTTATGTCTTCAAAAGCTAAAGCATATTTTTGATCAGTTCTTATAAGTTCTTTTATTAGATCATGAACATTTTCAGATTGAACTTCTAATTCCTCAAATGGAACACCTATTTTTTCTCGAAGCCAAGAAAAATACAAAATTTTCATAATTTAATCTTCCAAAATTTTTAGCGATTTTATAAAATATACTAGACCTGTGTATAATGCAATAAACGCTGAAATCCATAAGAAAACTATTCCTATATAATAAAATTTAACATTCCAAATGAAATTTTGTGTAGATGTAAGAAGCAAAATAATAGCTAACATTTGGCAAGCAGTTTTATATTTTGATAAGGTTAATACATCAAAAATATTATTTTTAGTGCCAAAAAACTCCCGAATTCCAGAAACTAGAATTTCTCTAGTAATTATTAATATGCTCGGTATACCAATGATATAACCGTATTTATCTTTAAAAACAAGAGTGAGAAAACATAAAACCAATATAATCAATAACTTATCTGCTATAGGATCTAACATTTTTCCTAGCTTAGATCTTTGATTAAGTTTTCTAGCAATAAAGCCATCCAAAAAATCTGTAACAGAACATAGAAAAAAAATGATTAATACAATGAAACAACCCCATTCCTTGGTATCTATTAACAGAATAAAAGGTATAAATGATGCACCAATTATTCTTAATATAGTAAGAGAATTGGGGATATTAATCATTACAATTGTTACCTATCTAGTCGTTTGTATTAAAAAAATTATAAATTTGCTCTGCTAAATTACGAGAAATTCCTTGAACCTTTTGTAATTCATTAACTGATGCTTTAGAAACCTCTTTAGTTGAACCAAACCTCATAAGCAAATTTTTTCTTCTTATCCCTCCCAATCCTGTTATTTCGTCTAGTCTTGTACTCATTAAAGATTTACTTCTTTTTTGTCTGTGTGCTCCAATGACATATCTATGAACTTCATCTCTTAGTCTTTGGAGAAAATATCTCAAGGGATCATTATTAGAAATCTCAAGTTCATTATTTTTGTTATGATAAAATTTTTCTAATCCTGAATTTCTTTTTTCACCTTTCGCAATTGCAACAATTGGAATATTACCATAACCAATATCATGAAGATAATTTTGTATAACAGATAACTGACCTTTACCTCCGTCTAGGATAATAACATCAGGTATTTTTAAATCTTGAGTATTTTTTTTCTTAAATCTTCGTGAAAAGACATGTTGCATCATAGAAGTATCGTCTCTATTTCCTAATTCACTTATCTTAATATTGAACTTACGATATTCTGATTTCATAAGACCATCCGGCCCAGAAACTACCATAGCACCTACTGCATAAGCTCCCTGAATATGTGAATTATCGTATACTTCAATTCTTTCTGGAGAATTTTTGAGATTAAGTAAATCTGCCATTTTTAAAAGTAGATTTTTTTGTGTTGAGTTCTCAGCCATTTTCCTCTCCAAACCTTCTTTCGCATTCCTTAAAGCATCAATAACTAATTCTTTTTTTTCTCCTTTTTGCGGATTAATAATTTTTACAATTTTACCAAGTTTTTCTGAAAAAAGTTTTTCTAATAGATTTTGATTATCTATTGTATTGGAAATTAAAATCACCTTAGCTGGTAATCTATTTAAATAAAATTGGCCCAAAAATGCTTCCAAAATTTCTTTCTTGGTCATATCAGATGAGACTTTTGGATAATAATCTCTGTTGCCCCAGTTTTGATTATATCTTATAAAATATACTTGTACACAAGCTTGACCAGATTGAAAGTTAAGCGCAAAGATGTCAGCTTCTTTTACTTTTTGAGGATTAATACCCTGTATAGATTGAATTCTTGATATTGCTTTGATCCTATCGCGGTAAGAAGCTGCTAGTTCGTAGTTCATCTCTTTTGAGGCCAAAATCATTTCTTTAGAAAGCTTTTTTTGAACTTCTTCTGATCTACCTCGCAAAAATTCATCAGCTGAAGCCACTAGTTTTGAATAATCAGATTTACTAATTTTACCACAACATGGACCAGCACATCTTTTCAAATGGAAATTAAGACAGGGACGATTTCCAGCTTTAACTTCCTTATCTGTACAAGATCTTAACAAAAAAACTTTTTGTAAAGTATTGAGTGTCCTATTAACAGCCCCTGCACTTGCAAAAGGTCCATAATAGTTACCACTTCTTTTTTTTTGACCTCTGTGTTTTTCTAGACGTGGAAAATCATGCTCTGAAGAAATGAAAATATAAGGAAAAGATTTATCATCTCTTAATTGAACATTATATTTTGGTTTTAGTTGCTTTATTAAATTTTGTTCTAATAAAAGTGCTTCTGTTTCATTTTTAGTAGTAAGAAATAACATTGAAGATGTAGCAAAAATCATTTGTTGTATTCGCAAAGAGTGGCCACTATATTTTGTATAACTGGAAACTCTTTTTTTTAAATTTTTTGCCTTTCCTACGTATAAAGTCTTATGATTAGAATCGATCATTCTGTATACGCCTGGACTATTACTTAAATCTTTTTGGTAGTGTTTAATCAGTTCTATACCAGTAAGAACATTATCCATGAATAAAGCCTTAAATTTATTTCATATTAATTAAATAATAGTTGTTGGATTATAAAAATTGAAGGATTTATAACATAGAAATTATAGATAAAAAAGTTTCCACGAAAACTGTGGAAAACGTTGGGGGTAAACATTAATTCGTGTACTAAAACCCTTTAATTTATTAACGGTTTATTAGGTTGCCTAAAAAATGTGCAATTAGATTAACTTATTGATTTTAAATACTTTTTATAATTCATAAATATAATTTTTTGATTACCAGTTCAAATGTTCTCCACCATCTAAAGTGATTAATTGACCAGTAAGTCCTGGAGATGAAAGGATGAAGGATACAGCTTTAGAAATTTCTTTAACATCAGAACCTCTCTCAAGTAACGTACTTTTTCTTTGATTTTGAAATTGCTCTTCAGTTTGATGAACAGCTTTTAATATTGGACCTGGACCAATAGCATTAACACGAATTTTAGGCGCTAATTCTTGAGCTGCTATCTTTGTAAAATTTAATAAACCAGACTTTGCTAATGTATAACTAAAAAACCTTGGATTCAGATTTAGAACCTTTTGATCAATAATGTTGATTATATTTGAACTTGATATAGTTTCGTTATTTTCGTCTGTAGTATAATCAGGGACCTGTTTAGAAAATTCCTTTGATAAAAAAACAGGAGCTTTTAAATTTGTAAAAAAGTGCCTATCCCAACTTTCTAAATTCAAATTTATAAGACTATCATTTTCAAAGATCGAAGCATTATTTATTAAAAGATCAATAGGTTTTCCAATAAGCTTATTAGATCTCTTAACTAAAGAAGATATCTCAAAATCATTAAGCAAGTCAGTCTTTATACTAAAAGCATTTACTTTTAAATTTCTTAATTTTAAAACTAACTCTTCAGCTTCTTTTTCTGATTGAGAATAATGTATAATAATATCGAAACCTTGTTCTGCCAACGATAAGGATATTGCTCTCCCTATACGTTTAGCACCACCTGTAATTAATGCTGTCTTTGACAATTTTTCTTCCTTTAAGAAATTACAAACTGAACTAATTAAAGTCTGAATTTAGAATATACAATTTTTTCATATATTGTGTCAAAAATGCTATCTATGGATGCTTTACCAAATTTAGAAAAAAGGCCTCTTTTTCTTTCTAATTTTTTTAATTTTACATCTTCTCCAAATTTTTCTGTAATAACTGTTTCTAAATGACCAATACCATCAATTAGGCCTAAATCTTTAGCTCTAGCAGCTTCCCACACTTCTCCAGTAAATATTTTTTTTCCAGTAATCTTTTCTGATCTTCTCTCAGTTACAAAATTTTTAAAGTTTTCATGTATCCCTTTTTGAATAGCTCTAAGCCTAACAACTTCATCCTTTTTTTCAGGTTTAAAAGGATCAAGCATACTTTTTTCTTCTCCTGAAGTATAAACTCTTCTTTCAACTCCTTGCTTACTAATAAATTCATGGAAGCCAAAGCCTGCAGAAATTACTCCTATAGAACCGATAATGGAATTTTCATCTGCATAAATTTCGTTTGCTGAACATGCTAACCAATAACCACCAGAGGCAGCTACATCTTCACAAAAAGCTAAAACTGGTATATCTTTTTTTTTGGATAGACGTATAATTCTTGCTGCGATAAGTGATGACTGAGATGGTGAACCACCAGGAGAATTGACAATTAGTGCAACTGCTTTTAAACGCCCTAATTCGAAAGCTTTTTCTATCAGAGGGGATAGTGATTGATCATTTATACCACCACCAAATCTTCCGCCAGTAGAAATCACACCCTCTAATCGAATTACAGCTACTATACCAGATTTTTTAAACTTATTTTTTAACCAGGACCATAATTTCATCTTAACTCCTTGATTGATATTAAAGAAATCATTATAGGATTAATACAGGTATCACTCTATGTGATTTAATTATATTAAAGTGACATTTTATAAGATTTATTTAATAATCATACATAATTTAGCAACTATTAATTTTGTAAATTTTAATTAATATGATGAGATCTCCATTAGATGGCTTAAAGGTTTTAGAACTTGCTAGAGTATTAGCTGGTCCTTGGGCTGGCCAATTACTAGCGGATCTAGGTGCAGAAGTCATCAAAGTAGAATCTCCAATTGGAGATGAAACTAGAAAATGGGGGGAAGACAGTTTTAATAATAACAGCTCTTATTTCAAATGTACCAATAGAGGAAAATCATCTTTTGTTGCTAATTTTAAGAAAAAAAATGAGCTAGAAATGGTTCAACATTTGGCAAAAAATGCTGATATAATCATCGAAAATTATAAAGTTAATAATTTAAAAGAATATAAATTAGATTATAAGAATATAAAAAAAATTAATAAATCAATAATATATTGCTCAATTACAGGATTTGGCCAAAATGGTCCATTAGCCTTATTACCTGGATATGATTTTGTAATTCAAGCTATGGCAGGAATAATGAGTATAACAGGAGAAAAAGATGGACCACCAATCAAACCTGGGGTTGCTTATGCAGATATTTTCACCTCACTTTATAGCGTAATAGCAATTCAAGCAGCACTTCATTCAAGAAAGAAAACTGGAATAGGTAGTTTTATTGATATGTCATTATACGACACACAATTAGCTGTTTTAGCTAACCAAGCTTCAACCTATTTGCTTAATGGTAAAGAACCCAAAAGAATGGGTAATAAACATCCTTCCATAGTGCCATACCAATTATTTGAAGCTAAAGATGGTGACATAATTATTGCCTGCGGAAACGATCAACAATTCAAATCGCTTTGCAATGCTTTTGAGTGGGATTTTGCAAATTCAAAAAAATTTTCAACTAACAAAAAAAGAATTAAAAATAGAACTGAATTAATAAGTGAATTGTCAAATAAATTAAAAAAATTTAAAAAAGAAAAAATTATCAAAATCTTAAATAAAGCAAAAGTTCCAGTTGGAAATGTAAATTCTGTTAGTGAAGCTTTAAATCATGTTCAGACAAAATCTAGAAAAATGATAAAGTCTATTAGTGGTGAAAAATTTGTAAGAACCCCAATACTCTATGATAACTTAAAATTAAGTTATAAAAAAATAGCACCTGAACTTGGCGATAGCAACCTAGTGATAAAGAAAAATATCCTATCAAACAAATTTTGGGAGTAATAAATTGAAACTTAATAAACTGGGAAATAGTGAACTTCAAGTATCTAGTTATTGTTTGGGATCAATGACATGGGGAGAGGCAACTTCTGAAAATGATGGACATTGGCAATTAGATTTTTCACTAGATAATGGAATTAATTTTGTAGATACCGCTGAAATGTACCCCACAAATCCATTACGAAAAGAAACAGCTGGAGATACAGAAAAAATAATTGGTAATTGGCTCAGAAAAAGAAAAAAAAGAGATGATATAATTATTGCAACGAAAGTTGTTGGTATTGGTAATAAAACTGTTAGAGAAGGAAAACCTATAAATGAACATACTATAGAAGAAGCTTTAACTAAAAGCTTAAAAAGACTCAATACTGATTATGTAGATCTTTATCAATTACATTGGCCAAATAGAGGCTCTTATCACTTTAGACAAAATTGGGCGTATAATCCTTCCAATCAAAATACCAAAAAGATAAAACAAGATATTTTTGATATTTTAAATTTTCTTTCAAAAAAAGTTAAAGAAGGAAAAATAAGAAATATTGGGTTATCAAATGAAACTGCGTGGGGAACAATGCAATTTATAAAAATTGCAAATGAGAATAATTTTGATCATGTTGTTTCAATTCAAAATGAATATAGCTTATTATGCAGATTTTATGACACTGATCTTGCTGAAGTGAGTCATAATGAAAATATAAGCCTACTATCTTATTCACCACTAGCCGCTGGGTTATTGTCAGGCAAGTATCAGGATGGAAAAGTACCAGAAAAATCACGACTTAAAGCGACACCTGGATTAATGGGAAGATTCAACCCAAGATCATTATTAGCTGTAGCTAATTATCTCAACATTGCTAAAAAGTATCAATTAAATCCTGTACATATGGCTCTTGCGTTTTGTGATACAAAACCATTTATGGGATCTACAATTTTTGGAGCTACTACAAATGAACAGTTAAAAACCATAATCAATGGTTTGGATGTGGAATTATCAGATGAAGTCTTGCGTGATTTGGATAAAGTACACAGAGAGTTTCCTTTTCCAATTTAGTAAAAAATCTGACCAATGATTTCTGTAAAAAAAGTAACCAAAGTTTATTCTGATAATTTTTACGCTCTATCAAATATATCTTTAGATATAAAAAGAGGAGAAATTTTTGCTTTGCTTGGCCCTAATGGAGCAGGTAAGACTACACTTATATCATGTATATGTGGATTGATAAAACAAACAAAAGGACTTATTAAGGTTTCAAACTTTGATACTTTAAAAGACTATAGAAAAACAAGATCATTGATTGGACTTGTTCCACAAGAATTTCCACTGGACAGTTATGAAAGCGTTTTAAATACAGTAAATTTTTCAAGAGGGCTTTTTGGATTAAAACCTGACGATAAATATATCAAAAATGTAATTCAATCTTTAAAGCTATGGGATAAAAAAAATTCTTCAATAATTACCTTATCTGGTGGAATGAAGAGAAGAGTGCTTATAGCTAAAGCACTTTCTCATAATCCTAAAATTCTTTTCTTAGATGAGCCTACTTCTGGAGTAGATATTCAACTAAGAAAAGAAATGTGGGATATGATCCTTCAGCTTAAACAAAGTGGCGTTACAGTTATATTAACAACTCATTATATTAAAGAAGCAGAAACTATAGCTGATAGAATAGGTATCATTGATAAAGGAGAATTGATTTTAGTTGAAAACAAAGAAAATCTAATCAATAAGTTTGGAAAGAAATCCATTATAATAGAATTTGGAGAGAAAATATATGAAATACCAGATAAAATTAAAGATTTTAACTGCTTCATTACTAACGATAATCTTTGTTTAGTCATTAAGAAATTAAATAATAATAATGATATTAACATAACAAATGTGATCAAGATTATTTCTAAATTAAAGATCCCTGTAATTGATATAAAAACAGAAGAAAGTTCCCTAGAAGACATTTTTTTAGATATAATTAGTGAGAGGGTAAAGGGTGAACTTTAACTCAATTAAAGCTATCTATAAATTCGAAATGGCTAGAGCATTAAGAACTATAATGCAAAGTATTTTAGCGCCTGTTCTTTCAACCTCACTCTATTTTATTGTGTTTGGCGCAGCAATTGGAACTAAGATATCAACGATTGATAATGTATCATATGGGGCATTTATTGTACCAGGACTGATAATGCTTTCAATTATGACGACAAGTGTTAATTTTTCAGCATTTGGTATATATTTACCTAAATATAATGGTTCGATTTTTGAAATTATGTCAGCCCCTATCTCAGCATATGAAATAGTTATTGGATATGCTGGAGCAGCAGTAAGTAAATCACTTTTGATAAGTGTATTAATTTTATTTACATCTACAATATTTGTTGATTTTTATATCAAGCATCCCTTATTGATGCTTTTTTTATTAATTTTAATAAGTATTACTTTTTCACTTTTTGGTTTCATTGTAGGTATTTGGGCAACAAATTTTGAAAAACTTCAATTAATTCCATTATTAATAATTACGCCTTTAGTTTTCCTTGGAGGAAGCTTTTATTCGGTGGAAATGCTTCCAGAATTATGGCAGTTTGTGACAAAGTTTAATCCAATATTTTATGTAATAAATGGATTTAGATGGAGTTTTTTTGGTACAGCAGACATAGCTATTACTACTTCTTTAAGTTTTATTATTACTTTTTTATTCATATGCTTAATTATAATAGGTTTGATTTTTAAAACAGGTTATAGAATAAAAGGCTAAAGCAATTTTAAATTTTCAAATATATAGGAAATTTTTGCATTATTTCTTTTCTTAATGATGGATTCAATTCTTCTTTTGTTGGTGTTGAAAGTAAATCTTTTGTTCTCTCTTTTGCTTTTAGTAAAAGATCTGGTTTACCATTCTCAGCCCATTCTTTTGGACTAGTTCTATCTCCTAAAACTGGATAAATATATTCTGTTTGCATTAAACTTAATGTTTGATTATGGCCTAAATAATGACCAGGACCGTTTAAACAAATATCCCTCATTGTTTCTAAGCTTAAACTAGCGTTGTTTACATCTATTCCTTTTACACATCTTAGTGCTTGACCTAGTAAATCATCTCCAAGAACTAAGCTTTCTAAACAAAACCCCAGAAGGGAAGCATGCATTCCTGCAGATTCATATACTAAATTAAGTCCAGCTAATCCTGCCATAACATTTGATGTCGCCTGCTCCCAACCTGCTTGCATATTAGGTAATTTGGAATCTGCGATACCTGCAGCTGCACCTCCAGGGAGATTATAAAATCTATGCATTTGTGCACACCCTGCTGTAAGAAGAGCCTGCTCACCCGATCCTCCAGACATTGCACCAGTTCTTAAATCTGAAACAAAAGGCCAAGTACCAAAAATAGCTGGAAAACCTTTTTCTATTGAATTTACATATACTAAACCAGCTAAACATTCAGCCACAGCTTGCACTATTGCTCCTGCAATGGGTGCAGGAGCAGTTGCTCCAGCTTGGCCTGCAGATAAAAGAAGAATTGGCATTCCTGATTTAATACATTCTTCCATTACTAAACAACTTTCAGTTGCAAATTTTAGAGGAGGTACAACAAAACAATTCGAATTTGATATAAATGGTTTCTCAAACCAAGAATTCTTACCACCAGATAATATGTGTACCATTTCCATAATTGGTTTTACATATGAAGCTTCAGTAAATGAAACTCCTACATGTTTGCTTGTTCCAGCACAACAAGCAAAAACAGTGTTTAAATCCATTTCAAAATTATCTGTAATATCTCTACAAATCATAGGTCTTTGTAGAAAATGAATGTTATCAAGATGATCAGATAATTTAGCCGCAGCAAATAAATCTGAAACTGTACTATCTCTATAGTCGTTCGTTTCTAAATCTACGACATGAACTGCTGCGCCAGCAGTTCCGTAATGAACACGATTTTTTTCTAATAAAAGGCTATTTATATTTGAACGACTATGAAGTGTAAAATCTCGTGCAGCATAAGATAGAGTTTTTTCAACTAATTCCCTAGGAAACCTTATTCTTCCGTCTTCACCTAAAATTGCACCAACTGAAGTCATTGCTTTAACTCCACTTTCAGGTGCATCAGCAAGACCTATTTCTTCTAATACCTGCAAAGCTGAATTGTGAATTCTTAAAATCTCTTCATCAGTTAATGGATTATATGAACCTCCAATTAATCCAGGCTTTACAGGACGTAACTCTTTGGCCAATGGTGCAGACCTTAAAGCTTGCCTAGCACTTCTCCCACCTGACCTCTTATTAATTTCCTTATTTGGTACATCTATTGTCATTTATTACATTCTTACTCTTTCAGACTTTGGATCATACATAGGTTTTAAACTGGCTTCCGCAGTTACAATTTCTCCCGCCACATCTATACTATAATCAAAGGACAAGATTTCTTCATTAGATAAGTTTTTTGAATCTACATATCCTAATCCAATACAACCACCTAAAGTGTGGCCAAAATTACCTGAAGTTAAGTATCCTACAATTTTATTATCCCTCAAAACCGGTTCATTATGATAAATCATTTTACTTGGATCGTTTAATTTGAACTGTAACATTTTTTTACTTGAACCAATTTTTCTTTTAGTAAGTATTGACTCTTTTCCTTCAAAATTTTTTTTGGACAAATCTGCAGTAAAAGAAAGACCTGCATCAACTATATGATCTTCATCTGTAATATCATGACCAAAATGCCTATATGCTTTTTCAATTCTACAACTATCTAATGCATGAATGCCGCAAAGATTAAACTTCATTTCTTGTTGGAATTTCCATATTTCTTCAAAAACATGAGCGCATTGGTCAGAACTTATATAAATTTCCCAACCAAGTTCTCCTACATAACTCACACGATGTGCTCTAGCTAAGCCTGATCCAATTTCTATATTTTTCCAAGTTCCAAATGGATGAGCTGAATTACTAAAGTTATTTGGAGAAACGCATTCTAATAATTTTCTTGAGTTAGGTCCCATTATTGAAAGTACTCCTTCTGAAGAGCTTATATCAATAATCATAACCTCATTAGAATTATTTTTCTTATTTAAATAAGACAAATCTCTTTGTAATGTTGCGCATGGTACAACTAATAAAAAAGATTTTTCACCCAAACGAGAAATTGTAAGGTCAGATTCTATACCACCTTTTTCATTAAGCATTTGCGTATAAACAATTCTTCCAACTTGTATATTAATTTGAGCAGTACAAATCTCCTGTAAAAAATTTAAAGCACCTTCTCCATCTACCCTTATCTTACCAAATGATGACATATCAAATATACCAATATTTTGTCTAACTGCCGTATGTTCTTTTTTTTGATTTTCAAACCAGTTTTGTTTTCCCCATGAATATTGATATTCTGGTTTTTGATTAAAAGTTGAAAACCAATTAGCTCTTTCATAACCAGCCACTTCACCAAAAACAGCTCCTAGATCTTTCAAGTAGTTATGAAAAGGAGAACGTCTAATATTTCGACTTGTTTTTGGTTGAAGATATGGAAAATGGTCAGCATATAATAAACCTAAACTTTCCGTTACCCTTTCTTTTAAGTATTTACGATTAATTTGAAAAGGTTCTGCTCTTCTTAAGTCCACTTCCCAAAGATCGAAAGGTGGAGAACCATTATCAATCCACCTAGCTAACGCCATTCCAGCTCCACCAGAAGAAATTATACCAATCGAATTATATCCTGCTGCAACCCAGTATCCTTTACAGGTATTCGCTTCTCCTAAATAATATCTGTTGTCCGGAGTAAAACTCTCTGGACCGTTAAAAAAAGTCCTAATACCAACATTATTTAATAGTGGCATTCTTTTTAAACCAAGAGAAAGTATAGGCTCAAAATGCTCTATATCCTCTGGAAGCTGATCAAAACAAAAATCATCAGGAATCCCTTCCATCCCCCATGCTTTTGCTTTGGGCTCAAATGCACCAAGCATCATTTTTCCAGCGTCTTCCTTATAATAAGCACACTCGTCAGGAACTCTTAGAACTGGTAACTGTTTTAGGTTCTCAATAGGTTCAGTTACAATATAGAAATGTTCACAAGCATGTAATGGAATGTTAACACCACTTTTTAATCCTAATTCTCTAGCCCACATCCCAGCACAATTGACAATAACATCAGAAGAAATAATTCCTTTTTCTCCATTTTCCAAAGAATAGTGAATACCCTTCGCACAATCATCTTTAATTATTACATCGTCGACCTTAATATTTTCTAAAATTTGAACACCCATATTTCGAGCACCTTTTGCTAATGCAAGTGCAATATTAGCAGGATCTGCTTGACCGTCTTTTGGCAAAAAAACACCAGATATGACATCCTCCGTATATAAAATAGGATATTTCTCTTTAACCTCTTTCGGGCTAATTTCATGAACTTCAACATTAAATGCTCTGGCTAGGGCAGCTTGTCTTTGTAATTCTTCTTTTCTACTTTCAGTTAATGCAACTGTAATTGACCCTGTTTGCCTCATACCAGTTTCAATCCCAGTTTCATCGGCAAGATTAACATAAAGGTCAGCAGAATACTTTGCTAACCTGGTCATATTTTGTGAATTTCTCAGTTGTCCAATAAGACCAGCAGCATGCCAAGTTGTACCAGATGTAAGTTTTTTCCTTTCAAGAAGAATTACATCTTTCCAGCCTAATTTAGCCAAATGGTAAGCTACCGAACAACCAGAAACGCCACCACCGATAATGATTGCTCTTCCTTTTTTAGGGATAATCATACTTTTAAAACTTCATTATTAGGATCCCATAAAGGACCAGAATTTTGTATAATAGCAGGAAAATCATTTCCAAATATATCTACTGAAACAGTTTGACCAGAAATTGCTAAATCAGTCTTCACCATTCCTAGAGCAATTGAAGCGTTTACACGATGCCCGTAAGCACCACTAGTGACTTCCCCTATAATTTTTCCATCATGCCATATTGTCGACATATAAGGAGCATCACATACATTATCTTTAATTATCATAGAGACGAATTTTTTTACTGAACCACGCTGTTTTTCAGATAGTAAAGATTGTTTACCTGGAAAAACTTCCTTTTTATCAAATTTTATGAATCTTTCTAATCCACTTTCAAGGAGGCTATAATCTGTTGAAAGATCTCCTTTCCATGCTCTGTAACCTTTTTCAACTCTAAGACTGTCAAGAGCAAACATTCCAAAAGGTGTTGCTCCTTCACTTAAAACTTTTTCATAAATTAGTGACATATCCTCATTCTTAGCATGAATTTCCCAGCCTAATTCGCCTGCGTAACTTACTCTAGCTAATAAAATTTGTTTATTTTCAATTTTTGCGTTTTGTAAAGATAGCCATGGTAACGTTAAATCAGCATTTGAAATACTTTTTATTAATGACCTTGAATTAGGACCAGTTACGATTAAACATGTCCAATTATTTGTGATGTCTGAAACTTCTACATTTTGATTTTTATTAATACCTAATTTTAAAATTTCATAATCATGCCATTGCGCAGCTCCAGCAGTTATTAAAGTAAATTTATTAAGGTCATGACGCATAATAGACATTTCCGTCAAAACACGACCACGTTCATCAGGAAAATAAGCTAAATTCATTCGATCAATAGCAGGTAGATTACCGGAAATTTTACTTAATAAAAACTCAGAAGCTCCTGAACCCTCTACTTTAAATCTTGAAAAACCAGGTAAATCTAATACTCCAACATTTCTATTAACAGCTAAACATTCTTCTCTTACCCTAGAAAACCAAGGGCCTTCTCTGTTCCATGTTTGTGTAGAATTCTCTGAAGTGTCATCCCCATCTTTTGCAAACCAATTTGCTCGCTCCCAACCATTATAAGCACCCATTTGACCCCCATTATTGATAATGGTTTGATGATTTGGAGATTGTTTTTTATCTCTACCCGCAGGCCAAGAATGAAAAGGAAAATGCATTGCATATTCATGCCCATAAACCTCAGCAGCTTTAGCAGCACAATAATCTTTATCTGTATAGTCTGTAAATCTTCTTGGATCACAGGACCACATATCCCACTCAGTATATCCTTCAGAGACCCACTCTGATAAAACCTTTCCAGCGCCACCGCCTTGTGCAATTCCAAAAGTAAAAACACAAGCTTCGTAAACATTCGTTAATCCAGGTGAAGGGCCAATTAAGGGATTACCATCTGGAGTATATGGAATAGGCCCATTTATCACTTTTGAAATTCCTGCCTTACCTAATATTGGAACACGTTTCATAGCATCTTCTATATACCACTCTAATCGTTCAAGATCGTCAGGATATAATTGAAAACTAAAATCATCTGGCAAAGGGTCATTAGATTCATGCCAGTGAACTTTACAGTTTCTTTCATATGGACCTAAGTTAAGACCATTTTTTTCTTGCCTTAGATAATAACTGCTATCAACATCTCTTAGTAAAGGAAGTTTTGAATTTAGTTTTTCTGATCTTTCTTGTAATTCAGGAATTTCCTCAGTCAATAAATACTGGTGGCTCATTACTGACATTGGGATTGACCTTCCCCCAAAAGGAACGAACCAATCACTGACTCTTTTCGCATAGTAACCAGCAGCATTTATCACTATTTCACATTCGATTGATCCTTTATTTGTATTAACTATCCAATTTTTTTTGTTCTTTGAAATTCCAGTAGCAGAACAAAAACGGATTATGTCTGCGCCTAAATCACGTGCACCTTTTGCAAGTGCTTGAGTTAGCTGAGCTGGATCAATATCACCATCGTTTGGATCAAAAAGTGCACCTTTCAAGTCATGTGTTTCAATAAATGGATATTTTGATTTTAATTCTGACAATCCAATTACATCAATATCCATACCTTGATAAATACCCATTCCTTTTGCTCTTTGAAATTCCATCATTCTTTCTTCAGAATGTGCCAATCTGACAGAACCTGTTACATGATAATTCATTGGATAATTCACTTCTTTAGAGAGTCCTCGATATAATTCTGTAGAATATCTTTGCATATTCATAATTGCCCAGGATGAAGAAAAGGTGGGTACATTTCCTGCAGCATGCCAAGTACTTCCAGCAGTAAGCTCATTTTTTTCTATAAGCAATAGATTTGAAAGTCCTGATTTAGCAAGATGGTATAGACAAGAGACCCCAACTACTCCGCCACCTATAACAATAATTCTTGAATACTTTGGTAACCCTGACATCATGCCCCCCATTAGCAGAGTAAAAAATAAAGATAAATTTAACTTTAACTATAAAGTTAAATTTTTCAAAACAAAAAATAATCTTTATTAAGATTTTTAATTTAGAAAAAAGCTTGAAGACCTGTTTGAGCTCTTCCTAATATAAGTGCGTGAATATCGTGGGTGCCTTCGTAAGTATTTACAGTTTCTAAATTTATTAGATGTCTCATCACACCATATGAAATGTCTATGCCATTCCCACCTAGCATATCCCTAGACAATCTTGCTACGTCTAAAGCTTTTCCACAGTTATTTCTTTTGAGTAAACTTATTGCCTCAGGACTCGCATTACCTTCATCCATTAATTGCCCTAGTCTATATACTGCATGCAACCCTAGTGTAATTTCAGTTTGCATATCTACTAATTTTTTTTGGTATAATTGATTTTGTGCTAGAGGCCTTTTGAATTGAATACGATCTAAACCGTATTGTCTAGCAACATGCCAACAATATTCTGCAGCTCCTAGTACTCCCCAAGAAATCCCATACCTAGCGCGATTAAGACATCCAAATGGACCTTTTAAACCTTCTACATTAGGTAAGATTGATTCCTCACTCACAAATACATTATCCATTACAATCTTGCCAGTAATTGAAACTTTCAAACTTAATTTACCATCAATAATAGGAGCAGATAACCCAGGGGTATTTTTTTCCAAAATAAAACCTTTAATTTTGCCATTATGTTCATTTGATTTTGCCCAAATTATAAAAACATCTGCTATTGGACTATTTGAAATCCATGACTTTTCTCCAGAAATTCTGTAGCCTCCTGAAACTTTTTCAGCCTTTGTCGACATACTACTAGGATCAGAACCTGCATTTGCCTCTGTTAAACCAAAGCAACCTATTAAATTACCAGATGCTAGCTTTTGTAAGTATTTTTCTTTTTGTTCATCTGAGCCATAAGCAAATATTGGATACATAACTAAGCTTGATTGAACTGACATCATAGATCGATATCCAGAATCGATTCTTTCTATTTCCCTAGCAATCAAACCATAAGAAATATAGTTTGATCCAATCCCGCCATAATGCTCAGGTATCGTTGAGCCTAATAGACCCATTTCTCCCATTAATTTAAATACATCAAGATCTACTTTTTCATTTTGAAATGCCTTCTCAACTCTTGGCATCAGATTTTTTTCGGCAAATTCCCTTACTGACTTTGCTAATAACCTCTCACTATCAGATAATTTAGTATCTAAAAGGAGTGGATCCTGCCATTCAAATTTATTTAATTCCGGCAAATCTTTTTCTTCTATAGTATTAATGAGATCTTTCATAAATTTCTCCAGATATCTTATATATATATTGATTTTAATAAATCTTTTTTTATTTTCAAGACATTCCAAGATGTGCTTGGATATTTGTAATTGCAATTACATTTACAATGTCCTGAAAACCACAACCGCGTGACACATCATTTGCCGGTTTTTTTAAACCGTCCAATATAGGACCAATTGCAACTGCACCAGCCATTCTTTCAGCAATTTTATAGGCTATATTGGCAGCATCTAAATTTGGAAAGATAAATACATTACATTTACCAGAGATATTTGAATTATTTACTTTTATACTAGAAACCAAAGGGTCAAAAGCACTGTCAAACTGTAATTCACCATCAACTTTAATGTCGGGTCTGAGTGATCCTACTAATTCTTTAGCTTTAATAACTTTATTTGCCAAAGGATGTCTAGCACTTCCTAAAGTTGAAAACGAAAGCAACCCTACATAAGGTTTGTCACTTACTAATTCAGAAAACCAATCATTGCTTACTATTGCTGAGTTGGCTAGTTCTTCTACTGACGGGTTAATTACCACACCGCAATCTGCAAAAATGAATGTTTCCTTTCTTTTATGAAAAGATTTATCACAAACTATAAGAAAAAAACTTGAAAGTTTTTCTTTGCTTTCTTTTAAACCAATTACATTTATGGCAGTTCTTACTGTGTCTGAGGTGGTTGAAACCGCTCCTCCAACTGTTCCATCAGCATAATTTAGACGAACTAAAAGAGCAGAAAACACCAACGGATTTTTAACGATTTGAAGGGCATCATCAATTGTAATTGGTTTTTTTGCTCTACATTTTAGATATTCTCTTGCAAATTCCTCTTGAAGATCTGATTTCTCAGGGTTGATTATTTTAATTTTTGATAAAATTTCATTCTGCTTTGTTTGCTCGAATGAGGAAGTAAATTTTTTTATCTTTTTACTAATGAAGTCTACAGGGCCTATCAAAGTCATTTCCCCTAATCCTTCAACGACAGATTCAATGGCAGCTAAAATTACTCTATCGTCTGTTCCTTCACTTAAAATTATTTTTTTGGGAACTTTCGATGCTCTAGATCGAATTCTTTTTATATAATTCATATTTAATTAAAGAGATTACTGCTATAAATATCTATTTTCTTTTGATCTTATATTATATACTCAAAAAAAAATTTTAAAATGAGAAATCTACTAGTAAATATGATTTTGGTTCATTATAATAGGTTAAGACATTTATAGTTATTGAATTTGATTTAGTTTGGGGGAAAACAATGGCATATAATGTAAATAGAAATTCACTAGAAAATCACTGGATGCCCTTTACTGATAACAGGGGTTTTAAGGCTAATCCAAGGTTAATAAGCCAAGCTTCTGGTGTTTACATGGATAATCATATGGGTTCAAAAGTTTTAGATGGATCCTCAGGTCTTTTTTGCTGTCCCGCAGGACATTGCCATCCAAAAATTATCGAAGCAGTTCACGAACAGATGAAGATTAATACTTATACTTCCCCTTTTGGAACAAGTCATCAAGAAAGTTTTAAATTAGCTGATAGAGTGTCAGAAATAACTCCTGAGGGTTTAAATCACGTTTTTTTTGTTAACTCTGGTTCTGAGGCTGTTGATACAGCTTTAAAAATAACTATGGCATATCACTCTGCTGTAGGAGAAAATAGGCATAGATTTGTAAGTAGAGAGAGAGCCTATCATGGCGTTAATATGGGTGGAGTTTCACTTTCGGGAATGGTTAATAATAGAAAAACTTTCCCTATAGTAATGCCAGGTGTGGTAATGATGAGACACACATGGACTGGGGAAGAACTTTGCGTCAAAGGACAACCTTTAAACGGTAAGGAATTGGCTAATGATTTGCAAAGGTTTGTTCAAACCTATGGAGGTCAAACTATTGCAGCTTGCATAGTTGAACCAGTTGCTGGTTCAACGGGAACTTTGGTCCCTCCAGTAGGTTATTTAGAAAGATTAAGAGAAATTTGTGATGACAATGGTATTATTCTTATTTTTGATGAAGTAATAACCGGATTTGGTAGAATGGGAACTAATTTTGCTTCTGACAAATTTAACGTTAAACCCGATATAATGACTATGGCAAAGGCCTTAACAAATGGCTCAATGCCAATGGGTGCAGTTTGCGTGAAAGACGAGATATATGAAGCAGTTACGGATAATGCAAATGAGAATGCAATCGAGTTTTTCCATGGATACACATATTCTGGTCATCCTGCTGCTTGTGCAGCAGGTTTAGCTTCACTTCAAATATATGAGGAGGAAGGCCTATTCCAAAAAGCAAATGAGTTATCCCCATATTTTTTAGACAGTATTTTCTCACTTAGCGACCATCAGCTTGTCAAGGATGTAAGAGGGATTGGTCTTATGGCAGGAGTGGAGTTGCATATGGATGAAAATCCTGGAAAATGTGGCGGAAAGTTGCAAAAAGATCTTTTTTGGAATGGTTTACATGTCAAATTTACCGGAGATACAGGTATTGTTGCTCCTATGTTCATTTCTGAAAAAAAACATATAGATGAAATAGTGGATAAATTTAGAAAAACACTTGATAAATATAATTAATTAATGAACCTTCTTTTTGCTTGAAATGGAAAATCATTCCAAAGTAAATTTTGAAAATTCTTATAATTCATTACCAGAAACATTCTTTAAGAGAGTGAAACCTGAGAAGATGCCAGATGTGGGTCTTTTTTTACTAAACCAAAAACTTTCAGATGGACTTGATTTAGATTATTCTTGGTTGAAAAAAAAAGCTGGAATTCAGTTTCTTTCTGGGCAAAATTTAATTAAAGGTTCTGAACCAATTGCACTAGCATATGCTGGACATCAATTTGGGTCATTTGTGCCTCAACTTGGAGATGGAAGAGCCATTCTCTTAGGAGAAGTTAAAGATAAGAATGGTTATTTAAAGGATATTCATCTTAAAGGATCTGGAAAAACACCTTTTTCTAGATCAGGTGATGGGAGAGCCACTCTTGGTCCGGTATTGAGAGAATATATAATCTCTGAATATATGAATTCAATTAATATACCTACCACAAGAAGTCTTGCGGCAATCACAACTGGAGAAAAAGTAGTAAGAGAAAGATTATTACCTGGTGCAATTTTAGTAAGAATAGCAAATAGCCATATTAGGGTTGGTACCTTTCAATATTTTGCAGCAAGACAAATGACAAAAGAGATAAAAATCTTAGCTGATTATATTATAGAAAGGCATTTTGAATTATCATTATCTTCAAAAAATATTTATGAAAAATTCTTAATGGAGATTATTAAATCACAAGCCAATTTAATAAGTAAATGGATGAGTGCTGGATTTATACATGGCGTGATGAATACTGATAATACATGCTTAACTGGTGAGACAATAGACTATGGACCATGCGCATTTTTGGATAATTTTGATTATAATAAGGTATTTAGCTCAATAGATTACCAAGGTAGATATTCTTATAAAAATCAGCCAAATATAATATTATGGAATTTAACGAGATTTGCAGAAACTATTCTGCCTTTAATAGACAACAACTTAAATAAATCTATAAAAAAAGCAGAAGAAATTCTAAATGAATTTGCTTCAATATATGAGAGTAATTGGATCTCAATCATGGGTTACAAATTAGGAATAGATGAAGCAAACAAAACTGATAAAAACCTTATTGAAGAGTTCTTAACTCTAATGCAGAACCAGCAATTAGATTTTACTAATTCTTTTTATTCTCTATCTTTTTTAATAGAAAAAGATCAAATTGAGAAAGAAGGTCCACCAAAAAGTCATAGAATTTATAGTAAAATTAAATCCTCTGATTGGTATTCCAAATGGAAAAAAAGGTTAAACGTTAATAAAAAAAATTTAAAAAAAATATTAAAAACTTTATTAATTAACAATCCATCTATAATACCTCGAAATCATATTGTAGAAAAAGTTCTAAATGATGCAATATATGAAAATAAAAAAGATTCACTTAATGATTTTCTTAATGCCTTGAATGATCCTTACAAATTAAGAACCTTTGACGATCCATACACCAAACCTCCTTCTCCTAACGAAGAGGTAACTCAGACATTTTGTGGTACTTAAAATATTGAAAATTACAATACATCAACATTAAATTTCAAATTTTATTGGTAATTTAAAAGAATACTGTTTTTTTGAAAGTGATAAGGGGGCAGATGGATAATGATCTGAATTGCTTACTGCTCTTAATACCTCGTTATCCAAAATATCAAACCCAGAAGATTGTATTAAAGATAATTTTTTTAAGATCCCTTTATTTGTTATACTCAGTTGGATTATTACCTTTCCACTTATTTGGTTTTGTAATGCTAATACAGGATAGTTTATATTAGAATTAATTTCTTGAAGAATTTTTGAACTCCAGACTTTTAAATCATTTTTATCTTTTTTGGATTTTTTTGTTTTACTTGAATATTGTGACTTTTTTTGAATAGTGTCTTTTAAATTTTTATTAAGTTGTATCTGCCTTAAGGTCAGTACTTTTTTAATTGAAATCAAATCTTCTTCGATTTTAGCTAAATTTTCAAAAATATTTTGATTATCTTCAGCAATTGAAAGTGATGAAATAGAAAAGTTTTTATTTTCTAATTCCCTGATTAATTCTTCATCTAAAACATATCCAAAATTATCTATTTCTTTTTCAAATAAGGAATTTTCAATAATTTTATTTTTTAAAATTAAATTTTTTTTTATTGAATCATTAATTTTAATCAGTATTGGATTTGCAAAATTAAAATTTGGATTTTTATCTCCTTTATTATGTTCAAAAATTTTGAAATTCTTCTTATCATGAATATTAATCCGCATTGCAAGTGGCTTAATATTGGTGAAATTAACATCAAGTTCTCGAGCTAGTAATTTAGTTGAATTTAAAATTTCATAATTTGAACTTTTAAGAATTGGCTCATTTGAAATCATAGCATCATAAGATGACAGATCTATAATTGATATGCTATTACTATGTAATTCTAGATTTTTATTATTTTTTTTAAAAACAGGAAAGAAAAAACCTGCCATTGCAAAGTAAAAAACAGAATGGATACAAATTGAAAAAATTATTGCAATTTTCATATTATACTCATTCTAAAATTGTCTTTCATAGCCTAAATAAAATGACCTTTTGGCAGTTCCGTAACCACTTGAAGTTTCATATGTTTCATCTAATAAATTTTCACCATTTAAATAAATTTTTGAATTTCCATTAAGTAAATAAGATAATTTGGCATTTAAAAGGTTGTAATCTTTAAGAGGAACTACACCAGATCCATCACTTTTTACACCAGTAAGTTCGCTGACAGATTGAAGTTCACCATTAATAGAAAGCTTATCTGTAACTTTTGAAAACAAACTCAGATTGATAACTTGCTTTGGTATATTGGAAACACTATTGCCGTTTTCATCAGTAGTATTGGCATATGAAATTCCAAATTTTGAATTACTATTTATTGAGGTATTTAATCTTAAATCGTAACCTTTTCTTTCCGATTTATTACCCAACTGATTATATTTTCCATCATACCAATCAGTTGGATCTTCAGGGTCCCAAGATATAGCGTTATCTATTTTTATATTAAAAATACTTCCACTTAAAACTGCATTAAATTTATTAATACGATAACTGAAACCTGCATCCATACTTGTACTATTCTCAGGTTTTAATAGTGGATTACCATAAAGAACTGTGAAGTTCCCATTAGAGTCAGCTCTAAAATTTGATGGGTCATTAACATTATACTGACCGTACATTTCATCTAATGATGGAGCCCTAAAACCAGTTCCACTTCCAACCTTGATAACTAAGTCTTTGTTGGGTTGATATGTACCTGTAATTCTACCGGTTATTTTCTGACCAAAAACAGAGTGATCATCCAACCTGATTGTTGTGTCTAAAGTGGCATTATTGATTGGTTTTGTTAGAAGAGAAATAAATGAGGCATAGTTATTTACTACCTTGTCCGTTTTATTTATCTCAACCGTATTTGTTTCAGCAGCTAATCCAAAAATTCCTCTTCCAAAGTTAAAATTCCGCAAAATTTGATAATCAATTGATCCTCTATTGCCATAATATTCAGTCGAAGCAAAAGGTGAAAATTGAGTTCTATCCGTTTTATAAAAATTTAAACCAAATTTTTGATCACTATTTTTTCCTTTAATTGAAAGTTTTGCTCCTAAACCTTGATTTAATTGTTCATAGTAATAATTTTCTGCATCACCCATAAAACCATCGTAGTCACCTTTATTAAATGTGTTTAACAAATTTAAAGAAAAACTTGCGCCATTATTAAAGTCAGTTAACGTTTTGATGGAAATTTCCCTATTAAAATACCCATCATTTTCAGCACCTTCTTTACTAGTTTCTAATGCTGAATATCCATCACTTTCGGTATTTGAAAATCTTAAACCAAGTTTTGTTCCTTCGATTTGATAGCCAGTAGATATTGAAAGTGATTTAGTATTGTAGCTACCATATTGAATATTTATAGAACTGTCGTTTTTTTCTTTAAGATCTTTTGTTTCCAAAAATAAAACACCACCAACTGCCTCTGATCCGTATAATGCTGATTGACTTCCTTGTAAAATCTCAATCTTTTTTAAATTATTACTTGGGATACCGACTATATATGGTTTGACTTCAACTCCAGTTACATCAGCTATATCAATCCCATCATAATATACCTTGATATATTTTGACCCATATCCTCTAATCTTAATTTCAGTAGTAGAGCCAACCGGACCATTCTGTGATACAGAAATACCAGGTGTGGTAGACAATATTTGAGTTAAAAAAGTTGCTTTTTTGTTTTGAATGATTTCCTCATCAATTACATCTACAATTGCACCAGTCTCATTTACCGGAGTAAAAACTCTATTTGCTGAAACAGTAATTTGATCCAAAACAAAATCCTGAGCTACAATTTTAGTTGTAGATAATATGATGAACAAAAAGATAAATAATTTATTTGAAAATGACATTTTTCCTCCACTTTTTTTGACTTTTAAAAGCCAATTTTTTATGCGGAAGATTGAACTACCGCAAAGGTTAGATTCACCTTTACGGATAACCGCCCATTAAGTACGCCCCGTACTTAAGGTAGGTGAAATTTATGGCAGGTCTCCTGGCTCATGGATCAATGAATTTAGTCCGCCTTCCCAATTTATTCAGTGGCACTATGGACTAATTCTACCCACTTACAGTTGCGGGGGCAGCTATGGTTTTTAACCATATTCCCTTTTAATTAATTCCTTATTCAAGAAATCAAACCATAGTCTTATCTAGCGATATAAAAATGAGCAGGTCAATAATTTTTTTTGATTGAGTGGATTAATATTAACTTTTCCACTTAATAGAACATCCCATTGAAGAAATTTGATCCTCTGGTCCTTTACCTGTTTTGGCTACCAAAGACATAGCTTCAAAAAGATCTCTTCTAAGATCTGTGGGCCCAGCCTCTTTTCTAGAAGCATCTAATCTACCTCTGTACTGTAAGCCAAGCGTAGAGTTAAATCCAAAAAAGTCTGGAGTGCAAATGGCATCATATTTTTTCGCTATAGATTGGTCTTCATCAAAAAGATAAGGAAATGGGAAGTTATTTTGATTTGATAATTTTATCATATTTTCAAAACTATCTTCAGGATAAGTTTCTACATCATTTGATGAAATGGCGGCAACTCCAATCCCGTGTTCTATTAAATCTTTACTATCTCGAATAATTCTGTCCAATACTGCAAGAACATATGGGCAATGATTACAAATAAACATTATTAATGTACCATTTCTTCCTTTTACAGAATCTAAATTATATTTTTTTTGGTCTACTCCAATTAAATTAAAGTCAGGCGCTAGCCAATCAAAGTCACAAACTGGAGGTATCGCAGCCATTTTTTTTCCTTTCAAAAGTTACTTCAAAGATTGCTCTGCAGCCAATCGAATAGAATTTATATTTTCACCATAATTAGCAGGATTATTAACCGAACCACCAGAAAATACTCCAGAACCAGCAACCAATACATCCGCCCCTGCTTTTGCAACAAGAGGAGCAGTTGTCGGAGTAATTCCCCCATCTATTTCTATGTGTATAGGCAATTCTCCAATCATTGATCTTAACTTAGAAACTTTCTCTACCTGGCTATCTATAAATTTTTGACCACCAAAACCCGGATTAACTGTCATTACACAAACTAAATCAATAATATCCAAAACATATTCAATATTTTCTACTGGAGTAGATGGATTAAGCGCAACACCTGCTTTTATTCCATAACTTTTAATTAACTGAATTGTTCTATGAATATGAGGAGTTGCCTCAACATGGGCTGTAATTATATCAGCTCCTGAATTAACAAAATCTTCTACATAGTTATCAACTGGAGAAATCATTAAATGAACATCCATCACAGTTTTTATATGAGGACGTATCGCTTTACACATAGCTGGACCAAAAGTGATATTAGGAACAAAGTGGCCATCCATTACATCTACATGTACCCAATCACATCCTTGCTTTTCAATTGCTTCACACTCTTTACCAAAATTTGCAAAATCTGCAGAAAGTATTGAAGGTGCAATTTTAATTGATCTATCAAACATATGGAAATCCTCTTAATTCTATTAAAAGAGCGATTTAAAAATAGCAAGAGTAAATTGACCCAACGTTTTAATGTATTTAATGGTAGATTTTAATTAAGATAATTTTATATCTATATAATATTCAACTTAATAGTATCATTAATTAAAGGATTTTTAATGAATAATTTAGAAACTAATTTAATTCCGATAGTAAAAGGTTTTTTTCATAAACAATCTGGTACCATAAGCTATGTAGTTATAGATAGTACAACAAATTTATGTGCAATATTAGATACTGTTCTAGATTTTGATTATTCGACAGGCTCTATTTTTTTTGAACATGCAGACACAGTTATTGATTTTGTAAATGAAAATAAACTAAATGTTGAATGGTTAATAGAAACTCACGTTCATGCAGATCATCTTTCTGCAGCCCCTTATATTCAAAAAAAGCTTGGCGGAAAATTATGTATCTCAAAAGAAATTATAAAGGTACAAAAATTATTTGGAAAAATTTATAATGCAGGTACTGAATTTGAATTGGATGGTAGCCAGTTTGATAAATTACTTTCTGATAATGATGAATACAAATTGGGAAATATTGCATCTAGAACAATTGCAACACCTGGTCACACTCCTGCTTGTATGGCACATTTAATAGGAGATGCAGTTTTTGTTGGTGATACTTTATTTATGCCTGATGGAGGAACTGCTAGAGCGGATTTTCCAGGTGGTAGTGCAGAACAACTATATAAATCAATACAGAGAATTTTAGCCTTACCAGATAAGACCCGACTATTTGTGTGTCACGATTACATGCCAAATAACAGGGATCCTGCTTGGGAAACAACTGTTCTCGATCAAAAGAATAATAATATACATATCGGAAATAATGTTTCAGAACAGAATTTTGTAAAATTAAGAACTGAAAGAGATAAAACATTACCTGCTCCTGAATTAATGATACCATCTATTCAGGTGAATATGAGAGCTGGAAACCTTCCTCCTGAAGAAAACAATGGAACTACTTATCTTA
>CACHDI010000008.1:0-10000 GCA_902578545.1 uncultured Alphaproteobacteria bacterium
AGAAAATCGAAAAAAAATCCCCAAAGGTGTTACTATTCCTAAAATGAAAAGAATTGAAAAATCTCAGTTTCATAAAATAGTTGTTGATATAATAAACAAATATTTTTCCAACCACCCTGGAAACTTGGATAATTTTTGGTTTCCTGTTACACGAAATGCAGCAAAAAAACATTTCAAATTTTTTCTTTTAGACAGATTTTCTGAATTTGGTATTTATGAAGACGCTATGGTTGAAAATAATAATTTCCTATTCCACAGTTGTATTAGTCCATTATTAAATATAGGCCTATTAACTCCACAATATGTTGTCCAAGAAACATTAAAAATAGCAAAGAAATACACTATTCCTCTAAATTCATTAGAAGGTTTTTTAAGGCAGGTAATTGGTTGGCGAGAATTTATAAGAGGAATTTATCAAGAAAAAAGTGATGTTCAGCAAAATTCTAACTTTTGGAACCACAGAAATTTGTTAACTGAAAGTTGGTATAATGGTAATACTGGTATTAAACCGTTGGATGATTGCATAAAATTAACTCTTAGAGATGGTTATATACATCACATACCAAGGCTGATGGTTATTAGCAATTTGATGAATTTATGTGAAGTACACCCTAAATCAATTTATAAATGGTTTATGGAAATGTATATCGATTCATCAGATTGGGTTATGGTTCCTAATGTTTATGGCATGGCAACTTATTCTGATGGTGGTTTAATGTCTACAAAACCATATACTTGCGCATCCAGTTATATACTTCGTATGAGTGATTACCAAAAAGGAGAATGGTGTGACATTGTTGACGGACTTTATTGGAGGTTTTTATCCAAAAATAGATCTTTCTATGATAAAAATCCCAGACTTGCTTTACATACAAGATCGCTTGACAGAATGTCAGAAGAAAGAAAAACCACTATTTTTAAAAAAGCTGAATTATTTATAAAAGAAAATTGTTGTTAATAAATTATTGTAAATTAGTTCGTAAGTTAATAATTATATCGATCAACTGTTAATATTTTATTCATCTTTATAAAAAATTAACGATCTATTTATAATTAAAAAAATGAATGGTTGGTTAACTATTTAAGTAGTTAAAAATGACCGTTTATTAATTGTTGTTTCAGATATATTATAAATATTATGGCCAAGAATAATTCATTTTGGCTGAGTAATCGCAAAACAACTAGTTTTAAATTAAAAGTAACTTTATTTACAGATGTAAGAAAATGTAAAGAAAAATACTTAACCCTATTAAAAAAGTTTGAAGGTAGTGTGATGGTAGAAGTAAAAAGTGTTGAAGCATTTTTAAGAGGTGATATTAGTATGCCTCAATTTGATGATTATTTCGCAAATCAAGCTAAGGACTACCAAAATAAACTTACTAAACCCCAAGGAAGTCTTGGAAGAGTTGAAGACTTTGCTATATGGATGGCAGGCTGGCAAAAAAAAATAAACCCAACCATAGATAATACTCATTGTTTAATATATGCTGGAAATCATGGAGTAGCTACTCAAGGAGTATCTGCATATCCCTCAGATGTTACCGCCCAAATGGTAGAAAATTTCAAGAGAGGTGGAGCTGCAATAAATCAAATATGTAAATTAGCAAATATACAGCTTTCTGTTATACCCATAGATTTGGAATATCCTACTCGTGATTTTTCAAAGGAAGCAGCAATGGGATTAGAAGAAACGATAGCGGCAATGCAATTAGGTTTTGACTCAGTAAATCAAGACTGTGATTTATTACTTTTAGGTGAAATGGGGATCTCTAATACTACTGCCGCAACTGCAATTGCTTGTGCTCTTTTTAAACAACCTGTTGAAGCATGGACAGGAATTGGTACTGGTCTAGATGAAAAGAGATTAGCAAATAAAATTTCAGTAATTAAATCTGCAATTGAATTACATGGACAAAATTTTAAATGTCCTGAAAGTATTCTTGCTACCTTGGGAGGAAGAGAGCTCGCAGCAATTGCTGGGTCAATAATTGCCGCCAGGCTTTTGAGAATACCTGTTCTTTTAGATGGTTTTATATGTACTTCAGCTGCAGCCACCCTTACTATTTTTGATAATAAGATTTTAGATCACTGTTTGGTTTCTCATTTATCCACAGAACCAGGTCATTATGGGATCTTATCTTATTTAAACAAAAAACCAATTCTTGATTTAAATTTAAGACTTGGAGAGGGAAGTGGAGCGGCAATAGCTTCATTAATAATAAAATCATCTCTTGCAATTCATAATGGGATGGCAACATTTAACGAAGCTGGAGTTAGTCAAAAAAATTAGATATGCAAATATTATTTAAAAACCGTTATATAGTAGATTTTGTAGCAACCGTTATGTTTTTTACACGGATACCTGTAAATTGGGCCTACTTTTCAGACAAAGCTCCAAACCTCACAAGGGCTGCTTGGGCATTTCCTTTAATTGGCTATTTTATCGGTTTTTGTTCTGGAATTATTGGAGATTTAAGTCTTTTCTTTGGTCTGTCAACTTTTATATCATGTCTACTTGCAGTCGCCTTTAGTGTCATGTTAACAGGAGCTTTTCATGAGGATGGACTTGCTGATATGGCTGATGGTTTTGGCGCAGGTGGTTCACGAGAAAGAGTAAATGAAATTATGCATGACAGTCGTCTTGGAACCTATGGTGTGACTGCCTTAACGCTGGGGCTATTAATTCGTGTAGGTTTAATAGTTAGCTTAGTCGACTTAGGACACTCGTTTGCTATAGTCATGGGAACAGGGTTCGCATCCGGAAAAATGGCAATCATTGTAACACGCAAATTTTTTAATCCTTCTTACTTAGCAAAAACTGGAAGTATTATAGGTTATATTTCTGCAAAAAGTATTCTGTATGCAACTTTGATTTGGTTAGTGCCTGTTACTTTGTTTTTATCATTTTTTAGTATCTTACTTGGATTAGTTTTTGTTGTAACTGCTATTTGTTTTTTAGGATTAAGAGCAAATCACTACCTTGGCGGAATTACAGGAGACGTATTAGGCGCGATAGCATTTGCTAGTGAATTATTATTTTTACTAGGAATTCTCTGCACATTTACTGGTGTCCCTTGATAAAAACGTCTAAATTAATTCTTATTCGACACGCCCCTGTTAAAACAGAAGTGGGTTGTTTCCCCGATAATGATCCAGATGCGATAATCGATGAATTAAAAATTAAAAGGCTAGCAGGTTATATTCCTGAAGATTGTCTATGGTATGTGAGTCCACTAAAGAGGACAGTTCAAACAGCCAATGCATTGTCAAAATACGTTAATGTTAAAGAAATGAAATTTGAAAAAAGACTAAAGGAACAAAATTTTGGTGATTGGGCAGGTAAAAAAATTTCTGAAGTGTGGAAAGAATTAAAGAACAATACAAGCCAGCACAATTTTTCTTTCATTTGCCCTGAAGTTTCTCCTCCAAAAGGAGAAAACTTTTTAACTATATTAGAGCGCGTTTCAATTTGGCTTGAGGAACTTCATTTTCATGATCCACAAACAGCAGTTATAATAACACATGCAGGAATAATAAGGGGAACCCTGTCATTTGTTTTGGGTATTGAACCTGACAAAGTAATAGGAATTGAAATATCTCACTTAAGCTTAACTAGATTGGAATTCTTATCAAAAACAGATAATATAAATAGAGGTGGCAGATTTCGAATTTTAGCAATCAATAATAAAGCAGATTAAAATTTATGAACTGCTACCCTCTAACATTAGCCTGAATAAAATTAGAAAGAAGAATTTATTTAATTAAATAAAATTGTATTGACATTTCCTTAGAATCGACTAATCCTTAGTTAATTACTCGGATATTTATAGCCATCCATTTAGACAGCTAGCTCATAATGGATAGCGTATGTTTTTATTATTAAATAAACTTAAAAAAATCCCTTTTCCGTTTTTTCAAAAAAAAACTGCTTCTTTGAACTATAATAATATTAATAGTAATGATTTTAATAATGGTGAGCAGTTTTTAAAAGAACTTAGCCCCTTTTATTTTGATGAAACAATTCAATATGATCCTGAAACATTGGATGTTTTAATTAAATATAAAAAAGTAAAAAATAAAAAATAATATTCCAAGTAATGAACTCTCCAACTGATAAATTAGATGATGATAAAATTTTAAAAATGGGTGGTGCTCCCGTTGGAAGAATGGAGTTTTTAGATTTAGAAGAATATACTATTATTTCTTTTTTAAGGCGTTGGTGTGATGGAGATATCTCTAGATCTCATCTTAATAAAGAATTGATTATAAACTTAGGTTATGCTGAAGGAAATTTAACTTTTCAATCATTTAAAGATTTGTGTGAAATAATTTTTCACCACGGCAGACGATCTTTAATTAGACATCAACTTGATTGTAATTGCGTTGGTGCAGATGAAAGTTGTTTTGCTCAACTAATTTTAAGAGCGGCAAATAATTACAAAGAGGATGCTATTCTAATAGCCTTACTTTTGGTTCCACCACATTTAACATCTCAAACTGTTTCTCTTTCAGAAAAAATAGGAACTGCTATTAAACAACTTATAGTTTCTGATAAAAAAAATGTAATGGTAAATTAGTAAAATAAATAATTTGATATAAATATTACTTTAATAATTTTAGGATTTAATAATGTATATTGCTATGAATAGATTCTTAATTAAAAATGGTAAGGAAGAATTATTTGAGGAAATTTGGAAATCAAGAGAAACACATTTAGAGGAAACTCCTGGATTTATAAAATTTAATTTACTGAAATCTATAAATAAAGAAGGTACTACCCTTTATGCATCCCATACAGAATGGAAATCAAAAACACATTTTGAAAATTGGACAAAATCTGAAGCATTTAGAAAAGCTCACAAAGGTGCAAGCAATAATAAAGACCTTTATATAGGCCATCCTGAATTCGAAGGATTTCACATTGTTATTTAAGTGAAACTTACAAACATTTCAAGTTTGTGGCTAGTTTTAAATCTATGCAAAATATAGTTGGTTGCGGGGAGAGGATTTTAACCAGACAATTTTTATTAATAAAGGTTAGCAAAAAATTTTATATAATATTCAGTTTTTAGCGTTCCATAAATTATCGCTATACATCTGTTATATTTATAATCATCCTATTTGGGTTTTCTGAAAATTCTAATCCATCATGCACCTGAAAAGAGAAATTTCCATATCCATCGGTTGAATCTATAATATTTATTTGCCCTTTCATATTTGGATGAGCTGAACACTGATACCATAAATTTGCAGGAGCATTATAAGGAACTGTAAAAATTAACTTGTCACCATTTGAACTACTATCACTGCTTCCTGTTCTAGTTACTCCATTTGTAAATGCGTCTAATATTCCTGAAGTTGATGATGTTGATTTTATATAAAAAGGGTGGCCATTACCAACCATATCAAAGGTATAAGTGAACCCTTTTAATAATGAGAGAGTAGGGTCTTCACTCCCATTGATAGAATAATTTGATGAAGTCGAATTATTTTTATTAACAGAAAAACTTTTATCAACTGAAGGCTTGAAAATTAACAGTCCTATGTCACTGATATCTATTATTTGATTTAAAGTGACATCATTTCCTTTAAACTCTAAATCACCATTTTCTTCTAAAGAAACAATCTTAATTTTATTTAATTCTTTACCATCAGAATTAGAATATACGAAATCTGACTTCTTGAATACATATTCTATTTGTGAATTAGTCGTTACTTGAGAATCTGTCTCTAAATTAAAAAATAAAGTAGTGATGTCATTAAGAGATTGTAAAGTAACATTTTCTAATTGAATGAGAGAATTCCCCCATTTAATTGTATTTGAACTCTGGATTGTTACGGAATTCGGATCACCAGATTGCAGGTAAAACTTTAACTGATCTCCTTCGCTCTTATTATAATCCTTGATAGTATCGTTTGCCGATCCTATTGAAAATTCAAAAATGTCTAAGCCAGTTCCTCCAGTTAAAGTATCATTCCCCGAACCTCCAAAGAGTATATCATTTCCATTACCGCCAATTAAAATATCATTTCCTGATGATGACCAAATGACGTCGTTTCCACTTCCACCATCGATTTTCATATTGTCAGTAAGATTGGTATCAGGAGAAGTAAGATCAACTACATCATCTCCCTCACCTGCATTAATCTCTTCAACTGAAATGATCCTGTCTGCATATTGCCTATCAAATAAATCTTTTTTAAGGGTGATATTGTCATGAAAAGAAGAGAAAGTATCATGCAAAAAGAAAGCATCTGATTGAGAAGTCAGGTCTATAGTATCAATACCCTGCTCGCCATCAATTACATCAGTGAATTTGTTTTTCCCAGTTATCTTGATTTTAGAAAAAATTGTTTTTGATGCTGAAATATTCCAAGCCTCTTTTCCACTCCCCCAAATACCATCAGTTTCAAGGATGATTTTATCTTTTCCTTCTCCTGAATTAACTATATCAGCCCCTAAACCTCCAGTAAGAATGTCTGCACCAAGCCCTCCATACAAAAGATCATTTCCTCCACCGGCGTCGATCCAATCATCTCCCTCTCCACCATATAATGTATCTGATCCGTTACTACCAATCATATGATCATTACCACCAGCAGCAAAAGTTTCTGAACCAGAATTCTTTACAACCACTTGCTCACTTTCATTTGTAAAGTTATAGCTTTGAGTCGATACTAAACCAAAATTGTGATTTTTTTGATCTTGATTCAAATCTACTGAGTGGAATTTTGGGTTCTTAAGACTTGAGACTTTTTCTAACCAACTATTTATAGTTGCTTCATTATATGAGGTATTAGAGGGCTTTTGAACCGAGTAGTTTTCATTATCTCCATCAAAATTTTTGTTGGAGCTAGTTTGAATAATATTTCTAATTTCATCAGTGGTAAGTTTTCTACCAAGCTCTTCTTCAGCCGCTTGCTGCATTAAAATAACTAAACCTGTAACATAAGGCGAAGCCATACTTGTCCCGCTCATTGCAGTAGATCCCCCACCCATCTTTGCTGAGGTGATTCCACCACCAAATGCAACTACATCAAGAAGAACATCATCCCTTTGAGAGAAATGGGTTATTGACCCAGCATTCGGTGCTCCTATATTAGCATTATAACTTCCCTTAGGATGCTGATCAGGACCACCCCACGTGGCTCCTACAGAAATTACTTCCGGGTAAGCAGCAGGAGCACTTATTCCTTGAACACTATGTGTTCCTGCTAACTCTATGCGATAATCATCTTTTCCTGGTCCAGTATTTACATAATATTGTACGTATTCTCCTGTTTTTTTATCTCTTACACCATCATAGTCGTTTCCAGAGGCTGCAATACATACAACACCAAGCTCATCTAATGCCGAGAATTCATCACCAAGTCCATAATCTTCCAACCAATATGATTGGTCATTTTGAAAAAAATCTCCCGAAAATCCCAGTGAAAGATTGATTGCATCAATACTATATAAATCAGCGTTGGCAACACACCAACGTAGTGCTGCTTCAACAGAAGCACCTGGAGAGTCAAATATCTTTAATGCAATTATTTTTGCTCCTGGAGCAACACCTTTAAATTGGCTATCTGAAGATGCTATAATCCCAGCTACATGAGTTCCATGGCCACCAACGTCTTCTCCATTTGTCAACCCTGAACCAAAAGTTTTTGAAAGAATTATTCTATTATCAAAATAGGGATGATCAGTATCAATTCCACTATCAATAACTACTACCGTTTGACCTGTTCCATCTAAATTTTTGTATTTTTCACTGAGATCTGGACGCAAACTATATTTCGCATTTGAAATATCTTGAAAGTAGTTGGTGCCTGTAATCGAAGCTTTTTCGATACTTTCTGAAAGAGAGGTTGCTAGTGCACTTGAACTTGTTTTAACGGGATAAGTATATTGCCAGCCAAAATCATTTACTAAACCTACTGAATATGTTCCAAGCGATAAATCACTAAAGCGATAATTGCCAAGATTATCAGTTTTTACTTTAGCTTCTCCTGTATCGTAAGAATGATTGAGGTTAGTGTCCAAATATAATTCAATATTGCCAAGACCAGTTTCACTTGTATCAATTTGACCATCTTGATCTCTATCTTCCCAAATGCGTCCCTGGATAAAATTATTTAAAGATGGTTTCTCATCATCTTTAACCGTTAATATTACTTTGTTTCCAGAATCTATATTGAAATTCGCATCATTTGATTTCAAACTAAAAGAAATATATAAATTTCGATCTCCTTCATAAACAGAGTTGTTGATAACACTTACCGAAACTGTTTGGGGCAGGTTCCAGTTTGTGGAAGAGAAATCAATGGCTGACTTATCAAAAATAGCGGTTTCAGAAAAGAGATTTACAGTAACATTTTCAGACGGTTTTTTAATTAGTTGAATTTTTAAAGATAATGCATCCCCCCCTTCTAAGATTTGTGTTGTAGAACTTGAGACATCAAACGGATCTTCAGAAGGAACTTCGAATTCCCCATCGGCAAATTTAATTTTTTCAATGGAATATAGATTAGTTTGAGTGAATCCGTATTCTGCTTGTCTAACTTCTTTAAATGATACTTTTGTTACTTTGTTTGTTGTATCCGTCTCTATTACAGCATCATTTATGGAGGCGAAAAATAAGACTGTGTCACGACCTAACTTCCCATTGATATTATCTGAACCTCCTCCTCCATCAATGATGTCATCAGAATCGGTACCTGCAATTGTATTCCCTTCAGCGTTAAAAACGATTGGGGTTTGGGAATTTGTATTTAGATTTATAATGTCATTAGTAAGATTTAAGATTTCAATATTATAAAGCTTGGTGGGAGTACTATAATATTCAGAGTTTGCATCACTTGATGAGAGTCGATATATCCCATCAATTCCTGCTAGCTTAATATCTTCAAAGCTCTGGAATATGATCAGGTGATCAGTCCCGCTATTACCATCAATAATGTCTCCACCGCCAAGGCCATCAATATAATCAACTCCAGAAGTTCCAGTTAATTTATCATCAAAAACAGTGCCGAATATGATTTTTTGCTTATCAAAAGAAGTAATTGCTATATTGTCAATAGTAGTTGTGTTTCCTGCCCATGCCACTTGTTCTAAGTCTAAAGCTCTGATTGATACGTTACCATAGGTAGAGGAATTATTTGATTTTATAGCAGTGAGATTTTTTATCTGCTTAACAACAAATTCGGAACTAGATGCCCCCAAAATTGTTAGTGCGTCTTCTCCTTCTCCAGCATAGTAAACATCATTTCCTCCCAAATAACCAAATGCATCATTTCCTGAGGTGCCAGTGATAATTTCACTGTTTTTGGTTCCCGTAATGATATTACCATCTCCGTATGAATTTGAACTATCAAAACTCGATTTAAGGCTGTACTGTCCACCATCATAAAAAGTGTCAGATTTGACTGTTAAATAATAACTTCCCGTTTCTTCAACCTTTGTACTAAAACTAAGATCCTTCCCAGTAGACCTTGAACTATGGAGAGTTCCACTGGAGTCACTTAAATTTATTGTGAAGTAATGAAGATAAGAGCTATTGGTTGGAGCATTAAAATCAACTAAGATATTACCAGCAGAAGTTATTTGTAATTTAAAAACATCTTGGTCATATTGTGAAAAAAGGTTACCCTTTACGTCTTTGCCGAAAGCAATATTGTCAGCAGTCGAATTAGTGTCATTACTTTCCGTCTCAAAATCAGACACGTCTTCATAACTTCTATTTATAGTTAATCCGTATTCTCCATCGTCATAATTAGTACTCGATGCAATTAATGCATAGAAAGTACCTTCATTCTCTGCAGTAACCTGAAAATCTAAATCCTTACCACTAGACTGTGCGTGCAGGATATTACCATCAGGATCAAATACCCCTATAAGAAAATAATCATTGTATGAGGAATTAGTTGGAGCATCAAAGTCGATGGATAAAATAGCTGAAGAAGTAACCGAAAGCTTAAATACATCTAGGTCACCAGACGTTGATAACTGACC
>CACHDI010000008.1:17500-69115 GCA_902578545.1 uncultured Alphaproteobacteria bacterium
ATCTTTTGGTAAATTATTAAAAATTATAATTTCATCTAATCTATTTAAAAACTCTGGCCTAAAAAATTTTCTAACAATTCCCATGACATTTGATCGCATAGCTTCTTTTTCAATAGCATTATTGATAATTTGATCTGAGCCAAGATTAGAGGTCAATATGATAATAGTATTTTTGAAATCTATTAAATTACCATGGTTATCAGTCAGTCTACCATCATCTAAAACTTGTAATAAAATATTAAAAACATCAGGATGTGCCTTTTCTACCTCATCAAACAAAACAACTTGATAGGGGCGTCTTCGAATTTTCTCAGTTAAAGTCCCACCTTCATCATAGCCAATATAACCGGGTGGAGCTCCTACTAAACGGGCTACAGAATGTTTTTCCATATATTCTGACATATCTAACCTAACCATGGCATTTACATCATCAAAAAGATAATTTGCTAATGCTTTAGAAAGTTCTGTCTTTCCAACTCCTGTAGGACCTAAAAAAAGAAATCCTCCTAATGGTTTTTGTGGGTCATTTAATCCTGTTCTAGCTCTTTTTACTGCTTTTGATACAGCATCCACTGCATCAAATTGACCAATAACCTTTTCGGATAGTTCTTTTTCCATAGATAAGAGTCGTTGATTCTCACCTAAAAGCATTTTTTCTACAGGAATTCCTGTCCATTTTTCTACAACATTTGCAATATGTTCAGGTAGTACAGCCTCAGCAATTAAAGAGTTTGAATTACTAGAAATAGAATAGTGTGACAATTTTTTTTCCAAATTAGGTATTATTCCATAAGAAATTTCACCAGCTTTATCTAAATTCCCTTCCCTTTTTGCACTTTCAAGTTGAACTCTAGCAAGATCTAGTTCTTCTTTAATTTGTTTTTGTTCTTTAAGCGTTGCTCTTTCTCTTTCCAAAATTTGGGTCATTTGATTTGATTTTTCTTTTAAATTAATCATTTCTTTTTCTAGATTTGATAATCTGACATTAGATTTAATGTCACTTTCTTTTTTTAGAGCCATTATTTCAATTTCTTTTTGAAGTATCTCCCTGTCTAAGGCATCCAATTCTTCTGGCTTACTGTAAACTTCCATCCTCAATCTACTCGCAGCTTCATCAACTAAATCAATAGCTTTGTCCGGCAAAAATCGCTCTGATATATAACGATCAGATAAAGTAGCAGCCGATATAAGGGAACTATCAGAAATCTTTACTCCATGATGAAGTTCATACTTTTGTTTAATTCCCCTTAAAATAGAAATTGAATCCTGAACCGTTGGGGCTTCAACGATAATAGGTTGAAAACGACGAGCTAATGCAGCGTCTTTTTCAACATATTTTTTATACTCGTCAAATGTAGTGGCCCCAATACAGTGTAATTCTCCTCTAGCTAAAGCCGGTTTTAAAAGGTTAGAAGCATCAAGAGCACCATCAGTTTTGCCAGCTCCAACAAGGGTATGCATTTCATCAATAAATAAAATTACATCACCCAAAGATGATTCTACTTCTGATAAAACAGCCTTTAGCCTTTCTTCAAATTCTCCTCTAAATTTAGCTCCTGCAATCAAGGAACCCATATCAAGAGATAAAAGTCTCTTCTTTAATAGTGGTTCAGGAACATCACCATTAACTATTCTTAAAGACAAACCTTCAGCTATTGCTGTTTTTCCAACTCCAGGATGTCCAATTAAAACAGGATTGTTTTTTGTTCGTCTACTTAGAACTTGGATTGACCTTCTTATCTCTTCATCTCTACCAATAATAGGATCAATTTTGCCTTCTAGTGCTAATTTACAAAAATCAGTTGTAAATCTCTCTAATGCTTGAAAACTATCTTCTGCATTTTGAGAAGTAACTTTTTTATCTCTACGAAAGTTTCTAATTGCATTTTCAAAACTGTTGAAATTAAATCCTAATTTTTTTAAAAATTGTTTTAATTCAGGACTATTGATTAAAACAGTTAAAAGTAAATCAATACTTACGAAATTATCCCCTTTTTTAATGGCTGTTTTTTCTGAAGTTTCTAAAACTTTTTTTAAATCGCCTTCTAAAAAAATATCATCAGAACCATTAACCCTTGGTTTATTTACTAAGAAACCTTCCAAACTTTGATCAAGATTTATTAAATTTAACTCTGATTGTTCCAACAAATTCTGAATGGATGAGTTTTTATTATTACAAAATGCTTTAAGTAAATGAAAACTAGTTACATGTTGGTGTGAAAATTTATTAGCTATTTTCAAAGAATCTTTAATAAGACTTTGACTTAATTCTGAATATTTATCCAAATTCATTTTTTCCTCCAAAATTTGCGCCTTTTTTGAACCCCGAAGCTGAAAAAAAAAGACCAGTGAGAAATAAATTTATATTGTTTGATATATTAATTTATAGGAAAAAATCAATAGAACGGAAATACAGTTTCTGATACTAGTAAGTTATGGAAAATGCTAATAACAGATTAATAGTTGCTTTAGATTCAAAAGAAATTTTAGAAAGTAAAAGCTTGGTTTCTAAATTAAAAACTAAAGTTTCGTTTTATAAAATAGGTTTAAGAACATTTGTTATTGATGGATTTAACTTAGTTGATGAAATCAAAGCGTATGGGAAAAAAGTTTTTTTAGACCTTAAATTATACGATATAAAAAGTACAATTCAAGAAACTGTAGCTAGAATATCCGAACATAATATTGATTTTTTAACTGTTAATGGGGATCCCTCAGTAGTCAGGGCTGCATTAGATGGAAAAAAAAATAAAAAAATGAAAATTTTAGCTGTAACTTTTCTTACAAACCAAAACCGTAATGATCTTGATTTATCTTTAATTAAAAATGGAAATATAGATGAATTAGTTACTGAAAGAGCATGTAATGCATTTTTAGCAGGAGCAGACGGAGTAATATGTTCACCATTGGAAGCAAATTTAATAAGAAAAAAGAACCAATTTTCTAACAAAATAATAGTAACACCTGGAATAAGATTGGATAAATCAGATGCAGGAGATCAAAAACGAGTATCAACACCCTCAGAAGCAATTAAAGCAGGAGCAGATTATATAGTCGTTGGAAGACCTATTTGGAATGCTAAAGATCCTATCCTAGCAGTAAATGAGATTTTGAAAGATATGTGCATTTGAACTTAAAATTAATTTTAATTTGAAAGATTATATATTTGTCTGAAGGAAAATCTTATATATGCAGAGATTGTGCAAAATATTCTTTATTAGAAAGTAAATGTCAGGAATGTAATTCACCAAGAATTTTAAAACTTGATGACCTTTTATCTTTAAAGATTGCCCACATAGATTGTGATGCATTTTATGCGTCGGTAGAAAAAAGTCAAAATCCTCACCTTATTAATAAACCAGTAATTGTTGGTGGCGGTCAAAGAGGTGTTGTCACAACTTGCTGTTACATTGCAAGAATCAAGGGAATTAAATCAGCTATGCCAATTTTTAAGGCTAAAAAACTTTGTCCAGAAGCAATCATTATTCCACCAAGAATGTCCCTATATAAGCATATTTCAAATTTAATATTTAAAAAATTCTATCAACTTACGCCTTCAGTAGAAACTATAGCTTTTGATGAAGCCTATTTGGATTTTTCAGGAACTTATCAATTATTCAAAAAAACACCTGCTGAATTGTTAGTTAAATTAGCAATAGAAATAGAAAAAGAGTTGAAAATAACTGTATCTATAGGATTAAGTGAAAACAAGTTTTTATCAAAACTTGCATCCTCTTTTAGTAAGCCAAAAGGATTTACCGTAATTAGAAATGCTGAGAAATCAGAATTTTTAAAAAACCTACATATCAAAAATATCCCTGGGATAGGACCGAAATTCCAAAAAAAATTAGAAAAAAACTCCATTGTGAAAATAGAAGATATAGTTAACCAAAAACCCGAGGTATTATTAAGTAAGTTTGGCAAATATGGATTAACAATTTGGAATTTAGCAAAAGGCATTGATGAAAGAAAAGTTGAGGCCTTAAGTGTTAGAAAAAGTATTTCTAAAGAAACTACTTTTGAGACTGACGTTTCTGATCTAAAAATATTAAAAAAAACTTTGTGGATTTTAGCTGAAGATGTATCAGAAATTTTAAAAAATAAAAACATTCTAGCTAAATCATTAACTATTAAACTTAAGCGCCATAACTTTAAAATTATAACAAATACACAAACCTTTAAAGAACCTACCATTTTAGCTGAAGACTTATACCAAGTAGCAATTTCTCTACTAAAAAAAAGGTTAGAACTTATACCTTTTAGGCTTGTTGGAATTTCAACAAGTAAGTTTTCTTTTGAAAAACAAGAAACATTTACAAATTTTAATTCAAACTCAAAACTTCGAAAAATAGAAAGGACAGAATACGCAATGGATAAAATTCGTCAAAAATTTGGTAAACAGATAATTAAAAAAGGTCGAGCCTTAAATTAGTTAAATTATTTTGTAATTTATTCTGCTGCTATACTTTTATTTTGATTATCAGGAGATAAATGACTTAATTCTCTAATGACTGATGTCAATTTTCTTCTTAGATTAAAAAAGTTTTTATTTTTTTTTATTTTGTCCTCATCCATATAAAGTTTCTTGTTAATTTCTATTTGAATAACATGAATCCCATTATTAGGATCACCATATTTTTTTGTAATATATCCACCAGAAAACATATGGTTTTTTGTGACAAAAAAATCATGAAATTTAAAAATAGATTCAACATTTTCAATTAAATTTTGGGAGCAAGAAGAACCATTCAAATCCCCCAATATTATATCAGATTCGTTTATTTTCCTAGAATCGTCTTTTTCTATATTAAGCCTAGAAGGCATTGAATGACAATCAAACATAATCGCATATCCAAGCCTTTTTTTTGATTCTAACAATAAGCTTTTTAAAAAATTATGATATGGGAAATAATACCTTTCTAACCTTCTAAGAGCATTATCAATAGAAATAGTTTTATTATAGATTGCTTTACCACTACCAGAAAATCTCGGTATTACACCCAGACCAGCAATGTTTCTTGCAGTCTTTTCAAAATAAAAATCTCCTGAAATTAAATTCGGATCTAATTCTAAATGTGAACGATTAAGATCAACAAATGTCCTTGGAAATTTTGCTTCCATTAATAAACAGTTAAAAAATTTTGTTGAATCAAATAATTCACCAACAAAAGAATCCTCAGAAGAACGAAGATCATTAGTACTTAGGTTTGTACTTTTTAAAAAATCATTATCATAAATACTTCCAGAATGCGGCGAATTAAAAACAACTTTAAAGCTGAAAGGTGGACTAAAATTTAATTTATAAGTATTGATCATTTTCTGTTTTCTAAAAAATATTACTTGATGCAATAAATAAAGATCGTTAAAGAAAGCCGTTGTATAATGCAATAGTTTTTTAAAAAGGGCGTATAGCTCAGCGGGAGAGCACTTCGTTGACATCGAAGGGGTCACTGGTTCAATCCCAGTTACGCCCACCATTAAAATAAAGACTTGTGTTAGTAAACTAATCTGTTTATTAAGATTAACTCAATTATGGAGTGTTAAAATGAAAGTTAGAAATTCTTTAAGATCTTTAAAGCAAAGACACAGAGATTGTAGACTTGTCAGAAGAAAAGGTAGAATTTACGTTATAAATAAAACTCAAAGAAGGTTTAAAGCACGTCAAGGATAGTACATTTCTAAATGAACTTTAACAATTGCCATAATATTAATAGTTTTAGACAACTTGCTAAACAAAAACTACCATCCCCTATTTTTAATTATATAGATGGTGCAGCTGACGACGAAGTCACATACTCAAGAAACACAAAATCTTTTGAGGATGCTGATCTTGTTCCAAATGTGCTTAGAGGTGTTGAAGATGTAGATTTAACCACTAATGTTTTTGGTAAAAATATTAGTATGCCAATCTATTGTGCACCAACAGCTGTTCAAAGACTTTTTCATTATCAAGGAGAAAGAGCTGTTGCAAAGGCTGCCAGTAAATTTGGAACCATGTTTGGAGTTTCTTCTCTAAGTACTGTTAGCGTAGAAGAAATCGAAAAGATAAGTAATTCTCCAAAAATGTTTCAATTTTATTTCCACAAGGATCGTGCATTAAATCAAGATTTATTAGATAGAGCTAAAAACTCTAACTTTGACGTTTTAGCTCTTACTGTAGATACGATTACAGGAGGAAATAGAGAGAGAGACCTTCGTACAGGATTTACAATACCACCAAAATTAACACTACAAAGTATGTTGGAATTTGCTTTAAAACCCTCTTGGTTTCTAAATCATATTACTAGTTCTCCTTTTGAATTACCTCACCTTAAAAATTATGTAAAAGAAGGTACTAATACTGTTACCTCTATAGGTGAATATTTTTCAACCATGTTAGATCAAAACATGAGTTGGAAAGATGCTGAAGACCTTAATTCAAAGTGGGGAGGTCAATTTGCTTTGAAAGGTATCATGAGTGTTGAGGATGCAAAGAAAGCAGTGGATATTGGTTGCTCTGCAGTAATTGTATCAAACCACGGTGGTCGTCAACTTGATGGATCAAGAGCACCGTTTGATCAACTTAAAGAAATAGTTGATGCAGTTGGTGATAAAGTCGATGTAATTTGTGAAGGTGGTATTAAGAGGGGAACACATGTTTTAAAAGCTTTATCACTTGGAGCAAAAGCTTGTTCTGGCGGAAGAATGTATCTTTATGCTTTGGCTGCAGCTGGACAAAGAGGAGTTGAAAAAGCACTTTCTATAATGAAAAATGAAATTGAAAGAGACATGAAGCTGATGGGTTGTAAAAAAATTAGTGAATTGTCCAGAAAAAATCTAAGATTTAGAAACTAAACCGTTATAATTTAAGATATGTCAAATAGAGTGGAAACTGAAAGTAAATACCAAAGCAGTTTTATAAAGGACATAATAAGTAAACCTCAAAATATTTTAGAAACTAAAATTAAAAATTGGAATCCACCATATTGTGGTGAAATTGATATGAGAATATCAACTGACGGTACTTGGTTTTATTGTGGATCACCTATTGGTAGAAAGAATTTAGTGAAGCTCTTTTCTAGCATTCTGATAAAAGAAAATGATAAATACTTTTTAATCACTCCTGTAGAAAAAGTTGGAATTAAAGTCGATGACGTTCCATTTATAGCTGTTGATTTTGAAAAAATTAAAGAAAATAAAAAAACATATCTGGTATTTTACACCAATATAGACGAAACAATAATATTAAGTAAGGCAAACCCATTTCGTATTGCTTTTAATAACAACACTCAAGAGCCCAGCCCATACATCCTGGTAAGAAAAGATATAGAAGCAAAAATAGACAGAAAAAGTTTTTACAGACTTCTTGATTTAGCAGAATATTCTAAACTAGAAGGTAAAGAATGGTTAGGTATATATTCTGACAGCATTTTTTTCCCAATTATTTTAAGAGAGCAATTGGACAAAGAACTAATTTGATTCAATTATGGATGAAAATTCTGAGAGTACAGTTTTATAGACTTCCCTCTTAAATGGAACTATGTGCTCCAATAGACGTTCTTTAGTCATCCATTTCCAATTCGAAAATTCTGGATGTTTTGTATTTATATTTATATCACTATTACTACCTAAGAATTTCATTGCAAACCATTTTTGTTTTTGACCGTCATATTTACCACCCCAAAGTTTGGGGACCAATTCTTTTGGCAAATCATAATTGATCCATTTTTTTGTTTCTGAAATTAATATGATATTTTTTTGTTTAATACCTGTTTCTTCTTCAAGTTCTCTTATTGCTGCATCTAATGGGTTTTCATTAAATTCTATTCCACCCTGAGGCATTTGCCATGCGTCTGATTTATAGTCTAACCTTTGTCCAGAAAAAATTTTCCCATTTTGAATTAAAACTATACCAACACAGGGTCTATATTTTTTCTTGTGAATTTTATTTTTGATCATTTATTCCATAGATATTAAGACCAGAAATTACATCTAAAGCAAATGAAAGTTGATAGTCTGATTTTCTTCTTTGCGATTTTTTTATTTGAATTTCTTGTTCTTTTGCTAATAGTTCTTTTTCCTCTTCAGAAAGACGATCATTTGATAAAGCTCCTCGTAAGTCAGCTTCAGTAATTCTGCTAGAAGGTTTATCAGAATCTTTTTCATTATTTACAAAAGGTGATTGTTCAACAATTATATCTGGAACTACACCTAAAGCCTGAATTGATCTACCAGCTGGTGTGTAATATCTAGCAGTCGTAAGTCTCATTGCACCATTTTCTCCTAATGGTATGACTGATTGTACTGAACCTTTCCCAAAACTTTTTGTTCCAAGAATTACTGCTCTTTTATGATCTTGTAATGCTCCAGCTACAATTTCAGATGCAGATGCAGATCCACCATTTATAAGTACCACTAGAGGTTTGTTTTTTGCTAAGTCTCCTTTAGAAGCGCTGTATCTTTTTGCTTGTCCATTATATCTACCTCTAGTTGAAACTATTTCACCTTGATTAAGAAACATATCTGAAACTGAAATCGCTTCTGAAAGTAATCCTCCAGGATTATTTCTTAAATCAATAATGAAACCTGAGACATTTTCCTCACCACTTAATTCATCAATTTTTTCTTTAATACCCTTTTCAATATTGGGTGTTGTTTGTTCATTGAAAGTAGTTACTCTGATAATTATTACATCATCCTCAATTCTTACTCTAGCAGCAGTTAATTTTATTATGTCCCTTATGATAACAATATCAAAAGGTTCTTCATCTAAATTTCTCACAATTGTCAGTGATACTTCTGAACCTACCGGCCCTCTCATTTTATCTACAGCTTCAGATAAAGAAAGACCTAGAATAGCCTCTCCATCAACATGAGTTATAAAATCACCTGACTGTATTCCAGCATCTGATGCAGGGGTTCCATCCATAGGTGAAACAACTTTAACAAATCCATCTTCTTGAGTAACTTCAATTCCTAAACCACCAAAAGCGCCTTTGGTATCTACCTGCATATCTTCAAAATTTTCTGGAGGCATATAACCTGAGTGAGGGTCTAATGAAGTTAACATTCCTCTTATTGCAGCAGATATCAAATCTGAACTATCTACATCCTCTACATATCCTGACCTTATTCTATCAAAAACTTCTCCAAACAAGTTAAGTTGTTCATAAACTTGGCTTCTATCATCTGCTTCATTTTTAGCCTGAGCCATTAAAGTAGTTTTGTCAATTTGATCGAAAAATATTCCACCCGCAATAAATCCTAGAAACAATATAACCAAACTATACTTCATAACTTACCTTTTTAAATTTTTTAAAAACAAAATACTCTATAAACTTAGTGTTTAAAATCTAAATGAAAAGTTTACAAGAATATAAATATTTAAAAATCATTTTATTATTAATGATCTACCTGTCATTTCCCTAGGCTTATTAATCATCATCAAGTCCAATAGTGTCGGGGCAACATCAGAGAGATTACCACTCCCTATTTTTAAATTTTGATCATTAGAAATTAATATAATGGGTACTAAATTTAAAGTATGTGCGGTGTGTGGCTGATTTGTTTTATAGTTGATCATTTCCTCACAATTACCGTGATCTGCTACTATTAAAAGATTGGATTTTGTTTTTTTTACTCCATCAATTAATTTTTTTAGTGAATTATCTACTGCCTCACATGCTTTGATAGCAGCTGTTAAATTTCCAGAATGGCCTACCATATCAGGATTTGCGAAATTAACTACAACAAAATCATATTTAAATGTTTCAAGCGCATTTATTAAACTTAAAGTAACTTTTTCAATAGCCATTTCTGGTTGCAAATCATAGGTTTTTATCTTTGGGCTTTGAATTAATATTCTATCTTCACCTTTAAATTTTTGTTCATTACCACAGTTAAAAAAATATGTTACGTGTGCATATTTTTCAGTTTCTGATAATCTAAGTTGCTTAAGTCCAGTTTTTGAAACTACTTCTCCAATAGTATTTTTAATTTTAACTTTTGGAAATAAAGGTGTAATAAATTTATCTAGTCGCTTGGAATATGGAACCAGACTCATTGGTGAAATAAAAATTGTTTTGGTATCAGTTGAAAAATCTTGGAATTGATCATCACAGAATGCACTGCTGATCTGTATCATCCTATCTGAACGAAAATTCATAAAGATTATACCATCCTTTTTGGTTTTTATTCCACTATATCTTTTAGAAACTGTAGGTTTAAAAAATTCGTCATGTATTTTTTTTTCATATTGCAATTTGATAAAGCGCTCAGGATTATCAAATTGCCCCCCTTCTTTAAAAACAATAGTCCTATAAAATAATTCTGTTCTTTCCCATCTTTTGTCTCTATCCATAGCATAATATCTTCCAGAGATAGACGAAATAAAATTTAAATTTCCAAAGATACTTTTAATTTTTTTTAAACTATTTAATGCATTTTTAGGAGGAGAATCCCTGCCATCTAAAACCATATGGAAATGAACTTTTAAATTTAATTTATTAAGAAATTTAATTAACTGGAAAATGTGATTTTCGTGACTATGAACTCCACCAGCTGAGCATAATCCAATTATATGAATATCTCCTCCTTTTTTTTTAATTTGCTTTATTCTTGAATTTACTTTTTGATCATTTTCAAAAAAATTATTTGAAAAAGCATCGTTAATCTTGGGTAAATCCATTTGGACTTTCCTTCCAGCTCCTAGATTCATATGTCCTACTTCTGAATTTCCTACTTGATTTTCTGGTAACCCAACTAAGGGTCCATGTGTAACGAGAGTGGCATTTGGGCAATTATTAACCAAATTATCAAAATTAGGTGTTCTTGCTAATTTTACAGCATTACCTTTAACTCTTTTTGAAATTCCCCAACCATCTAAAATACATAAAATAGTTTGTTCATTTTTTTTTGATATCATTACTTTTTCTCTTAATAACTATTTTAAATTTTGTGATATGGATTGCCAAGCATTATTGATGATGAACGGTAAATCTGCTCTGCAACCATTACTCTCGCTAGTAAATGAGGCCAAACCATTTTTCCTAATGAAAAAATATCACTCGTTTCTTTATACAAACTACTACACAATCCACTAGCACCACCTAAAACGAAGAACTGATTTCTTACTCCTTTTTCTCTTTGATTTAAAAGAAATTTGGCAAAATCTTCTGAAGATTTGTTTTTACCGCTTTGATCAAAAATGACTAGATTTGAATTTACCTTTATTATCTTTAAGATTTTTTTTGCTTGTTCACTTTTGGTTTTATATTTTTTGTCATCAACTTCAATTATTTGAAGAGTACTGAACCCAAGCATTGTACTTACTTTATTAAAACGATTTGCGTATCTATTGACTAATTCTTTTTCAATAGAATTACCAATTTTGCCAACAGCTATTATTGAAAGATACATTTTTTTTCAAAATTCATAATTTGATCAATTATACATCCACATTTTTTCCAACTGATAATATTCCCTTACTTCTGGTCTAAAAATATTTACTAAAATATCTCCAGAATCAATTAATACCCAATTTGCAGTGTCTAAACCTTCTACCTTTGATAATATCCCATAATTGGTTTTTAAATATTCCAAAAGTTTTTCAGAAACTGCGGATACTTGTCTTGAAGATCCTCCAGAAGAAATAACCATAAAATCTGCTTCTTGGGACTTGCCTTTTAAAGAAATACAGACAATTTCAAAAAGCTTTTCTGTTTCAAGAAAATCAATAATTTCTGAAACCAATTCTTTTACACTAGGAACAATTTTTCTTTGATTCTTATTAGAAATTTTCAATTTTACAAAATACCTATAAAACAGAATAAATTAAATTTTGATGTAAAAAAGTAAATCACTCTCTTACTATTTTCTCATAATCTAACACTAAATCTTTAACAAAATCTCCTACTTCAAAATTATAATCACCAATTTTACCCACTGGCGTAACTTCAGCTGCAGTTCCAGTTAACCAACATTGCTCAAATACCTCTAACTCCGCCATTTCAATGTGTCTCTCAAAAACATTAAGGCCCTTTTTTTTCAAGATATTTATAATAGTTTGCCTAGTAATACCATTCAAGAAACAATCTGGAAGAGGAGTATGAATTTCACCATCTCTTAAAAAAAATATATTAGCACCAGTTGCTTCTGCTACATATCCTCTATAATCTCGCATTAATGAATCGGAACAACCTTTAGCTTCAGCTGAATGTTTAGACATACTACATATCATATATAAACCGGCTGCCTTGGCAAAAGATGGTATTGTTTCTGGACTTGGTCTGTTCCATTTTGAAATATCTAATTTAGCGCCTTTAGTTTTAGCATCTCCATAGTAAGCACCCCACTCCCAGGCAGCTATTGCCATTTTGACTTTGTTTTTTTGAGAAGCAACTCCCATATCTTCTCCAGAACCACGCCAACACACTGCTCTAATATAAGCCTCTTTTAATCCTAAATTACTTAACACCAGACTTTTTGCTTCTTCTATTTCATCTACAGAGTAAGGTACAGGAACATCGATATAGTTACCCGATTTTATCAATCTTTCTGAATGCTCCCTGCTTTTAAAAATTTTCCCGTTATATGCTCTTTCACCTTCAAATACTGACGAACCATAATGTAAAGCATGAGTTAAAATATGAACATTAGCATTCCGCCAAGGAACTAAATTTCCATCCATCCAAATATGTCCGTCTCTGTCATCATAAGCCTTAAGCATAGGTATTCCTTCTTTTTTCGACTAACAAAAAATGCTATATTTTAAAAATTCAAATAGTTTTAATCAAAAATAAAATAATTAAAAAAGCACTTATTAAATTTATATATTTGTAATAACAATACATATTAAATTCCAATTTGAAAGGAAAGTACTTTTTAAATGTATGAAAAAAAACATATTCTAGTTGTAGATGACGATATTAGAATAAGAAAATTAATTCAAAAATATCTTAGAAAAAATGACTATTTAGTATCGACTGCAAGTAATGCAGACGAAGCAATTAAGTTTGCAAACATAATAGATTTTGATCTTCTCATTATAGATGTAATGATGCCTGGAGAAGATGGTCTAAGTTTAACAAAAAAATTATTAGAAAGTTATTATACACCAATAATTATTTTAACAGCCCGAAAGGAAACATCAGATAGAATAATAGGTTTAGAAACTGGAGCTGATGATTATATTTCAAAACCATTTGAACCAAGAGAATTAATTTTAAGGATGAAAAGCATATTTAAAAGAATTAAAAAATTTGAGGAACAAAAATCAAAAGAAGACATTCGTATAGGCATTTTAAAATTTGACACTATAAGACAAGAATTGTTTAAAGGAAATGATATTATTTCACTTACCAGAACAGAGAGAATATTAATTAATAAATTAATCAAATCACTGAATATACCAGTACCAAGACAAAAATTGGCACAGGAGATTTTTTGTAACTTTAATAAAGAAGAAAACAATTTAATCGAAAATACTACCTATAAAGGTATTGAGAGGGAGCGTATAGTCGATGTAAATATAAACAGATTAAGAAAAAAAATAGAGAAAAATCCAAAATCTCCTAGGTTTTTAAAAACTGTAAGAAGTGTAGGATATATGCTTGTACCTGATTAACAAAATTAACAACCCCAAACATCATTTTTATTTGTCCATCCCCTAAGATTTTTAAATTTTGCATTGCAAGCATTTTCTGTACTTTCTATTAGTTCCCCGACAACCCCATACTTCAAAATACCTATTGGATCGGAATCATTATTTGCTTTTTTTCTTAAAAAAATATCATCTTTTGAAACTATTATTGTTCTATTACCTGATAGTAACCTAAAATATACCCATCCTATATCACCTTGAAAATCGACTACTTGTCGCCAATGTTCATGCTCAGCAATAATCATTAATGGATAATTATTTCTTTCTAAAATCCAGTCAATTTTATATGATTTTCCAGGGCCCCTCCTCAAAAAAGTTTTACTTTTTTTAAGAGAAACAAATCTTGGAATCTCTAATCCCGTTACTTTTCCTATTTTTTTTTGTTCTTTAGAAGAAACAATGTTTCCTTGAGAAACAAATAGTAAACAAAATATAATTATCAGATATTTAATCATTTTGTTTTTAACTTTAAATTTTTTAACTCTAATATTATAAGTTAATTTGTCTGTTTAAGAAAATTAATAATAATATGAATCATAAACAAATTAAAGTAACAGTAACTAGACAATTACCAGAACCTGTTGAAACTAGAATGAAAGAACTATTTGACGTTAATCTTTCTAATTCATCTACCCCACTTACTAGAGAACAGCTTCTTAAAAATATGAAAGATTGTGATGTTTTAGTGCCAACAATTGGGGACAAAATTGACAGCAATTTAATTAAAGAATCTGGTAAAAGATTAAAGTTAATAGCAAATTATGGAGTTGGGTTTGATCATATTGATGTATTAAATGCTTCAAAAAAAGGAATAACTGTAACTAATACACCAAATGTTTTAACTGAAGATACTGCAGACATGGCAATGGCTTTAATTTTAATAGTACCAAGACGTATTAAAGAAGGTGTAAAAAAGTTAGTTGATGATACTTGGGACGGTTGGGCTCCAAATGCTTTATTGGGTCATAGAATTTACGGAAAAAGGCTAGGTATATTAGGAATGGGACGTATAGGTCAGGCTATCGCAAGACGTGCAAAAGCCTTTGGTATTCAAATTCATTATCATAATAGAAACAGATTACCGATCAAATTAGAAGAAAACTTAGAAGCTTCTTACTGGGAAAGCTTAGACCAAATGTTATCCAGGATTGACTTTTTGTCTATAAATGCTCCACATACTCCATCAACTTTTCACTTGATAAATGCTAGAAGATTAAAATTAATGAAAAATAGTGCTTATATAATTAATACAGCTAGAGGAGAAATAATTGACGAAAATGCACTTACTCGTATGCTTAGATCTAAAGAATTAGCAGGGGCTGCTTTAGACGTTTTTGAAAGAGGTAATGAAATTAATCCAAGATTAAAAGAATTAGATAATGTTTTTTTGTTACCACATATGAGTTCTGCTACATTGGAAAGTAGAATAGAAATGGGGGAAAAAGTCATCATAAATATACAAACATTTTCTGATGGACACACACCTCCAGATATTATTTTCAATTCTTAATTTTTGTTCAATTCCGAACAAATTTTACAACTTTGAACCTTGTCTACACAAAATTCTTGGAATTCACCTTGCAAACAATCATATGTCAAAATTTTGTTCATTATCGGTTTTCCGCTAGAAGTTAAAAACTTGATTACTTCTGCAGACATTAATGATCCGATTACTCCAACTGTCGGACCGATAATTCCTAAATTAGAACAACTTTCTTCAAATTCTTGACCAGGATCATTTGGAAAAATACATCCAAAACAAATTGAATCAGATTTTGGATCAAAAACACAAATTTGTCCTTCCCATTGGCTTAGACCACCATAAACCAAGGGAATGCATTCACTAAAAGCTACTTTAGAAATTGCTGACTTTGATTTAAAGTTGTCTGTTCCATCAATTAATAAATTACAATCATTAATGTATTTTCTATAATTTTTTTCAGTAAATTTATTGTCATAAATTTCAATATTTATAAGAGGATTAAGGCTAAGCAAATTTTTTTTGGCAGCCAATACCTTTTTTTTACCCAAATCTTCGTTTTTAAAAAGTATTTGCCGCTGTAAGTTTGATAAACTTACAACATCATTATCCACAATTTTTATATTCCCGACACCAGCAGCTGCCAAATAGTATAATATAATAGAACCTAATCCGCCTGCACCAATCATGGTGATACAAGAATTTTTTAGTATATTTTGACCTGATCCACCAATCTCTTTAAGTAAGATATGTCTTTTATATCTATTTAATTCAATTTTATCCAAAATTCACCGTAAGCTAAATTAATCCCTCAAAAAGAATTGTTGATAAATATCTCTCTGCAAAACTTGGAATTATAACTACTATTCTAGAGTTAGATTTTTCTTTTAAGGCATAATTTTTTACTGCAACTAATGCAGCCCCAGAAGAAATACCTGCTGGTACTCCCTCCAGTTTTGCAACTAATCTTGACATGTCAACAGCCTCTTGATTACCAACTTTTTCAATTCCATTAATAATTTCCATATCCAAATTCTTAGGAATAAATCCTGCTCCTATTCCTTGAATTTTATGAGGGCCTGGTTCACCTCCAGAAATTACAGGACTATCCTCTGGTTCAACTGCAATAAATCTTATTTTAGGATTCTTTTTTTTCAATACTCTGCCTACTCCTGTTATTGTACCGCCAGTACCAACACCTGAGATGAGAACATCCAAATTTCCATTTGTATCTTCCCAAATTTCTTCAGCTGTAGTTTTCATATGTATTTCAGGATTAGCAGGATTTTCAAATTGTTGAGGCATAATAGAATTAGGCGTAGAAATTAATAATTCTTCTGCTCGTGCTACAGCACCTTTCATACCTTTTGCTGCATCAGTAAGTTCAATTTTAGCTCCTAAAAATGCTAACATTTTTCTTCGCTCTAGCGACATACTCTCTGGCATAGTTAATATTAAATTATAGCCCTTTGATGCCGCTACAAATGCTAAAGCTACCCCAGTATTACCTGATGTAGGCTCTATAATTGTTACACCTGGTTTTAAATGACCTGAATTCTCCAAACTTTTAATCATAGAAACACCTATTCTGTCTTTTACAGAGGCTAACGGATTAAAAAATTCTAGTTTTGCAATTATTTCACATTGAGTACCAATATGTTTTTCAAATTTTGATAATCTAACCAAAGGAGTTTTTCCTATAGTTTCAGTTATATTATTAAAGATTCTTTCATTCTTTAAATTTGCCAATTTTTATCTCCTCATTTAAAATGATGTCAGAATTATTTTGATTAGTTAAAAATTAAATTATCAAGAAATCCCTGTTGAACCAAAACCTTTGTTACCCCGGTCTGTTTTAGTTAAACTTTCTACTAGTTTGATTTTGGGTCTAATCAAATTTGAAATTACTAACTGAGCGATTCTATCTCCTTGTTTAACTAAATAATCTTCTGTTCCAAAATTTGCTAATATTATTTTTAAATGCCCACGAAAATCTTGATCGATAGTGCCAGGAGAATTTAAAACCATTAAACCATAATCAATTGCTAAACCTGACCTTGATCTTATTTGACCTTCACAATTATTAGGTAATTCAATTGCTAAGCCAGTACTTATCATTTTTCTTCCACTTGAAGGTATTATAATTTCTTTTTTTTTGTCACTTATTAAAAAATTGGCACAAATATCCATACCCGAGGAAAATTCTGACTTGTAGGCTGGTAAATCAGTAATGCCAAAACCATCAAGTCTTATTACTTTAAGAGTGTCTTGAAACAATTTTTTCCCATATTTAAAACCTATTTACTTAAATCCACAATTTAATAATTAGTAGATTCAAAAACATAGCTATTTACAAATCAAAAATCTGTAATATACCCACCAACCATATCTAAATCAGAACCAAAACCCTGAATGGCACCTCCAACAGTTCCACAACTCATTAAAATACTACAAATAAATAACAAAATTAAAATTCTCATTAAATTTCTCCTCTTAATAATTAAAATTCAAAAATAAAACAAATCTAACTTATAGCAAATTATTTTTTAACCATATTTAATTTAGAAATTTTTGAGCCAACATCTCCAATAGGAGAATGACCAATCTCACCAAAATCTAAAGCTTCAAACTTATCTGCTCTGTTAGTTACTTTTTGGGCTGAGACTTTAACTTCTTCAAGATCTTTGCTAGCTAAATTAAAGTGTTTGTCTAAATTATCAATTCTATTACCTAATCTAGAAACATCCTTAAACAAAAGGTTTAGATTTTCTCTTATCTTACTAGAGTTCTCTTTAAGAGTGGCATCTTTCAGAATTCCTCTAATAGTATTTAGAGTTGCCATACAAGTTGTAGGAGATACAATCCAAACTCTTTTGGAAAATCCCTCATGAATAATATCTGAAAAATTAGCATGTAATTCTGCATATATAGCTTCAGACGGCAAAAACATTATTGCACCATCTGCCGTTTCGCCTTCTACTATGTATTTTTCAGAAATTGAATTAATATGAAACCTTATAGATTTTTTGAAAATTTGGATTGCCTTGTTTTTTTCAATCTCATTCTTAAATTTTCCTAAATTTTCATATGCGTCTAATGGAAATTTGCTATCTATTGCAATTGGACCAGGAGGATAGGGTAAATAAATCATGCAATCAACCCTTCTGCCATTTTTAAGTAAGACCTGAAACGCATATGAGTTGGGGGGTAAAGCTTTTGAAACTATATCTTTAAGTTGAATTTCCCCAAAAACTCCTCTTGTCTGCTTGTTTGACAGAATATCTTGTAAACCTAAAACATTACCAGAAAGTTTTTCTAGATTAGCTTGGGCTTTATCGATTGCAATTAAACGTTCCTGTAGAGCTCCTAATGATTTAGCGGTATTTGAAGCAGAACCACTTAAGCTATCAAATATTTGTTTTTGAACTTCAGATAGGCGCCCTTCCATGTTTGATAAAATATTGGCATTTCCTGAATTTTGATTATTAACAAGATTTTCAATTATACCTGCCAATTTCAACTGGCCATCTTTTAATTTTTCTAAATCATGGGAAAGATCTGAGTTACTTTTATTATTTGATTTTCTAAAAATAAAGAAAAGCAAGATCAAACAAAATAAGAAGAATATTACAGCCAATAAAAACACCATAAAACTTGAATGATTAAGCAATAATTTAATTCCTGTTAAATAATTTTTCTATATCTTTAAGCTTTAACTCAATAAAAGTAGGTCTACCATGATTACATTGGTTAGAAAATGGTGTTGTTTCCATAGTTCTTAATAAAACAGACATTTCAGAACTATTAAGTTTTCTACCTGACCTAACTGAACCATGGCATGCTATTTTGGAAATTACTTTTTCTATTTTTTCTTCAACTACTGAAATGTTGTCACATTCTAAAAGTTCATCAGCTAGGTCGTTAAGAAAAACAGTACTATTTATTTGTCCTAATATTTCAGGCAACGATCTTACACAAATTGATTTTTTCCCAAAAGGTTCCAATATTATTCCTAACCTTTCAAAATCATCATTAAAATCTAATACAACAGATGTACGTTCATAACCAAGCTCAATTATTTCAGGAATTAATAAAGCTTGAGTTGCTACATTTTCTTGTTTAAATAATGTTTTGAGTTTTTCATATACTATTCTTTCGTGTGCCGCGTGTTGATCAATTAAAACTATCCCTTCATTAGTTTGAGAAATGATATAATTTTCGTGAATGTGCGCAACTGGGGATCCAAGTGGTAACCCTTTTTCATTTTTTTCTTCTAAATTGATTTCATTAATATTTTTTTCATCAGATAATTTATACTGATAATTTCTTGAAGATAGATCTTTAAAAAATGGTTCCGAAAAATTTGTAAATTCTTCTCTATTTTTCTTTTTGTTTGAATTTGAAAAACTTCCCCTTAAATTTATTTCTTTATTATTAGATAAATTTTCAAAATCAATATTATTTTTAAATGCATGCATCATTCCTTCAGATACAGCAGTTGATGTCTTAGTATTATGATTTGCAATAGTTGATTTAATGATAGATATAATTGAGTTTTTTATGTAATTGGGGTTTTGAAATCTAACCTCAGTTTTGGCAGGATGAACATTTGCGTCAACTGAATCAGTTGGACAATTTATAAAAATAACAGTTATTGGATATCTACCCTTCATTATAAAATCAGAATAACTGACCCTTACTGCAGTTGTTAAGTTTTTGTCCCAAACTGGTCTTCCATTAACAAAAAAATATTGTTGTAGTGAATTACTTCGTGAGAATGTAGGCAATGAAATAAATCCCTCTATGCTTAAATCCTCATTAGATAAAGAAATGGGTAAGAGATTTTGCGATATTTCCCTTCCTAAAACCTGACTTACTCTGAAAGAATATTTATTATTATCATTGCTGGGAGCATGCTTTATATTATCAAAATTAGATGATTTAACAGGATAATTAGCAATGGATTTACCACCACCATTTGCTGATAACTCTCGCAAAGAAAAGCTTATATTAGGATTTATTAATGATAACCTTTTGAAAACATCAAATATAGATTGCATTTCAATTTTATCAGATTTTAGAAATTTCAATCTGGCTGGGGTCTTGAAAAATAAATCCCTTACCTCAACACACGTACCATTGTTTAATGACGTTGGTATTAATTCAATTATTTTATCATTTTCTACAAATATTTCCCAAGCATCTTCCGACTTATCAATTTTAGATTTAATATTTAATCTACCAGAACAGCCAATAGATGGTAAAGCTTCTCCCCTGAATCCATAAGTATTAACATTCGAAATTTCATTATCAATTAATTTAGAAGTTGCATGTCTGCAAACTGCGGTGGGCAATTCATCTTTTGAAATTCCCCACCCATCATCTTTTACCTGAATAATTGATTTTCCACCTTGTGAAACTAAAATTTCTATAGAATTTGCCCCTGCATCAATAGAATTTTCTACCAATTCTTTTACTATGGCGGCAGGTCTTTCAATAACTTCACCAGCAGCAATCCGATTAGCTATCTTTTCATCAAGCTTTACAATCGGTCTCTTGAAGGACTTTCTATTCAATATATTGTCTGTCAAATTATTCATTCGACAATATATAGCATTTTATTGACGATTCTGCCAATACTGAAAGACAATAAAACAAATTAAGATTTTTTATTTTGATTTTTTTCAGTCGGAAAAAAAATAATACCAATTACACCAAGGAAAATCGATATATCAGCAATATTAAATGAATATGGATTGTACAGACCACAACATGTAATATTTAGAAAATCAGCTACTGCTCCATAAATTACTCGATCTATCACATTTCCTAAAGCACCACCAATTATCGCTGATGCATAAAATAATAAAAAAAGGCTTCTTTGTTTTATTGCCCAAAATAAAATCCCAATACAAATTAATATCGAAATGATAATTAAGATAATCCTCATTATATCAGAACTATTTGCAAATAAACCAAAATTTATTCCTTCGTTCCATGCCATTTTAAAATAAATAAAACCAGGTAATACGGTTATGCTTAATCTGTTTGAAAGGTCTAGAAAATGAACAACATAAAGTTTTGATATTTGATCAAAAACAAAAATAAATGACGAAATTAACAAAATTATCATGACTGAACTTATTTTTCTGTCCTTTGTAAAGAATTTAAAAATAGCCTTCATTTAAAATTAATCCCCATATTGATAAAATTTTCTTGATAATATCACTTTCACATTATACACGAATAAGTGGACAGGTGGCCGAGCGGTCGAAGGCGCTCCCCTGCTAAGGGAGTAGAGGGGCAACCCTCTCGTGGGTTCGAATCCCATCCTGTCCGCCATGTTCTTTTTATTTTAATAACCTTCATACTGCTGAATCTCCTATTTTTTTTGATATCCAGTCGGTAATTTTTGCAAAAACTTCCTTAAATTCATTTCCTTCCATGATATAATGGGAAAATTTTTCAAAAATAATTAATTCAGTTTTCTTACCAAGTTTTTTTTTTAGTTTTTTTGAAATTTGAATAGGTGTAATTCTATCTCTTCCTGAACCAATTATTAATGTAGGACATAGTATATCTTTTTCATCAACTTTTGTAGGTGAATTTGAATAGAAAAAAGGAAACCCAATCTCACAAATTGCTCGACCAGATTCAGGGGAGTAATAATTTTTGAAAATTCTTAAAGCATCATCTTTTTTAAAATCATGTAAGACTCCATAAAATGCAGATGAAAAATTTGGAGGCATTGGTTTACACCAAAATTTCCACCTAAAGATATTCATTATAAATATTCTAATTACACTAAAACTTATTGCGTTAATACCACTTGGTGCAGCAGGTGTAAGAAAAATACCTAATTTTCCATAACCTTTAGAGCAAAGAATAAGTGCGATCAATCCTCCCATTGAGTAACCAATTATTATTGGTTTTTGCTGCAATTTTTTTATAATCTTTTCTATATCCTCCACATAATCTAATATACTAGTGTTACCTAATTTAGGGTCACTTTTATAACCTCTTTGGTGATATCTTAAGGTTGGATTAATGACTGTATTTCCCATAGATTCAAATGATTTTTTGAAATTATCCCACGCATCACTAATACTACCAGCTCCATGTATAAGTATAATTGTTTGATTTTGTATCATTAGATATTTTTCCTAAAAAGTTTTATTTATATTTCTCCTATCATGTGACAAAATATTGATCTTAAGTGCTTTTCAATTCTATGTTCGAATAAATATATGCCCTGCCAGATTCCAATTTTCAAATTATTATCGATGATACTTAATGTGAGGTTTGTATTTGTTAATGCGGTTTTTATATGAGCTGGCATATCATCTTTACCTTCTAATATATGCGAATATAAATTTTCATTCATAGGAACTAATTTATTAAAAAAATTTTCTAAGTCGATTAATACATCTTTTGATACGTTTTCCTGAATAATTAAAGACGCACTTGTATGAAGAATAGATAAATTCAAAATACCACATTTTATACCAGAATTTTCAACAAATTTTTCAATTTCTTGAGAGATATTAATTAGATTTTGACCATTAGTTTCTATTTTAATTTCTAAAAATTTTTGAATCATTTCTAATTATCATTATTTAAAATTTGAATAAACATCACATAATGATAGTGCGCAAGAGAAATTGCGAAATTTAAAAAAAAATTAAAAAGTTTTACAAAAGAAATTCAAATATTAATTTTTAAATATACTTGGAATTGATGGTTTTTGTATATTTTAAACTAAAAAATTAATTTAACTTTTTATTACCAGGTTCATTTTTACCTAATATCAAAAAACCAATAAGAAAAAATAAAACTGCTGTAACCATACCTGCTCTTTCGTTTCCACTCCAAAGAACAATCGAACCATAAAAAATAGGGCCTAAAAAAGAAGTTATTTTTCCTGCAAGCATATAAAAACCGAATATCTGAGCTCTATGTTCAGGTGGAGCAACATGCGCAACTAAAGATCTACTTGCCGATTGTATTGGACCAATAAAAAGACCAGTTATTAATCCTAGTATCCAAAAGAAAGTTGCATTAGGTGACAATAAAACGCCTAAACCAAAAATCATGAGACAAACTAAAGAAACTCTTATTACAAAAAAAGATCCAAATTTATCATCAAACCAACCGCCAAAAAGAGCACCAACACCGCATGTAAAATTTACAGCTATTGCAAACATTAAAACCATTTCATTTGAAAAACCGAAGACTTTTGCTGCAAAAATTCCAGCAAATGCAAAAACTACTGTAAGCCCATCGACATAAAACATTCGGGCAATTAAAAATCTTTTAAGGCCAGTGATCTTCCCTACTTCAGCCCAACCAGTTTTTAACATCTCTAAAGGTTTTGCAATTTTTGTAGATTCAGGACTTTCTTTAGTAAAGAAAAAAATTGGTAAACTAAAAATAAGAAACCAAAGGCTAGCTAATACCATTGTGGCTCTAACATGCTCAGCAGAGTCTTTTTCCAAACCAAATGGTGGCGTATCTGGTTGAATAAAGAATAATAAAGCTATTAGCAAAGCAGCCATTCCACCAAAAAAACCTAATCCCCAAGACCAACCAGATACTTTACCCATTGTCTTTTCAGTAGATACTGACTGAAGTAATGAATTATAAAAAACAAATATTAATTCGTTGGCAACAATAGATATGAATGAAAAAATTATAGCAAATTGAATAAAACTATTATCTGGTTCAGCAAACCATAAAAGAGAGGTTGAAACTACTGACATTAAAGTAAAAAACGCAAGAAAGAATTTTCTTCTTGCGTGAGCATCAGCTGCACCTCCTAAAAAAGGTCCTAAAACTGCAACTATAAAAGCTGCACCACCTGACATATATCCCCAATAAGTAGTCCCATTTTCTGGAGCAATGGATGTTGTAAAATAAACTGCGAATATAAAAGTTGCATGAATAGCCCCCATCGATGAATTTCCAACATCGTAGAGAGCATACGAAATTTTTGGTAACCAACCTGGTTCTTTAGTTTCTATCTCGGTAGCCACAGTAAATTACTTTTTGATTTTAAAATTACCTTAAGTAAACATATAGAATTAAAGAATAGAGTTAAAGATTAAAATTAGTTTTGGACAACAATTTATTTAATTTTTAAAAAGGTCCATATTTGAAATAGTTCTTATTTCCTCAAGAACCATTGCAGTTGTACTTTGTAATTTAACACTAACTTCGTTTGGACTTAATTCAAAAACGCCACCTTTGTATACATCATATCCTGTAACTAGTACACCACCAATTAACGCACTTCCAACAGCCCCAACTGCACCAGCACCACTTGGTAATGAATCTACTTTTACAACTTCAGTTGTAAATCCTGGTTTTGATATGGTTGCTTTGAAGGACTTATTTCTAGGTAACTTTATTTTACAGGGCGTTATAGAACATGAGAAACCATGGCTAGTTTTTACGGTAGCCCCATTTGGTATACTTGAAAAGCTTACCATTTGCTCAGTACCTTGTTGTGAAGTTGCACAACTAAAAATAAAAAAAAGGGATGATATAAATATTATTTTTTTAATTTTATAAAACATATAGCCCCTTAAATAATTAAAAGGAATAATTTGCAAAAGTTATTCCAATTCTAAAATTTAAAAATTATTTTTATTAAAATTAGCAAATTAGCATATAATTTGCAGTAAGATTTACTAATAACAGATATATTATGAATAATTTATTAATAACACAAAAAAATGTACATATTTTAATGGTAATTATAAAAGAATGAAGAAAATTTTAAGGTCAAAAAAAAGAATCCAAAAAAATAATATTTTTTTAGTTTGTGCATTATCTTCATTAGCAGCATGTAATAACGATAGCAAAAAAATACTTGGGTTAGCTGGAAATGCAGCTTCAGAAGGAATAGAAAAACTATTTGAAGTGTCGCCTGTGGTGAGTTCAAACTATATAATTAGTACTACAAATCCTGAATCTTCTAAAGGAGATGGAACTAATAGTTTACCTATAGAAGTAAGTGGAGCAGTAATTGCAAGCCCTATTATTAGTGGTTATCCTTTGCTTGATCTTACATTTACTGCACCTGGAACTATTGATTTTACAAATATTTCTGATGTTAAAAATTTGTCTGTAAGTAATTCAACTGCGGCAGTTGCGTTGTCTAATTTACCAAATGACATTGAAAAAATCTTTATAAAAGATGCACAAAGTGGCGATTGGAATATTTCCTATTTTCCGAATAGTTTTGCTACACTGTTTTTGGAATGGACTAACAATACTGGTACACCAGTAGATTTGACATCATTTAGCATTAATGAAGTAAGACAATTTTTACTTAAAACTACAGGGAATGAAAATATTACTATTCCAACGTTAAATTTAGATCCCGATGATACCCAAAGAATTGAAATCGGAAATGATAATGACGGGAGTATTATTATTGGTGAGGCTGCTAATATAACTGGGACACAGGGACTCAAAACAATTTCATTAAAGACTTTTAATGATGGGGATATTACTCTAGGTGTGCCCGGGACTTCTAGTTTACCTGATTTACAAAATATCTCCTCTATTACATTAATTGCATCACAGAATGGTAACATTACTCTTGGTGATTTGGGCACAAATACAAGTATCAACAAAATATCAAATATTTCGCTTACAACAGAGGGTGGTTCCTTGAGTATGGGATCGATTAAAGCAAAACAAATTGAAAATCTTAGCGTTTTTGGAAAAGAATTTTCAACAATCAGTATTGGAAATATTGAAATTGAAGAAAAGATTCAAAATTTTACAATAAGTGGAGATGCAAATATTTCACTTGGAAAATTCTCTGGTAATGGCACTGTCATGCTGGATGCTACTAACATGAATAAAAGTGGATTAAATTTAGACTTTACTGGACTTAAAGGAGATATAGACTTATCAACCACTAGTCATGATGATACAATATTACTAGGAGACAATGCTGGCAAGGTTGCTAGTGGAGCTGGTAATGATATCATTACCTTACCAACGAATGTAACTGGAAATGCAGATATTAGAAGCGGGGATGGGGTTGATATTATTACCCTAGCGAATGCTAAAGGTATTGATATGATTAATGTTGGAGGAACAAATATTAATCTAATTGACAAATCAGCTCAATCTCACACAGCAATTATATCAGATAAAATCATCAATTTTGACCCAAATTCAGACAAGATTGGAATTGGTTCAATTACTGCGACATCAAATAATTTTCTGGCTGAAACAGGTGCAACAAATTTTGGTGATGCTCTTTCAAAATCTAACGTAGCTATGGCATCGGGAAAACAATATTATTTTTCATATAATGTAGCTTCAGCTGCTGAAGGATTTGGTCTTCTTTTTTATGACAATGATAATAATGGTTCTAGCGATATTGTTTTAACTCTCACGGGAATAACAACAAACGTTATTTCTCATGAAAATTTAATTATTGTTTAATACTTAATTGCTATAATATAACGTGAATATAATTCAAATATACATAAATTATACCTATTAAAATAGGCTGATGAATTAAGTAGACAATAAGAGAATTTCTTCCAAGCCAGAAAAAGGATTTAGAAAAAAAACCCTTTCTATTTAGTATTTTCAATGTGCTTGAATTAAACAAAAATTGCTCTTTTTTCTTAAAAATTATTTTTGAAATACCAAGACCGAATATATATGAACTGGACCAAGGGAAAAAACCATAAAAATCAACTGATCCTGTTGGACCAGTATATAAACCTGTCCAAGCTAAATATTTTGGTTTGTAAAATTCTGAAATTAAATAAGGTTCCAAAAATAAAATTAAAAAACCTATTATTAAAATTACAATCATTGGCAATTTATAAATTAAAAGGCCTAATAAAGTACAAACAGATAACAAATGCAAAATTCCAAAAAAAACAAAGGTTTGAGAATTAGCTACATAGGTTCCAAATGAAACTATTAGAGCAGCTGCAACAAGAAAAAAAAGCCTGAAAGTGAATTTTTTAAAATTTATACCATTTCTTGATGCTAACCAAAAACTTATACCAGAAAGAAATAAAAAAGAACTTCCTATGGATACAGCAAAGAGTTTCCATCTTCCAGAATTTACTATTACTGGATCAACCACATTAAATAAACCAAGGTCCCAAGCAAAATGATAAATTATCATAGCCAAAACAGCAAAAGCTCTTAATGCGTCAATGAATTGGTTTCTATTATCGGAACTCATTTTCCTGCATAAAAATGTCTAATTAAGAATTATCAATATGTTTGATTATATATAAATAATTCTCTATTGAAAGAGAAAGAAAAAGGTCAAGAAAATTAGTTTAAGTTATCATATGAATAAAAAACTTATTATCGGAACAGCAAATTTTGGAATGAATTATGGTATCTCAGTTAATCAAAAAAAACTACTTGATAAAGATATAATTGATATCCTGGTTTCAGCTGAAAAAATGGGTATAGAAACTTTAGACACTGCTATTTCTTATGGAGATAGCATAGAACGTTTGGGAAATGTTGGTGTTCAAAAATTTAAAATAATTTGCAAAATACCTAGAATACCTGTTGATATTAAAAACCCATCAGATTGGTATAAATCAAGTGTAACAAACTTGATAAAAAAACTTAATAAAAATAATCTAGAGGCGATCCTCCTACATTATCCAAAAGACTTACTTATAAATAAAAATCATAAATTAATTCAAACACTATTAGATTTTAAAAAAAACAAAATAGTAAATAAAATTGGGGTTTCAATTTATGAAAAAAAAGAATTAGAAGAAATATTGAAAATATTTAAACCAGATATTATTCAATGCCCTATTAATATTTTTGATAATAGACTTACTAAAAATAATTTTCTCAAAAGATTTTCTGATAAGGGTATAGAAATACATGCAAGATCTATTTTTTTGCAAGGTTTACTTCTGCAGGATGGAAATAAAATTCCTGAAGAATTTTCAAAGTTTGAAAAGCTTTTTAAAAAATGGGAAAATTGGTTAAAATTAAACAATTTAAATTCTTTAGAAGCCTGTATAATGTATACAAATTTCATTAGTGAAGTAACCAAAATAGTTGTTGGAATAAATTCAGCTGTTCAATTAAAAGAAATAATCAAATACAAAAATAAAAATATTAAATTTGAAATACCAAAATGGCAGAATACAATTGATAAAGAATTAATTGATCCCAGAAAATGGAAAAAAAAATATTGAACATTGCTATTGTCCAAGCAAGAATGAATTCCTCCAGATTAAGGGGAAAAGTTCTTAAGAAAATTGGTCCTTTGACATGTATTGAGCTGCTTTTAAAAAGATTATCCAAAAGTAAATTAATAGATAAAATTATAGTTGCCACATCAACTAATCCTCAAGATAAGATACTTTATAATCAATTATCTGAAATGGGTGTAGAATGTTTTAGAGGAGAAGAGCAAAACGTTTTGAAAAGATTTGTTGATTTATTAAGAAATACTAATGCTACGAATATAATTAGAATTACAGGAGATTGTCCATTAATTGATCCTCTTTTGGTGGATAAAGTCATAAAAGCTTTTTTAGAAAGAAATGTTGATTATGGAAGTAATGTAAATCCTCCAACTTTTCCTGATGGAATGGATGTTGAAATATTTAGTAGGCATTGCATAGAAAAAATAAACAATCTTAACCTAAATCAATACCATTTAGAACATGTGACGTCTTATATGAGGGAAGATGAAAATATTTTAAAATACAATTACAAAAATGATAAAGATTTTTCTAATATTAGAATTACTTTAGATGAAGAAATTGATCTAGGCGTTTTAAATTCTATTGTTAATTATTTTGCTCCTAACATATATTTCACATTAGAAGACATAATAAATCTTTATAAAGAAAATAAATCACTTTTCAAAAATGTTCATTTAAATAGAAACGAAGGGGCGGAAATGAGTAGTGGACAAAAAATGTGGAAAAAAGCCAAAAAAATTATTCCTGGTGGAAATATGCTCTTGTCAAAAAGAGCAGAGATGTTCCACCCTTTGAGCTGGCCAGCCTATTTTGATAAAGCCAAAGGATGTAATATTTGGGATCTTGACGGTAATAAATATCTTGATATGTCCCTAATGGGTGTAGGAACTAATATTTTAGGTTATGCAAATAGTGATGTCGATAATTTTGTAAAGGAAAATATAGATAAAAGCAATATGAGTACTTTGAATTGTCCTGAGGAAGTTTTGCTTGCTGAAAAATTAATTGAAATGCATCCATGGTCTGAAATGGTACGTTTTGCAAAGACAGGAGGAGAGGCAAACTCTATTGCAGTTAGGATTGCTCGAGCTTCCTCTGGAAAAGATGGAATAGCTATATGTGGTTATCATGGATGGCATGATTGGTATTTAGCTTCAAATATAGGTGATAATGATAATTTAAAAAGTCATCTTCTTCCAGGATTAGAAGCAAATGGAGTTCCAAAAAAATTAAAGAAAACTTCTTTTCCATTTCATTATAATGATCTGAATGGATTAAAAAAAATAATAAATGAAAATGACATAGGCGTTATAAAAATGGAAGTTATAAGAAACCTTCAACCTACTAATAATTTTTTAGAAAATGTAAGAGAGTTAGCTACGCAGAATAACATTGTTCTTGTTTTTGACGAATGTACTTCTGGGTTTAGAGAAAATTTTGGTGGAATTCATTTAAATTATAAAGTTTATCCAGATATAGCAATTTTTGGAAAGGCCCTTGGTAACGGATATGCAATAACAGCCGTTGTTGGAAAAAGAAACACTATGGAAGCTGCTCAGAACTCTTTCATAAGTAGTACTTTCTGGACAGAAAGAATAGGTGCTAGCGCAGCTTTAAAAACTCTTGAAATAATGGAAAAAAATAAAAGCTGGGAAGTAATTACAAATATTGGTAAAAAGATTAGAAAGATATGGCTTGATATTTCAGATTCTCATGATCTAAATATAAATATTTCAGGATTATTGGCTCTTTCATCATTTAATTTTGAAAGTAAAAATAATTTAAAATATAAAACATTGATAACCCAAGAAATGCTAAAGCAAAATATATTGGCTAGTAATTCAATTTATACTTCAATTGTTCATAATGATGATTGTTTGGAGAAATATTCTTACCATTTAAATCAACTGTTTGAAATAATAAAGAAATGTGAAGATGAAGTTATCAATATTGATACTCTGATTGAGGGTGCCATCTGCCATAATGGTTTTTATAGACTTAATTAGGATCAAAATTTGTTGAAAGAAAAACTTAATATTGCGATAAGAGTTGATGCAAATAGTGAAATTGGAGGAGGTCACTTTAGAAGATGTCTAACATTAGCACAAGAGGCTCAAAAAAGAGGCCATTCGATTAAATTTATATCGGCTCAATTACCTGGAAAAGAAAGATTACTTTTAAAAAAAAATAAACTTTTTTATGATATAATCTCAGAAAAAAATCAAAATGAAAATATAACTAGTAAAAAAACACCTAATAAATTTTCTCATGATAAATGGTTAAAATTATCAATCTTAGAAGATGCTAAAATAACAAGTAAATCTTTAGATAAATTCAACCCAAACTGGATCATTTTTGATCATTATAGTCTAGATATTGAATGGGTAAATACTGTCAAAAAAAAGCATATTGATCCATACTATTTAGCAATTGATGATTTAGATAATAGAAATCTAGGCTCAGATTTTTTATTAGACCAAACATCAATTATTAAGAAAGAAAGAATTTATAAAGTACCCGGATCTTTAGTAGGACCAAAATTTGCTCTAATTTCTAATAAATTTGATTGTTATCGAAATAAGAGTATTCAAAAGAGGTCAGATTCTAAATCTTTTATCTTAAAAAATAAAAATTTTTTTATACTCATATCCTTAGGCCTTTATGATAAAAAAAAATTGTTACCTATCTTGGTAGACACTTTGTCGAAAATGAAAAATTCAAACATAATTGTTGCCACTAGTTCTGAATGTCAGACACTTTCAAACCTTAAAAAACTTTGTCAAAAATATAAAAACTTTTCACTTCATTTAGACACAAAAAATATGGCTGAACTTATGTTAAAAGCTGATGTTTGTATTGGGGCATCTGGCATGAGTATGTGGGAAAGATGCTGTATGGGAATACCCTCTTTGACAATCACTGTAGCAAAAAACCAACAAAAAGTTACAAAGCAAGTAACTAATCTCAATATATCAAAACAATTAAGTGTTAGTGTTTTAAAAAATAAAACAAAATTACTGAAAACAATTTCAGATTTTATTTACTCACCAAAAAAACTGCAGCAATTATCTGAAAATTCATATAAAATTTGTGATGGAAAAGGTACTGATAAAGTTGTAAATTTTTTGGAAGCAAATTTAAAAAAAGTTGAAATAAAAGATTCCTCTAAACTCTTGTCTTGGAGGAACAAAAAATTTATCCGGGCAAATAGCTTAAATAAACAAAAAATAAATACAAAAAGTCATGAAAGATGGATGGAAAAAACACAAAATTTCAAAAGAGGAATTTGGCTTATATATTCTGAAGGAGGAAAAGAAATTGGTTACTGTAGTTCTATTTATGTAAATAAAGAAATTGTATATTGGAGTTTCTATATTGGTGAGCCAAAATTTTCACCAGGATCTGGGATTAGAATGTTAGTTTTCTTTTTAAAAAAATTATTCTTTGAAATCGGAATATCAAAAATTGAAGCAAATGTTACTATTGAGAATTGCAAATCACAAAAATTACATAAAGACCTTGGCTTTTCTTTGAATTCATCCAATGGTCATTTTCAAAAATATAGCTTAACTAAAGATTTTTTTAAAAAAAGATATTATTCAAATATTTAGTAAAATGAAAAAAGAAATTACAATTTATGATAGAACAATTGGGTTTAATACTAAACCATATATTATAGCAGAATTATCTGGAAATCATAATGGAGATATTAATAAAGCAATAAAGCTTATTGATGCAGCAGTAAATTCTGGAGCTGATGCGATCAAATTGCAAACCTACACAGCTGATACTTTGACCATAGATTCAAATAGACCCGAATTTTTGATAAAAGGTGGACCATGGGACGGAAAAAAACTTTATGATCTTTACAAAGAAGCTAGTACTCCATGGGATTGGCATCCTACTATTTTTAAATATGCTAAACAAAAAAAAATACATTGTTTTTCATCACCTTTCGATAATACTGCAGTAGATTTTTTGGAGAAATTATCTGCTCCAGCTTATAAAATTGCATCTTTTGAGTTAGTTGATATACCTCTAATAAAAAAAGCTGCTTCAAAAAAGAAACCTTTGATTATGTCAACGGGAGTTGCAGATTATGAAGAAATAAGTGACGCTTGTATAACTGCTCATAACTTTGGAGCAGATGGTTATGCTTTATTACATTGTATTTCAGATTATCCATCTCTTCCAAAAGAGATGCAACTTAAGGCTATTCAGCAACTTAAATATCGTTTTGATGTTCCAATTGGCCTATCGGACCATACTATTGGTTCAACCGTAGCTGTTGCCGCTATAACATTAGGTGCCACGATAATTGAAAAACATATAACCCTTAGTAGATCAGATGGAGGACCAGACTCTAGTTTTTCGTCAGAACCAGACGAATTTAAAACACTTGTAGATGACTGTAAAAACATTTTTCAAGCTGTAAAAAGTAAACCTAAGAATATACCAGGTATAAAAAAATCGAATGCAATTTTTAGAAGATCCATTTTTATTATTAAAGATATGAAAAAAGGTGAAGTTTTTAGTAAAGAAACCATAAAATCAATTAGGCCAGGTTTTGGCATTGAACCAAAGTTTTTTGACGAAATCTTAGGTAAAAAAGCAAGTATGGATCTGGTAAGGGGAGAACCTCTAAGTTGGGAAAAAATAATAACTTAAAAAAAATAAATCTTTTAGCAGTTTCAACTGCAAAAAATACTAACTCCATTTTAAAAGAAATTATTAGGCAAAACAAAACTAATATTGATCTAAAAATTCACTTTGGAGACGTTACAAGCGATTTTAAAGCATCGTCCCTAGTTAGAATGAATAATAAGTCTGGAAAAAATGGGCATTTATTCAAAACAAATAAAATATATACAGGTACATATCATAAAATTTTAGCATCAGATCATTTTTCTAAAGATCTGGAAACTTTTATTGATCAACTGTATCGCCATTCAGATGCTTATAGATACAAATCACATAATTTAAAAAATCTACAAGATTATTTAGATTATTTTCATATCCTAGCAGATGCTATATCTCACGAAATGTTAACTAAAAAAATTAATCATGTATTATTTTTCAATATACCTCACCTCGCCTACGATACAATCATCTATCAAATAGCAGTATCACTTGAAATTCCAGTAACTATAGTAACTCAGTCTCTTTTTTCAGATAAATTTTTTTCCCTAAATAAGATAGAAGATTATGGTAATTTCAACAAAAAAAATAAAACCAAAATAGATAAATTAGTTAGACTTCCTAAATTAAATTTATTTTATATGAAAAAAATTAAACAAAAAAACGAAAATCCTGGTCATATAAATTTTATGACTATATTACAACTTCTAATGTTTGTAATTTTTAAAATGCCTTCATCAGTTGTTAGACCAATTTATATATTTAAGATTTTACTTAGAATCCAAAAAATTTATAAAAGTTTTCCAAAATGGCGGGATCCTTTTGCTAATTTTTTTCACGAAAATGAATTAAGTTATTTTGAACATCTTGCTGAATTCGAAAAAAATAAAATTAATTTTGAAGAAAAATTCGTATATTTCCCTCTTCCAATGCAACCTGAAATGACCACATCTGCAATTGGGGGAGAGTTTAGAGACCAATTACTGGCACTAGAAAGATTGTCAAATATATTACCAGAAGGAATTAAGATATACGTGAAAGAAAATCCAAAGCAAGGATCTTATGCAAGAGGACCCTTATTTTTTCATAGAATCTCAAGAATTAAATCTATTTGTTTTATTCCTTCATATGCTGATACTAATTTATTAACAGAAAAAGCTATTTTTATTGCAACTGTAACAGGTACAGTTGGATGGGAAGCATTATGCAGAGGTAAAAATATTTTAGTCTTTGGCCATGCATGGTATAAAGATTTTCCTGGAGTAATAAAATATAATGATTGTTTAACCTACGAAGAAATAATTAAAAAATCATCAACTGAAAAATCATTACTTTTCAAATTTCAAAAATTGATGGCTATCTCACACGACGGGGTTATTGATAGAGCATATACAAACTTAGTAAAAAATTATGATGTTGAAGAAAATATCAATAAAACAGCTAAATCTATTTCAGAATTAATCTTGAAAAAACAGGAAGTGACTTTCTTAAAGACATGATTTTTTTAAAACCTCTATAACTTTATTTTGCATTTCATCGTTTAAATCATAAAACATTGGTAGGCTAATTGCTCTTGAATAATAATATTCCGCATTTGGACACATTCCATACTTAAAACCCTTTTTTTGCCAAAATGGTTGAGTATAAATAGGGCGGTAATGAACATTAACTTTTATATTGTTTTGATGAAGAAGATTAAATACTTTTTTTCTATTCTTTACTTGTATAGGAAATAAATGAAATGCCGATAGACTATAATCTTCCTGCTTTGGAAGTACTAGATCTATAGCTTTTAGTTGCTTAGAATAATTTCTTGCTATCTCATGTCTTTTAGTTATGAATTTGTCTATTTTAAGTATTTGACTTAAGCCTAAAGCTGCATTTAAGTCACTCATCCGATAATTCAAACCAATAGAAATTTGGTCATAAATCCAGGGTTCATCTGTTTTAATAACCATCTTCTTAGGATCACGCGTCACTCCATGTGAACTGAATAACTTTAAATTTTCAAAAATTTCAGTATTGTTGGTAGTTGCACAACCTCCCTCTGCAGTAGTTATTATTTTTACTGGGTGAAATGAAAATACGGTAATATCAGAAAATCTACATGAACCAATTTTTGTATCATTATAACTACCTCCAATTGCATGAGAGGCATCCTCTATTATTTTAAACCCATATTTTTTTGAAAGTTTTTTAATAGCTTTCATATCACAGGACTGACCTGCAAAGTGAACAGGCATAACAATTTTTGGTAATTTCCCATACTTTTCTGCATTTTTTAATTTATCCGATAAAGCGTGTATGCAGATGTTGTAATTAAAAGGATCAATATCAACAAACTCTATCTCTGCATTACAAAGAAGACCAACATTTGCAGAAGCAACATATGAGTTGGGCGAAGTCCAGAGAATATCTCCTTTCCCCAAACCCAGAGACAAACAAGCTATATGTAATGCAGAAGTAGCTGAATTAGTTAAAACCGAATAATTTGATGAAGTATAAGTACAAATGGTTTTTGCAAATTTTTGGACTATGGGTCCTTGTGTTATTAGATCTGATTTAAGGACTTTGATTACTTCATTGATGTCATCATCATTAATGCTTTGTCTGCTATAGGGTATCATCAGTATTTACCAATCAAAGAATGGTTTTTTGTTAACCATTTTTTAAATTCCGAAATAGTAAGCCAATCCTTGTTAGTATCTGAACTGTAGATAAAATTTTCTGAAACTTTTTTTCCATCCCTAATTCTTGATGGATCACTTGACCAATTATGTATTGAGGGAAAAATTTTATAATAAGAATTGTACTCATAAGTGTATGGAGAATCTTCAAAACCTATCATTTGTTCATGAAGTTTCTCACCAGGACGAATTCCTACCAACTTTTTCTCGATATTAGGATTAATTGCATTTGCAATATCAATAATTTTCATCGAAGGAATTTTTTTTACATATATTTCCCCCCCCAACATATCCTCCAGTGCTTTCCACACTAATTTAACCCCTTCTTCCAATGAAATCATGAATCTCGTCATTCTTAAGTCAGTAATTGGAAAAAACCCCTCACTTTCTTTTTCTAAAAAAAAGGGAATTACTGATCCTCGAGAACCCATCACATTTCCATATCTTACAACCGAAAATTTACATTTTGCAGATCCTGAATATGAGTTCCCAGCAACAAATAATTTGTCAGATGCTAATTTAGTTGCTCCATATAAATTAATTGGGTTTGATGCTTTGTCAGTTGATAAGGCTACGCATTTTTTTATACCTTTATCTAAACAAGCATCTATTAAATTCATAGCTCCAAGAACATTAGTTTTTACACATTCAAATGGATTATATTCAGCAGTTGGTACAATTTTAGTTGCAGCAGCATGTACAACATAATCAATACCGTCTAAAGCACGCAATAATCTGTCTTTATCTCTTACATCACCTATAAAAAACCTAACTCTGGAATCATTTTGATACACTTTTTGCATATCCCATTGCTTAATTTCATCGCGCGAGAAAACTACTAGTCTCTCTGGATTATATTTTTCTAATGTCATTGGAATAAATCTAGAACCGAAAGAACCAGTTCCACCAGTAATCAAAATATTAGAGTTTTTTTTCAATTTATTACCTCATTTCAAGTCTTTTTATCTATTATAAAAAATAAAAGCAATCGTAGAAAAATTATAGAAAAGTATTTATTGTTGAAGCTATCCTAAAAGTTTCGTCATTTAGAGAATTTACATATTTTAAACCCCTCTGACCCATGTTCTTAGCTTTTGAATGATTACTTAAAATTTTAATAGTTTCTACTAACTCTTCAACGCTTTTTACATATTTGAGAGCGTTTTTTTCACTCAATTGATCAAAAGCTTTTTTAAAATTATGTACATAAGGACCAGTAATTATGGCACAACCAAACCTACAAGGTTCATAGGGGTTATGGCCTCCAATATTTACTAATGAACCACCTAAAAAAACAATTTTGCTCAGCATGAACCATAAACCTAATTCTCCTAAAGTATCAGCTAAATAAATTGAAGTATCTTTTGCTATTTTTTGATTTTTGCTACGAATTTTGGTAAAAGTTGAATAAAATGCTATATTTTTTAATATAAGTTCTGATCTATTAGGATGTCTTGGGACTAAAATTAGTAAGTAGTTTTTATCAATTTCATGTAGAATTTGTTGAGCTTCTACGACTAATTCTTCCTCACCCTCATGAGTAGAGGCTGCAACCCAGACTATCTTATCTTTTAATAAATTTTTGAATCTATAATATTCATTTTTGCTATAAGTAAGTGGTGGTGCTTGTTCTTTCAAAGATGAAATACCAAATAAAATTTTCTTTTCAATTCCTAGAGATTGTAATCTTTTAGCTGTTAAATGATCATTAGAATATACAAAATCAAATTTATTTAAAATTTGCATTGATGTAGTTTTTATTTTTAACCAATTTTCAAAAGTTTTTTTTTCCATCCTGGCATTAATAAGGCCAAGAGGAATCTGTTGTTTCTTTATTTCAAAAATAAGTCTTGGCCAAAATTCACTTTCTACAAAAATTGCAAGGTTGGGTTTCCAGTGGTTGAGAAAATTTGTTGTTGCTGATAATGTATCTATTGGAGAAAATTGATGTATACAGTTTGTAGGCATACTTTCCTTAAGTATTTTAGAAGAAGTAATTGTTGTTGTTGTAATTAAAAATTTCAATTTTTTGTTCTTTTTACTCAAATCTTCAATTAAATTCAAAATACTTAATGCTTCCCCTACACTAGCAGCATTAAACCATACTAAAGATCCAAGAGGCCTCTCTAATTTAGAGATACCTTTTCTTTCTAAAATTCTTTTTTTGTCTTCTTTGCCTTTAATTAATCTATATTGAAGAACTAAAGATAGAAAAGGTCCAAAATATTTAGTAACAAAAAAATATAATTTTAATATAAATGGCAGTTTTTTTGATTTAAACATTAATTCAAAAATATTTATATTCTCTGATCTTATTCAACAAATTTAATGTAGACTTACTAAAATTATTATTTCTATCTTTTTGGGAGATACTATCAGTCAATCTCCTTGCAATATTTTTACCTAGTTCCACCCCCCACTGATCAAAAGAATTTACATTCCAAAGTAAACCTTCTGCAAAGGTACGGTGCTCAAAAATTGCTAATAGTTTACCTAAAATTTTTGGAGTTATTTTCTTGTATATTAAAATAGTAGAAGGTTTATTTCCATCACAATTACGGTGCTCATTAGTTTCTTCTTTAGATTGAGTTTCATTTTTTATACCAAACATTAGCGCTTCGGACTGTGCTAAACAATTTACTATTAATTGCAGATGATGACTATCATAGTATTTATTGTCTAAACAATTAGCTCCTAATAAAAATTCACATGGAATTACTTGATTACTTTGATGTAAAAATTGAAAAAATGCATGCTGGCTGTTTGTTCCAATATGACCCCATATTACAGGAGTGGTTGGATAATTTATTCTTTCTCCATTAAGATTAACTGATTTGCCATTACTTTCCATATCAAGTTGTTGCAAATATGTTGGTAAATATTCAAGTTTACTATCATAAGGTAGAATTGCCCTTGAAGAATACTGACATATTGAAGAATGCCAAAAACCTATTAATGCTAAAATTATTGGTATATTATAAGATATCTCTTCATTTTTAAAATGATTATCAATTTGAGAAGCACCCTCCAAGAAATTTTTGAACTGATCAGTTCCTATTGATAACATTACGGGCAAACCAATAGGGCCCCAAATTGAAAATCTTCCACCCACCCATTCATCAAATTCAAAAATATTTTCTTTTAAAATACCAAAATCTAATGCTTTTTCTTTTGCAGAACAAACCGCTACAAAGTTTTTTAAACCATTTGATCCAAGAATTTCACAAACCCATTTTAAAGCTTTTTTTGCATTATTAATAGTTTCAGTCGTAGTAAAAGATTTGGATGATATTATGAAAAGTGTTTTATTAGGATCTAAATTTTTAATGATTTTTGATATGTCCGAAGGATCTATATTAGAAACAAAATGAATTTTTGGACCGTTATGATATTCAGACAAAGCAGCTGTAACTAATTTTGGACCAAGTTCAGATCCTCCTATACCGATGTTAACTACATCAGTAAATTTCGATCCTGAGCCTGATTTTTTTTGTCCAGTTCTAATTTGATTACAAAATTTGGATAAGTCTTTAAACCTAACTAACAACTTTTTGTTAATTTTATATAAATTAGTTAAATCATTAGCTTTAAAATTCCTAAGTGCAGTATGTAGAGCAGATCTTTTTTCTGTGACATTTATTTTTTCACCCTCAAACATAGCATTAATACTATTCATTATTTTTAAATTTTTGGCGTAGGCGATAAGGTTTTTTAATATTTCTGAATCGATATTGGTTTTGGAATAATCAAAATATAAATCCTCAATTTCTATAGCAAATTCTTTGAATCTATTCTTATCTGATTGAAAAAGTGTTTCGATTCTTCTATCTTTGCTTTTTTCTCTATTTTTTTTTAATAAATCCCAATAAATATTTTGCATTATTTTGAAACCACTTTTTTTATAATTTTATTTATTTTTTTCCAATCTTTTTGATCTAAAAGATACTTTGGAACCATCCAACTCCCAGCAACTCCATACACATTGGATAAACTTAAGTATTTATTTGCATTATCTTGGTTAATTCCACCGGTTGGAAAAAAATGGCAATCAGGGAAAGGACCTTGTAATGCTTTTAACATTTTTATACCACCCAAAACCTCTGTAGGAAAAAATTTTAATATTTCATATCCTCGATTATAAGAAACCATTATTTCGGAGGGACTCGATACTCCTGGAATTAAAGGAAAATTATTTTTTTCGCATTGTTGAAATAGCTCATCACTAATACCTGGCGATACACCAAATTTTGCTCCTACGTCTACTGCAGATTGAACATTTTTTTCATTAGTCAGAGTACCAGCTCCTACAATAAAATTTTTATTCTGTGCCAGAAAATTTATTGCCTCTAGTGCAACATTCGTTCTTAGGGTAATTTCAAATATTTTTATTCCATTTTCTAGAAAAATGTCCTGTATATAATTACAAGAAACTAAATCCTCGATGGTTAGTATAGGTAAAATTTTCTGAGATGAAAAATATTGATGAAATATTTTATTTATTTTTAATACATTTTCTCGCAAAATAACTCCTTATTATTAAATCCATTAAAAAAATAAAATTTAGAAATATTTCTTTAAAGATGTACAATTTTTATAACAAATCTCTCAAAAATGGAATTAAAGGTCTATCTGCTTCAGGCATAGGAAATTTATTTAATTCGTTGGGATAAACCCATTTAATTTCCTGTCCTTCTTGTGGGGTAATAATACCCTCCCATTTTCTACATACAAAAAGCAAAAGAGTTAGATAGAAATCTTTATAATCAAATGTAGAAAAAGTAAGAGGTGCAAGGCAACTTTTCCAAGTATAAATATTTAATTCTTCCTCAAGCTCCCTAATTAATGCATCTTCAGCTTTTTCATTATTTTCTAATTTTCCACCTGGAAATTCCCATAAACCTCCCAAATATTTATTATCTGGTCTCTTTGAAATCAAAATTCTACCATCTACATCAATTAAAGCTACTGCTGCAACAATAAGAATTTTACGATCTATAGTCTGCATTTATATCAATATATTCTTTTGTTAAATCACAACCCCAGATAGTTGAACTGCCTTTTCCTATCCCCAAATCTACCTTTACAAGTAATTCAGTTTTCTTCATATAATTTTTTGTCTTTTCCTCATCATATTCTGAATAAACTTTTCCATTTTTTGTAATTAAATATTGACCAAAAAAAATCTTTATTTTTTCTTGATCAATTTTTTCACCTGATTTTCCAATTGCCATTATAATTCTTCCCCAATTAGGGTCTTCACCAGCAACTGCAGTCTTTACTAAAGGTGAATTGGCTATTGAAAAAGCAATATTTTTTGCACTCTTATCATTTGTTGCTCCAACAATTTGATACTCAACTAATTTTTTTGCTCCCTCTCCATCTTTGACTATATCTAATGCCAGTTCCTTCATAATTAATTCTAACATTTTTGCAAATTTCAATATTCTATTGTCAGATGACTTTTCGATTGGCTTCATTTCTACTTTTGATGTAGCAGAAATCAATACCATATCTGAAGTGGACGTATCACTATCAACAGTTATAGAATTGAATGTTTTATCACACAAACTAGCCGTTAATTTTTTCAAAATATCATATGAAATTTTAACATCGGTTATTATGAATGCCAACATCGTTGCCATATTTGGAGCGATCATTCCAGATCCTTTAGCTATACCGGCAACTGAAACAAACTTATTTTCTAATTTAAACTTTTTATATCTTATCTTAGGGTAGGTGTCAGTAGTCATAATTGCATTTGCGCAGTTGACAATTTGATTTTCAGATAGGTTTTTTATTAATTCTGGTATTTTTTCAATAATTTTTTTATATGGCAAAAATTCACCTATTACTCCTGTTGATGCCATTAAAACTCTCTTTTTACTGATATTAAGAAAAGTAGAAATTTTGGTAACTATTTTTTTAATAGCCTTTTTGCCATTTTTTCCAGTAAATGCATTGGCATTTCCAGAGTTTACTAATATTGCTAACGGATTCTTATCGTCTTTGAAGGCCTTTTTAGTTACCTTTTTTGACCACAAAACGGAGGGGGCTTTAGTTTTAGAAGATGTAAAAACGCCCGTAATGATACTACCTGTTTCAAGGTAAATTACCATTAAATCTAATCGATTAACATATTTTATATTTGCACTTACGGCTGCAAATCTTGCTCCCTTAATTTTAAACTTTGTACCATCTGAAATTTTAGTTTCGTTCATTTTTGCTTTACTAGTCTTTTTATTTTTTGGTTTTATAAATTTATAGGTAACTTTAGAACTTTTACTGCTTTACCTTGAGATTAGTATCTATTACAAGAATTTAGTTAAATTAACAATGTTTCTATCATTGAACGGCATTAATAAAAAACAAAATAAAAGGTCTTTAAAATAAGATGTTAGGTTTTGGCAAATTAGCAGCAAAAATTTTTGGATCTTCTAATGAAAAAGCAATCAAAGCTGTTTCATCAATTGTGACAAAAATAAATGGTTATGAGGATCAAATAAAAAAACTATCTGATCAAAACCTTGCTGATAAAACCGCTGAATTTAAAAATCGTATTAAAAATGGAGAAACACTTGATCAACTATTACCTGAGGCCTTTGCAGTTGTAAGAGAAGCATCCATTAGAACAATTGGACAAAGGCCTTTTGATGTTCAGCTTATCGGTGGAATTTTTCTTCATAAGGGAAATATTGCTGAAATGAAAACTGGGGAAGGTAAAACCCTAACCGCCGTTATGCCAGTGTATTTAAATGCATTACTTGAGCGTGGTGTTCACATAGTAACCGTAAATGATTATCTCGCTAAAAGAGATGCTTCATGGATGGGTGAAATTTATAATTTTTTAAATTTAAAAGTCGCAGCTATTTATCCTGATATGGATGATAATTTAAAAAAAGAAGCATATTTGTCCGATGTTACTTATGCAACTAATAATGAATTAGGGTTTGATTATCTAAGAGACAATATGAAATCGACTTTAGAAGATGTTTTTCAAAGAAAACCCTATTTTGCTATTGTTGATGAAGTTGATAGCATATTGATTGATGAAGCAAGAACACCATTAATCATATCTGGTCCAACTGAAGATAGATCTCATTTGTATTCGAACATTGATAAATTAATTCCAGATTTAAATGAAGAATACTTTGAATTAGAAGAAAAAACTAGAACTGTAAACTTAACTGATCCAGGAATTGAACATTTAGAAATAATACTCAGAAAGAATAAACTTATGGACGAGCAACAATCTCTTTATGATCCTGAAAGTACAAGTTTAGTCCATCATATAAATCAAGCACTACTAGCTCACAAGATGTTCAATAAGAATAAAGATTATATAGTAAGGAATAACGAAATTGTTTTGATTGACGAATTTACTGGAAGAATGATGAGTGGACGTAGACTTTCTAATGGGTTACATCAAGCAATCGAAGCAAAAGAAAATGTATCCATTCAATCAGAAAATGTTACGTTTGCATCTGTAACTTTTCAAAATTATTTTCGATTATATGAAAAATTAGCTGGGATGACAGGAACAGCACTTACTGAGGCAGAAGAATTTTCGGAGATCTACAATCTAGGTGTAATTGAAATTCCAACAAATAAACAGGTCATTAGAGTTGATGAGGACGACCAAGTTTTTAGAACTTCAAAAGAAAAATATTCAGCTGTCGTAGGTCAAATTAAAAAAGCTCACAAAAAAAATCAACCAGTTCTAGTAGGTACAACATCCATAGAAAAATCTGAATTGCTTTCAAATATGTTAAAAAAAGAACATATAAAACATCAAGTTTTGAATGCTAGATATCACGAACAAGAAGCTTTTATTATTGCAAACGCTGGTATACCAGGAGCTGTTACTATAGCTACAAATATGGCAGGAAGGGGAACAGACATTCAACTCGGTGGTAATGTCGATATGATTTTTAAACAACGTCAAGAAAAAAGCAAAGAGGATATTAATATATTAAAGAAAAAAATCTCAGAAGAGGTGGAACATTCTAAGGGTATTGTAAAAGAAGCAGGAGGTCTTTTTGTTCTTGCAACTGAAAGACATGAGAGTCGTAGAATTGATAATCAACTAAGAGGAAGATCAGGAAGGCAAGGTGATCCTGGAAAAACATCTTTTTATTTGAGTTTAGAAGATGATTTAATGAGGATTTTTGGATCAGATAAATTAGATTCCATGCTCAAAAGATTAGGTATGAAAGATGGTGAAAGCATTGCACACCCATGGGTTAATAAAGCTTTAGAAAGAGCTCAAGGCAAAGTTGAAGCAAGAAACTTTGATATTAGAAAAAATCTTCTCAAGTATGATGATGTAATGAACTTGCAAAGGAAATCTATTTTTAGTCAGAGAAGAGAAATAATGGAATCTGATAATGTTTCTGAAACAATTATTGAGATGCGGGAAAAAGTAATAGATAATTTAGTGTGGGAAAATATTAGAGAGGATAGTGATCCATCACAATGGGACATAGATTTAGTAAAAGACAAAATAAAAGATAAATTTGGTCTAAATCTTCCATTAGATAATTGGGTAGAAGAAGAAAATTTTGCTGGTGAAGAACTTCAAGATCGAATTAATAGTGAGACAACTCGATTATTTGAAGAAAAGAAAAATCGATATGGATTAGAAATTATTCAAACTATTGAGAAACAAGTATTGCTGCAAACAATAGATAAGTCTTGGAGAGAACATCTTTTAAAACTAGAGCATTTAAGATCTGTAATTGGGTTTAGAGGATATGCACAAAGAGACCCTCTAAATGAATATAAATCAGAGGCATATGAATTATTCGAAGTTTTACTTCAAACTATTAATGAAGATGTAACTAAATTTATGGCTTTTTTTCAATTAGTGGATTCTAGCAAAATTCAAAATGAAAATAGCAACGCTGAAAATGCTGAATTTAGTTACAATAAAAAAAATGAATATAATGAAAAAAATCCACAAAATACAGTTACCGCAAATTGGGGCAAAGTTGGCAGAAATTCTCCTTGTCCGTGTGGTTCAGGAAAAAAATTTAAAAACTGTCACGGTAGAAATTAGTTTATTGTACAAGTTGTCAAATTAATGGATAAAATTTATTTTTGGGTGACAGTGTCAAGACCTCTACACCATTATTAGTTACTGCTACTGTATGCTCAAATTGAGCTGATAACGATTTATCTTTTGTAACAGCTGTCCAATTATCTGATAATATCTTAGTATCAGGTTTTCCTAAATTAACCATAGGTTCAATTGTAAAAAACATCCCAGTTTCAAGTATAGATCCAGTATTTTTTTCACCAAAATGTAAAACGTTCGGGGCTGAATGAAAGCTTTTCCCTACTCCGTGACCACAGAAGTCTCTAACTACAGACATTTTTTTTCCCTCAACATATTTTTGTATAGCTTCTCCAATATCTCCAAATGTATTACCCGGTTTAACAACTTCAATCCCTTTTAATAGTGCATTATGTGTTACCTCAATTAAGCGGCTAGCTTTTTTAGTAATACTTCCTGCAATATACATCCTACTACTATCTCCAAACCACCCATTAAGTATACATGTTACATCAATATTTAATATGTCACTTTCCTTCAAAATTTTGGGGCCTGGTATACCATGACATACTACATGATTTATAGAAATACAGCACGATTTAGGGAAACCTCTATAACCAAGGGTTGCCGGGGTAGCTCCATGATCCAGCATGAACTCATGACAAAGATTATTAATTTTTTCTGTTTGTATTCCTGGTTTGACAAAATCTCCAATCATATCCAAAGTTTCAGCTGCAAGTTTGCAGGAGAGCCTCATTTCTTCAAGTTCAGTAGAAGTATGAATTCTAATACCATCCTTATTTAAGTGGTTACTATCCAAAAAAATTTCCTTAATTAAATTCAAATTATGTCCTGCTATATAAATTATTTTATGACCTATCAAGTCCTATAAATGAATAACGACAAATAATTTAAAAATTTACAATATAATTGGTCTTTTTTTACTTAATTCTATTCCTTTTTTAGAAATTAAACTTTGCAAAACTAAAATTTCTACACCAGATTTTTTTGCATTTTGAAATGAATGGAAATAAGCTTTATCAATGTCCTTTGCTATCTTAAAATAATTTGTACTACTCCTTTGTACTAAGTAGATTTGAATTGTCCTAAATCCCTTTATTTTTAAGCGAGCTAATATAGATAAATGTTTTGAACCTCTTAAAGTTACTGAGTCTGGAAATTCAGAGATATCTTGTAATCGGGAAAGAGTTACAGACTTAACTTCAACAAAACATGATTCATCATCTTGTGATTTCAATAAAAAATCTAACCTACTACCTTTGTCAATTTGGGGTTCTGAAATAGTTTTTTGATAATAATTTAATTCTGGGATATCTCTTTTTAGAAGGCTTTCTTTAATTACTTTATTTGCTATTTGCGTATCAATACAAATCAATTCTCCAGTATCACTTTCAACTAATCTCCAAATGTAATTATATTTTGATTTTTTGTTTTGGGATTTCTCAAGCCAAATTTTAGTATTCTTTTTAGTTAGACCTAACATTGAGCCTGGATTTGGACAATATACAGTTTTTTTTTCACCATTTTTAAAAATAACATCAGCTAAAAACCGCTTATATCTTTTTAATAATTTGGCCTCATAAAGTGTAGAAAATGAATGCATTTTTTAAAGTTATTGTAATAATAGTTTATAATATCATTGAAAAGTTATAATATAAGTATAACTCTTATATATGAAAAATATATCACTAAGAACATCTGGCATTATTATAATTGGTAATGAAATTTTGTCAGGACGTACTCAAGAATTAAATTCAAGATATTTAGCTCAAAAATTACTTACAGTTGGAGTAACTGTAAATGAAGTTAGAATAATCCCTGATGTGAAAGAAAAAATTATAGAATGTATCAATGAAATTAGAAAAAAATATACTTTTGTTTTTACAAGTGGGGGAATAGGACCAACTCATGACGATATTACTTCAGAATGTATTGCCAGTGCTTTTGGTGTTGATCTTCCCATTAACATAGAAGCTAAAAAACTTTTAGAAAATTATTACAAATTACAAAATATAAAACTAAATAATGCAAGATTGCGAATGGCAAGAATTCCTACTGGATCAAATTTGATAAACAATCCAATTAGTGCGGCACCTGGTTTTCAAATTGAAAATGTTTTTGTATTAGCAGGCGTTCCAAATATTTTTAAATCTATGGTGGAAAACATAATTAAAAAACTTGGCAACCAAAACTCTATTAAATCAAAAACAATTAAAATTAATAAAGCTGAAGGAGAAATAGCAGAAAAACTTTCAGATATAGCATCTCAATTCCAGACTGTTTCAATTGGATCTTATCCATTTGAAAAAGGAGAAATCAAAGGAACTAGAATAGTTATAACACACCACGATAAGAAAATAATAGAAAAGGTGGGAATACTAATTAAAAAATTAAAATAAACTTTAAAATTAATAAAATTTTTATTTACAGTTAATGTGCACTATTCCAGTTCTCACCTACCCCAAATTCAACTTTTAATGGAACATCCAATGAAAGAAACGGATCACAAGCATTTTCCATCTCTTTAATTACTTTATTCTTTAAAATTTCTATCTCGCTATTTGGAACCTCAAATAAAAGTTCATCATGAACTTGCAAAACTAATTTTGTTTTTAAATTGTTATTTTTTAACAACGTAGGAATTTTGATCATTGCTAATTTTATTATATCAGCAGCAGTTCCTTGAATAGGTGCATTAATAGCTGATCTTTTTGCAAAACCTGCAGAAGGTCCTTTTGAATTGATATTTGGAGTATGAATTTTACGTCCAAATAACGTTCTCACATAACCCTCTTCTTTTGCATCTTTTATTGTATTATCCATATAATTTTTTATTTCTGGATAACGTTCAAAATATGTATCTATAAATTTCTTTGCTTTTTCTCTTGAAATACGAAGGTTATTTGCCAATCCAAACGCGGAGATACCGTATATTACACCAAAATTAATAGCTTTTGCTTGTCTTCTTAATTCAGAATCTAAATTTTCTAAGGGAACTTGAAAGACCTCAGAGGCAGTTTGAGCATGAATATCTTGTCCATCTTTAAATGCCTCAATTAAATTATGAATTTTTGCAATATGTGCCAGAATCCTTAATTCTATTTGACTATAGTCAAAACTAACGAGTTTATAACCACCTTCTGATATAAATGCTGATCTGATTTTTCTCCCGTCTTTAGTTCTTATTGGTATATTCTGAAGATTAGGATTAGATGAAGATAATCTACCAGTTGTTGCTCCAGAAGATAGAAATGTAGAATGAACCCTTTTGGTTTTTAATTTAATATGGTTTTGTAATGACTCTGTGTATGTTGACCTTAATTTTGAAAGTTGCCGCCATTCTAATATATAATGAGGTAAATCATGCCCCTCAGAAGCCAGTGTCTCCAATATATCAACGTCAGTTGAATACGTGCCAGATTTACCCTTTTTTCCGCCTTTGAAATCTAACTTCTCGAACAATATTTCACCTAATTGCTTAGGTGAACCAATATTAAACTCCTCACCGGAAAGGGTATAAATTTTTTTTTCCAAAAAATTTAACTGTGTAGAAAATTGATTTGATAAATTTGAAAGAAGATTAGAATCAACCAAGATCCCATTCATTTCCATCTGAGCAAGAACAGAAATAAGTTTGATTTCTATAAAATTATATATAGATGATACTTTTTTTTCAGATAGCATTGGTCTAAAAGTTTTCCATAATCTGAATGTTATGTCCGCATCTTCAGCGGCATAATTTGTTGCTAAATTAATTGGAACTTCTGAAAAATTTTTTTTATTTTTTCCTTCTCCTAATAATGAAGAAATTTTTATAGGATCATGATCCAGGAAAATTTGGGAAAGATTATCTAAGTTATGACGATGCAAACCTCCGTTCAATGCGTAGGACATTAACATAGTATCTTCATAGGAACGTAAATTTATAGAATGATATTTTAATACTTTGTAATCAAATTTTATATTTTGACCAACTTTTAAAATGGATGGATCTTCGAGAATGGGTCTTAATTTTCCTAATACATAACATAATGAAAGTTGATTGCTGAAATTTTGTTTATCACTTAATTCATTTGTGATGTTCAATTTATGACCAACTGGAATATAACAAGCTAAACCTGACCTAACACTTAAGGATATACCAACAATAGAAGCATCCATTTCATCTAATGAGGAAGTTTCTAAGTCTAGTGAACAGTGATGGATATTTTTTATAACTGTTGTCCAGTGATCTAATTTTTCTTCATTGTCAATTGTTTCGTAATTTCCATAATCATTTTTTAAATTATCGTCTAGATCATTATAATTATCGAATTTAATAACATCATCGCTTGAGTTGTGTTCTCTATTTTTTGTTATTGGATTCTTTTCTTCATTTTTGTAATCTTCTTTTAAATTTGATATTTGGTGATCTTTCTTAATCCTTTGGGAAAGTGTTCGAAATTCCATTTTTTCTGTAAATGATAAAAAAGATAAAGGATCTAATAGAGAAATTGCTAATTCTTCAATTTTTTTTTCTACTGGAACATCTGTTTTTAAAGTTACTAATTGTTTAGAAATTAATATTTTATCTGATTCATTGACTAATACTTCTCTTCTTTTTGGTTGTTTAATTTTTTGAGTATTTTCTAAAAGATTTTTTAGAGAACCAAACTCATTTATAAGTAATGCAGCTGTTTTTATCCCAATACCAGTTGCACCTGGTATATTATCAACAGAGTCTCCTGCTAGCGACTGAACGTCAATAACTAAGGATGGATCAACTCCAAATTTTTCTCTTACTTGTTCAATATCAATTTTTTTATTCTTCATGGTATCCCACATGATTGTTTGACTAGAGACAAGTTGCATCAGATCTTTGTCTGAAGAAATAATTGTGGCTTCCCAACCATTATTTTTGGCTGCTTCTACATATGTAGCAATAATATCATCAGCCTCATACCCTTCCATTTCTAAACATGGCAAGCCATATGCTTTTGTTGCTTGCCTTATTAATTCAAACTGGGGGATTAGATCCTCAGGTGGTTCGGATCTATTCATTTTATAATCAGAATAAATTTTGGATCTAAATGTTGGACCCTTGTGATCAAAAACAACAGCAATATGTGTTGGTTTATTTATTTCATTACTTTTTGTATTATTTAATAGTTTATAAAGCATATTACAAAAACCAGAAATAGCTCCAACTGGTAACCCATCAGATCTTGTTAGAGCAGGTAATGCGTAATAAGCTCTAAAAATAAATCCAGATCCGTCAATTAAATAAATATTGTTTTTTGAATTTTGTTTTTCAGAAGACATGACTTAAATTAAATATTTATTTATCCTCAAAAATGAATTTTGTTTCACAATATGGACAAGATACAAAACCTTTCTCCTCATTAATTTGCAACCATACTAAAGGATGACCCTCAGATGAACTATTTGTTTCTCCGTCGCATGAAACTCTTAAAGATGAGACTTTTATAAATTTGGTGTCACTTTCGTTCATAAAAATATCCTCACTGACTTTTACTATGGTCTTGAAACCATAAATCCCATATTTCTTCCACCAAGAATATGAAAATGAAGATGAGGAACTTCCTGAACTCCATTAGAACCAGTGTTAGCTATTAATCTATATCCAGCTCCATTTCTTTCAGGGTCTAAATCAAATTTTTTTATGACTTCCTTAACTGTATTATTAAAATCTAAAACTTCTTCATTACTAGCATTTGAAACAAAGTGATCATAGTTCACATACGGACCCTTGGGTATTACTAAAATATGTACTGGTGCCACAGGATTTATGTCTTTAAAAGCTAAAGAAAAATCTGTTTCTATGACTGTGTCGTTAGGAATTTCTTTTCTTAAAATTTTTGCAAAAATATTTTCTTTATCATATTTGAATTCCATATCATATTCCTTTAGATTTTAATTAAAATAAATCAGATAACTTCTTACTATCTAATCGACAACCCAATATTTGAATAACTTGACCAGCACATTGGTTTGCAAAAAATGCTGACCTTTCAGCATCATGACCATTTAAAATTCCATATAAATATCCAGTTGCAAATAAATCTCCTGCTCCCGTTGTATCAACTATTTTTACACGATCTGTTGGAACATTAATCCAGGAATCTTCCTTTTTTATCATTACACCTTTTTCTGCTACTGTACAAACAACCTCGCAAGAATATTCTGTACATTTTTTCAAAGCAGAATTTAAATTTAATTCTTCTGTTAATGACATTAATTCTTTTTCATTACAGAATATTAAATCAATACCATTCTCAATTATATCCAAAAATTTTTTTCTGTGACGATCTATACAAAATGGATCAGATAATGAAAGTGCAATTTTTCCCCTACTTTTTTTGGTTTCATTTATTGCTAATTCAAAAGCAAGTTGGCTATCAACTCCATCATAGCGATATCCTTCCAAATAAATCCATTCACTTTGATTTAATATGTCTATATCTAAGTCATCTTTTGATAAAAACTCAGTAATTCCCAGATATGTATTCATTGTTCTCTCTCCATCTGGAGTAACTAAAACAATACAATGACCAGTTGCTAAATTATTAAAGATAATCTTATTTAAGTTGTTGAATGTTACATGATTATTATTCAATTCATCAGTAAAAAATTTACCAAGAAGATCATTATTTACTTTTCCTATATAAGATGTATCTAACCCCAATTGGGATAAACCAACTATAGTGTTAGCTGCTGAACCTCCTGCTACTTTTTTAGATACTTTAATCTTTTTTAAAAGCTCCTTTGACCTATCAGAGCTTATAAGATTCATAACACCTTTTTTAATTTTATTTTTTTTTAGAAATTCATCATCAACATATGCTAAAATATCAATTATAGCA
>CACHDI010000009.1 GCA_902578545.1 uncultured Alphaproteobacteria bacterium
TTTATCTTCAATTTTTCTTATTAATTGTATTGATTTTTTTGATGGAAAAGTTGTGTAAATATTACCGATTAAACAATTACCCTGAAACAATCTAAAGCCTAAATCATTATAAAAAAATGTATCACTTTTTTTAGATACCAAAACTGATTTCGGAAAAGAATATTTAATATTATTATTTTTATAACTATAACTTCCTAAAATATAAGTAGGAACTATCAATGTAAAAAAAAAACTAATAAATAAATTTTATACAATTAGTCACTCTTATTTTTTCCAGGTTCGAAATTTCTATACTTTTTTGCTTGTTTTATTAATTCATCTTTATACTCAGATGTGGTGTTACAACTTTTTTCAAATTTTATAAAATATGTCTCATTACAAGATAAAACGTAATATCCATTCACATCTAAACTCTTCATTTTTGCTTCAGGATCTTTGATTCCATGTTGAGCATTTAAAGTTGAGACAATAGAATTAGAGTGATCACTATTCATATGTTGAATAATAACTTGTTCGTTATTAATCCACTCTGGTTTTTTTTTATTCATTAGCAAAAAAATTGAATTTTATTTTTTTGTAAATATTTTCCTGTACTTAGTTCTTTCCCTAGCTTTTAAAAATAAACAAGTATAAAAGCCTAATCCAAAACTTGCGGAAGATAGAGCAACTACAACTAATGAATGCCAAATAAACCAATCAAACATTTTTAATCCCCTTAATCACATTATAAATTTAATACGTAAGAGGGGAAATTAATTAAAGTTGACAACAAACTACTGGCGGAAGAAGAAACCAGTTTAACTTCCCCTCAATCGCTTGCATCTACTAGCTATTTTTTGAAAACAATTAACGATATCCTTATGTTGCTAATAAGTCAATTAATTAAATTTTTAAAAAGTTATAGAGAGACTTTAAATCAAATTAAAAAAATAAGCCGTAAAAGAAATGAAAAGCCTATCGATATATAAATTTTTGTAATGGAAGGTTTATGATAAAACATATTAAAGTGATTGGTATGTTAAATAAAAATATGACTATGGAAAAATTGAAGCAAGAAGTATGTTAATTCATTTTTTATGAAAATAAATTAAAGAAATTGAATTGAATAATAAACATCATAAATCTGTAGGAGAACTGTGATGATAAAAAAAATTTTAGTAACTGGTGCGAATAGAGGCCTTGGACTTGGGTTGGTAAAAAAATTTTTGAGAAATAATGAAAAAGTTATTTGTACAACTAGAAATATTTCTAAATCCAAAGAGCTAATATTATGTAAGGAAAAATACAATGATAACCTTGAGATTTGTGAACTTGACTTACTGGATAAAGATTCACCAAATATTTTATCAAATTTTTTAGGAGATGAGACAATAGATTTATTTATTAATAATGCTGGAGTGATTGGACATTCAGCTCAACATTTTAAATCTGTTTCCTCAAATAACTGGTTAGACGTACTTAAAGTAAATTTAATTGCACCTCTTCTGATAACACAATCAATAATAAAAAATATAGAGAAAAGCTCAGAAAGAAAAATATATTTTATAAGTTCAAAAGTAGGTTCAATTGAAGATAATAAAAGTGGTGGTATGTATATATATAGATCCTCAAAAACTGCTCTTAATCAGGTCGTCAAATCTCTCTCAATAGATCTTAAACCACTTGGAATATCAGTGATATCACTACATCCTGGATGGGTTAGAACAGAAATGGGAGGACCAAATGCACTTATATCAGTAGAGGAAAGTGTGAATGGAATGGTTGATGTCATTTCCAATACCAGTATCATTAATAGTGGACAATTTATTAATTATGACGGAACAAGGTTACCATGGTAAAATTTAAATCTTGGTTTCTTAACAATATAACATAATTTCCTTACCAAATTCTTGGAACAAATTTCTGGGTATCAATTGGTGGTCTAGATAATTTTTTAATTTTTCTTCTTGTAGGTAATTTCACCTTTGTCTTTTTGAAATCAGAATACTCGAATTGGCTTAGTAAATGTTCTATACAGTTAAGTCTTGCTCGTTTTTTTTCTTCACCATCAACAACCCACCAAGGACTTCTATCTGTATCAGTATGCTCAAACATTAAATCTTTTGCTTTACTATATTCAACCCATTTATTTCTAGACTCTAAATCCATGGGACTTAATTTCCAGTTTTTCAATGGATTGCTTGCTCTCTCTTGAAACCTTTTTTCTTGTTCATCATCACTTACTGAAAACCAATATTTGATTAATTTTATACCATCTTGGATCAATAAATTTTCAAAAATTGGACATGAAGATAAAAAATTATTGTATTGAGCTTCAGAACAAAAGCCCATAACTCTTTCAACCCCAGCTCTGTTATACCAACTTCTATCAAAAATTACTATCTCACCAGCTGTTGGTAGGTGCTGGATATATCTTTGAAAATACCATTGACCTTTCTCTCGTTCAGTTGGTGTACCTAATGCAACAACCTTACAAAGTCTTGGATTAAGAGGTGATATTATCCGGGAAATCGCACCACCTTTACCAGCTGCATCTCTACCTTCAAAAATTATGGCAACCCTTTTGCCAGTTTTCTTGACCCATTCTTGTAATTTTATTAACTCAAAATGAAGTCTTTGCAATTCACTTTCATAATGTTCTTTAGAAAGTTTTTTTAAATTATTTTTCTTAATTTTTAATTTTTTACTCATTTGATCATCCTTATATAGGTCAGTACTTAAAGAGCAGATGAATGTTATATTAGAATCTGATATGAATGTGAGGGTACTTTATAAATAAAAAAAAATTCAAGATAATTTTAAAAATTTTTAAAAATAATTTATTTAAAAAGTTGTTTGATGAATTTTAAATGAAATACTATATTATGTATCGGGGGAAAATTTAGTATGTATTTATCAGATAAATATACAAAAAAAATTGAATCAAAGAATGATTTTTCTGGGGACCAGGATATTGTTAATGTAATAAATAAGTTACGGTTCCTAATGATAGGATGTAGAAAAGATGCAAGATTAAGCATAGATGAAGCTTGTAAACTAATACAAATAGACAAAAAAACGTCTGCTCATTACTTTGCCCACAATATTTTGAGAACTCTTGAAGAAGTTATTGGAAAAAAACCTGTTTTTAGAAACCCAGGAGAAAAAAATCTTAGTTTTGATGAACAATGGATTGCCAGCCTAATAACTTCTTATAAAATAAATGACCAAACAAGTATTAAATTTTTAATTAAAAGTAGGGTAGAAAACTTAAGTAAGAGATCTTATATATTTTTTCTAATGGATGGACTAGTAAAAGACCTAGGTTCTTTATAGCAATGGAAGGATAAGCCAAATGGGACAAACAGAAAGAATTTTAAGTGTTGATTCAAAAAATGCAATATCTGAAGCATTAAATCAAAGTATTTCAGAATTGGTTGTAACAACTATGATGGCGCAAAATTTTCACTGGAATGTTACAGGAATGGCTTTTGGACCTCTCCATGAATTATTTCAAAAAATTTATGAAGACCACTTTGAAGCCCAAGATGAACTAGCAGAAAGAATAAAAGCTATTGGTGGTCATGCTAATGGAATGCTTAGCAAAATGGTTTCTGAATCAAAAGTTTTAGAAAGTGATGGCAAAATCTCTGATAAAGAAATGATTAAGTTATTGGCTGATGCTGAAACTACAGTAGCCTCTACATTAAGTGGTGTTGCAGCTATTGCTGAAAAAAGTGGTGATCTACTAACTCAAGACCTTGCTATAACTAGAGGACAAGTACACGAAAAATTTGCTTGGTTACTTAACTCCCACATCAGATAAAAGGTTTTTTAAAGTTAAGCCTTTCTTAATACATTTCTTCTCATATACTTTTTCCCAGTGTTTGAACTTACCCAAAAATGTTTGCTGATTGATTATAAAATTGAGGAAGTCTTTTTTTTGGTTTATGGTAGATAGTTTTTTAAAAGTCTTCTTTTGTATCTTTGTCATAGAGCATCCTATACAATGATTTTTGTATTTATATTTACAAACATCTATACAAGGACTTGGAATTTTCATTACATTAATTGATAAATTTCAAATTTATATTTTACATACTTTTATAGAAGTTGATTTGAAATGTGAGATTAAATAGTTTATTTATAATAATGCCCCCATAGCAACTGCGGTATCAGCCATTCTATTAGAAAATCCCCACTCATTGTCATACCAAGACAAAATTCTAGACATTCCAGATGGTAATACCTTGGTCTGTTGTGCAGCAAAAGTCGATGATTCTGAAGAATGATTAAAATCTATAGAAACGAGCGAGTTTTCGTCGTAACCTAAAATTCCCTTTAGATTTCCATGTGCAGCTTCTTTTATTGCTTTATTAATTTCATCAACTGTAGCTGGTTTGTCTGTCATAAATTTTAAATCAACACATGAAACATTAGGAGTGGGTACTCTAATTGCAGCACCATCCATTTTACCTTCAAGTTCTGGCATTACTAATGATACAGCTTTTGCTGCACCAGTAGAAGTTGGAATCATACTTAATGAAGCAGCTCTTGCTCTGTAATGATCTTTGTGCATAGTATCTAATGAAGGTTGATCACCTGTGTAGCTATGAATTGTCGTCATATATCCCGTTTTTATGCCAAAATTATCTTGTAAAACTTTAGCGACAGGTGCTAGGCAATTAGTAGTACATGATGCATTAGAAACAATGATGTGATCTGAATTTAGACTTTCATGATTAACACCAAATACAACAGTTTTATCAGCACCGTTAGAAGGAGCAGAAACCAAAACTCTTTTCGAACCATTTTTAAGATGAAGTGAAGCTTTCTCTTTATCTGTGAAAATTCCTGTACATTCTAAAGCAATGTCAACTTCATTCCATGGCAGATTTGAAGGATCTCTTTCAGCTGAAACATTAATAAGACCAGAACCCACATCAATTTTTCCATCAACAACTTTAACTTTTCCTGGAAATCTTCCATGAATACTATCAAACTTTAGAAGATGTGCATTAGTTTCAACTGGACCAAGGTCATTAATTCCAACTACCTTAATATCAGTTCGTCCAGACTCTAAAATAGCCCTAAGGACATTTCTGCCAATTCGGCCAAACCCGTTTATACCAACTTTAATAGTCATCATTGCCTCCAGAAATTTTTATATAAGCCTTACGACGAATTTCCATTTAAAGTCAACATTTGTTGACCAAAATTTATTTTTTAACTCAATCTATCCCTTAGAGAATACCACAACATACCTAGTACTAACATTGGCCATTGTAAACTCGAATTTCCTGGAAAAGGTTTTGCTGGAATTTTATTCATAAAATCAAATCTTTTAGAATTCCCATTTATTAGTTCAGCAATAATTTTTCCCGATAAAACAGATAATGCTACTCCATGACCAGAATATCCAGAAACTGAGAAAGCATTTTGTTTGATTTTTGCAAAATAAGGAAGCCTACTTCTTGTTACTGCCAAAGTACCACCCCAAACAAAGTCTATTTGTGTGTTTTCAAGTTGTGGATAAACTTTAATCATTCTCTTTCTGACTAATTTTTTGATAGCTTTTGGGAATTTATATGTATAATTTTCACCACCACCAAAGATTAATCTTTTATCTGGAGAAGGTCGAAAATAGTTTGGTACAAATTTATCATCTGCCACTGCATAGTTATTTTTAAAAAAAGAATCTAATAATTTTTTTTCAAGGATTTCAGTTGCTAAAATAAAATTATTTATTGGCATAACTTTTTTAGAAATTTTTGGTTCTAAATTTCCTAAATATCCATTACAAGAAAATAAAAGATTTTCACATTTGACCTGATAACCATTATCGAGGAATATAGTGTTTTTTATTCCATATTTTACTTTTATTACGCAAGATTTTTCAAAAATTTTTACTCTTTTTTTAACTGCAGCAATACTTAAACCTATTGCAAATTTTAAAGGGTTCAAATGCCCTGCTCCTAAATCCAAATAACCTGCGGCATAAAAATTTGTATCTAAAGTTTTTGAAAGATCTGTAGAATTTAATATTTCAAGTTTATTATAGTTATATTTTTGTTTGAGCAATTCAACTTCATTGAATAATTGCGAAACATTATCTTTATTCACAGTTGTATTAATAATTCCAGAACAAAAATCGCATTCTATGTCATGTTGTTTTATACGGGATATTACTTCTTGTTTTGCAGCTTCTGAAATTTCCCAAAAGGTTTTAGCTTGATCAAATCCAAAGTGTTTTTCTAATTTATTTTGATCCCATCTTTGTCCTGAACCAACTTGACCACCATTTCGTCCTGATGCTCCAAACCCCACCCTATTTGCTTCTAAAATTACAACTTCATATCCTAATTCGGCTAAAGACAACCCAGCAGAGAGTCCTGTATAGCCTGCACCAATAATACATATTTGACAGATCATGTCTTTTTTTACAGAAGTATAATTTGTCTTTTTTTTAATTGAATGAGTATAAAGGCTATTTGGAAGCTCACCTTCTGGATCATTTATTTTTAATAAGTCCATATTAAACATTCAATAATAAATGTTCTCTTTCCCAAGGACTTATTACTTGTAAAAAAGCCTCAGCTTCATATCTCTTCAAAGATTTGTAAATTGAACAAAATGATTTTCCTAAAATATTTTCTAATTCAGGAGCCTGATTAAATAATTCCAACCCTTCAATTAAACCTTGAGGTAGTGCCCTAGGCAAAGAGTAAGCTTCTCCTTGAAGAGCCTCTCTAGGTTTTAATTTTTTCTTAATTCCCAATAAACCTGAAGCTAAGGATGCTGCAATTCCTAAGTAGGGATTACAATCCATACCTACTACTCTGTTTTCAATTCTTAAATCGCTTGGTGAAGAAATGGGAATCCTTAAACCAGTTGTTCGATTATCTCGAGCCCATTCAAGGTTTATTGGTGCTGATCCAGTTGCAACATAACGTCTATAGGAATTTACATAGGGAGCTAATAAACATATAGCTTTAGGAAGATATTCTTGTTGACCAGCCAAAAAATTATAAAAATACTTGCTAGCCTCTCCTTTTTTATTTGTAAATATATTTTGTTTTGTGTCTATTTCACATATAGATTGGTGAATGTGCATCGCACTACCAGGTTCTTCTTGCATAGGTTTTGCCATAAAAGTAGCAAAACAATCCCTTTTAAAAGCTGCTTCTCTTATCATTCTTTTAAAGAAAAAGACTTGATCAGCTAGTTTGAGAGGATCACCATGAACAAGGTTTATTTCTATTTGACCAGCTCCTCCTTCTTGATTGATAGTGTCAATTTCAAAACCTTGAGCTTCTGCAAAATCATAAATATCGTCAATAACTCTTCCATATTCATCCACAGCTGTCATACTGTAAGCCTGGCGAGAAGCAACTTTCCTACCTGTTCTTCCTATCGTTGGTTCTATTGGCGAACTAGGATCAAGATTTGGTTTGGTAAGATAGAATTCAATCTCTGGCGCTACAATAGGAGCCCATCCTTTATCTTTGTATAAATTGATGACTTTTTTAAGCACGTTTCTTGGGACAATATCTATAGGGTTTCCATTTAAGTCATTTACATCACATATTACTTGAACAGTTACGTCATCCGCCCAAGGTGAAGATACCGCCGTAGATAGATCAGGAGTAAGAACCATATCATTTTCTGTCCATTGATCTGCAATAGGCAAGTCAACATAATCACCAGAAATTGTTTGATAAAAAATTGACAAAGGCATATATACATTATCTAATTTTTCAAATTTTGATAGAGGCATTGCTTTACCTCTAACAACACCTGCCATATCAGAAATAACACATTCTATCTCTTCAATTTTTTTGTGCCCTAACCAATTTTGCAGAACCTTTGGAAACTTATTATAAGTTTTTTTTAACATCTAATTTCTTTATATCCGACCAATTTTATTTTCTTTAGCTCCATATTTTTTTGCCAAAACACAAAGCCAATCATATGCGATAGTTGCTGCGAGAATTGAAGTAATTTCAGCATGATCATAAGGAGGAGAGACTTCTACAATATCTAAACCAATTAAGTTACATTCATCCAATCCTCTTATTAGTTCTAAAGCTTGCCAACTGGCTAGTCCACCAGATACTGGTGTCCCAGTTCCAGGAGCAAAAGCTGGATCTAATCCATCTACATCAAAAGAAATATACATAGGTTTATTTTTGGCTCTTTTTTTTATTATTTCCAAACTTTTCTGAATGCCATTTTTATGAACCCAGGGTGCAGATAAGATCTCAAAACCGAAATCATCATCATTAAATGTACGAAGGCCAATTTGAGTTGATGAATTTATATCAATTAAGCCTTCATTTACTGCTCTAGCAAACATTGTTCCATGATCAATAACATAACCATCATCCTCCCAAGTATCACAATGAGCATCAAATTGTAATAAACTTATTGGACCATATTTTTCAGCATGGGCTTTAATTAAAGGATAACTAACAAAATGATCACCACCAAAAGTTAACATTTTGCAGTTATTGTTTAAAATATTACTTGCATGATTTGTTATTGTTGACACTATAGTAGCCGGTTTATGGGGAGATATAAAACAATCACCCCAGTCAATAATTTTAAATATTTCTGTAACTTCAAAACCAAATGGAAAGGATTTAAGTTCTGCTAATTGTGTTGATGCTTCTCTTATAGCTCTAGGCCCAAACCTTGCACCTGGTCTGTTAGTAGTTGCAGCATCATAAGGCAAACCAGAAATCACAATGTCTGCATTACTTAAATCTCTAGAATATCGTCTCCTCAAAAAACTTATAGCTCCTCCATAAGTCATTTCATTCCATTTTTGATTACTACTTTCAACTCTGAAAGCTTGATCACCCTTTTTCGTCATGGGTTATATATTCCATAGATTTATTCAATAACAAAATTATAAACCATTAATTAATAAAAATAACAGATAAGTACAAATCTAATGGACTTTTATCCTATTAACAAGATAAGGTTTATATAGTTATTGAAAGTAAAGGCCAATATGAATTCTTCTATAAATAAAAATTTCATTAAAGACTATGATAATCAATATTTTCTACATCCTTGGGAAGATTGTAGCAATAATAATTCTGATTATAAAATTATAAAAAATTCAAATGGAATATACCTATTTGATGAGAGTGGGAAAAAATATATTGACGGTCCTGGAGGTATGTGGTGTGTGAATCTTGGGTATGGTCGAAAAGAAATTGCACAAGAAATAGCAAAACAATGTGAAAAACTCCCTTATTTTAGTCCTTGGTTTTCTACTGCTGAGCCATCAGCTTTGTTAGCCAAGAAATTAGCTTCCCTCACACCAAAAGATTTAAATACTGTTTTTTTTACAACTTGTGGATCGACAGCATTAGATAGTGCAGTAAGGTTTGTTCATTATTATTTCAATTGTATAAACAAAAATGACAAAAAAACCATAATAGCACGTGAAAAAGGCTATCATGGATCAACCTTACTTTCAGCCAGTATTTCTGGAAAAGAAAGAGATAAAAGAGTTTTAGATACAATAGATAACGGAATAAAATTCTTAAGTAACGTTAATCCAAATCTTAAAGGTGACATTACAGAAGAAGAATGGTGTAATCAAAAAGTTGCAGAACTGGAAAATACCATTCTAGAAATTGGACCTGATAAAGTAGCAGCCTTTGTTGCAGAACCAATACTAGCATCAGGAGGTGTAATAATTCCTCCTAAAGGATATCATAAAAAAACCCATAATATTTGTAAAAAATACGATGTTTTATATATTTCTGACGAAGTTGTGACAGCATTCGGTAGACTAGGTCATTGGTTTTCTTCAGAAGATGTATTTGATTTTATACCTGATATTATAACATGTGCTAAGGGATTAACATCAGGATATATTCCAATGGGCGCCATGATCATTTCAGATTCATTAATTAATAATATTAAAAAAAATTCAAATAATTATGATCTACTTTTCTCCAATGGGTTCACTTATTCGGGACATCCAATAGCATCTGCTGCAGCTTTGAAAACTATTGAAATAATGGAAAAAGAAAAAATTTTAGATCATGTAAGAGATATTACTCCCTATTTCCAGTCTAGATTAAAAAAATTAGGGGAAAAATATGAGTGTATTTCAGATGCAAGAGGAATTGGATTATTAGGTTGCCTTGAAGGATACAGCAACCCGTTACTTGATGATAAGAAGCGTTTAGAAATAGATCATCAATTTGGAACTATGATAGACAAAGCTGCTGAAAAAAGAGGTCTTTTAGTAAGACCTATTATAAATATGTGTGTATTCTCACCACCTCTTATAATAACCAAAACGGAGATTGATTTAATGTTTAATATTTTAGATGATGCTGTGTCAGAGGTTGAAAAAAATTTAAAATAATGTTTACATTCAAGAAGAATGGAAATGACTAAATTATTTATATTTTACAAGGGAGAAAAATATGAAATTAAATCCTATTAATTTTTTTGCATTTATTTTCTCATTGTTTTTTGCAAATATTTCAGTTGCAGCAGACAGTGACTTAATTGTTTTTGACTGGGGCGGATATGAAGATCCTGGTTTTTTTGGATCATATGTTAAAAAATATGGAGACTCACCAACATATTCCTTTTTTTCAGATGAAGAAGAAGCTTTTCAAAAGGTAAGAGCTGGTTTTAGGGCAGACCTTGGACATCCTTGCTCACAATCTGTAGTAAAATGGAGAAATGCTGGAATTATTGTACCTATAGATACAAACAAATTAAAAAATTGGAATAAAGTAGACCCTGGATTTGCTGAAATGGAAGGGTTTCAAGTTGATGGAGTTCAATGGGCTTTACCAATAGATTGGGGTGCAACTGCTCTTACTTATAATGCTGATGAAGTTTCAGCAGAAGATGCAAGTTCACTTCAGGCTTTTGCTGATCCTAAATTCAAAGGCAGAGTATCCTTAATTGATAACGTAGATGACGCTTACGCTCTCGGATTTTTAGCTGTTGGTGTCAAAGATTGGACAAAGGCAACTGATGAAGACTTTAAAAAAGCGTCTGATTTTTTAAGGAAAGTTCATAAAAATGTAAGACAATATCACGCTGACGGTGGTGAGGGGTCTGCATTGATGATGAGTGGAGAAATTCTTTTAGAATGGACTTGGAACGAAGTTGCTTTTACCATGGGATTTGAGGAGAATGCGCCAAAAGTAGTATTTAATAGAGATACCAAAGAGGGATCATCAACATGGGTATGTGGGTATACTATGATGAAAGATGCTCCAGGTTCTGAGGAAAAAGCTTATGATTTTCTAGATGCATGGCTTGAAGATGATTCTGCTGCATATATGCTAAATGAGTGGGGGTATGGTCATACTAATAAAGATGTAATGGCTACAGTCGGTAAAGAAAATGGATGGGCCCCTTTGGAAAGTTATACAGAAGGATCACTTTTCCAAAAACCATCAGCTCCTGAACTAAGAGAAAAAATGATAAAAGAATTTGAGCTTATTAAATCAGGTTTTTAAATACTTATTGAGGAATAGGTAAACCACTTTTACCTATTCCTCAAAATAGGCAACTATATCGTCTTCTTGGAAGTAAACTGAAATTTCTTCACCAATATTTGGACTTGGGGTATTCTTAATATCAGATATAGAAATTCTATAAGTATGATGATCATTTTCACCTAAATTTATACCATACAACATTGTATCTCCCATAAATGATTTTTCTACTACCTTAGCATTAAATGATTTTGACTGCTTTTTTCCATTCTTATTGTTAATTTTAAAATTCTCTGGCCTAATACCAATAGTAAGTTTAGATTTATCATCTCCAAATATATTACTTTTTAATAGCTTAATATTGCCTAAATCTTTATGACAAACACTTATTGTTCTAGAATTTTTTTCCAAATATTCTGTCTCAAAAAAATTCATATTACCTATAAAGGAAGCAACTCTTTTAGTTTGTGGTTTATTATAAATCTCTTCAGGAGAAGCAACTTGATCTACTTTTCCGTTAAACATAACACCTACTCTATCACTCATAGTAAGTGCCTCTGTTTGATCATGAGTAACTAAAACAAAAGTTATTCCTACTGATTTTTGTAGTTGTCTTAGTTCAAATTGCATTTGCTCTCTAAGATTTTTGTCTAGTGCAGATAAAGGCTCGTCTAGAAGTAATACTCTGGGTTTTAAAATTAATGCCCTTGCAAGTGCTACTCTTTGCCTTTGACCACCTGATAAAGCAGATGAAGCTCTTTTATGATAACCTTCAAGACCTACTAAATTTAGTGCCTCCTCTATTTTTTGCGCAATTTCATCTTTATTTAAGTTAGTATTTCTAAGTCCATATCCAACATTTTCAGAAACATTTAAATGCGGAAAAATCGCATAATTTTGAAAAACCATATTTGTCGGCCTATTATTTGGTTCAACAGAATTAACATTTTTTCCATTGATAAAAACATCACCATTTTCAGGTTTTTCAAAACCTGCTATTATCCTCAAAAGCGTTGTTTTTCCACAACCTGATGGTCCTAATAGTGAAAAAAATTCCCCCTCTTTTATTCCTAAGGACACATTATTTACTGCTCTAATTTTATCAAAAGATTTTTCAATAGATATTAGATCAACTATCTTTTCAGGATTTCTAATATTTTTTTTGTTCATTTTTGATCTAACCCCACACTATAATAATTATACAATTCCATCCTTCTTCTAAAGTATTCAAATAAAGAAACTAGTATAAGAGATACAATTAATAGTATTGTTCCTAATGCCATTGTACTAGGCAATTTAGCTGGAAATCGAAATTGAGACCATATGTAGACTGGTAAAGTTGGTTCAACTCCTGTTAGAAAAAAAGCAATAATAAATTCATCTAATGATATTACAAATCCAATCAATAGACTAGAAATCAATCCAGGGGATACCATTGGTAAAATTATAATTCTAAATGTTTGAAAGGATGACATTCCAAGGTCAAGAGAGGCTTCTTCTAAACTTATGTCAAGATTATTAAAAGCTGATACCATTATTAAAGTCGAAAATGGGGTTATCAATAATGTATGACCAAGAACCACACTCCATAAATTCAAATCTAGCCCAAGCTGAATTAGTACCGTTAAAAGACAAACACCCAATATAATTTCTGGTAGAATTAAAGGAACAAGTATAAATGTAATTGAAATTTTTTTTCCGTAAAAAATATACCTAGTTGAAGCTCTAGCTACTAAAGTACCCAGTATAGTTGCTAAAATTGTAGAAGATATCGCAATTAATAATGAATTGAATAAAGCGTTATGTAAGGTATTTTCATAAAGAAGCTCTTCAAACCAAATCGTTGAAAAACCAGAAAGTGGAAAGGAAATAACTTTGCTATTGTTAAAAGAAAAAATTGGAAGCAAAAGTGCAGGTGCATATAAAAATACAAGAAAAAATATTACAATTACTTTAAAGATTTTGTTCGACTTTTTCATACTAATAATTTCTTAAGTATTTTCTATTTAAAAAAACAAAAAGCAAAGATATTATCCCTACTATTAATAATGATGTAACTGAAAGAGCTGCCGCTAGTGGAGCATTGTTAGCTTTCGAAAATTGCACCTGAATCATATTAGCTATCATTAAACCTTCTGGACCACCCACAAGTTTGGGAGTTATGTAATCTCCAATACAAGGTATAAATATTATTAAAACAGCACCTATTACTCCTGGCATTGATAATGGAAGAATAATCCTAAAGAATTGACTCAAATTGTTATCACCCAAATCATTAGACGCTTCTAATAAAGACCTATCAATTTTTTCTAAAGAAACAAAAATTGGTAATATAGCAAAAGGGGCCCAACCATGTACTAGTGCCAGTACAACTGCATTTGAATTATATAATAAAAAAGTTAAAGGCTCAGTAATTACACCTAGCCACTCAAAAAAAGAGTTTAAAACACCGTTATACCCTAATATTACCTTCCACAAAAACATCCTTAACAGATAACTTGTCCAAAATGGTATGGTTATAAGAAATAACCATAAAGCCTTTCTCTTTCCACCATAAAAAGAAATATAATAAGCAATAGGAAAAGCAAATAAAATTGTAATAAAAGTGACTGTTAAGGAAATTATTAAAGATCTAGCAAATAGTGTCTGAAATACAGGTTGAAACCAAGCTTGTTTATAATTATCGAGGGTTATAGTTTTTATTAATGTGAGATAGTCCTGTGTCCAAAAACTTAAAGTCGTCATTGTTGCAATTGGGACTGCTAGTAAAAAAATTGCAAAAATAAAGGGTACACCCAGTAATCTCCAGCCCTTTTTATTATGTTCAGAAAAATACATAATTTGTCTATCTAAATCTCTATAACTTTTGCTTTAAAATTATGTTTTATTTTCAGCCAAGAGCTTATTATTAAATTCATTCAGTGAATGGTCTATTGGTTCTGTATTAAAATTCATTACTGGAATTAATTTTCTTAAATGATCATGGTAGGTTTTTACACCATATTCTAAATCAGATAAGCAAAAACCCTTGAAAGCAGACGACTTTACTGCTTCAGTAGACCATTCTACAAGCATCTGATCTTCTTTTGCTGTATCTCTATCTATCCGACCACTTAAATACCTGGCTATTTTTTTTTCTCTACTCTCTTTTTTGTGTTTAAGGACACCACCTGTCTGTATTGTTTTTGTGCTACTTAAGGGGTATTCATAATAGTAGATTATACACTCTGGATATAAACCTAAAACAAAATTAGGAAACATACCAAAATAGATCCAAGATCTGCTAAGAAGTTTGGGTAATTTTAACCAGTTATTATTTTCTACAATATGACGATATCTTTTTACACTCCATTTTTTTGATGGTTTGGTATTGAAAGTGCCTATTGATCTTGAGGTTCCTTCAACAAAAGGTTCATCATTGTAATCTTGACCATACAAGTCAAATAGCGAAGGGTGTGCTTGCCTCACATGGTAACCTTCATTATCAACATCCCTAACTGATTTCCAATTAGCATCTAAAATGTCAGTCCAAATACTACCATCAACTGGTTGCATGTGCTCCATTTTATAAAAACTAATCTCATTATCAAATCTTTTTAAAATTTCAGAAATACTTTTTTGATTACTTTTCTTAAATCTTACAAAAATCAGGCCATGCCATATTTCAATTTCTAGTGGTTTTAAACCCATTTCTGAAAAATCAGTGTCACCAAAAGAATCCTTATTTGGAACCCCTCTTACAGAACCGTCAAAATTATAGGACCAGCCATGAAATGGGCAAACAATTGCTCTTTTACAAACTCCTTCTTTGTCTGAAATTACCCTAGAACCTCTGTGCCTACATAAATTGTGAAAAGCTCTGATTTCGTTGTTCTCACCTTTTATGACAAAACCTCTTTCATTTACAATTTCTATGGTTTTATATGAACCTATTTTATTTAGTTCATTTATGTGACAAACAAATTGCCAATGTTTTCTAAATAATTCTTCTGCTTCTAGTTGAAATAAAGAATCTGATTGATAAGTCCATCCAGGTAAGCCACTCCTATCCCAATTATTTTTTCTCAAAAGTCATTCCTTACTTTTAGTTTTCTAAAAATATAAAAAGGTTTATTCTTTCTTCATAAATAACATATTAAATTATATTAATTTCATGAATAAATAATATTAAATATTGTCTTAATCAATTGAAAGCTATTTTTTTGTCTAATAATAAAATATTTGATTATGAAGTTATAATAGTTGGCGCTGGAATTGCGGGCATATCTGCTGCTAAAATATTAGATAATAATAATATATCAAACATAGTAATTGAAGCAAATAATCGTGTAGGTGGAAGAGCAAAAAAGGCCCCTGACTCATTTGGACATTGGTTTGATCTTGGATGCTCATATTTGCATGAAGGAGAAATTAATCCTTTTAGAGCTGTTGCCAAAAGTCTTAATGTACCAATTGACCATCAAAATGGAGATATTTTTTCAATAGAAAAGACAAAATATCTATTTGGAGAAAAACCCTTTTTATTAAATAAAAAGAAAAAGGTAAATGAATCCTATAACAATTTTTTGGTGAAGTTAAACTTTTATAAAGAAAATGTTGAAGATAATCGACTTTCTACTTGTTTAAATATTAATGATCCTAACTATCCTATCCTTTTTGATTATTTAACTGGTTTAAACGGAATCGAAGCAAATTTTGTTTCTGCTAGAGATTTTGCGTCAATAAATGAAGGTAAAGATTTAATTGTCGAAAGCGGACTCGCAAACATGATTGATAAATGGGCAACTGGTATAAATGTTATTTTAAATAATCAAGTAAAGCAAATTAATTGGGGTAGAAAGCAAATTGAAATATATACAAAATCAAAAAAATATGTTTGTAAGTCAGTATTATTAACTGTTTCTAATGGTATTTTAGCAAATGAAGATATAGCATTTATTCCTAAATTACCTGATTATAAAATCCAAGCCATCCATAATTTACCTATGGGAATTTTAAACAAAATTGGAGTACTCTTCGAAGAAGGAACTTTTAGAGATAACCAACTAGGTTGGTATGTTGTAACACCTGATAAATATCATAACAATATATCTGAGATATTTAGTTTTGAGATAAGAAAGAAAGAAAAAGAACATATGATATTCTTCTTTGGAGGAAAAAAAGGGTCTGATATCGAAAATTATCCAAAAAAATATTACAAAAAAATTATTGAGTTCATAAAAAAGCAATTTGGAAACAACATAGAAAAAAAGATAATTAAATTAATTCATTCATCATGGGGAAAAGATCCCTACTCCAAGGGTGCTTATTCTTATGCTTTACCGGGTCATAACTTTGAAAGGGATTTATTAAAGAAACCTTTAGAAAAGAAAGTATACTTTGCAGGCGAAGCGACTATAAATAAGACTTACGGTACATGCCATGGAGCATATATTTCAGGCAATTATGCTGCTAGTAAAATTATATATGATTTGAAAAATTAAATTTCTTCTAAATATGTTTTTAATTCAAAATTTTCAATTCTAGAATTAAAGACTTCTAATTCCTGCTTTTTGCAATTCTTAAATACCTTACAAAAAGTTTCAAAATAAAAATTTTTATTTTTTTTTGATTTTTCAAAATCATTTATTGCTTGATCCCAACTTTGAGCTATTTGAATTACCTTTTTTTGATAGGTATCACCAGTTAATGGTTTAAGCGGTTCTATTTTTTTTAGAATACCTTCAAGAGCAGAAGCAAGAATTGAAGATAGTACTAAATAAGGGTTTGCATCTGCTCCAGCTACTCTATGCTCAATTCTTTTTGAAGTGTAATCCCCACCAGGTATTCTTATTGCCGCTGTCCTATTTTCATAACCCCAACAAATATTTAAAGGAGCATGTGTTCCAGGCCTTAATCGTTTATAAGAATTAAAATGAGGAGCTAAAATAAGAGTAGAGTCTTTGAGGCTATTTAAAATACCCCCAACTGCATTTTTTAAAGTTTGCGAACCTAAATCTGTATTATTATTGAAGATATTTTTTTTATTTTTATCAAGTAAACTGAAATGTACATGCATACCACTCCCAGAAATTTTAGAAAAAGGTTTAGCCATGAATGTAGCTCTTTTTTTATGTTTTCTGGCAATTCCTTTTATAAATCTTTTGAAAATAATGGCTTGATCTGCTGCTTCTAAGGGGTCGTCTATGTGTTTGAGGTTAATTTCAAACTGATTAGGCGCATTTTCAGACGAAACACCATCCATTGGAATGTTATTTTTTTTACATAAATCATAAAGCTCATCAAAAAATTCTTCATGATTTTCAATATCTGTGATTGAGAGTACATTTGTAAATTCCGGAGAATCAAAGTTCAGGCTTCTAACTTTATTTTCATTAAATAAATAAAACTCTAATTCAAATGCCACAACAGGATAAAGTTTTAAATCTTTATATTTATTACATATCGAATTAAGAATATGCCTTGGATCAATTGGTGAAATTTCCTTTTTATTATCAAACAACCAAAGTGGTAGAAGAACAGAGTCTTTTTTATTTGAAAAAAAAGGAATTGGGCCAATTCCAGTGGGTAACCCATATCCATCAGCATCCCCACTTTCAAAAAGATAGGGACTATCCTCTAAATCTGATCCCCAAATATCAACGCAAGAAGCAGATAGAGGAATTCTAATACCTTCTTTTATTACTTTTTCTAAGCTATTAAAACGGATTCTTTTTCCACGCCATATACCATTTAAATCACAAGCTGCTGCAATAATTGGTATATTTTTCCCTAATTTTAAAATCCAATCCAATTCTGATTTAGACATTTATTTATTTCCATATTTTGCAAACAAAGAGATATTTCTAATTCAAAATAATAAGAAATAGGATATCAAAACTAATTTTTAAAGTCTCTTGTTAGTATGGTGTTAATTTTCTCAATTCAAATTTCTGTATTTTTCCTGTTGATGTTTTTGGAATTGAGCAAAATATAACCTCTTTTGGTATTTTAAAACTGGCTAAATTTGATCTACAATGATCAATCACTTGTTTTTTAGAAAGTTTGGTTTTGGGCTTGAGCTCTATAAAGACACATGGAACTTCCCCCCATTTTTTATCCTTCATTGCTACAACACCACAAGCTAAAACTGAATCTAAATCATAAATACAATTTTCTATTTCTATAGAAGAAATATTTTCACCTCCAGATATAATTATATCTTTTGATCTATCTTTTAACTGAACATACCCATTATCATACATCACTCCTAAATCCCCTGTATGAAACCACCCTCCTGAAAATGCTTCTTTAGTAGCCTCAGGATTTTTTAAGTAGCCTTTCATAGTTATATTACCCTTTAACAAAACTTCCCCAATTGTTTTGCCATCTCTTGGGACATCTGATGAATCTTTTTGATTAACAACTCTTATGCCTTCTTGAACAAGATAAGTAACTCCTTGGCGTGATTTAATCTCTGCTTGTTTTTCAACTGATAAATTATCCCATTCTGGATCCCATGCACAAACAACACAAGGACCATATACTTCTGTTAAACCATATACATGTGTTACTTCAAAACCTATTTCCTGCATTGTTTGTAAGACAGCTGCTGGTGGGGGAGCAGCTGCTGTCATTACTTTACAAGTATAATCAATTTTCATTTTATCTTTAAATTCAGAATCAATTAGCATGCCTAGTACAATAGGAGCACCACACATATAATTTACTTTATTTTTGGAAATAGCAGAATACATAGAATCTGAGGTAACTTTTCTAAGGCAAATGTTTGTCCCTGCTTTTGCAGCAATTGTCCATGGAAAACACCAACCATTACAATGAAACATTGGTAAAGTCCAAAGATATGTTGGATGACTTTCCATATTCCATTCCATAATGTTACCTAAGGCATTTAAGTAAGCACCTCTGTAGTGTGTAAGAACACCTTTTGGATTTCCTGTAGTACCGGATGTATAATTAACAGCAATAGTGTCCCACTCATCATCTAAAATATTTTCTACAAATTTAATATTTCCTTTAGATAAGAAATTTTCGTAATCTAAATATTTAGTAGAATTAATAAAACCTGCACTATTATCCTCTATTACAATTATATCAGGCTTTTCCTGGCTGTAAGAAATAGCCTTCTCGGCTATTTCAAGAAATTCTAAATCAACAAAAATCATTACAAGTTCTGAATGATCAATAATATAGGATAATGTTTTATAGTCTAATCTATAGTTCATTGCATTTAATATCATCCCAGCCATTGGGACACTGTAATGAGCTTCATATAATTCAGGGGTATTCATTGCTAAAAAGCCAATGGTATCACCTTTCTTAAAACCATATGTTTGCAAGGCAGATGCAAATTTTTTACAACGAGTATAAGTTTCACTCCATTTGTAAAATCTATCGTTATACACGACAGAAATCTTATCAGGAAATGTGAAAGCGGTTTTTTTTAAAAAAGTTACTGGATTTAAAGGAGTATAATTAGCACTATTTTTTTTTAATTCATCGTCAAATTGTTTCATTAAAACTTTCCAGTTTTGTTAACAAACCAATTCGGAAAAATTTAAAGTCAAGCAGCCTCTGCTTGTCTATCACTCTCTTCTCTTGATAATGCAACGGAGGTTCTAATACCTTTTTTAACAAATTCAACCATTCCCTTAACACATCTTTCATTTGGATCAATACCTGCGCACATCAAAACTTCTCTACCATCTCTAGATCTTGCCCATCTTGCGATTTGCTCGGCGCCATTTCCATATTTTTTATCATCAGCTATGGCATCATCTAAGGCTGCTAATACTACCGCTGCAAATAAACGCTGTGCACGACCTCCCTGATCAGTCTTGTTAACAGTAGTATCTAGGCTTGAAAACATATTATCCTCCAAAAATTCATGAGGTTTGCTTATGACATTTTTTTTTAATTCAAGCAATTAAAAATAATCAAAAAAACAAAAAATATTGTTTTTTTTTAAGTTTTTTTTTTAAAAAGAGATAAAAATAAAAAAAAACCTTAATTTTTTTTTTATTATAATAAAGATTTATTTACAATACGGGTTTTCGTGCACTAAAAGCTGCGCGAATCGTTCCATCGTCTAAATAATCTAATTCCCCACCAACAGGCACCCCATGCGCCAAAGATGAAAAATTAATTTGGTAATTTTTCAATTTCTCGATAATATAATTAGCAGTAGTTTGTCCATTAATAGTGGCATCTAGAGCTAAAATAATCTCTTTAACTTCATTTCTTTCTATTTTATTTATTATTTTGTCAATTTCTAGTTCCTCTAGATTAATACCTAAATATGAAGATGAATAATTTCCAAGGACATGATACAATCCATCAAAAACTTGTGATCTTTCCATAGCCCATAAATCTGCAACATCCTGCACTATACAAATTCTATTATTATTTCTGGAATTATCTGAACAAATAGAACAAATATTATCTACAGTAAAATTACCACATGATTCACATTCTTTGATTTTTTCCGAAATTTCATTTAATACTTTAGTTAATGGCTCTAATATGATTTCTTTTTTTTCAATCATTTTAATCACTGCTCGTCTTGCTGATCTTGGACCAAGTCCTGGTAACTTTGACAAAATTGCTATTAAAGTCTCTAACTCGTCATTTACCTTATGATTTTTAAAATTCATATTAGAGTAAAAATTAATATATTTTAAAAAGGTAACTTAAAACCAGCAGGTAAATTCAAATCTGAAGTTACTTTTGCCATCTCTTCTTTTGCCTTATCTCCAGATTTTTTTTGAGCATCTCTTATGGCAGCAACTATTAGATCTTCAACAACAGCTTTTTCAGATGGTACAAACAAACTTTCATCAACATTCAGACTTTTTAGTGTCCCCTTAGCATTAACAATTGCTTTAATAAGACCTCCGCCAGATTCACCCTCAACCTCAAGTTCTTCTAATTGTTTTTGAATATCTGTCATTTTTGACTGCATATCTTGAGCTTGTTTCATTAACTTGGCCATATCTCCTAGTTGACCTAAACCTTTAAGCATGTTTTTTCCCCATTATTGTTAGAAAATATATTTAATTGATTAACAATATACTTAATAGAGTATTTTATCAATTTAAAGAGGACTTTGATATTTTAGAACCTGGAAAATTTTTCATTATTTCTTGAACAATATTATTTTCATTTATGGAGTTTGATAAATTAATTTCATTTTCTTTTTTTAATTCCAAAAGAGTTTTAGCATCCTTGTTCTCTAAATGGATAAGATCCCAATCATTGTTTGTATAACTATTTAAAAAATTTGTTAGTTTAGAAATTATTTCAGTATTTGACCCAGGAATTAAATCAAACTTTATTTCTCCTGATTTAAAAGAAATAATTTTTAAGTCTTTTTCTAATTCAACTAATAGAGTAATGTGTTTTTCTTTTTTTAAAGCAACTATTAAATCCTCAAAGTTATTAATCTCTATTTTTTTTTTTTTTAATTCGTCATCTTTTAAATCTAAAGGCTTTTCGGTAGACGGTTTATTTTCTTTAGATAAACTTTTTGAATCATCAATAAGCTTTAGTAAATCAGACTGTTCTGGCGCGTTAGCTAGAAAGCTTAATCGTAATAACCCCATCTGAAGGGTAGATAATATATCTGGAGCATATTTTAATTCTTCATGGATTTTTAACAAAATCTGCCAACATCTAGATAACACGCTTTTTGACATTTTTTTTGAAATGTTTTTAAGCAATTGAAAATTGTCATCTGATAAATCGTAAAGAGTAAAATCTTCATTTTTTATTTTAGATATCATTAATTTCCAATTAATATCCATTAATCCGTTCAAAATTGAATATGGATCTATGCCATCTTTTATTTCCATTTCTAATTCTGTAATTGTACCATTATGGTTTTGATTGAGGATCATTTCAAATAATTTTAAAGATCTATTTTGATCCAACAAACCGAGCATTTCTGTAATGTGATTAGATTCCAACTTTCCATCACTATATATTATAGCTTGATCTAATATTGATAAAGCATCTCTTACTGAACCCTCGGAAACATTTGAAATCATGCTAAGAGCGCTTGCCGAAAAATCTATATCCTCTCTATTACAAATATCAGATAGATGTCTCGTAATCAGTTGATTGTCAATTCTTTCCAAATCAAACCTCTGACATCTAGAAATGATTGTATTTGGAATTTTTAAAACTTCAGTAGTGGCAAAAATAAATTTAACATGTTCAGGAGGTTCTTCTAGAGTTTTGAGTAAAGCATTAAATGCTGAATTTGAAAGCATATGAACTTCATCAATTATATAAACTTTAAAACGAGCATATACTGTTTTATAATCTATATTATCTATAATCTCTCTAACATCAGAAACTCCAGTGCGACTTGCAGCATCCATTTCAATTACATCTATATGACGACTTTCAGTTATAGAGATACATGTTTCACATTTACCACATGGATCAACTGTTGGGAGATTATTATTGGAGGGTTCAATACAATTCAGTCCCTTAGCAATTATTCTTGCTGTTGAAGTTTTACCGATTCCTCTTGAACCAGTTAATAAAAATGCATGAGCAATACGATTCAATCTAAATGAATTTGTAATTACTTTAACTAAAGTGTCTTGACCAATTAATTCTGATAATTTTTGTGGTCTATATTTTCTAGCTAATACAGTATAAGACATTATAACGATATATATATATAGGTATCAAAATCTCAGTATTAATCTTAAAATAATAATAAGCGAGAGATTGATATTGACCCAAGCAGGTTCGTTACGGCTGCTTCCTTTCAGACCTGACCGGATTGGCGAATTACTTGTCCAAATCAACCTCTCAATTAAACTAGTAATTTTTTATTTGTAATTTTACAAGTCTTTGATTCTATAATAATGAATTATTCATGAAAACAAAATCTAAGCTTTTTTTTACTGATACAAAAAAAATTATCAGGAAATATCCTGAAAATAAAAAAAGAATTCAAAAAGAATCAAAAAATCTTCATATTTTTTTTTGTGAAGGCTTAATTCTTACAAAAAAAATAAATAATAAAATAAAAATAAATTTTTTAAGTAAAGAAAATCCTTTAATGTCTTATGTAGACCTAACAGTTTATTTGGGTAAATCTAAATCAAAATCTTTATATGTCCATAACTTATCTTTGAATAAAAAAAATAAAGATAAATTTAATCAGATAGAATTTTTCAACAATATTCTAAAACAAGAAAAATTATTTAATTCAACTTTTAGCGACTTGAGAATAACATTTGCAGGTTTAAGTTTGAAAGATTCTTCAATAGCAGGTCTTGCAAAATCTCTCATAAACTGGAAATCAGAAAATAAATTTTGTACCAAATGCGGAATAAAATTTGAAAGTTTCACTAATGACCATTGGGAAATAAAATGTGAACATTGTAATAAAGTTTATTTTCCGAGAATAGACCCAGTTATTATTGTAATTATTATAAACGATAATGAAACTCTTATTGGAAGATCACATCACTTTCCTGTCAAACTTTATTCTTGTTTGGCAGGTTTTGTGGAGCTTGGAGAGACATTAGAAAATGCGGCAATGCGCGAAATAAAAGAGGAAGTTGGTTTAAATATTTATGACATAAAATTTATTACTAACCAGCCTTGGCCATTTCCTTCATCATTAATGATTGGATTATCAGCTAAAACAAAAGATAGAAAATTAATTATAGATAATAATGAAATAGAAGATGCCTTTTGGGTTTCTAAAGAAGATCTCAAACTAGTATTAAATGGTAAAGCTGACAATTTTATTCCTGCCAGAAAAGGAACAATAGCAAGGTATCTATTAGAGAAATGGGTAAATGACGAAATGTAAATCTTATGAATTAAATTTTCTAAAATTATGACACTCATATACACCCAATATTTTAAAAAAACTTGTAAAAAAAACTAACTCATCAAGAGCCCTTTTTACCTTTTCTTCATCTGGATGTCCCTCTATGTCAGCATAAAATTGAGTAGATGTAAAAGTTCCTGAAACCATATAACTTTCTAATTTTACCATATTAACATTATTGGTTGCAAAACCACCCATAGCTTTATAAAGTGCTGCAGGAATATTTTTTACTTGAAAAACAATAGTAGTCATAAATTTCTTATTTTTTTCAAAATGAAAATTTTTTTTCTTATTTGACATAATCAAGAAGCGAGTTGTATTATTTTTCATATCCTCAATCTCGACACCAAGTGAATCTAAACCATAAATCTCCCCTGCAAGAGGAGAAGCTAAAGCTGATTTAGATCTATCATTACTCTCTGACACGATCTTTGCTGATCCAGCTGTGTCAATACCTGATAATGACTTAATTTTATGTTTATTTAAAAATCTTCTACATTGTCCCAGTAAAACGGAGTGACTCATAGCTGTTTTAATCTCACTTAGAGATACTCCAGGTAATGCAAGAAGATTTATATGAACTCTTAAAAAATGCTCTTTAATAATAAATAAACCTGAATTAGGAAGTAAATAATAAGCATCTGCAACTCTTCCATAGGTTGAGTTCTCAACTGGAATAATAGCGTATTCTGAATTTCCTTCTTTCACTTGATCCATTGCTGTTTCAAAAGTAGAACAAGGTAATGGAACAGCATCTGGAAAAGCCTCACTGCAAGCTTGATGTGAATATGATCCGAGTTCACCTTGAAATGATATTTGCAAGAAATAATCCTTATTGTTCTATTTGTCGCGTAAACAACACCTTGAAAACTATATATAGAAGTAGTTAAAGTACAATAGAAATAATTTTAATATATTTAAGAAAAAGGATATTTTTATGGATACAATGACATGGACGAAAATTATAGGTGCTAGTTGTGGGTCCCTTTTAATATTATTACTTATTCAATGGGTAGCAGAAGAAGTTTACCATAATAGTCATTACAAATATAAAGAGGTCGCCTATCTTTTAGAGATAGATGAAGATGTTACTCAACCAAATCAAGAAGAAGAGAAAGAAATTCCATTCGTAGAATTACTTGCAAATGCAGACTTATCCAAAGGAAAAAAAGTTTTTGGTAAATGCAAAGCCTGTCATAAATTGGGAGATGGTGAAAATGGAACTGGCCCCCATCTTTACAATATAATAGATAGAGAGATGGCTGTTATTTCAGATTTCAAATATTCATCTAGTTTTAAAGCTCTTAATGGAAATTGGACATATGATGAGTTGAATCAATTTCTAACAAAACCATCCAATTATGTAAAAGGAACAGCTATGAATTTTGCAGGATTAGGTAAAATTTCTGATAGAGCGAATTTAATTGCATACTTAGAAGATAGCACAAAATAAAATTTACATAATTTGTCTTTAGTTGTTCTTCATGTATAGTATTGTTTTCTATTAAAATAATTATACATATCAAATAATTTGAGTACTTTTAGGTTTTATAATGAAAAAATTTTTCTATATCATATTTTTTAATTTAATGCTGATTATTAAAAGTTTATTATTTTCAGGTCTTGGGTATTCCGAGACTCTTATTAAGTCCCATGGAATTTCGAGTTTTGGAAATTTAAAATATTCTAAAGACTTTTCTCATTTAGAATACGTAAATCCAAACGCACCAAAAAGTGGTGAGATTTCTACATGGGCTTTTGGAACTTTTGACTCTTTAAATAGATATATTGTCAAAGGAAATGCAGCTGGTTCTGGCAATATTTTTATAGAAACATTAATGACAGAAACCGCAGATGAACCTGACTCAATGTATGGATTATTAGCTGAGAGCATCGAATATCCTGAAGATAAATCATTTGCCATCTTTAATCTAAGACCTGAAGCTCAATTTTCTGATGGCTCCCAAGTAACTGCATCTGATGTAGTATTTAGCCATAATATTTTATTGGAAAAGGGTATACCTTCACTTAAACAACTTTTTGCCGACATAATAAGTGTTGAAGCATTATCACCTACAAAGGTTAAATTTAGTTTTAAAAATTCTTCTGATAATAATGAAATGCTGATGTTAGCAGCTTCTTCTAGCGTGTTTTCAAAAAAATTTTTTTCTTCAAGAGACTTTGCTGAGAGTAGTCTTGAACCCATGCTAGGAAGTGGGCCATATGTTTTAGATGAGATAGAAGTTGGAAAAAGACTGGTCTATAAGCTTAACGAAAATTACTGGGGTAAGAACTTACCAATAAATAAAGGTAGGAATAATTTTAAAAAAATCAGGTATGAATATTATGCAGATACTACTGCAGCTTTTGAAGGATTTAAAGCAGGTGAATATACTTTTCGTTCAGAAAACTCGTCTCAGAAATGGGCACAAGATTATAATTTTCCAGCAATAGACAAAGGAATAATTAAAAAAGAAACGCTTCCTGATGGAAATCTAGGCTCTGCTCAAGCGTTTTTCTTTAATCTTCGATTGGATAAATTTAATGATCCAAAAATAAGAGAAGCCATAGGTCTTATGTTTAATTTTGAATGGTCAAATAAAACCCTCTTTTTTGGTCTTTATGATAGAGTGACAAGTTTTTGGGAAAATAGCGCCATGCAAGCTTCTGGTAGAATTTCAAAAGAAGAGCTTGCTATCCTAAACCCATTGAAGAAATATTTACCTGAAAGTATTTTTAGTGATCCAGTTTTCATACCACCCATATCAAAACCTGATAAAGTCGATAGAAAAAATAGAAGAAAAGCAATTAAATTGTTTCAAGATGCCGGTTGGGATTTAGTAGATGGAAAGCTCAAGAATAAAAAAGGAGATATTTTTTCATTGGAGATCTTAAATTATTCTCCTGCTTTTGATAGAATAATAAATCCATTTATAGAAAATCTTAAATTATTGGGAATAGAGGCAAAACATACTAGAATAGACAGTACTCAATATACAGAAAGAGTAAGAAATTTTGAATGGGAAATTATAACTTCAACTTATGGTAATTCCCTAACTCCTGGAATAGAACTTGTCCAACAATACTCTTCTAAAACTGCTGATGTTCCTTCCAGAAATTTAGTAGGTTTAAAAAATGAAGGAATTGATATTCTTATCAATTTAGCAGCTAATGCAACAACAAGAAAAGAACTTAACGAAATAATCAGATCTTTAGATAGATCACTTAGATCTCTTCATATATGGGTTCCACAATGGTACAAAAAAGTACACACAGTAGCATACAGAAATCACTATTCCTATCCAAAAAATCTTCCACCATTTGATTTAGGAGCATTTGATTTCTGGTGGTTTGATAATGAAAAAGCAGAAATTTTAAATAATAAATAAATACACATGCTGGATTATATCATTCGCAGAGTTTTATTTATAATACCAACATTATTGGGAATAATGTTTCTAAATTTTCTATTGGTTCAATTTGTACCAGGAGGTCCAGTTGAGCAAATGATATACCAATTTGAAAATGGATCAAATTTAGATTTAGTAGGAGGAGGAGGTTCTGATGCTGGACAAGAAAATAATTCAAACCAGTCATTATCAAATGATTCAAAATATAAAGGTGCACAGGGCTTACCAGAAGAATTTATTAAAGATTTAGAAAAACAATTTGGCTTTGACAAATCACCAAGTGAGCGTTTTTTAATAATGGTAAAAAATTATTTAACATTTGATTTTGGAGAAAGTTATTTTAGATCAATTTCAGTTATTGATTTAGTATTAGAAAAAATGCCTGTCTCTATTACTCTTGGTTTATGGTCAACTCTAATCGCATATCTTGTTTCTATACCACTTGGTATTAGAAAAGCAGTAAATGACGGCTCTTCTTTTGATACAATTTCCTCAGGCATAATAATTATTTGTTATTCTTTACCTGGGTTTTTATTTGCTATTATTTTACTAGTTTTTTTTGCAGGAGGAAGTTACTATCAAATTTTTCCAATGAGAGGATTAACTTCAGATAATTGGTCTGATCTGTCTTTTTTGGGTAAAATTTTTGATTATCTCTGGCACATAACTCTTCCTGTTTTAGCTTCAACGATTGGGTCATTTGCAACGCTTACTTTGCTAACAAAAAATTCGTTTGTAGATGAAATAAAAAAACAGTATGTGATTACTGCTAAAGCAAAAGGTCTCCCAAGTAATAGTATCTTATATGGACATGTATTTAGAAATGCTATGCTAATTATTATTGCAGGATTCCCTGGATTATTTATTGGTGTATTTTTTGGTGGGTCTTTAATAATAGAAACGATTTTTTCTTTGGACGGGTTAGGACGATTAGGGTTTGAAGCTGCTCTTACTCGAGATTATCCTGTAATGTTTGGTACTTTGTATTTTTTTGGATTATTGGGATTAATAATTGGTCTTGTGTCAGACCTTGTATATGTAATGGTAGATCCAAGAATTGACTTCGAAAGTAGAAATACATGAGCCCTATAAACAAAAGACGTTGGGAAAATTTTAAAAAAAATAAACGGGCTTATTTTAGTCTATTTATTTTTTGCTCAGTATTTCTTATATCCATCTTCGCAGAATTTATAGCAAATGATAAACCGTTGTTGATTTATCATAATAATGAATTTTATTCACCAATATTTAAAAAATATAGTGAGCGTGAGTTTGGTGGAGAATTTGAAACAGAAGCTGAATATAAAACAATTGAAGTTAAATGTTTAATATTGAGTGGTGGTATGTTAGAGGAATGTTTAGATATTCCAGAACAGACAATTAAAAATATTGAAAAATCTGATTTGAAAAATTGGATATTATGGCCAATAATCAATTCATCTTTTGATACTGTAAATTATGATGTTGAAATAGCCCCAAGCCCTCCAGATAATAATCACTTACTTGGAACCGATGATCAAACCCGAGATGTTGTGGCTAGAATAATTTATGGCTTCAGACTTTCTGTTTTTTTTGCATTCTTAGTCACTTTTTTTTCAACAATAATTGGTATAGGCGCGGGAGCAGTTCAAGGCTTTTTTGGGGGATGGACTGATTTAATTTTTCAAAGATTTATAGAAATTTGGACTTCACTTCCCTACCTATATGTAATCATAATATTAGCAGCAGTTTTTCCAATGAATTTTTGGTTACTTACTTTTATCGTAATTCTTTTTAGTTGGACAGCACTTGTTGGTGTTGTAAGAGCAGAGTTCCTAAGAGTAAGAAATTTTGAATATATAATGGCTGCTAGGGCTCTTGGAATTTCTAATTTAAAAATTATAATTCGTCATATTATTCCTAATGCTATGGTCGCTAGTATTACTTTACTTCCATTTTTTATAACTGGTTCAATCGGTACTCTTGCTACTCTAGATTTTCTTGGGTTCGGATTACCAGCTAACTACCCTTCTTTAGGTGAGCTTGCTCTTCAAGCCAAGAATCAACTTAATGCTCCTTGGCTAGGCATATCAGCTTTTGTTACTTTTACAGTAATGTTATCACTTCAAGTATTTATTTTTGAGGGAATAAGAGATGCTTTTGACCCTAGAAAAGTTTTTGTATGAAAAAAAAAATATTAGAATTCCAAAATTTATCTATTTCATTTCAAAAAAATCAACAAGTGGTTAATAATTTATCTTTTTCACTTTACGAAAAAGAAACCCTGGCACTTGTTGGAGAAAGTGGTTCTGGTAAATCTGTCACAGCCCTAGCTAGTATGAAGCTTTTACCAAGTAACGCCAAAACAGAGGGTTTAATCAATTTTGAAAATAAAAACTTACTATCACTACAGGAACAAGAAATTCAAAAGATTCGAGGTAATAAAGTATCTTTTATTTTTCAAGAACCTATGACCTCTCTTAATCCTCTACAAACTATACAAAAACAAATAAAAGAAAGTATTATTCTTCACCAAAATCTAAATCAAAATGAAGCTTTAGAAAAAGTTTTTTGGCTTTTAAGAATGGTTGGTTTATCCAATATTGATGAGAAAATTCCTAGATATCCACACCAATTATCAGGTGGACAAAGACAAAGGGCAATGATTGCAATGGCATTAAGTAATGACCCAAAAGTTTTGATTGCAGACGAGCCAACTACATCACTAGATGTATCGGTAGAAAATAAAATTCTACATCTTTTAGAAGATTTAAAAAAAAGTTTTGGAATGAGTATATTATTTATCACGCATGATCTTAATGTCGTGAAGAGAATGGCTGATAAAGTTGTTGTTATGCAATCTGGAAAAATTATTGAGACTGGGTTGACCAAAAATATTATAAATAATCCAAAGATGGATTATACTCGAAAACTTTTTTCAGAACCAGAAAAAATAATTAAAAAAAAGAAGACTACAAACTATCCTCTTGTTGAGGTTAAAAATATCATTGTTGATTATCCTATAAGAACAAGTATTTTTAGTAGGTCTAAAAAAAAATATAGAGCTGTAAATGAAGTTAACTTTAGAATAGCTCCGGGAGAAACCCTAGGAATAGTTGGAGAAAGTGGGTCTGGAAAAAGTAGTTTAGCTTTAGGAATTCTTAGATTAATACATTCAGAAGGAGATATTCTTCTTGAAAAAAAATCCATTAGAAACCTAAGGGGAAAAAATCTCATTGAGATTAGAAAAGATATTCAAATTGTTTTTCAAGACCCTTATGGATCATTATCTCCGAGAATGTGTATATCTGAAATTATTTCTGAAGGTCTTAATGAGCATTATCCAAATTTATCAAAATCTGAAGTAATGGAAAAAGTAAAAGAAAGCATTGAGAATGTTGAATTACCCAACGACATATTAACTAGATATCCTCACGAATTCTCTGGTGGACAACGACAAAGGATTGCAATTGCAAGAGCAATAATACTTAAACCAAAATTTTTGATACTAGATGAGCCTACTTCGGCTTTAGATAGAACTATCCAACTTCAAATTTTGAGACTATTAAACAAACTACAAAACAAATATAATATGGCCTATCTATTTATAAGTCACAACTTAAGATTAATGAAATTTTTTGCTGATCGACTCTTGGTTATGAACAAAGGATCTATTGTCGAAGAAGGTTCAACTTTAGAAATCTTTAAAAAACCGAGAAATAAGTACTCAAAACTGTTATTTGAAGCAGCATTTAATAAAAATTATAATTAAATTTTTAAATTAAACCATACCCGCCACCACCAGGAGTTTTTATATGCAAAATATCATTTGCATCTACAGAAATTTTATCACATGGTTTTAAAACATTTTTTTTACCATTTTGCCGAAATATGACTGATTTTCCAACTTTTCCGGCTTTTCCTCCTTTAATACCAGGTGGAGAAACTTCGCGGTGCCCTGAAATAATTGATACATCCATTTTCTGGAGAAATCTAACATTTCTAATAACACCATCTCCACCTTTAGCAATGCCTTTTCCGCCAGAATTTTTTCTTATTGAAAATTTTTCTAATACTACGGGAAATCTAGTTTCTAATATTTCAGGGTCAGTCAACCTACTATTTGTCATATTGCTATGTACCCCAGAAGTACCATCATATAATTTTCCGTTAGCAAGAACACCTGCACCTGTTCCACCACATATAGTTTCATAATACTGATATTTTTTATTTCCCCAAGTAACATTATTCATAGTAGATTGTGATGCCGCTTGTATTCCAAAAGCTAATAACAAAGCAGACGTTACTGCTTGACTAGTTTCAACATTTCCAGCAATTACTGCGGCGGGATATGTTGGAGAAAGAATTGTTCGTCTTGGTAAAACTAACTCAACATTCTCCATTAAACCTGCATTCATTGGTATTTGTCCTCCAACTAAAATTCTTATGGCATATAATACCGCAGCACGAGTTACAGGCTCAGGCGCATTAAAATTGGTACATGTTTGAGATGAGGTACCTGAAAAATCTATTTTTATTTTTTTGGGACTTCTTGTAGTACTTACAGAGACTTTTATCATTCTTTTATTATCGTCGATGTCATTATCCATATGATAGGTATAAGAAGCTGATTTAATTGATTTCAAAATAGATTTTACCATTTCTGATGCATTGTTATGAACAAATTTAGTGTATTTTTTTACTACAGGGATACCATATTCATTAATTAGATTTCTTAATTCCATTTCCCCCTTTTCACATGCTGCAACTTGAGCTCTAAGATCTGCAAGATTTTTTGACAATGCCCTTACAGGATATTTTGCACCTAATAATAGATTTGTTATTTCTGTTTTTTTAAAAACACCATTTTCTACTAATTTAAAATTATCTATATAAACACCTTCGTCTTCAATTACTCTACTGTCAGGAGGCATTGACCCAGGAGTAAGTCCTCCCACATCTGTATGATGCCCCCTAGCTGCAACAAAAAACAATATTTCATCTTTTAACTTATTAAAAATTGGCTTTATGACAGTTATGTCTGGAAGATGTGTCCCACCATCATAAGGTGCGTTAAGAGCAAAAACGTCTCCTCTTTTAATAATCTTATTCTTATTAATAACCGCTTTTACTGAGGCATCCATTGATCCTAAATGCACTGGCATATGAGGTGCATTTGCTATCAAATCACCATTATTATCAAATACAGCACAAGAAAAATCTAAACGTTCTTTTATTGTAACAGACTGTGCTGTGTTTTCTAAAACGACCCCCATCTGTTCTGCAATTGACATGAATATATTATTAAATACTTCTAAAAGCATAGGATTGGGTTTTGATTTATTAACATTCTCTACTTTATGCTTTTTTTTGCTTATTTTATTTAAAATAATGTCACCTTGCCCCACTTTTTTAAGCTTCCAATTTGGTCTAACCAAAATAGATGTAAAATCATCAATTATTATTGCTGGACCAATAATCTGATTATTTTCTTTAAGGTCTTTTTTTGATATAAATTTACATTTTTGCCATCTTCCATCTATGAAAATCTTATCAAATAAAAAATCGTTTTTCTGAAGATTTTTATTTAAAATTTTTTGATCTAATTTGTTATTTTCAGTTGTTTTTGTTTGATATGCTTCGACTGAGATTGAATCAATTTGAATTGGATCGTCCGAAATTTTAAAGCCATACCTATTCTCGAAAGCTAAATAAAAATCTTTTAGCATTTTATTAAAAGGATTAAGTTTTATCTGGAAAGTGTTGTCAGAATTCTGCAACCTAAGAAAAACCATTACTTCTACTTTGATGTTACTCTTTTTTACATCTTGTTCTAGAAGTTCATTTGTTAATTCAATCGATAATTTTTTTAAAGATTCTCTTAAATATTTCATATTTTCTTTAGAAAAAATTTTTTCAATTGTTTCCTTTTTCAGACTACTAACATTAGCTAAACCAATACCATATGCTGATAATAAAGAAGCTTTAGAATGAATATAACATTTATTTATATTAAGGTTTTCAGCTACTGAACAAGCAAATTGCCCACCCGCACCGCCAAAAACCGTAAGACAATACTTATTAATATCATATCCTTTTTGTACAGAAATTTTTTTTATAGCATTTGCCATATTCTGTGATGCTATATTTAGCCAATCCTCTGCTAAACTTTCATGAGATTGGTTAAGTTCTTTAGCTATGGGACTTATACATTTCTTAGGAGCCTTCGTATCTAAAGGCTTTTTGCCATTTTTTCCAAAAATGGCAGGAAAAAATTCAGGCTTCAATCTCCCAGTAATGATATTAGCATCTGTTACAGTTAAGGGTCCTCCATTTCCATAAGATGATGGACCTGGTAAAGAACCTGCGCTTTCAGGACCTACTTGTAACCTACCCAACCTGTAAGAAAGAATACTTCCCCCTCCTGCTGCCACAGTATTAATATTCATCATTGGGGAGGATAGCCGAACTCCTGAGATTTCACTTTTATAAGTTCGTTCATAACTCCCAGAGAAATGGCAAACATCTGTAGAGGTGCCTCCCATATCGAAACCTATTATCTTATTTTCTCCAATTTTTTTACTGACTTCAACTGCTCCAACAACTCCTCCTGCTGGGCCAGATAAAACTGCATCTTTTCCCTTAAATAAATCTTTAGATATTAACCCCCCATTTGATTGCATAAACTTTAGTTTATGACCTAAATTTCCTGAAAAGTTATGTACTAATTGTTCGATATAAGTTTTTAATATAGGTGTTAAATATGCATCTAAAACAGTTGTATCGCCTCTTTCTACAAATCTTATTTGAGGAGAAATTTCATGACTCGCAGAAACTTGGTCAAAACCTAAAGATTGTGCCAATTTTGAAATTTTTTTTTCATGATTAATATACTTATAACCATGCATCAACAAAATAGCACAAGAAGTAATTCCTTTTTTTAAACATTTTGATAATTCAGTTTTTAATTTGAAATTATCTAGTTCAGTTATAATTTTACCATCTGACAATATTCTCTCATCAACACCTATCACTTTTTCATAAAGCTGATTAGGTAAAGTTATTTTTCTAGAAAAAATATCTGGACGATTTTGATAGCCTATTCTCAGCTGGTCTTCAAAGCCTTTAGTAACCACTAGAACAGTTTTGGCCCCCTTTCCCTCTAATAATGCATTTGTTGCTACAGTAGTACCAACTTTAATTTCAGAAATTAAAGAGGTTGGAATTTTTTTACTTGGTGCTATATCTAAAAATTGTTTTATGGAATGAATGGTAGCATCGTTATACTTGCTTGGATTAATTGAAAGATGTTTGGATGTTAATAACTTTCCATATGGATCTATTGCTATTGCATCTGTAAAAGTCCCACCTCTATCTATCCAAAAGCTCCATTTTGACATAAAATTTCCTAAATTATTTTTTGAATGACTTAATAAACTTTATTTTTATAATACATAAAACTTATAATGAAAGTATAATTAAAATGTCAATTTGGTCCAATATATCAAAACTAATTGCAACTATTGCAAAAAAAGGTGAGCAACTAAACAATATTTTTCAAAAGCTGAAAACTCCACCCCAAAAAACTGTTGGTTTCACGATTGCAGTAATTGCACTTAGCGCAAAAATGGCAAAAGCTGATGGTATTGTAACAAATGAAGAGATAAGAGCGTTCAGACAAGTTTTTTTTATACCTAAAAATGAAGAAAAAAATGCATCTATGGTTTTCAATTTGGCAAGAAAAGATGTTGCTGGGTTTGAAATTTATGCTAACAAAATCAGTAAAATGCTTTATTCAAATACTAAAGTTCTAGAAGAATTATTAGAAGGTCTACTACATATTGCAACATCTGATGGGAAATATCATCCATCAGAAAACCAATTTATTGAAACGGTAGCAAAAATTTTCAAAATTAATCGTGTTAAATTAAATGTTTTAAAATCAAGATATTTACCAAATGAAATAATTAACCCTTTTTTAATTTTAGATGCTAATCCAAATTGGGATATTTCACTCATTAAAAAAAAATGGAAGGAACTAGTTCGTGAATGCCATCCCGATAAATATTTGATAAGAGGATTGCCTTCAGAAGCAGTAGTATTGGCAAATAATAGGCTTTTAAAAATAAATGAAGCCTGGGAAATGATAAAAAAAATGAAAAATTGAAAATATAATTTAATAAGAGGATAATAAATGAACAAAAAAATGCTTCTTAAAAAAGAACTCCCTTCTTGGGATCTATCAGACTTATACAAATCTACTCAAAGTCAGGAAATTAATTTTGATTTAAGTCAATTAGAAAAGTTAACAACAAATTTTAACAAAAAATATAAAGGTAACGTACATAAACTTTCTGACAAAAAGTTTTACGATTTATTTAATAGTTTAGAAAAAATAGAAAAATTGAGTGGTAGGTTAATTTCATATGCTTATTTGAATTACTGTGAAAATGTATCTTGTGAAGAAAAAAATAAATTTCTGTCAGATATTCAAGAAAAACTAGTAAAGTTTGAGTCAAAGATGCTTTTTTTGTCATTAGAAATAAATTCTATAAGTGAAAAAAAATTTAGAAAATTAATCGCAAAAAAAAGTAAAGTGAAAAGATATGAGACTTTCTTTAACAAATTAAGATTATTTAAACCTTACCAACTATCAGAATCTATGGAAAATTTGTTAAATGAATATAAATCGTCATCGAAATCATCTTGGTGTAAATTATTTGATGAAACAATTTCGGAATTAAGTATATCAATATCAAATAAAAAATATTCCTTTGAAGAAAGTTTGAACCTTTTTCAAAGTCCTAATTCTAAAACAAGAGCAATGGCAGGTATAAAGCTCTCAGAGAGTTTGAAGGAAAAAATAAAAATATTTTGCCGAATAACAAATACTCTAGCTAAGGAAAAGCAAATAGAGGATGAAAAAAGAAATTTTAGTGACCCTGCTGCTTCTAGACATTTAGCTAATAGTATTGATCCCAAAATAATAAAAAATCTAAGAGATACTATTGTGGACACATATGAAAATACATCTCATAGATATTATAAACTTAAAGCTAAAATTTTAAACAAAAAAAAATTAACTTTGTGGGATAGAAATGCACCTATTAGATCAAGAAAAGAGCCACCTATAGATTGGGATAAGGCAAAAAATTTAGTCTTGGAAGCTTATTATGATTTTGATCCTAAGATAGCAGAAATAGGAAAAGGCTTTTTTGATAATAATTGGATACATGCTAAAACAGACCCCTTTAAGGCATCTGGAGCCTTTAGTCATCCAACAGTTACTAATGTTCATCCATATATTCTAGTTAACTATTTTGGTACTAGTCGGGACGTTATGACCCTAGCACACGAATTAGGGCATGGAATACACCAAGTACTTGCTTCAAAACAAGGAGAAATTTTATCAAGTACACCCTTAACATTTGCAGAAACGGCTTCAGTTTTTGGAGAAATGCTTACCTTTGAAAGACTTTTAAATGCAGAAAAAAATGTTACTAAAAGGAAGTATCTATTGGCTGGAAAAATAGAAGATATTATAAATACAGTAGTTAGACAAATTTCTTTTTATGAGTTTGAAACACAGGTACATAATCATAGAAAAAATGGGGAGTTAACTTCAGATGAAATATCCGAAATATGGATGAATATTTCTAGAGAAAGCCTAGGTGATAGTTTTGATTATGATCCTAGATATAAATATTTTTGGTCATATATCCCTCATTTTATCCATTCACCCTTTTATGTTTATGCTTATGCTTTTGGTGATGGGATGGTAAATGCACTTTTTTCAAAATATAAAAATAAAGAATTAGGTTTTGAAAAAAAATATATAAACTTGCTGAAGGCTGGTGGATCAAAGGATTACAATAACCTACTCAAACCTCTTAATTTAGATATAACTAAAAAAGATTTTTGGACACAAAGTATTAGTGTTGTTAATAATTTAATAGATGAGTTAGAGAGTACTATTTAATTATGCGGGTACTTTTTGTGCCAACTCGAACATTTTCTTTTGAAGTTTTTCAAACGCCCTAACTTCAATCTGACGAATTCGTTCTCTACTCACATTATATTCATTACTTAATTCTTCTAAAGTAAGAGGATCATCTATAAGTTTTCTTTTAGTCAAGATTTCACGTTCTCTCTGATTAAGAGTGATAAGCGCTGATTTCAACAATATTCTTCTACTATCAAGTTCTTGCTTGTCAGCAAATTTTGATGCATGGTCAGAATCTTCATCTTCAATCCAATCCTGCCACTCTAAAGTGCCTTCATTATTATTATTAACTAAAACATTTAAAGAAGCATCTCCCCCACCCATTCGTCTATTCATAGATATGACTTCATCTTGACTTACATTGAGGTTTTCAGCAATACTTTTTACATTATCAGGGTGTAACTCACCATCTTCCATTACACCAATTCTATTTTTAGCTTTCCTTAAATTAAAAAAAAGTTTTTTCTGGGCACTTGTAGTACCCATTTTTACCAAACTCCAGCTTCTTAATATATATTCTTGTATACTTGCTTTGATCCACCACATTGCATATGTCGCTAAACGAAAACCTTTGTCTGGATCAAATCTTTTCACTGCTTGCATTAACCCTACATTAGCTTCTGACACGACTTCGTTAATTGGAAGACCATATCCTCTGTAACCAAGAGCAATTTTTGCAGCTAAACGTAAATGAGAAGTAACTAATCTGTGAGCGCTCTTTCTATCATCATGATCTACCCATGCCTTGGCTAACATAAACTCCTCTTCAGAAGTAAGCATAGGAAATTTTTTTATCTCATTCAGATAATCTGAAAGGCTTCCATCGGTTAAAGCTGGTAAATTTTTATTCATTTAAACCTCATTTCAGCTTCCATATAAACATTTTTAAAATTATTTCAATGTTTTTATTCAAATGTACTTAATTTATAAAACGAATCTATCAATTTTTGTAAATCATTTGGTAAAGAGGTATTAAAGTTTTTATATTCAGAAGTAATTGGATGTGTAAAAGACAAATTCCTAGCGTGCAAAGCTTGTCTTTTAAAATAAATTAATCCATCACCTAAATTATTTATAAGAACAGTATCTGTTTTTTTTCCTGACCTATATATTGGATCACCTACTATTCCATGATTAATTGAATCCATGTGTACTCTAATCTGATGAGTTCTACCAGTCTCCAGCCAACATTCAATTAAACATGCCACAGTTTTATTTTTAAAATTAAATTTTTCAATTATTTTAAATCTTGTGATTGCATGCTTTCCGTTGTTATCATTCCTTATTGCCATTTTAGTTCTTTCAAATGGATGTCTCCCAATTTTACCACTTAATCTGTAAGTCTTATCTTTTTCTAAACAAAATTCTATTTTCTTCTTTTTAAGGTGAATATTTAATTCTGGATTCCCCCAAACCAAGGCTACGTAATTCCTTTTTGCTAAATGATTTGTAAATTGATCTCTTAAACCTAAGTATGCTTTATCAGATTTAGCTACTACTAGAAGTCCAGAAGTATCTTTATCTAATCTATGAACTATCCCTGGCCTTAAATCTCCACCTAAATTTGATAAATGCTCACAATGTGCAAGTAGGCCATTTACTAATGTTCCTTCATTTATTCCAGAACCGGGATGAACAACTAAACCAGGTTTTTTATTTATTACTAACAAATGTTCATCTTCAAATATTATGTCTAAGTCCATTTTTTCTTTGGTAAGTGTCTTATTTTTATTAATTTCCAATTCGAATATAAGAGTTTCACCATTTAAAAGGTTATGATCCAGTTCAATTGGTTTTTTTGAAATAGAACTATATATTAGTTTTTTTGAAATTAAGTTTTTGACACGAGTACGTGATATGCCTAATTCTGTTGGTATAGATTCAGTAATTACCTTTTCTAATCTACCTAACTTTTTTTTTATTTTAACCTTTAAGTAATTTTTATTCTGTATATTAGAGAAAGACATGAAACAAAAACCTTCAAATGGTCAAACTAACTCTCAATTAAAACTTAATTTTCTTAAATTTCTTGTTTACATACTAACCACTATCATGATTGTTGGTATGATTATTATAGTAATTGTAATTGTTAAAGAGTTTTTTTATAAACCTGAAGAAAATTATGGCGAAATAGTATTACCAAAATCTATAAAAATCCCAGATAAATCAAGGGTTGATACAATTGATTTTGATAATAATAATATAATTATGGTTGTAACCCTTGAAGATGGTAAACAACTACTAATTCTGATAGACATTAAAGATGGTACTGAAAAATCTAGAAAATATATAGAAATTAAAAATCAAAAATAAATCTAAAACATAACTCTATGACAAAATCAGATATATTTATTGAGAAACTCAGGGAAAGACTATCAATCGTTGATATAATTGGTAAGAAAGTCAATTGGGATTTTAAAAGAAGTAATGTAAGATCTGGCACCTATTGGGCTTGTTGTCCTTTTCATACTGAAAAAACAGCTTCATTTAAAGTAGATGAAAATAAGGGGCTTTACTACTGTTTTGGATGTCATGAAAAAGGAGATGCTATAACGTTCGTTATGAAAAATGAAAACCTTGATTTTTTGAAATCAATAGAAAAGTTAGCTGGTGAAGTAGGCCTAATATTGCCTAGTACTTTTGGAAAAAAACCTCAAATCAGTAGGTCTAGGTCATTTAATTCATTATTAGATGTAAATAAATTAGCATCATCATATTTTGCTGATTGTTTAAAAAGTACTCCCACTAACAGTGCTACTCTTTTTATTAAAAATAGAATTTCATCATCAGAAATAAGTAATATTTTTGAGTTGGGATTTGCAACTAATAAAAACAAGGGACTTTTTAATTACCTTATTAAAAAAGGATATAGGGAAGATATTATAATAAGTAGTGGACTGTGTAGCAAAAATAATAATGGTGAAATTTATGATAGGTTTAGAGACCGTATAATCTTTCCAATCCATAACTCAACTAATGAAATAGTTGGTTTTGGTGGTAGAGCTTTAAGTGCTTCAGCTAACGCGAAATATCTAAATTCACCAGAAACTGAAGTTTTTCAAAAAGGAAAACTTTTATTTAACGAAAATAATTGTAAAAAAAACCTTAATGGAAATGATGTAATTATAGTTGAAGGCTATATGGATGTTATTGCTCTTTACAAAGTAGGCATAAAAAATTGTGTAGCACCTCTTGGAACAGCAGTGACTTTAGACCAATTGAATAGAATCTGGCGAATTTCAAAATCTCCTATTTTTGCTTTTGATGGAGATGCTTCAGGCTTAAAAGCACTTGAAAGACTAACTTATTTGGCTCTCCCGCATATCTCTTCCGAAAAAACTATTAAAGCTTGTATTTTACCCCAAAACTTAGATCCCGATGATTTAATCTCAAAATTTGGAAAAGATGCAATAAAAAAACTCCTCCAAAAACCAGTACCTCTTCTTAAAATATTATGGGATAATGTTACCAAAGAAGTGGATATAACTATTCCTGAAAAACGTGTTCAACTTGAGAATAAATTGAATTTTATAGTTAATCAAATTAATGAAAGAGGTCTACGATTTCATTACTCAGAAGCATTAAAGAGATTAAAATTTGAATTATTTAGTTACAATGAGAAAAAAAATACCAAATACCATAATAAAAATGAATTCAAATTAAATTATGAAAATGAGTCAAAAAACTTTAAAAAAAATTCATCTCCAAACTATAATACAAAAAATTCTTTAATTGCTAATGCAAATGAACCAAACCTAGTAGAATCGCATTTACAAGAAACAGCAATTGTACTTCTTCTAATCAATCATCCTAGACTACTAGACAAATTTCTAACTAAATTAAATGAAATCAATTTCATTAATAAAGAAATAGAAATTATATTTAAAAATTTGGTTGAACTAATTTCAAGCAATTTGACTAGATCTGACGAAATAGTTGAAAAACTAAATAACAAATTAGGTAAGGATATTTATAATAAGCTTTATTCAACTGGTCCTATAAAAATCCATCCACTTTTAAATAAAATAATTTCAATTGAAGAAGCTGAGAATGGACTAAATGAAATTCTAAACAAGAAAATTGCTCGTGAAAATATAGAACAGGAGCTCATTGAAGCAAAAGAAACTATTCATAAAAACAATGATGAATCATTTACTTGGCGGATAAGCCAAGCTAATAAATTTTTTAATGAGGCAATCAGTGGGAAAAATTACAAAAAAACCGATGACCAAAGTGAATTGGTTGATGATTTAGAAGCTATCAATAATTTGATTAAAGATAGAATCTGGATTAAAAAAAACTACTAAAATTCGAATCAATTACTATATATGATTCTCTCACTATTTTTAGGTAATTATTAAATGAAAAGCGATAAAGAAGATTCAAAAAACCAGAAGGAAGAAGATAATAGCATACCTTTACTTGATTTAAATCAAAGTTTTATAAAAAAACTTATTAATCAAGCAAAAGCAAAGGGTTACCTTACTTACTCTGAATTAAATGACACTATGCCTCCTGGTGAAATGAGTTCAGAACAAATCGAAGATATAATGACTGCTCTCTCGGAAATGGGTATTACCCTTATTGAGAGTGATGAAGAGCAAGAAGATAAACAAGAAAACGAATCACCAGAATCAGAAAGTTCTAAAGAATTAGTTGCAGCATCATCATCTACAGATAATTTAGATAGGACAGATGATCCTGTAAGAATGTACCTTAGAGAAATGGGGTCAGTAGAGCTCCTATCAAGAGAAGGTGAAATTGCTATTGCAAAGAGAATTGAGGCTGGGAGAAATACATACATAAGTGGGTTGTGTGAGAGCCCATTAACTTTTCAGGCAATTACTATTTGGCGTGAAGAGCTTTTAGATGAAAAAATTATGCTTAGAGATGTAATAGATCTTGACGCCACATTTGGAAGTAGTTCTGAAGTAGAATTAAATGCTGAAACTCATCAAGAGAAATTTGAAGATTCTAAACCAATTTCCGATTTAAATAACAAAACTTTGGAGGAAAGTTTACCAAGAAATTTTAATAACTTTGTAGATTCTAGTAAAACTGAACGAGAAGACAAAGATACAGAAACTTCAGAAATAGAAAATGAAGATTTTGATGAAGATCAAGCAAATGTATCATTGGCTGCAATGGAAAATTCACTTAAACCTCAAGTTTTAAAAATTTTAAAAAAAATTGCAGATGCATATTCTAAACTTTCCTCGCTTCAAGAAAGCAGAATGCTTGCAGCCTTAAAAGAAAAAAAACATTTTTCTGATAGTGAGGAAAAAAAATATCAAAACTTAAGAAATGATATTGTAGAATTAGTTAATTCCTTACATTTACATAATAATAGAATCGAAGCATTAATAGATCAATTGTATGGAATTAACAGAAAAATTATGGGTCTTGATGGGGCACTCGTAAAATTGGCTGATAAGTCAAGGATTAATAGAAAAGAATTTATAGAAAAATATAAAGGGTCGGAACTTGATCCATTTTGGCTTGAAAATGTTTCTAATCTTAAAACAAGAGGCTGGGAAAATTTTGTATTAAACTTTAGTGACAAAATTGATGAAATCAGAAATGAAATTGCAGAAATTGGTCAATATATCGGTATAGACATTAGCGAATTTAGAAGAATAGTACAGCAAGTCCAAAAAGGAGAAAAAGAAGCTAGGTCAGCAAAAAAAGAGATGGTGGAAGCTAATTTGAGATTAGTTATATCAATAGCCAAAAAATATACAAATAGAGGACTTCAATTTCTAGATTTAATCCAAGAAGGTAATATTGGTTTAATGAAAGCTGTCGATAAATTCGAGTATCGAAGAGGATATAAATTTTCTACATATGCAACATGGTGGATAAGGCAAGCGATTACTAGATCTATAGCAGATCAAGCTAGAACAATTAGAATACCAGTCCATATGATAGAAACCATCAATAAACTTGTAAGAACAGGCAGACAAATGCTTCACGAAATAGGTAGAGAGCCTACACCTGAAGAGCTATCATCCAAGCTACAAATGCCTTTGGAAAAAGTCAGAAAAGTAATGAAAATTGCAAAAGAACCAATAAGTCTTGAAACGCCAATAGGAGACGAGGAAGATAGTCAACTAGGTGATTTTATTGAAGATAAAAATGCTGTATTGCCATTAGAAAATGCAATTCAAGGAAACCTTAAAGAAACTACAACTCGTGTACTTTCTAGCCTGACTCCAAGAGAAGAAAGAGTTCTTAGAATGCGCTTTGGAATTGGAGTTAATACTGATCATACATTAGAAGAAGTAGGACAACAATTCAGTGTTACTCGTGAACGCATTCGACAAATTGAGGCTAAAGCTTTAAGAAAACTAAAACATCCAAGTCGTTCGAGAAAGTTAAGAAGTTTTCTTGATACATGAGTTGATAGTTAGGAGAATATTATGAGATGCCCTTTTTGTGGAAATGTTGATACTCAAGTAAAAGATAGTAGACCAGCTGAAGACAATGTATCAATAAGAAGAAGGAGATCCTGTCCTGCATGCGCTGGTAGATTCACAACTTATGAAAGAGTACAGCTTAGAGATTTAATTATATTAAAAAAAAATAGTAGAAGAGAAACATTTGATAGAGATAAATTAGAAAGATCAGTAAGAATTGCTCTTCAAAAAAGACCAATTGATATAGACAGAATTGAACAAATGGTAACTGGAATTGTAAGAAGATTAGAAAGTTTAGGAGAAACTGACATACCATCTGAAAAAGTTGGTGAAATTGTAATGGAGACTTTAGCCAGGATAGACACTGTTGCGTATGTAAGATTTGCTTCTGTATATAAAAATTTTCAAGCTGCTGATGACTTTGAAGACTTTGTGTCTCAACTTAGACCAGATATCAAATAATGATTATCTTTTAAATGGAAGATCATCCAAAATCTACAAAAAATGATTATAAGTTTCTGAAAATCGCAATTTCACTTGGTTACAGAAACTTGGGTTCCACTTGGCCAAATCCATCTGTTGGATGTGTAATTGTTAAAAATAATCATATTGTAGGGGTTGGCAACACTGCATGTAAAGGGCGTCCTCATGCTGAAAAAATAGCCTTAGATCAGGCAAAATCAAATGCAATCGACTCTACGGTATATCTTACTCTAGAGCCATGCTCTCACTTTGGTAAGACTAATCCATGTACATCCGAACTCATAAAGGCAAAAGTAAAAAGAGTGGTTTGTCCATTAAAAGATCCCAATCCTAGAGTAAATGGTAAAGGATTTGAGCTCCTAAGAAAAAATGGAATAGAAGTAGACAATTCACCTTTATTATTAAAAGAATTAAAAGACCTTAATGAAGGTTTTATAACCTCAATTGAAAAAAAAAGACCTCACATCACATTAAAACTAGCTATTAGCTTAAATGGGAAAATAGCAACCAAAGAAAATAAAAGCAGTTGGATTTCTGGAAAAAAGTCAAGAATATTTGTTCAAATGATAAGATCAAAGCATGATGCCATATTAATTGGATCAAAAACTGCTTTTTGGGATAATCCTAGACTCAATTTACGTGATCAATTTAAAAATTTACCCCAACCAACAAAAATTATTTTGGATAAAAATTTAAAATTATTAGAACGAATTGATTTGAATAGATCTATTACCAACAACAAACTTTTTTTAGTCCATGATATAAAATTAAAAAAGAAAAAAACTGAAAGCTTGAAAGTAAAAGGTATAAATACTCTAGGTGTTTCTACACTTGAAAATGGTTATTTAGATCTAATTGATCTATTTAAAAAACTTTCCAAATTAGGTCTAACTAGAGTGTTAGTTGAAGGTGGAGGAAAACTTGCAACATCTCTTATGGAAGGTAAACTGGTTGACAAATTGATATTAATTACAGCAGGTATTATTTTAGATAAGGAAGGAATTGATGGTATCAATTTGGATTTATCAGACGTAATAAGTTTAGATGACTATGATAGATATAGTCTTGATAAATCATCAATTATTGGAAACGATGTTGCTCATATTTGGAATATTAAGAATTAATTTTTTTTTATTCAATTCAATATAATTTTTAACTAAAAATAATTTTTAAAAAATGTTTGAATTAATATAAAATTAATATTAGTAATTTTATCAAGTGTTGTTCAAATACATTAACTTTTATCAACAAATAATTATTATAGAAATTTAAAAAGATGTTTACTGGTTTGATAACAGATGTTGGTAGATTAGTCAGCGTTAATAAATCCAACATTTTCAATGCAAGAATAGTATGTAATTTTAATTATGATAATACTTTAGAGGGTGCCTCTATTTGTCATGATGGAGTATGCTTAACTATATTTAACAAAAAAATAGAAACTAATGGATTTTCTTATGAAGTAGAAGTTTCTAATGAAACAGTCTCAAAAACAAACATTGTAAATTCTAAAAAACCTTGGGTAATTGGAAAAAAAATAAATTTAGAAAAATCCCTTAAAATTGGTGACGAATTAGGTGGACATATCGTAACAGGACATATTGATGGTGTTGCAAAGCTTGTAAATTGTGAAAAGGTAGATAAAAGTGATAAGCTTACTTTTGAATGTCCCGAAAACCTAATAAAGTTTATAGCAAAAAAAGGATCAATCGCATTAAATGGAACATCTCTAACTGTCAACGATGTTAATGAAAACTTATTCACTGTAAATATAATTCCACATACAAAACAAGTGACTACATGGGCTGATAGTAGTATTGGAGATAAATTTAATGTAGAAATTGATTTACTCGCAAGATATTTAGATCGTTTGCAAGTATCAAGGATTTAAAATGTCTTTCAGTGACCAAAAAAAAAATATTAATAGAACTAATGAACACAACCCTATCTCTAATATAGCTGAAATTATTGATGAAGCTAGAAACGGTAGAATGTTTATTCTTGCAGATGATGAAGATAGAGAAAATGAAGGAGATCTAATAATACCTGCTCAAATGGCTACGCCTGAAGCTATAAATTTTATGGCTAAACATGGTCGTGGTTTAATTTGTTTGTCTTTAACTGAAGACCGTATAGAAACTCTAAATCTACCATTAATGTCCGCTTCTAATTCATCAAGACATGAAACTGCATTTACAGTTTCTATTGAAGCTAAAGAAGGTGTGACTACAGGTATTTCTGCACATGATAGAGCATTAACTATTTCAACAGCTATAAATCCATTATCAGGACCTAGAGACCTAGCTACACCAGGTCATGTATTTCCTCTTAAAGCAAAAGAAGGTGGGGTACTTGTAAGAGCAGGACATACCGAAGCTGCGGTTGATATATCAAGACTTGCTGGTTTAAATCCGTCTGCTGTAATTTGCGAAATTATGAATAATGATGGAACAATGGCTAGAATGCCAGATTTAATTTCATTTGCAAAAATACATAATTTAAAACTTGGAACTATTTCAGATTTAATCGCATATAGAAGGAGATATGATAGTTTAGTTAAAGAAATAAAAAGTCAAAAAGTACATTCGAAATTTGGAGGAGATTGGCAATTAAAAACTTTTAATGATAAAATAAATGAGTCAACCCATTATACGCTTTCAAAAGGAAATATTTGCACAGATGACGGGATATTAGTAAGGATGCATGTTACAAATACCTTTCAAGACCTACTAGGAATAGAGCCTAAAAGGCAAAATCAAATTAGTGACTCCATGTATCAAATAAATGAAAAGGGTAAAGGTGTTCTTGTACTTCTAAATTTTAACCAAGATATAACTGATAAGGATGACACTAATTCTAGTACGATAAGACAATATGGTATTGGCGCTCAAATATTGAAGGCATTAGGAGTAAAAAACATAAAATTATTAACTAATTCTGGAACTCCTAAACTTATTGGGTTAGAGGGTTACGGACTAAGGATATTAAAAACAATACCAATAAAAAACTTTACTTGAAATGAGAAAAATTTATGAAAAAAATAGTAAAGAGTTTGAACCTAAATAGTAAAAGTAAAATTGCCATTGTTGCCTCCCCATATTATAAATTAATTTACGAAAATCTATTAAAGGGAGCACTTGACGAATTATCGAGACACAATATTGTTTCAGATATAGTGAATGTATCGGGCGCTTTAGAAATACCAACTGCTATAAATCTTTTGAAAAGAAATTATTTAGGTTTTATTGCATTAGGGTGTGTAATAAGGGGAGAAACTAGCCATTATGATATTGTTGCAAATAATAGTGCTTATGGAATTTCAAAATTGGGACTAGAGGGAATTTGCATCGGTAATGGAATTCTTACAGTAGATAATATCAAACAAGCAATTGATAGATCTGATCCCAAAATAAAAAATAAGGGAAAGGATGCTGTTATGGCCCTTACATCTTTATTATTAATTAAACAAGAGTACAGCGTTTAAATTTTTAATGAAAAATCAATTTCAATTAAGAAAGTTTTAAAATTAATAATATTCAAAAAATAAAAGAAAAAAGTGTTTCAAGGCTATATGCTGTTCAGGCTCTTTTTCAAATGGAAGCTAATAATAATTCGATTCAAAAAGTTTTACTAGAATTCGAGAAACACAGGGATGTCGAAAACCAAGATCTTGAGTTTTATTCAAAAGCAGATTTAATTTTTCTTAGAAAAATTATTGAAACCACTATTAAAAATCAAGAAACAATAGATAAAAACATAACTCAGTCAATAAAAAAAGACTGGACCATGGATAGAATCGATCCTACTTTGAGGGCAATTTTTAGAGCTGCTGCTGCAGAATTTATAATACAAACTCCACCTAAAATTGTTATAAGTGAATTTTTAGAAATTGCAAAATCTTTCTTCCCAAATGGAAAAGAATGTAAACTAGTAAATGGTGTTTTAGATAAGTTGGCCACTCAAATCTTATAAACTATAATAAGAAGAATTTAATTTATACTTGATAGAGAATATTATAAATTTCTATAACTTCTGCATTGTATTAAACATATTATTTTTTGGAAAATTTTTAGGTGCTATTTTTCCAGATTGCGCCCTTTTTCCTAGCCAATTTTCAAAATTGTTCTCAACTTTTTTTCTACCTGATTTATCAAACCAAATAAGGCCTGATTCTAATTTAAAACTTGTAATATCAGAAAGAGTTGCATCTTTAAATTTTTGCAACCTTACCCCTTTACCTCTATTTAGAACAGGTAATTCTTCTATTTTAAAAATAAGAAGTTTACGGTTTGTACCAATTGAAGCAATCGCATCTCCCTCAATATTTTTCAAGCAATTTGCAAAGACACCTGTTTTTAGGTTTATTATCTTTTTTCCAGATCTTGTTTGCGCAAACATGTCTTCGTGTTTTATGATAAAACCATCACCAACATTAGATGAAACAATTGCGCATAAATCTGAATTAAAAATTAAAACATTTACTATTTCAGTTTGATTGGGCAAATCTGTAAGTAATCTTATTGGTTCTCCATTAGTACGTCCACTGGGAAGTAAATTAACTAAAAGTGTGTAAATATGTCCATTAGTTCCAAAAATCAGAAGTTTATCAGAGGTTTTTGCTTTAATCAAAAATCGTTCCTTATCTCCTTCTCTATATTTAATCTCCTCAGGATTAGTTATATTACCTTTAACAAATTTTATCCAACCTAATTTTGAAATTACAACTGTAACTTCTTCGTCCTCAATAAAATCAGGAATCTCAATATTTTCAAATATTTCTTTTTCTTCAATTAAGGTTTTTCGGTCAAAAGTTTTGTCAGAACTTAATTTAAGTTTTAGTAATTCTAGTTCTTTTGATAATTTTTTCCATTGGGTTTTTTCATCTTCTAAAAGCACTTCTAAATTAAAACGCTCTTTCAAAAGTAAATCTTTTTCTTCCTCAAGTTGAAATTGTTCTAATTTTCTAAGTGACCTTAGCCTCATATTAAGAATTGCCTCTGCTTGAATTTCAGATAGATCAAATTCTTCTTGAAGATCAGATTTTGGTTTCTCATTGAACCTAATTATATTAATAACCCTATCGATATTTAAATAGGTTACTAAAAAACCTTCAATTAAATGCAACCTTGTATCAATATTTTTCAATCTGTAATTGGATCGACGAATTAAAATGTTTCTGCCATGATTAATATAGTTTTGTAATAAATCTTTCAGACTTAATACTCTTGGCATTTTACCATCTTGTAAAACATTCATATTTAATGAAAATCTATTTTCTAAATCAGTTTTCTTAAATAAATGTTCCATAAGTATTTCGGGAGGAATGTTTTTGGATTTTGGTTCAAGAACTAACCTTATGTCTTCAGCACTTTCATCTCTTAAATCAGACAAAAGATTTAATTTTTTTTCATTGATTAATTCAGCTAATTTTTCTACTAGTTTTGACTTTTGGATTCCATATGGCATTTCCGTGATTACTATTTGCCATCTACCTCTAGATAAAAATTCTTGTTCAAATTTGGCTCGAATTCTAAAACTACCTTTTCCTAGAATATAATTTTCTAAAATAGTTTTTTTTGAATCAACTAAAACCCCTCCAGTTGGAAAATCAGGGCCTTTGATTATTTCTAAAAGAGCATCTTGATCTATTTTAGAATTTTGAATTAATTTTATTGAAGCGTCTAATATTTCTATTATATTATGGGGCGGAATACTTGTTGCCATTCCTACAGCTATGCCGTAAGCACCATTTGCCAAAAGTTGGGGAAAAAAAGCAGGCAAATATTCAGGCTCTTTTTCAGAACCATCATAATTATCTTTAAAATCTACTGCTGACTCATCAAGACCCTCTAACATTATCATCGAAATTTCACTTAATCGAGCCTCTGTATATCTTTGTGCTGCAGCATTATCGCCATCAATATTACCAAAATTACCTTGGCCTTCTATAAGTGGATATCTTGTTGTAAATGTCTGAGCCATTCTTACAAGTGAATCATATATAGCCTTATCACCATGGGGATGATAATTACCCATAACTTCACCAACAATTTTTGCACATTTTCTAAATGACCCTGTAGGAACTAATTTTAATTGCCTCATTGCATATAATATTCTTCTATGCACTGGCTTTAATCCGTCTCTACTATCAGGAAGTGCCCTATCAGTTATAGTGGAAAGAGCATATGCCAGATATCTTTGACCAAGTGCAACATCAAGATTTTCATTGTAAATTGTTGCTTTATTTGAATCTTCTTTATTTGCCATTAATAATCTATCATTTTAATTTTATACTTTTAGATAAAAGGTTAAAAAATGGAACCAAAAAATATTCTAATAACTGGTTGTTCAAGCGGAATTGGTAAAAATGCTGCTATTACACTTCATAACAAAGGTTGGAGAGTATTTGCAACCTGTAGATCTAAAAATGATTGTAATTTTTTTAAAAATTTGGGAATTGAAAGTTTTGAACTGGATTTACAAAGAGAAGAGTCAATTAATAACGCTATAAAATTAATCAAAAAAAAAACTAAATCTCAACTTGATGCTCTTTATAATAATGGGGCATATGCAATACCAGGTGCAATCCAGGATATGCCAAGGGATGCTTTAAGAGAAATCTTTGAAGTAAATGTATTTGGTCAAATAGATCTAATAAATAAATGTATTCCATTAATGATGAGTTCAGAATCCCCAAAAATAATAAATTGTTCATCTGTTCTGGGATTCATATCTCTACCTTACAGAGGAGTTTATTCAGCTACCAAATTTTCAATTGAAGCTTTAACAGATGCTATGAGAAGAGAAAATTATCATGAAAAATTAAAATTTGTTTTGATACAACCTGGGCCAATTAATACATCCATTAAACAAAAATCTCTTAAACATTTTGAGAAATGGCTAGATTGGAAAAATTCAATTCATAAAAAGACTTATGAAAATAAAGTACTGAAAAGATTATATAATAATAATTCAAAAAATTCACTTAGCTTTTTCGAACTACACCCCGAGGCAGTTACAAAAATACTGATTAAAATTTTGAATTCCAAAAGACCAAAAGAAAGATATAAAATAACAATCCCAACTCTAATTGCTAAGATTATGATTAAATTTTTACCAACTAATGTACTAGACTGGATCTTTAAAATCTGATAATTCGTAATTCACTTTTAAATGATGAAAAATTAATGTCTTCAATCTTCTTAATTTTAGCAATTGTTACGTGCCTTATTGTTTTAATCATTTTAATGTTTGGAATTGGATCTTTTGCCAAAGGCGGTAATTTTGGTAGAAAATACTCTAATAAATTAATGAGATGGCGAATTATAGCTCAGGCAGTAGCAGTTTTATTAATTATTGTCTTTGTTTATTTTGAAAAAAAGGGGTAAAATGGTAGTACTTAATAAAATATATACTAAAAAAGGAGATGATGGAAATACAGAATTAGGAAATGGAGAAAGAGTAAAAAAATTTTCCAAAAGAGTTGAGGCCTATGGAACGGTAGATGAGCTAAACTCATTGATTGGTATAGTTACTTCTTTAGACATCGAAAGAGATTTCAAAAATTCACTTCTTAAAATACAAAATGATCTATTTGATATTGGTGCAGATCTTTGTATTCCTGAAACAGAAAAAAAATACAATTTTGTACCATTTAGATTTCCAGGTGATTATGTCATAAGTTTAGAAAAAGAAATAGACCAAATGAATTTATCTATCGAACCCATAAAATCGTTTGTTCTTCCTGGGGGTAGTAAAGTTTCTTCTCAATTACATCTATGTAGAACGACTTGTAGAAGAGCGGAAAGATGTGTGGTTGAGTTAACTGAAAAAGAAAAAGTTAATCCAGAAATACTAAAATATTTAAATCGTCTTTCTGACTGGTTTTTTGTAAGTGCTAGAAAATTTAACAATAATGGGAAAAATGATATTCTTTGGATCCCTTCAAAAAATTAGAAAATGTGCGACAAAAATTAATATTTTATTAATTTTTTTTTTATGAATTAATATTATTTAGCTATTAAAAAAATGGGGAAATAGATGAAAATTTTGGTTCCAGTCAAAAGGGTGATTGACTACAATGTTAAAGTAAGAGTTAAGTCCGACGGTAGTGGTGTAGATCTCTCTAATATAAAAATGTCAATGAATCCTTTTGACGAAATAGCTCTTGAAGAAGCTATAAGAATGAAAGAGGCAAATAAAGCGGAAGAAATTATAGCTATATCGATTGGGCCTCAGCAATCTCAAGAAACTTTAAGGACAGCTTTAGCTATGGGTGCTGATAGAGCTATTCTAATTGTTGCTACTGATGACGTAAATAGCGATATTGAGCCACTTGATGTAGCAAAAATTTTACATGCTGTAGTTGTTAAAGAGAACATTGATCTTGTGCTTTGTGGTAAGCAAGCCATTGACAACGACATGAATGCAACAGGTCAAATGCTTTCAGCACTTTTAGGATGCTCTCAAGCAACTTATGCATCAAAAATAGATTTGAATAATAACAAGGCCTCTGTTACCAGAGAAGTAGACGGTGGTTTACAAGTAATTGAAGTATCACTACCTGCAGTTATTTCTGTAGATTTAAGATTAAATGAACCAAGATACGCCAGTCTTCCTAATATTATGAAAGCTAAGAGAAAACCTTTGGAAGAAAAAACACCCCAAGACCTTAATATTCAAATAAAGAATAGATTAGAGATTTTAGAAACAAAGGAACCACCCGAACGACCATCTGGAATTAAAGTTTCATCTGTTGACGAACTTTTAGATAAATTAAAAAATGAAGTAGGAGTAATTTAAAATGTCAGTATTAGTAATCGCAGACATAGTAAGCAACGAGCTCTCTATTGATCTAACAGGCAAAACTGTAAATGCAGTAACGCATTTAGGAGAGGTAACAATTCTTTGTGCATCTGATGATGCTAAAAATGCTTCAATTGAAGCATCAAAAATTAACGGAGTTAATAGTGTACTAAATGTAAGTGATCCTCTTTTTAAAAACGGTTTAGCTGAACCTATGTCAGCACTAATAGTCGAATTATCGAAGGATTTTGAATTTATAGTTTCTCCTGCCAGTGCTTTTGGGAAAAATATCTTACCTAGAGTTGCAGCCTTAATCGATGTTATGGTTATAACAGATATTTCTAAAATCATTGACTCCAACACTTTTGAAAGACCTATTTATGCAGGAAATGCTATTCAAACTGTAAAAAGTACAGATAATAAAAAAGTTATAAGTGTTAGAACAGCTAACTTTGAGACACCTGAGATGTCTAATAGTGCAAATATACTCAATACAAATTGCTCAGTAGTTGAAAATAAAATGTCATTATGGGTAGAAGATAAAATAGTAGAAAATGATAGACCAGAACTTACTTCTGCAAAAATAGTAGTGTCAGGAGGAAGAGGAATAGGGAGTGAAGAAAATTTTGATATAATTGAGAAATTAGCAAGTAAACTTGGTGCAGCAGTAGGCGCATCTAGAGCTGCAGTAGATTCTGGGTTTGCTCCTAATGATTGGCAAGTAGGTCAAACTGGAAAAGTAGTTGCACCAGAACTTTATGTAGCAGTTGGAATTTCAGGGGCAATTCAACATTTAGCAGGAATGAAAGATAGTAAAGTAATAGTAGCAATTAACAAAGATGAAGAAGCACCTATTTTTCAAGTTGCAGATTTTGGTTTAGTTGGCGATTTATTTAATGTTGTCCCAGAATTAACTAATAAAATTTAATTAATATAACTTTTATGTCAGATGATATTAAACTTATAGGAATAGTTGGAGCAGGGCAAATGGGGCTTGGTATTGCCCAAGTATTGGCGACTTCAGGTTTTAACGTTTTGATCAATGATAGAGATCAAATAACCCTAAATAACGCTTCTAACATAATTAAAGATAATATAAATAAAGCAATTAACAGAGGTAGGTTAGAAAAAGATATTGGTTCGTATTCTATTGATAGAATAAAAACAAAAAATAACATTGCTCAACTTGGTGGGTGCGATTTAATTATTGAAGCAGCAACAGAAAATGAAAAAATTAAACATGAAATATTTCAAAAGTTAGTCCCACATCTCCAACCTCATACTATTCTTACATCTAATACATCTTCAATTTCAATAACAAGATTAGCAGCTAGAACTGATAGACCAGAAAAATTTATGGGTTGTCATTTTATGAAGCCTGCCCCAGTCATGCAACTAGTTGAATTAGTAAGAGGTATAGCCACAAGTGAAGAAACTATCGATTGTTTAAAAGGACTGGTTAAAAAAATTGGCAAAATTTCTACTAATTCTGAAGATTTTCCAGCCTTTATTGTTAATAGAATACTAATGCCAATGATTAACGAAGGAATTTATGCCCTTTATGAAGGTGTTGGAACTGTTGAAAGTATTGATAATTCTATGAGATTAGGAGCAAATCATCCTATGGGACCCCTAGAACTTGCCGATTTTATTGGACTTGATACTTGTTTAGCTATTATGAACACATTACATGATGGATTGGCTGATACTAAATATCGCCCTTGCCCATTATTAGTGAAATATGTTGAAGCAGATTGGTTAGGAAGAAAAAATAAAATTGGATTTTACAATTATAAAGGTGAAAAACCAGTACCTACCAGATAAGTTGGACTAAGAACCTTCGCCAAAAAAACTATTAACCAAATTTATGAGTTTTTCTTCAAGTTCTTTTTCATCTTCGCCAGTTATTTGTATTGATATAATTGACCCTTGCTCAGCTGCAAGAGTAAGTAATCCCATAATCGAATTTCCAGGAACTACCAAATTTCCTCTAGTAACCTCTACTTTAGATTTAAAGCTGTCAACAATTGATGCAAATTTTGCTGAGGCCCGAGCATGCAAACCTCTTTTGTTAATAATTTTAAGTTTTACTTCCCTTGTAATATTACCATATCCTTAAATTATAAATAAAAATCAACTAATTATATCTCTATGTTTTAATAGAATATTATAACCATCTTTTTTTAATTTCTGCATTATTTTGTTTACTAATACTACAGAACGGTGTTTACCACCAGTACAGCCAAAACCAACTGAAAATTGGTTTTTTCCTTCTTTTTGAACTTGTGGAATATAAAAATTTAAAAGGGATAATACTTTAGAAAAAAAGGAGTTAAACTCACTAGAATTACTTACAAAATCTTGTATTAGTTGAGAATTGCCATCTAAATCTCTTAATTCTGTATTCCAATATGGGTTTTTCAAAAATCTACAGTCAAATATTATGTCAATATTTCTAGGTAATCCTTTTTTATAGGAAAAAGACTGTAATAGTATACTGAACTTTTCTATTTCTGAAATGGACATATAATTCAACAACTCTTGTCTGAGATCCGTAGGACTATAATCCGTAGTATCAATAACAAAATCAGAAAACTCTTTAATAGGATTTAAATATTCCATTTCTTCAACTAATGCTTCAGATAAAGATTTACTCCCAGACAAAGGATGAATTCTACGAGTTTCATTAAATCTTCCGAGGAGTTTATTTAAATCACAATCTAAAAAAATTACCTTAATTTCAATTTTGTCAAATTTTGATACTAATTTTCTTAAACTTTTTGGTGAAAATTCTCTTGTTCTTATATCAACACCAAGTGCTAAATTTTTGTTTCTATTTTTAGCTAAAACTAAATTTTCGATCATAGATATTGGTATGTTATCTATAGACTCATAACCTATATCTTCAAATACGTTTATTGCTGTGGTTCTTCCAGCTCCAGATGAGCCTGTAATTATAATCAATTTATTATAATGATCAGTTACCAAGAGTTTTCCTCAAATTATATTTGTTTTTACTCCATATTTTAAACTCAAAAAAAGAGAGCTTTCATTATTATAATTAGGATTAAATTCTATCATTTTTATTTTTTTTCCAAAGCAGTTTTTTTGTTTTTTATAAGGTAATCTCTTTAATTCGATTTCAGTCATTTTTACAAAACAAAATAATTCAGCTGAATTTTTTATAGGAACTTCAATTAATCCAATACCTCTTGCTTCAATTAAGTTAGGAGTACTATCGGGTTTTGTTAAAATTATTTTATTTTTTTTTAATTCTAACTGAGTTTGATCATCACTGATTAATTTTGCTCCAAATGAAATTAGTTTAATTGCTAAGTTACTTTTTCCAGAACCAGATTTACCAAAAATAACAATTCCTTTACCGTTTATATAAACACTTGTGGCATGCATTATTTTGCAATTATTAGTAGATACTATCATCCTAAATATTGACTCAATATATTTTTCATTATTGAATATTATATCATTTCAAAATCAAAAAAACATTTTTTACATAGAAGCATATATTAAATCGAAAGATTAAAAATCAGGCAAAAAAATTATTATTGTAAAGATTTTATATAATAAATCTTTAAAAACTGGGGAACCATTATCAAATCTAATATCAGGCATTTAAATATGTTTTAAGATTTATAACCGATCCCATATCTAAAGAATGTTAGGAATGAAGTATAATTATGGCGAATATTAGTATAAACACAAATCCAACTGGACGCAGTCCAGATAAAAAGTTTTTCTTTGGAAGACAAACAAAAAGTTTAGACTTAACTAGACCAAAATATAATAAAATTGGCAAAGAAAAAGATTATAGAGATTTTTTAAAATTACTCAAAGATCAGAAATATTTATCACCTACTAATTTTGAAACAGTTGGGACTAACTTTACATTACATACTAATGATGAACGCCATAAGCAATTTGTTTGGAATATGTTTAAAGTTACAGCTGAGGATCAGGTAGGTGATTGGACTATTTATCATAATACTGAGATCAAAATGGAACCAAAAATATATATACACTTGGACGAAAAAGTGTTGCTGATAGGTGGTACTACATTTCTTGGTGAAATAAAGAAAGGTGTTTTTGGCATTGTAAGTTTTGAATTACCTAAATATAAAATACTGCCAATGCATTGTGGGGCATTTACATATGGTGGTACTACAAATTTAATGTTTGGTTTGAGTGGTACTGGGAAAACAACCCTAAGTAGCGATCCAGATTATAAACTTATAAGTGATGATGAAGTAGCATGGACAAGTATGGGAATAAGAATGATAGAAACTGGATGCTATGCCAAAAGTGAGGGACTTACTCCAGACACTCATAGAACAATTTTTGATGCTGTAGCTACTGCAAAGAAAAGGAATACTCTAGTAGAAGAAAATCCAGAAGCATTAAATGCTAGATTAAGTTATCCAATAACTTGTGTAGAAAATGCATATCATAAACGAAGTAACTTTGATCACGCAGATAATATATTTTTTTTAACAATGGATGCAGAAGGCATTTTTCCTGCGATCAGTAGAATTAGCGGAAGTACAGTAAGACGTTTCTTTGAAACAGGTTATACTAGTCAAATGCCTGGAACAGAAGCCGGATCTGATGAAATTAAGAGAACATTTTCACCATGTTATGGATCTCCGTTTATGCCCAGAAAAGTAAAAGAATACAGTGACATGTTAATGAAAAAAATTAAAAAACATAATTGCAATGTGTTTTTGGTAAATACAGGCATGGATAAGTCTGGAAAAAGATTTGATTTGGAATTTACTCGTAATACAATTAAACAGGCTATATTAACAGAGTATCCTTTAGAAGATAATAGTGAGGAAGTTTTAAAAAAATTAGAAAATATGATAGATCTAAATTAAAGGTCTGTATAACTTTTATTCTGAAAATAAGTTTTAAATAAATTTTATGTATAGGAATGTTCTGCTAATCCTATTTTTATAAAAAAGTTTGGGGATAATCATGTTCGCTGTTGGTATTGATGGATGTAGTAATGGCTGGTTAGCAAGTTTTTCTAAACCTTTTGATTTTAAAAAATGTTATTGCCTTTATTCAAAAAATCTTGAAGAACTAATACTTAAGTTACCTAAGAAAACATTTATTATTGCAGATATTCCAATAGGCCTTGATGAAAAAAAACACATAAGAGAGTGTGACGTTAAAGCTAGGGCTTTTATTGGACCAAGAAGACATTCAATTTTTGCTCCTCCATGCAAAAAAGCATCTTTAGAAAGTAATTATGAATCAGCAAATATATTGAACAAGAAAATAACTAGCCATGGATTATCAAAACAAACATGGATGATAAATGATAAAATAAAAGAAACCCAAAAGCTTATTGAGAAAGGATATTCTTTAAAAGAAGGACACCCAGAATGTAGCTTTCGTGAACTAAAAGGCGATTTTTTAAGATTTGGAAAAAGTGGGCTTTTAGGTTTTTTTGAAAGGTTGGAATTACTCACTAATCTTGGGTTTACTCCGACATCATTGAGCAAACAATTGTCAGAGGAAATAAAAGCAAAACCTGACGATTTACTTGACTCCTTAGTATTATGTTGGAGTGCATCTAGACATATACATAAAAAAGGTATTTATTTAGGCTTAAAAAATAGTTCTAAAACATTTAATGAAAGTGAAAGTTTTATTCATGTTTAGTATATAAACATAAGTAGATAGATTATAATTACGTAAATAATTAATATGTTAGATCAAATAAAAAATAATATAAGTAATTCTATTTCCTCAAAATATAATGAAATTCTTCTTGATTTAGAAAAGATTTTTGAAAAAATAAAAAAAGAACTCATTTCAAAAAAAAAGGAAAACCTAGATAATCTGAAAGTTTGGGAAATAGAAAATCAACATTTGATCCATGGATTTGCATGGATTGCGACTTATATAGAATCATTAAGACAAATTAATAAGTGGGCTCTAAAATTAGCTAAAAATAAAAACATAAGTGAATTTGAGCATCTAATTTTAGATATTGCTTTTATAGAATATGTTAGCCAAATCCTGAATGGTATACCGATGTCACAAACTGAATTTATTAAAGTTAATGACTATGAATGTATAATACCAAATGATTTATATACTTTAAATAAAAATTTAACAGAGAATTTTAGTATCAATGAGATAGCTAAATTAAAAGAGCGCTTAGTTAAAATTGCTGTCAAAAAAGAAACTACAACTACCCTAGAGAATACTCAACTAGATCTTGAATTCGAACAAATAAGAGAACAATTTCAAAAGTTTAATGCTATAAATGTAAATAATGACTCAAACCAATGGCACTTAAAAGACGAACTGATTCCTCAGAATCTAATCGATGAATTGTCAAAATTAGGGGTTTTTGGTTTAACCATTCCAGAAAAATACGGCGGACTAGGTTTGAATAAACTTGCAATGTGTGTTGTATCTGAAGAGTTAGCAAGAGGCTATATTGGTGTTGGTAGTTTGGCAACCAGAACAGAAATAGCAAGTGAATTAATTATTAATGATGGGACAAAAGCCCAAAAAGATCTTTGGTTACCTAAAATTGCTAATGGAGAAACCATTCCAGCTGCATGTTTTACTGAACCTGATTGTGGATCAGATTTAGGTTCAATAAAAACTAAAGCAAAAAAAGATGCTGATAATTATTTTTTATCAGGAAACAAAACTTGGATAACTCATGCATCCAGAGCAAATTTATTTATTATTCTTGCACGTACTAATCCGGATATATCACAAAAAAATAAAGGTCTATCTATTTTTCTTGTTCCCAAAACTCCGGAAACCAAAAAAGAATTTTTTCCTGATAAAAATATATCTGGAACTGAAATAAAAGTTTTGGGGTATAGAGGAATGAAAGAATTTGAATTAAGATTTGAAAATCTAGAAGTAGAATGTCTTGGCCTTCTTGGAGAAGTCGAAAATAATGGATTTTCACAATTAATGAAAACCTTTGAAAGTGCCAGAATACAAACTGCTGCAAGATCTATTGGTGTCGCACAGAACGCATTAGACCTAGCATTATCTTATTCTCTAAACAGAAAACAATTTGGTAGGTCAATTATTAATTTTCAAAGAGTTTACAACAAAATAGCAATGATGATTGTTGAAATTGCTATGGGAAGACAACTAACTTATTTTGCTGCAAAAAATAAGGATCTTGGGCATAGATGTGATTTAGAAGCTGGAATGGCTAAGTTATTATGTGCAAAAATAGCATGGTCATCTGCTGATAACTCTTTACAAATTCATGGTGGTAATGGCTATGCATTAGAATATGAAATAAGTAGAATACTTTGTGATGCCAGAGTATTGAATATATTTGAAGGATCAGCTGAAATTCAGGCACAAGTTATAGCCAATCGTATTATGGGAAAAATTCCAAATTAATTTTTTATTAAAAATTTTTAAAATACTTTGTGAAAATTTCTACTAGTAAACTACCACGGATTAATCAATTTGTTAGATCAAATTATTATAACCCCTAGGATTTAGATTTTATCAGTTTTTATTTTTTAAATAAAAATGTATTGACCCATCCATTTTTTTGGGTTTTTAGAATACTAATATTTTTTTACATCTATATAAAATATACTCCAATAAATAATATAATATCTGAACATTATATGACTTGGTACCATTATTAAGATTGATTTATACTTAGTCATGATTTAACTAAAAATTAAGTTTAAAATACAAATTCTCAATCAATAATTTACAAAGAATCTATCCAAAATTAATAATGAAAGTTTTATAATGTCCTTGAAAAAAAATTATGGAGATTCACATGATTTATTTGTTGTAAGTTCAAAACGTTTTGACATAAGCCCATACATTTCCAAATATTATGATAAAAAAATTGTTTTTGGAATTTCAGCAAATAGATTTTATCCTCTATCTAACGGAAAAGATCCAATTGAATCTTATTGGAACTTAAGAAAAAAAGTGGTTTTATATGATGTGCCCGAGAAGCCACTAGAAATAAGTGGTTCTGACTCATTAATATTATTAGAAAAAGTTTTCTCTAGGACCATATCCGATCTAAAAATTAACCGTGCAAGGTATGCCATTGCCTGTAATTATGATGGTGGAATTATAATGGACGGAATATTGATAAGACTATCATCAAATAAATTCTGGTATATTCATGCTGATGGTAATTTCGAGACATGGTTATTAGCTCATAGTGAAGGTTTAAAAGTAAATATAAGAGACCCAAAATCTTGGGCAATTCAAATACAAGGACCCAATGCCTTAAAAGTTTTGAAAAATTGTGTTACCAGTATTGATATAGAAAAATTCAAATATTTTCATTGTCATAACCTAAATTTTGGTGGTCAAAATTTTTTAGTCTCTAGAACTGGATGGACAGGTGAACTTGGTTTTGAAATTTATAGCAATGGTCCCCAAGATGATCATCTTCATTTATGGGATTATATAATGGAAAGAGGTAAAGATTTTAACATAAAAACGTCAAGTTTAGATTCAATGGGCATAAGAAGAATAGAAGCTGGAATTCTCGACTATGGTACTGATATGAATCGTTTTAATAATCCTTTTGAGGTAGGATTAGGTAAATTTATTGATCTTTCAAAAGGTTTTTTTATTGGGAAAGATAAACTATTAACAGTTAACAAAAAAACCAAACTTTTTGGTATAATTTGTCAAAACATAATTCCCTTTTCTGGATTAAAAATTTTTTACAAAAATAAAATAGTTGGTCAAACTACTGTAGGGGCCTTTTCTCCATACTTTGGTAAAGGTATCGGATATGCATTATTCAATTACAATAACAACTGGATAGAAAAAAAATTATATATTAAAGATCATGAAAATAATTTACATGACTGTCAAATAGTAACCTTACCCTTTTTTGATGAGTCCAAAAAAATACCAAAATTAGTAAATGCAAACTTATCTTAAGTTTATAGTTCAATTGTTTTTTTTTCTTTTATAATTAAACTGACATTGGTATTAACATTTTATAAACTGTCTGGAGTAAAAATGATTTTTAATTTAAAAAATTCTTATTTTCTTTTTTCTTTCATATTTTATTTATTAGTTTCTTGTTTTTATCTTATGGCTGAAACAAGAACTACTATATATGAAAAAGATCACTGGAAAGTCTTTGCCTATAAGTATGATGATGGGGGACGTGCATGCATTGCAAGTGTATCAAATAGTGAAATGGAGCTTCAGATTTATAGATCTAAAGATTTTTATGAATTAGCAACTTTTTATGAGGATTTTACAAACAAAAAATATGATTTTTTTAAATTTCAAATTGATAATAATGATCCATGGATAGATGATAGTCCCGAATATGATAACGGTTGGTTAATGAGTAATATCTCTAATTATACTGAGCAAGCTGCAAGCGAAATTGAAAAAGAAATGAGAGCAGGAAGGAAATTTTATCATCTGGATAAAAATGATACTATAGCATGGTTTTCTTTAATTGGATCAAATAAAGCTTTTGATGCCTTTGATAAATGTGTTTTAAAAAATGGACTGTACTAAATTTAAAAAAAAAACTTAAAATATAAGACTTCAATAAATGGTGTTTAGCTGTTAACCTTATAGATATTATTATTAAATTTAAAAAAATTCTGGAGACCAAGATTAAGTATTTAATATATGTATCTACACCGTTTGGTTTTAATAAAAAAAATATAAATAGTATTTTAGAAATTTCTAACTTAAACAATAAAAAAAATAGCATTACTGGATGCTTAATTTATCGATCTGACCTATATCTCCAATATCTTGAAGGTCCATCTAAAGAATTAAAAAATACTTATAATAAAATTTTAAATGATAAAAGACATTCAGACATAAAAAAATTGTCTGAAAACAATTCTAAAAGAAGATTATTTGCCAGCTGGGCTATGAGAGGCGATCCGTTGATTACATCAATGTGGAATAACAAAGATGTAATGGAAGGTACTGTAAAAAAATTAAATCCAGCAGAAGCCTTTAAAATATTCGAAACGGTTTCTCGAGAAATAGACCAATTTAATTAAAAGTTATCACAAAAATTTTTAAATTTAAAAAAAAGTATCTATAAAATTATATCTTAGGACACGGAGCATTCTTATTTCTAGAATCGCAAAGGAAAACTTTTGAAACTAACTTTGACCAATCTTGTATTTGGGAATTAGTAGGCTCATATCTCCATGCTTTTTGTATTAAATACAAAGCATCTTTTCCAGAAATAACCTTAATCATTGTATATTCTGGCTTTTTTGTGTTTGGATTTTTACCACAAATTGTCATGAAATAATTATACGAATATCCATATTCTTCCCCACTAGAAATTTCCAAGCCTCTTCCTTCATCACAAAAATCTACTATAATACCAATAAAACGATCTACGAAATTTTTGAGGGTACTTTTTGTATTATAATTATATAAAACTTGCACAGTCATCATCCTTGACCAATCTTTTATCGTTTCCCCATTAGGTATCCATTCCTG